>CACYGX010000016.1 GCA_902774055.1 uncultured Bacteroidales bacterium
GACCAGCAGATGGTCATTGGTATCCAGCCGCCCTATCTGGGCCCGACGATTACTGCCAGCGCCCTGAACATGGCCATCGAGTCCTATGCCGAGAAATCGGCTACCCAGGTGCTCTCGGTCTTCGGCTACTACCTTGATCATGACGTGACCGTTACCCTCGACGACCCCAATGGTGTCTTCTCGATTGACGTTAACCATATCGCCTTGAGCGAGGTCGAGAGCGGTAAGGACATCACCATCACCTATGCTCCCCAGGAGGTGGGCACCCACAACGCTACCATCACCTTGAGCAGCGAGAATGCCGAGGACGTAGTCGTCAGCATCGTGGGCACCTCGGTGTTTGAGAACTTCATCAAGCTCACTGAGTTCCGCGCCGACTGGACCGACGAGACTCCCGACAAGAATGTGGAGAGCTACACCCTTGAGGTGGCCACCAAGCCTATCACCGCTCTCCTGGGCGAGACCGACTGGAGCGACCTCACTTACAGCAGTTACAGTGTAATTTCTCACTGGCAGGACTACTTCCCCGAGGGCTGGACCTATGACGGCCGCCAGCTGTTTACCGGCAATGGTTACCTCCAGTTGGGTTCCGGTGGTGGCATCATCACACCGCAATATGACTTGACGGGCTATGAGAAGGTAACTGTCGTCCTGCGAGCTTCGGGCTACAACACATGGCGCACTTCTGGCGTGACGGTATCAACTAGCCTTCAGTCAGTTCATCTTGAACTTGCCCCTGGCAACTTCACCGACTATGTCGTTGTGCTGGATTGCACCGAGAGTGAGCAAATCACCATCCGCGGTGACTATTATCCCAACGATTATGGCCAGATCGAGAGCATCAAGATCTATGCCGGCGATGCCAGCGAGCCCTCGAAACTCAGGGCCGTTAACGAGGAAGGCGATGCCACCTATCGCTTGATTACCGGCATAACCCCCGACAAGTTCTACACCGTTAAGAACCTGACAGCCGGCGGCACCTTCTTCTTCCGCGTGAAGGCCCATTACACTGACGACACCTGGAGCAGTTGGAGCAAGGCCAAGACTGTTGTCCTGCATGGTGAAGGCCACGGTTACGACCTCGGTGACGTAGACCACAGTGGTGACGTGGGCATCAGTGACGTGTCCGCCCTGATTGACTATTTGTTGAATCCCGAACAGCCGATTTGCACCATCTGTGCCGATACCGACGGTGACCAAGAGGTGAGCATCTCTGATGTGGCAGGACTCATTGATTTCCTGCTCACAGGAAGCTGGCCCGAGAACTGATCTTCGATATTCTACAATGAAATGAGTATGTAAAGTTGAAGTGTGAGCGCAAGCTCAAAATAACCTTTTCATAAAATCCGGCAACAAACCCGCTGAAATTCAGCGGGTTTGTTGTATTGTACGCATAATATAGAAGTCTATTTCGTGCCTCCCCAAAACTTAAAAAACTCGTGGCGTCTGATTGACAGCACCTTCCTGGACGCCGATGAGCCGTTAAGAGCCGCGGAAAGAGGTAGCGCGCGCACCCCCAAGTATTTGGCGCAAATACGACTCATCGACGAATCAGTAAAGAATAAAAGTCAAATTTTTACATCAAAAGAACCGTCCCTTTTTTCTTTCGGGCGGAAAGTAGAAGAAAAAATAATGACATACCGCTCAAAAGTACATATTTTTATCAATTTCAGCCAATTATTGTAATAAAATCAGCTAGATGTAAACATAGTCTTTATATTTAGCCAACTATCATAATATATTTGGCTGAATATTGTAATAATTTTTGATTTCAGCTAATTATATGATAAAAACTTGGCTAATATTGAAATTTTTGTTATCTTTGCGGCTAAATCAATAATAGACGCTATGAAAATTATCGGTCGTAATGCTGAAATCAGTGAACTGGAGCGCCTACGTGACTCTGGGCGCAGCGAGTTTGTGATGGTTTATGGACGCCGTCGCGTGGGCAAGACATTTCTCATTAGGGAGTTTTTCCATAACGAATTTGCTTTTCAGGTGACAGGCATCGCTCGTGGAACACGGCAGGAGCAATTATTCAATTTTGATGCCGCGCTGTTGCGTTATGGACTTGACGGTGTGACGCCTCATAGCAATTGGTTAGATGCTTTTGGAGCTTTAATCACGTTATTGGAGCACAATCAAAGTAAGCGCAAGGTCGTGTTTCTTGATGAATTGCCTTGGATGGATACCGCAAAAAGTGATTTTGTCAAGGCTTTGGAATGGTTTTGGAACAGTTGGGCTTCGGCACGTGACGATATCTTATTGATTGTTTGCGGGTCGGCGGCATCATGGTTGGTTAAGAAGATAGTTCGTAATCATGGAGGATTACACAACCGCTTGACATTCCGCATCAAGATCAATCCGTTTACGCTTAACGAGGTACAACAGTTCTTGATGAATCGGGGAATCCTATGGGAAGAGGACATGATAGCCGAATGCTATATGGCACTGGGCGGCATTCCCTATTACTTGGATTTACTTTCCCCGGCCCTGAGTCTGGCTCAGAACATGGATGCGTTGTTTTTTAACGACTCGCCATTACTTGAGACGGAATTTCAAGACCTGTACGCATCATTATTTAAATCGAGTGGGGATCACATCAAGATAATCAAAGCGCTCTCAGCAAAACGTCAAGGGTTGACTCGAAACCAAATTATAGAAGCGACTGGCTTGAGCAATGGAGGCAGTCTCACCAATAGGCTTGATGAACTGGAACAGTGCGGGTTTATAAGGACTTACCGTTCTCTTGGTGAGGCTACCGAAATCTATCAGTTAATCGACTTCTATACTATTTTCTATTTCACATTCATCCACAACAAGAAGTTCTATGACGCCGACACATGGATGCACATGATGGAAACGCCCGCCTATAACACTTGGTGTGGCTTGTCGTTTGAGAGGCTCTGTCTTACTCATTTGCCGCAGATCAAGCGGTCATTAGGAATCGAAGGAGTTAGCACCCAGGCCATGGGATTCACTTCAAGCAAAGCACAGATTGACTTGGTGATAATTCGTGGCGACAAAGTTGTCAACTTGTGTGAGGCTAAATACACTCGAAGGCCATTCGCTTTCACCGCTGCCACAGCAGCATCAATCCGAAATAAAATGGATGTATTGCGTGACACAATTAAGAAACGAGTCCTCATCCAGCCTGTAATGATTACTGCTAACGGCCTAGCTCCCAACCAACATTCCATCAACCTTATCCACCGTCAGGTCACCCTCCACGACCTGTTCAAGTAACATACTACATAGAACTTTAAAAATTGCGTCGCATTGGTTTTCATACGATGCAATTTCCAGTGTGCACTAGATAGGACTCAAGTTCGCGCCTTCCAAAACCTTAAAAAACCTCCCAACGCCTGATGGACAGCCCTTTCCAGCGATCCCACGAGGCGTTTAAGGGCGTCTAAAGGCGCCCAACGGCGCAAAAAGGGGGAGCGCACGCACCCCCAAAATATTTGGCGCAAATACGACTCATCAACGAATCAGTAAAGAATAAAAGTCAAATTTTTACATCAAAAGAACCGTCCCTTTTTTCTTCCCTTTTTCTCTTGAGGTCCCTTCAAGTAAGAAAAAGCGGATATCATAACTAATGATTCATATAAACTATTTAATTCATGAATTGAAAAATTGAATTCAGCCAATTCGTCAAACATTATATTATACAATGCTTTGGCTGCTTCTTGCTTTGGATTGATTCTCATTGTTGTTGATCGTTTAATGTAATAAGCATGGCAAAGATAGGAAAAAAAACGAAGGACTGATACATTTTCAGATTCTTTGTCTTTTGGCTTCCAAGCATTGCTCCATGATTTTGTGGCAACTTAAACCGTAAGATTATAGATTAAATTATATTCAGTAAAAAACATTCCTGTCCTAAACGCATCTGCAGTATTCCAGATGGACAGTGGTTCATCAAAGGGAGGGTTCTTTTGATGAAAGATTCCGTGCGTTAGCCTAGTCCATCAGTATCTTCTTTTGTTGATTCCTTCCATTTCTTTCTTGGTCCACTCTTTCAGGCGTATAGCTTGAGCTACAGCTTCTTCCACTGAGCAACCACGTTGATTGGCCAAGTGCTGCCTTGCAGATTCTCGACTCTTCAGCCAAAATTCGTTTGAATGCAAATCTACCATTTTCAATCTGCTTTATTGTTTTTTTCAGTCGTGTTCTGCATATTCTTCTTGACGCATGTACCCCTTGTCAGTTCCTTGTGTTTCAGCAGCATTTCGTGAACCTCTTGAGGTGATAGGCGCTTCTGCTTGCGCAAGGCTTCCCCTAAGCGCTCTTGGCTCTCTCTGTGAAAATCGTTTAGGTAAATGTCGTCCATTATCTATTTGTTTTCTATTTGTACTTGTTTCAACATTATTTCTTGTGCTTTGTCCATCACCTGCTCTTGGGAAGGCATTTTCTTACTTTTGAAGTTTTGATAGAGCCATTCCTGCATTTCCATTACCTGTGATTCTGAACGAAGCATCAACCCCACAATTCAGTTCTTTTGTGAACCCTCTTATATCTACCTGTAATCAGATAAAGATCTTCGTTGATGCGTTCTAAGTACTTCAAACACTCTTCGATATCTGAAGGCTGGTCGTTTAATTTTTTACACCCATCTTCATATTGATCTTCGGTTATCACTTTATTTTTATAGAAATATTCCAATTTGAACTTATACACATATTCATAAAAAGAACACTGCTCTAATAGTAGACCTCTTTTATCTACAATACGTATTCTTTCAGGTGTTTCAATAACTTTCATTGTTTCAGAAATTAAAAATGTTTCTTCATCTTTTAACTTACAAATATAGATATAATTCCTGATTTATAAGTCTGTCGAGATCAAGAAATCACTTTATTAAGAAGAAAAAATGACCTTTCTTTTTATGTAAGAAATTAACAGTAGGTTCAGTTTCATTTCAGGGCCTAAATATACACACAAAACCCGCTAACATCCAGCGGGTTTTGTGGTTTTCTTGTGCGCCTGATAGGACTCGAACCTACACAACCGGAGTTACCAGATCCTAAGTCTGGCGCGTCTACCAATTTCGCCACAGGCGCGTGGGTGATTTTTTATGAAAATGGGGTGGGCCTGAGGGGAAATCAAGAAAAACTTGTTTCCTGTTGGGCTTGCTCCATCTTTGCGGGTGCAAAGGTAATCATTTTTTAGTTAATAGTTATTAGTTAATAGATAATAGTTTTTGATTGTACTATTTATTGAACTAATAACTGGTTGACCGTGAATAGATTACTGTTGCTAGATGGTGGCGAGGATTTGCTTGAGTTGCTCGTCGGCTGCGGTGAGCTTTTGGCGGCAGATGTCGAGCAGTTGCTTGCTGCGCTTGGTGTAGTCGGTGAGGTTGTCGATGCTGCACTGCGGGTCTTGCATCTTCTGGACCAGCTGCTCGAGTTCGGTAACAGCCTGGGTATAGGTCATTTTGTTGTTTTCTTCCATGATGATTTCTTGTTTTTTAGTTGTTAGTATCGTTGCCTAATCCTCTACTGTCGCATCGGTAGTGCCCTCGGCAAACTGGACGGTGATGCGGTCGCCGGGCTGTAGCTGGCTGGCGGCGGTGACACATCGGTCGTTGTGCCACACCAGAGAGTAGCCGCGTTGCAGGATGTTTACCGGGGACAGCAGGCGAGCCTTGTCGTCAAGGGCCTGCAGGCGGAGCTGCTCGCGCTGCAACGCTCGGGCAATGGTGTCGTCCATGCGCTGGATGAGGCGGTCCAGGTGGGTGCGCTGGTTGGCGATGAGCCCATTGGCGGCAAAGGGTATGTTCCTGGCAAAATTCTCTAGCTTGACGCGGTTGGTCTCGATGATGCGTTGGGCAGTTGGGGGAATCAGGCTGGTATAATAGGCCAACTGCTCCCTGGCCTGGCCGACGGTGTCCCTCACGGCATTCATCACGGCGACTTGCAGTTCGTCGAGATGCGCCAGGGCGTTGGCGCCCTGCTGGATGAGCCACTCGGCAGCAGCCGTCGGGGTCTTGACGTGCTTGGCGGCGACATAGTCCAGGACCGTGACGTCGCGCTCGTGCCCGATGCCCACAATCACGGGCAACGGGAAATTGGCCACATAGGATGCCAGGTCATAGTTGTCGAACGAGTTAAGTTCGGACGTGGCGCCACCGCCACGGATGATGACCACGCAGTCAAACAGGTCAATGTAACGATTGATGCGATCAAGGGCGGCCATTACCGTAGGGACCGTCTGGGTGCCCTGCAGGACCGCATTGAACAGGCAGGTGTAGAACTGCAAGCCATAGGGGTTGCCCTGGAGCTGATTCATGAAGTCGCCGTAGCCCGCAGCACCCTCGGCCGACACAATGGCCACGCGTTGTGGTACCTCGGGCATCGGTAATTCCTTGTTCAGGTCAATGATGCCCTCGGCAGTGAGGCGGTTGATGATTTCTTGGCGCTGACGTGCCATGTCGCCCAGGGTGTAGCTGGGATCGATGGCGTTGATGACGACCTTGACGCCATAGAGGCGATGGAAAGACGCCGTGACGTTGACCAGCACCTTCATGCCTGTGGCAAGGACTTGGCCCGTACGCGTCAAGAACTCATGATACAGTTGCCTATAAGTGCCAGCCCAGATAACAGCGCCAATCTTAGCAATGGTCGTGCCCTGTGCGTCCTTCTCGATGAGTTCGGTATAGCAGTGCCCACTGCGGTTCAGGCGCAGGTCGCTAGTCTCGGCAATGACCCACTGGCTCTGAAGGTCTTCCACTCCATTTAACTGGCGCTCGATGCGGGCGTTGAACTCGCTCAGGGTCACGCCCTGAGGTTGAGATGATGAAAAAGGATTGCCCATTATTTCTTGACAGGCTTGATTTTCAAGCCATCAAAACGGTAACGTATCGACGGCTTAAAGTACTCGGCAAAGCGCTTATACTCGTTAGGGGCAAGGAACTGTTCCAAGCCATGTGTTGCCTCAATAATATCGTGGTTGTCGCCCTTGAAAGTGAGCTGGACGAGCGGAAAGAGCATCACGGCCTGCAAGTCGGCCCGCGTGTCGCCATTCATCTTTTTCACGATGAAATCGTCGATGCCAGGCATGGCGAACAGTCGGTCGCTGGTATATTGCTGCCAATGGGTATTCCACTGGGTGAGCCTGCTGTCGGGAACTGGTGCCATCACTGTCTCGATTACAGTAATGACCGTGTCCTTGCCCGCCAGCCTCATGCGCATCTCCACCACCTTGCCAGCACTGGACTGCAACTTGAGGTAAGTGCTATCCATCTCCAGGAGTTGGCTCGCGCCTTCCATGTTGTTCTGGATAGCCACCTGCTGGCCACTGCGATAGTAATCCACCATGTCAAGGCGGTGTGTGCGGGTGAGCAAGGTGAAAATCTCACCTGGCTCACTCGCAAAAAAGTCCGCTATCGTGCGTGCCGTTACCGTCAATGGCAACAACGCCACCGATAAGGCAATGATGCTAAATAAACGCCTCATTTACTGCTTGCTGCCGTACTGTTTCTTTACCTCGGGCAGCCACTTCTTGATGTCAGCGATGCGGGTGGCATGGCTCGGGTGAGAACTCATAAACTCGGGCGGTTCCTGGGTAGTGGTGGCCGCCATCTTCTGCCAGAATGTGACAGCAGTGTCCGGATTATAACCGGCGATTGTCATGAGCACCAGACCCATCTTGTCGGCCTCGCTCTCATGCTTGCGCGAGAAGGGCTGCATCACGCCATACTGTGCACCCAGGCCATAGACCTGCTGGGCAATCTGCTGGGTTGCAGCACTCTTGCCACTGGTAAAGATGCCGATGGCATTGGCGCCATACTCGGCCAGAACCTGCTGACTCATGCGCTCGTTGCTGTGCTTGGCAACGGCGTGAGCCACCTCATGGCCTATCACTACCGCCAACTCATCGTCACTGCCCACAAGGTTCATAATGCCCTCGTAAACCACGATTTTGCCGCCAGGCATACACCAAGCGTTCACCTCATCGCTCTTGACCAGGTTGAACTCCCAAGCGAAATTCTGCAATTCGCTCTCCAGGCCGGCATACTTCAGATAGGCCTCGGTGGCCGCTGCGATGCGCTGACCGACGCGGGTCACCTGGGCACTCTGGGCCTTCTGGTTGGATATGGTTGCCGTCTGCATGAAGCTGGCATACTGCTGGAGACTTGCCGCCAACACTTCCTGGTCGCTGACAAGGTTCAACTGCTTGCGTCCCGTGATGGGAACCGATCCACAACTGGTGAGCAACATAGCTGCTACAGCCAGCATTGCAATAATCTTTTTCATAATCAGTAGATTTTGATGTTATACGGAAATATTATTTATCTGTTAGCATTAATGCGTTTGTACAACCTCGGTTGGCGGCAAGGTCTCGTTGCGCTTATCCACCGCCTCGACAACGCGTGTAGCCAGTTTCTTGAAGGCGATACCGCTCACGTCGTTCATGCGCACCACGGGCTGGCCGTCATCGCTGCCCTTGCAGATGCCTGCCACCAGGGGAATCTGTCCCAGCAGCTCAACATCCAGTTTCTCGGCCAACTGCTTACCGCCGTCGCGGCCGAAAATGAAGTATTGCTCATCGGGGTGGGCTGCAGGAGTAAACCACGACATGTTCTCGACAATGCCCAGCACGGGAACTCCCACGTGCTCGCCCATGAACATGCTGATGCCCTTGCGCGCATCGGCCAGGGCCACCTGCTGGGGCGTGGTGACCACAATGGCACCAGTGATAGCCAGTGTCTGCACCAGGGTCAGGTGAATGTCGCTCGTGCCCGGCGGCATATCGATGACGAAGTAATCGAGTTCGCCCCAATCGGCCTCGGTGATGAGCTGGCGCATGGCATTGCTGGCCATAGCACCGCGCCATAGCACAGCCTTCTCCTTATCCACGAGGAAGCCGATGGACAGCATCTTCACGCCATACTTCTCCAGTGGGATGATGAGGTTCTTGCCATCGACCTCGTGCATATATAGTTGCTCGTCCTCGGCGCCGAACATCTTGGGCATCGAGGGGCCGAAAATGTCGGCATCCAGCAAGCCCACACGGTAGCCTTGCAGCGCGAGGGCCACAGCGAGGTTGCAGGCGACGGTGGATTTGCCCACACCGCCTTTACCCGAGCTAACGGCAATGATGTTCTTGACGCCAGGCAACGGATTCTCAATCTTGCGCACAGGATTGTCCTGGCGGGTTTTCACACCGATGTTGCCCTTGATATCCACGTCATTGCCCACATGGGCGAGAATAGCGGCCTCGGCGGCCTTGACCACACTCTTGATGAAGGGGTCGGTAGGCTTCTCAAAGGTCAGTGAAAAACTCACGTGGTTGTCATCGATGCGTATGTCATCGTTCACCATGCCCATATCCACGATGTCTTTTCCCGTTCCGGGATAACGCACCGTGCGCAGGGCATCCAGTATCAGATTTGGATAGATTGTCATATTTGTTGATTATATAGTTAGGTTAATGGTTAGCATTATTGTCATCATCGGGCATGAGTTGCGGCATCTGTATGTAGCCACGGTTGTAGCTGCGGTAGGTGTCGGGCTCAATGTCGATGTCTGGCTCGATGAGTTCGATATCATGAGGCAGGGCGAAGCGGATGTACTTGATGGTCAAGCCACGCTGCAGCCACTGCATCTCGTAATGGGTCTTGATGTCCAGGATGTCATTGGCCAGGCCGCTGGCATACAGGTCATCGGTATCGGCCTCGACGGGAAGATGGTTCTCCTCGACAAGGGCATGGGTATAGGTATAGAGGAAGGGGCTGTCGGTCTTCAAGTGAACGATGCCGCCATCGCACAGGATGTTACGGTAGTTGCTCAGGAAGCGCGTCGAGGTCAGACGCTTGTTCACCTTCTTCATCTGCGGGTCGGGGAAAGTAATCCATATCTCAGACACCTCGTCGGGGGCAAACATGCGGTCAATCAACTCGATGCTCGTGCGCAAGAAAGCCACGTTGGGCAAGCCGAGTTCCGTCGCCAGCTTAGCACCCGTCCACATGCGGGCGCCCTTGATGTCCACACCGATGTAATTCTTATCAGGGAAGCGTTGAGCCAGTCCCACGGCATATTCCCCCTTGCCGCAACCGAGTTCCAGCACGATGGGATTGCCGTTCTTGAAGTACAACTCGTTCCACTTGCCGCGCATGGGGCAGCCACCCTCTTGAGTGACTACTGCAAAGGGGAACTGGAAGACGCACTCCATGCGCTCCATGTCAGCAAATTTCTTGAGTTTATTCTTACCCATATTCTTTCAATACCTTTATTGTCGGTTTTTACTTAATCGCGATTTTGTAACTCCTGTTGTTGAGGGAGACGACGTAGAAGCCAGGCGCCATGTCAATGCGGTTCACGCCCTGCTCGACATTGACAGTGCGTGCCATGCCATTGACAGCCGCAAGCATTGCGGTACCCTCGCAGCGGGTATCAATCAACAAGGTGCGGCCTTCGGTCCACACGCGGTCAGCATTGGCCATCAGGTCTTCAACGCCTGTGCTATTGGTCACCTGTGCAGTGTAGTCGGCAGCATGCCAGCCCACGTTGTTATCGTCTGAAAGCACCACATGAGTCAGCGTAATCTCGCTCTCGGTGGCCAATGCCGCATCGGCGCGCACGGTGACCGTGAGCACAACCTCGTCCTCGAAGCGCGATTTCACCTTCGAGTAGGAAATTACACGTGAAGCCATGCCATCGCCTTCATTCAAGGCTACCTGTCCACGAGAAGCCTTCACACCCACCAGCGTCAAGCCATCGGGCAAGATGATGTCGCACTGCAGGGCGCTGTAGTCCTGGGCATTGTCGAGCACAAGACTAAGGGTGCGCTCCTCGCCAGGCTGAATGGCCACATCGGCAAGTCTCAACAGGTCATCGATATCCACTTGGCTCGACAGCAACGATTTACTGCCAAGAATGATATTGATCAAGGCATTGACATCGGCGATATTTACCTCGCCGTCCTCGTTGACGTCGGCGCGCATCATGGTCTCGGCGTCGGCAGTACTGCCCAGAATGATATTAATCAAGGCATTGACATCGGCAATATTCACCTCGCCGTCGCCATTGACATCCCCCTTGAGCCAAGAGGTATCAAACTTGAATTCCTTCCATTGCTCAGCGGCCTGATAGTCGCCCATCGAGGACTTGGGCACCGTCAAGGGTATCTCATGCTGATTCACGCCTGCCCACACGTTCTCGCCTAACTCAGGCACACTGGAGGCATTGCTGGTCAGCGCCGTCATGCCCGTCATGCCTGCCATGGCATAATTGCCTATCCAGGTCAGTGTAGCCGGCAACTCCACAACCGATAGTTGCGAGAGGTTGTACAAGGCATAGTCACCAATGCGTGAAACCCCTTCGAGCGCGAGGTCACCGCTCAGGTTGGTACCTGCCAGCAGATAGTCATTCAAATTATCCAGATGATCGCCCAACGTGATGCTGTACAGATTGGTATCGTAGAGGAAGGCACCGTTGCCCAGTTCGGCTAGGGCGTCAGGCAATTTGGCTTGGGACACAGGCGTGTTGACCATCGCCCAGTCGCCCATCGTTGTCAGTTTTGTGTTCTGTGAGAGATCCAACTGCTCGATTCCCGTTCCGGCCAGGGCACGCTCGCCGACAAGTTGTACGGCGGGACCAAGGTTGACGGTTTTCAACGCGGGGCAATCGAGCAGCGCCGTCGCGTCAAGCGTGGTCAACTGACTCGCCAAGGTCACAGCGAAACTCTGCAACGCCTTGCAGCGCATGAATGCACCACGGCCCACGGTAACGACACTAGCGGGCAGAGTGACTGAAGTCAACGCCTCACAACCCGCAAACGCATAGTCGCCGATGGTCACCAGAGATGTGGGCAAGGTAAGAGAGGTCATGTGGTCACAATCGACCATGGCGGCCCTCTCGATGACGGTGATGCCTTGAGGCAATTTCACCGTGCTCACCTTCAAGCCGGCAAGAGCGCCAACAGGCAACGTGTTAGCATCAAAATCATGTTTCCAATAGTAACTTTTTGTCGTGTGGCAAGCAACTACATTCACTAGCGACAGATCCAACTTGGTCAACTTGTGTAATTTTTCAGAGATGAAGTAGAAATCGCTGGCGTTCATCGATCCGGTCACCGTCAGCTCAGTAATGTTCAGGTCCTTGACCATTTGTGACAAGCCGCCCGCAGGGTTATTCACGACGTTCAACGCCGACACCTGAAAGGCGACAGTTACCATGATGATATATAATATCTTTCTCATCATAATCCGATGGTTGTAATGTGTTAAACATGCAAATATAGACATTAATCACGAAACATCATCTTAAAATAACAAAAAAAGCACTCTTCTAGTTTAAGAGTGCCAACATCTGTGATGCCGTGAGCCCGGTCACGGGATGGCGCCACAACGGCGCCAACTCCATCATGGGCCGCAGGAAAAAGTCGCGCTCCGCCATGTGCCGATGAGGCACCTGCAAGGCGGGAGTGTCAATGACCATGACATCAATCGCCATGATGTCGATATCGACCAGGCGGTCAATGTAGTGGCCATCAGCATCGCGGTGATTAGCGCTGCCCAGCGCTCGCTCGATGTCATGCAGGCGGTCAAGCATAGCCTGCGGGTCCAAATCGCTATCAAGACACAGGCCTATGTTCATAAACCTGTTCTCGCTGTCAAACCCCCAGGGCTCACTCTCGACAATCCGCGACACAGCGGCACCACTGCTGCCCTCGACCAAAGCAACGACGGCGCGATAGAGATTATCGCGCCGATTGCCAATATTACTACCTATATTGAGGTAATATTTCATGTCCTGAGGCAGGATTACAAGGTCTTGTGAACCTCAATCTCCTCAAATGCCTCGATGATATCGCCCTCTTGCAGGTCGTTGTAGGACTTGATGCTCAAACCGCAGTCATAGCCGCTGGTAACCTCCTTGGCATCGTCCTTGAAACGCTTGAGCGAAGCCAGTTCGCCAGTGTGGATAACGATACCGTCGCGAATCAGGCGTACCTTGCTCTGGCGCTTGACCTTGCCCTCGGTAACCATGGCTCCGGCAATGGTACCCACCTTGCTGATGTGGTAAACCTGGCGCACCTCGGCAGTACCGGTGACTTCTTCCTTGATATCGGGTTGAAGCATACCCTCCATAGCGCTCTTGACCTCCTCGATGGCGTCATAGATGATGGAGTACAGACGAATGTCAACACCCTCCTGCTCGGCGGCACGCTTGGCCGATGCCGACGGACGCACCTGGAAGCCGATGATGTAAGCATCACTGGCAGCCGCCAGGGTAACATCGCTCTCGGTAATGGCACCCACAGCCTTGTGGATAACATTCACTTGAACCTCGGGGGTGGACAACTTGATGAGTGAATCGCTCAGAGCCTCGATTGAACCGTCCACGTCACCCTTGACAATACAGTTGAGCTCATGGAACTCACCCAACGCGCGGCGACGGCCGATGTCTTCCAGACTGACGCGGTGCTGAGTGCGGCGTGACTGCTCACGCTGCAACTGCTCGCGCTTGTTAGCAATCTGGCGGGCTTCCTGATCGGTGTCCATCACGTTGAACTTGTCACCAGCGGTGGGAGCACCGTCAAGACCCAGAATCAGCACAGGCGTTGAGGGACCACTCTCGGTAATGCGCGCATTACGCTCGTTGAACATGGCCTTCACCTTACCGAAGTGTGTACCTGCCAGCACGATATCACCCACATGCAGGGTGCCGTTGTCGATGAGCACGGTAGCGATATAGCCGCGGCCCTTGTCCAGCGACGACTCGATGACCGAACCCGTGGCTTTGCGGTTGGGATTGGCCTTGAGGTCGAGCATGTCGGCCTCGAGGAGCACCTTCTCCATCAATTCAGCAACGCCGATACCCTTCTTGGCCGAGATATCCTGGCTCTGATACTTGCCACCCCAATCCTCGACGAGGTAGTTCATCTGAGCCAATTCCTCCTTAATCTTCTCGGGGTTGGCGCTAGGTTTATCAATCTTGTTGATGGCAAAGATGATGGGCACGCCTGCTGCCGACGCGTGGTTCAACGCCTCGACGGTCTGCGGCATGACGTTATCATCAGCAGCGACAATCACAATGACGATATCGGTCACCTTAGCACCACGTGCACGCATAGCGGTAAACGCCTCGTGACCAGGGGTATCCAGGAAGGTGATGCGGCGGCCATTGGGCAACTTCACGTTATAAGCACCGATGTGCTGGGTGATACCACCAGCCTCACCAGCGATGACGTTAGAGTTGCGGATGTAGTCCAGCAACGAGGTCTTACCGTGGTCCACGTGACCCATGACGGTCACAACGGGCGGACGCTGAACGAGATCTGCGGGATCGTCTTCCTCGTCGTTGATAGCCTCGGCCACCTCGGCACTGGTGTACTCGGTCTTGAAGCCAAATTCATCGGCAACAATATTGATGGTCTCGGCATCGAGACGCTGGTTGATGCTCACCATCACGCCCAGATTCATACAAGTGGCGATAACCTTGTTGATGGGCACATTCATCATGCTTGCCAAGTCATTGGCAGTCACAAACTCGGTGAGTTTCAACACCTTGCTCTGAGCTGCTGCCAGAGCTGCCTCTTCACGCTGCTCCTCACGGAACTCCTCGCGTTTCTCGCGACGACGTGCTGCTGCGGCCTTCTTGGTATTCTTGGCGGTGAGGCGTGCCAGCGTCTCCTTCATCTGGCGCTGAACGTCCTCCTCGCTGACCTCGGGCCTGAGCGGCCTGCGGTTCTTGTTCTTATCTTTACCGCGCTTGCCAGCCTGCTCGTCTTTGCTGCCACGGTTCTTGCCAGGCTGAGCCGACGGCTGGTTGCCGGCGCTCTCGATATCCACTTTCTCCTTGCCGATGCGTTTGCGCTTCTTCTTGCCGGCATTCTCGGCCTGAGCCTTGGCGATGCGCTCATTGCGCTTCTCCTCCTTGCTCTTCTTGCGGGGACGGGTTTGCTGGTTGATGGATGTGAGGTCAACCTTGCCCACCACCTTGAGTTGAGGGCCGCTAACGGTCTCGGAAACGGGCTTGAACACCTCGTCGGTCTTCTCGTCCTGAGGCTCCTCGACCTGAGGCTCTACTTCCTGAACGGGCTCGGGCTGAGGCTCAGTCTGTTGTACTTCAACAGATTTCTCCTCTTTAACCTCGGGGGCTTCAGCCTTGGGCTCTGCCGATTCCACGGCTACGGGTTGCTCGGCAACCGGTTTGGTCTCGGGCTTCTCCTCCTTGACGGTTTCGGCCTGCTCGGTTTTCTTCTCTACAGGCTTGGCTTCAGTCCGTTTTGCCTCGACGGGTTTCTCCGCCTTAGCCTCGGGCTCACTTTCAGGCTTCACTGCGGGTTTGGGCTTGCCAGCAGCATCCAAGTCGATCTTGCCCAAGATTTTAGGTTTCTGTCCGGGGAGGACAGTCTTGATCTCGTGCGACTCCTTGGTGGCGTTCTGCTTGGCTTTCTCCTTCTGGCGTTCGTTGGCCATCTTCTCCGACTTGCTCTTTAAGTCCATGTCGGGCTTGAATTCCTTGACAAGCATCTCATAGACCTCGTCATCGATGCGCGCATTGATGCTGGCGTCGATTTCGATGCCCTTCTTGTGCAGGAATTCCTCGATGGTCTGCCTACCCACGTTCAGGTCCTTAATGACTTTACTGATTTTTATCGCCATATAATGTCTTTTTGTTGTCGGTTTGCTTTCGGCAAAATGCTTTCGGCTGTATTATATTGAAATTGAGAAGTGAATAATTGTCAAATACTCGTGGCTAGAAGCCAGTCTTTACTCTTCAAACTCTGCTCTGAGGACAGACAACAGGTAGTCCACGGTGTCCTCTTCGAGGTCGGCACGGTCGATCAGGTCTGCGCGCGGGGTGCGCAGCACACTCTTGGCGGTGGCAAGGCCCACATTCTTGAGCGCCTCGATTACCCACTCGTCGATCTCGTCCTTGAACTCATCCAGGTAGATGTCTTCCTCGCCCTCGGTCTCCACATCGCGGTAAACATCGATGCTGTAGCCGGTGAGAATGCTAGCCAATTTGATGTTCAAGCCGCCCTTACCGATGGCCAGCGACACCTCTTCGGGACGCAGGAACACCTCGGCATGCTTGTTCTCGTTATCCAAGCGGATGGACGAGATTTTGGCGGGGCTCAACGCACGCTGGATGAGCAACTGAGGATTGCTGGTATAGTTGATGACATCGATGTTCTCGTTACGCAACTCGCGCACGATGCCATGGATGCGGGCACCCTTGACGCCGACGCAGGCTCCAACGGGGTCGATGCGGTCATCATAGCTCTCAACGGCGATCTTGGCACGCTCACCCGGGATGCGGGCAACGGCACGGATCACGATGAGGCCGTCGTGAATCTCGGGCACCTCCTGCTCAAACAGGCGACGCAGGAAGTTCTGGCTCGTGCGAGACACAATCACCTTGGGGTTATTGTTCAGATTGTCCACGCGCTCAATGACAGCCCTCACGACATCGCCCTTGCGGTAGATGTCGGTGGGAATCTGTTCCTCCTTGGGCAACAAGAGTTCGTTCTTGTCGTCGTCGAGCAGCAGGACTTCGCGTTTCCACACTTGATAAACCTCACCAGCCACCAGTTGGCCCTCGAGGGCTTTGAACTTGGTGAAGATGGCATCCTTCTGCAAATCCAGGATTTTGCTGGCCAACGTCTGGCGCAGATTAAGGATTGCACGGCGACCGAACTTCGTGAAGTCGATCTTGCGGGTGTGCTCCTCGCCCACCTCACAATCGGGGTCATCATCGGCCTTAGCGTCGCTCAACGAAATCTGCTTGTTGGGATTCTCGACCTCGCCGTCGTTAACGACAGTCAAGTTCTGATAGATCTCGCAGTCGCCCTTGTCAGGGTTGACGATAATGTCAAAGTTATCATCATCGCCAAACATCTTAGAAAGCACGCTGCGGAATGATTCCTCGAGCACGCTGATGAGTGTACCCTTGTCGATGTCCTTGAGCTCTTTGAACTCGGCAAATTGCGCGGTCATGTTCACCGCTTCTTCTCTTTTAGCCATATTTCAGTTTTTTGTCATGAGTGTATTACTATCGCCTGTTGCTAAAGCCTACACCTCACATTTTGATGATATTTTTTGTTTGTTTAATGTCACTGTAATTGAAGTGCTCTTGCTCCTCGACCATCTCGGGACGTTTCTTGCCCTCGATTTTACGCTTGACGGTCATTGTCAGGGTAAATCCCTCATCGTCGGCATCGGCGATGACGCCCTTGAGTTTACGGCCGTCGGCGGTGAGCACTTCAACCTCGTTACCGATGCTATTGCGGTACTGGCGGGGCAGCAACAACGGCGAGGTAATGCCGTATGAACCCACAGTCAGTTCATAGTCCTCTCCAGTGTCACGGTCAAAGGCA
This sequence comes from uncultured Bacteroidales bacterium, assembly GCA_902774055.1. GTDB lineage: Bacteria > Bacteroidota > Bacteroidia > Bacteroidales > Muribaculaceae > Sodaliphilus. The sequence goes on from CACYGX010000016.1 coordinate 17,338, forward strand.
GCAAGCACTGCATCGTTGACTGCCACACAATCATCGATGGTGATGTCCTCGTCACTGTCGAGGGCCACGTCAATCACGTTATCCTTGCTCACCTTGAGGGTGACCAGGAACATCTTGGTGCCCTCAAGTGCTTGGGTAATCACTTTTTCCAGTTCCGTCTTGTCGATCATATCTTTTGTTTTAGTTATTAGTCCTCAGTCCTTAGTCCTTAGTCCTCAGTTCTTAGTCCTTAGCTTTTGGCATCGGCCAAAATAGGCCTAAACCATGAATTTATAATAAAAACGAGGAAGCCCGATTGCCCCCTCTCACGAATGCTGGCGCAAAAGTACTCATTTTCCGTCATTCACGCAATATCTAATGTGAAAAGGCCTGCAAAACGATACAGTAATTCATATTATTTAACGTTATTTAACGCGACTCAGTGCACTTTTGGCTTCTTTTGTCCCCCAATAGTCGCGCTGGCACCGCTCTACAAAAGCATTTTTAGCACTACAAAAGAAGTCGTGAGCGAGATAATTTTGTATTTTTGTACCCATAATTTACAGACAACCCAAAAACGCGATGAAACCGGCGATTGTGTTATTAACGATACTGGTGGTGGGCGGTGCCATTGTGTGGCTCATCGACAAGTTGTTTTACAGCCATAAAACTGGCGAAAATGTCGATGAAACCGATGAAAATCCCACCAGCAACGAGGCGGCCCCACAGGGTTGCGCCGATGAGGGCTGCGGCCTGCGCCCGATTTGCCCTAGCGAGCAGATTCTTGCCGGGGAGTGCAAGCAGGAGATCACCTACTATGAAGACGAGGAACTGGACGCCTTTGCAGGCCGTGGCGAGAACGACTACACGCCCGACGAGGAAGAGCAGTGGCGCGACGTGCTTTACACCCTGCAACCCGCCGACCTGCTAGGCTGGGGTCAGAGCATCAAGCACCGGGGACTGGTGATGCCGGCCGCCATCCGCCTGGAATTCATGCAACTTGCAGGCGAATGCTAAACTTTGAGGTTGAGGTTAAAAAGGTGTCTGAGGCAATAAAAAAGCACGGTGCACGTTTATTAGATACTATTGACAAAGAAAACCGAACTGGAATTTGAACAGGACACGACGTTTCATACCGGTAATTATCATAGCGATGGTGGTCGCGCTTGCCGCATGCAGCAACAAGACCAACACCGCCAGGTCGCGCTTCTGGCAATCGTTCACTACCAAATATAACGTCTATTTCCACGGCAAGACCAACTATGACGAGCAGGAAAAGGCGATGCTAGAGGGCTATGAGGACGACTATTCCCAGCACCTGTATTTACACCCTGCTGAGGCGCGTGCCAACCCGAAGGCACCACAGCCCACAGGCAGTTTTGAGCGCACCATAGAGAAGATGGAGAAAGCCATCACCACACACTCCATCAAGAAGAAGCCCAAAAAGAAAGGCAGCAAGAGCCGCGATGCCAAGTATCGCGAGTGGCTGGCCCGCGACGAGTATAACCCCTTCCTGCACAATGCCTGGTACTTGCTGGCCAAGTCCCAGTACATGAAGGGCGATTTTCTCGATGCTGCCGCCACATTCCGTTACATTGCACGCCACTTTACATGGAAGACCGACCTGGTGCAGGAGTGCCAGGTGCGTGAAGCCCTGTGCTACTGCGCCCTAGGGTGGACCACCGAGGCCGATAACGTCCTGACCCACGTCCACATGGACGAAATCACCAATAAACGTGTCCGCGCACTGGCCAATGCGGCATTTGCCGACTATTACATCAAGTCGCAACAGCCCGAGGAGGCCATCCCCTATCTGGCCAAGGCCGTCAAGGGCAAGGGTTTCAAGGGTAACGAGAAGGTGCGCATGAATTTCCTCCTCGGTCAGCTCTATGAAGATGTTGGTGACAAGCGTAATGCCTACCTGGCCTATAAACAGGCGGGTAGCAGCAGCGGCTCGACCTACCGAACCAAATTCAACGCGCGCATCAAGCAGAGCGCGGTCTATGAGGGCGCAAACATCGCCAGCGAGGTCAAAGCGTTGAAGCGCATGACCCGCTATGACCGCAATAAGGATTACCTCGACCAGATTTACTATGCCATCGGTAACCTCTACCTGACTCATGGCGACACAACAAACGCCATCGAGAACTACAAACTTGCTGCCGAGAAGAGCACCCGCAACGGCGTGGACAAGGCCATCAGCCAGTTGACGCTGGGCGGCATCTACTTTGACCAGCGCCAGTATGACGAGGCACAGCCCTGCTATGCCGAGGCCATCCCCCTTGTCAACGAGGATTACCCGAACTACCGCATGCTCAAGAAGCGCAGCGACGTGCTCGACGAATTGGCCGTGTACTCCCAGAACGTGACCCTCCAAGACTCTCTGATCAAACTGTCGAAGATGACCCCAGAGGAGCAGAAAGCCGTTATTGCCAAGATCATCGAGGAACTCAAGAAGAAAGAGAAGGAAGAGGCCGAAGCTGCTGCCCGCGAAGAGTACCTCGCCCAGCAGAGCGCCAAGGGCAGCCAGCTACAAGGCAACGCCAACGATCCCGCCAGCTACAATATCAACACCGATAACTCCTGGTACTTCTATAACACCGCTACCAAGAACGCCGGTAAGACCCAGTTCCAGAAACTGTGGGGCAGCCGCAAACTCGAGGATAACTGGCGCCGCAGGAACAAGACCACCTTCTCGTTTAACGATGAGGAAGCCGACAGCACCCTCCTGGCACTCGGCGACAGCGTGATGCTGGACGAGAATGGCGATACCATCAAGGTGGATGTCGAAGCGCTCAAGCGAGCCGAGGATCCGCACTATGAGGAATTCTACCTCAAGCAGATTCCCAAGACCGAAGAGGACATCCAAGCGGCCCACGAGATCATTCAGGAGGGCCTCTACAACATGGGTACCATCCTCAAGGACAAGATGGAGGACTATAACGCGGCAGCCTATGAATACGGCCAACTGCTCGAGCGTTATCCCGACAACACCTACCGCCTGGACGTCTTTTATAGTATGTACATGATGTTCATGCGCAACGGACAGGTGGCCGACGCCGATCCCTACCGCGACAGTATCCTTGTCCATTTTGCCGACTCCAAGTATGGCCAAGCGATGCAGGATCCCAATTATCTGGAGAACCTCAAGAACATGAACCGCGATCAGGAGAACATGTATGAGGCTGCCTATGCCAATTATCTGGCCAACAACCACACAGCTGTGCATGATGCCTATGCCGAGATGATGCGCAAGTATCCGCTCTCCAAAATCATGCCCAAGTTCATGTTCATCGACGCGCTGAGCTACCTTACCGAGAAAGACTACGACAAGTTCAAGGAGACCCTTAAGGACATGTTGCAGCGCTACCCGCAAACCGACATCACGCCCACCGCGTCAGAGATTGTCAAGCAACTCAACCAGGGTCGCCGATTGGAAGGCGGCGGCAGCAACGTGCGCGGCATGTTGTGGACAACGCGCCTGAGCAACGATACTACGCCTCAGGCTCTGGAGCGAACCTTCACCCCGTTTGCCGAGGACAACGATAAGCCCCAGGTGTTCATCCTGCTCTATCCCATGGATAGCATCAATGGCAACATGCTGCTCTATGAGGTGGCACGCCACAACTTCAATGCGTTCCAGGTCAAGGACTATGACATCGAGCAGATGAACTTCGGCACGTTAGGCCTGCTAGTGGTCAAGGGTATGGACAACTTCAAGGAGGCCACCCACTACCGCTCGCTGTTCGAGAAGGATCAAACCATCAATATTCCCAGCCAGGTACACTATGTCATCATCAGTGTGGACAACTTCAACCTGCTGTTGAACGAGGGTCGCACCTTCGAGGACTACTTCAACTACTTGGAGGAGAAGAACGACAAGGAGCACAGCGACCTCGAGAAGAAAGAACTTGACGAGGCCGAGAAGAAGGCGATGGAAGAAGCCGAACGCGAAGCCGCCATTGAGCGTGAACGCGAACGCCTGGAGGCCGAGGAAATGGAGCGTGAGGCTGCCGAACTCGCCAAGAGGGATGCCGAGGAGAAGGCTAAGGAGATGGCTGCGGAAGAAGCACTCCGTGAGGCCGAAGCCGCCGAGCAGGCTCGCCTGGAGGCCGAGGAAAAGGCCCGTCAAGAGGCCGAACGCCAGCAGATCAAGGCCAGCGACTACCGCAGCAAGCCCACCGTCTCTGGTTCACAGAGGACCCTCAGCGACAAGGAAATCAAGGCTCAAGAGCGTGCCGAGGAAGAACACCTCAAGCAGCTCGAACGCGAAGCCAAGGCCCGCGAGAAGGCTGAACGCAAGCGCCAAAAGGAGATTGATGACAGCATCAAGAAGGAACAAAAGCACCAGCGCAAACTGGCTCGAATAGAGGAAATCGCCGAACAAGACTCCATCGAACAAGCCGAGAAGGAGAAGGAGAAGGAACGCGACTTCCGCTACAAGTGGCGCGAAGACTCGGCCAAGGCTGCTTATAAGGCTGCCGAGCAGGCCAAGAAGGATGCCAAGAAGGCTAAGGAACAGGCCCGCAAGGATAAGGCCAAAGAACGTAAAGAACTGGCCAAGCAGCGCGAAAAAGAGCGTAAACAAAAGGCCAAAGAGCGCGAACGCGAACGCAAAGAAAAGCAAAAAGAGCGCAAGGAGCAGGCCAAGGCCCGAGAGCAGGAACGCAAGCAGCGGCAGAAGGAGCGCGAACAAGATCGCAAAGAAAAAGCCGCTGAACGCAAGCAGCAGACCAAAGAACGCGAACAGGAACGCAAGGCCGGCAACAAAGGCAATGGCAAGAATAATGGACAAGCCAACCCGTCCAGCCAAGCCAGCCAGTCGGGCCAGTCAGGCGACGACACCCCCGCCCAGCGTTCGGTCAAACCCAACAAGAAGAACGATTAACACCATAAAGTGAGACAAACCAAATGAGTAAAGAAAGAATCCTCTGGGCCGATGACGAAATCGACCTGTTGAAGCCACATATCCTGTTCCTCCAGAACAAGGGCTATGAGGTGGAAACTGTCACCAATGGCCGTGACGCCCTCGATGCATTAAATAGTCAGATTTTCAACCTGATTATCCTGGACGAGAACATGCCAGGCATCAGCGGTCTTGAAGCGCTGCAACGCATCAAGATCCTGCAACCCAATGTCCCCGTCATCATGATTACCAAGAGTGAGGAAGAGGACATCATGAACCAGGCCATCGGCGGAGAAATTGCCGACTACCTGATCAAGCCCGTCAACCCGATGCAGATCCTGTCATCTATCAAGAAGAACCTGCACAGCGACGAACTCATCACCGACAAGGTTACCAGCGATTACCAGCAAGAATTCAATCGCATCAGCCAGATGATCAACTCGGCTCAGACTATCGAGGACTGGTATGACCTCTACTCCACCCTCGTCAGGTGGGAACTCACGCTCTCCAACGCCGACACCAAGATGGACGAGATGTTGAAGATGCAGAAGGTTGAAGCCAACAACGCCTTTGCCAAGTTTGTCAAGCGCAACTACGAGGACTGGATCACACAGCCCGAGCACCCCTTGCGCAGCAATGAATTGTTCAAGACCAAGGTGCTGCCCCTGCTCGACAAGGGCGAGAAGGTCTGCTTTGTGGTCATTGACAACTTCAGGCTCGACCAGTGGCGGACCGTCAGCCCACTGCTCGCCGATTATTATAATGTCGAGAGTGAGGAACTCTACACGACCATCCTGCCCACAGCCACTCAATATGCCCGCAACGCTATCTTCTCGGGATTGATGCCTGTGGACATCGAACGCCTGTTCCCCGACCTGTGGGTCGATGAGGAAAGCGAGGAGGGCAAGAACCTGAACGAGGCGCCGCTGATCCAGACGCTGCTTGACCGCTACCGCCGCAAGGTACACTTCTCCTACAACAAGATGAACGACAGCGTTGCCGGAGAGAAATTGATTCAGAATATCGGCAAACTCAAGAACTTTGAGCTCAATGTGCTGGTGTTCAACTTTGTGGATATGCTCTCGCACGCTCGCACCGAGTCCAAGATGATACGCGAGTTGGCCAATACCGACGAGGCCTATCGTTCGGTGACTGTCTCATGGTTCAAGAACTCCAATGTGTTGGAAATCTTCAAACTCATGGCTCAAAACGGCTACAAAGTCGTTCTGACCACCGACCATGGCACCATCAAGGTGGATCGTCCCATCAATGTCATCGGCGACAAGAACCTGAACACCAACCTGCGTTACAAGGTGGGCAAGAGCCTCACCTACAATGGCAAACAAGTCTATGAAATCAAGCAACCCAAGCGTGTAGGCCTTCCCGCTCCCAACATTTCAAGCACCTACATCTTTGCAATGAACCGCGACTTCTTTGCCTATCCCAACAACTACAATTACTATGTATCCTACTACAACGACACGTTCCAGCACGGCGGCATCTCGATGGAAGAGATGCTCGTGCCCCTCGTGACGTTGTCACCGAAATAATCACCATTAAGAACAACCAGACTAACTGATAAACCAAATGAAAGAAGCAAAAACAATTGAAATACCCATTCCCAACCTGGAAGCCATCGATGCAGCTGCCTATAAGTTCATGACCGAGATGGGCGACTTGACCGTATATGCCTTCTATGGCGAAATGGGCGCCGGTAAGACCACCTTCATCAATGCGTTGTGCAAGCAGTTGGGTGTCGAGAGCGACGTGACCAATTCACCCTCGTTCTCCATCATTAATGAGTACCGTAGTGACACCACTGCCGAACTGATTTACCACTTTGACTGCTATCGGCTGGAGAAGGAAGAAGAGGCCGTGGACCTGGGCGCCGAGGACTACTTTGACAGCGGCGCGCTATGCTTTATCGAGTGGCCCGAGCGCATCGACGGCCTGCTGCCCGACGATACCGTTCGCGTGGACATCACCGTCAATGAGGACGAGAGCCGCACTCTCAAGATGACATTCCCTACCGTCTGACCATGCCACACTACATCAAGGTCAGCCAGACGGCTAGCACCAACACCTACCTGTCCCGCTTGGCGGCTACGCTGCCAGGCGGTACGGTCATTTATACCCCTAGCCAGACTGCAGGGCGCGGCCAGAAAGGCAATTCGTGGGAGAGCGAGGACGGCAAGAACCTCACCTTCTCGCTTTTGCTCAAGCGACCGCCCGTCAAAGCGCGTAACCAGTTCTACCTGAGCGAGGCAGCAGCGGTGGCTGTTGTCGAGGCATTATCGACCGAGGCTGGTGACGGTTTCTCTGTCAAGTGGCCCAACGATGTCTATTGGCAGGACAAGAAGGTCTGCGGCATGCTGCTGGAAAATTCCCTAGACGGTAGCGACATTGCCCACTGCGTGGTGGGCATCGGCATCAACGTCAACCAGGAGTGCTTCGTCAGCGACGCCCCTAACCCCGTGTCCCTCATCAACATCACAGGGCACGAACACGACTTGATGGCGCTATTGAAGCGCGTGTGCTCCCGCATCGAGCAACTGGTGGGCTCTTTGGGCGACAACAATGCCCGCAGCAGTCTGCACCAGCAATATATGAGTGCGCTTTACCGTAACGACGGCCAGTTGCACCCCTACGAGGACAATACGGGGCACCAATTCATGGCCAGCGTGGCAAACATCGCCCCCGACGGCACCCTCACCCTCCAACACCAAGACGGCACCTGCCACGACTACCTCTTCAAGGAAGTCAAGCACGTCATCAATGATAGTGTGTTGTAAGATTAGAGATTAGGGATTAGAGATTAGGGATTAGAGACAATAAACTAAGGACTAAGGACTAAAAACTAAAAACTATAACACAAATGAATATCGTCGTTTATTGCAGCGCTCAGGATGGGCTTGATGAGAAATACCAGCAACTGGCCACGACATTGGGCCGCTGGATAGGTGAGAACAAGCACACCCTCGTCTATGGTGGCGTGAATTCGGGCCTGATGCATGTCACGGCTCAAGCCGTTCACGATGCGGGCGGTCGCTGTGTGGGCATCATCCCCGAGATGTTCCTGCACCGCCTGGACCCCTTGTGCGACGAGGTGGTGGCCACGAGCGACCTTGCCGATCGCAAGCAGCGCATGATAGCAACTGGCGACGTGTTTATCGTCCTGCCGGGAGGCATTGGCACCCTCGACGAATGGATTTCTACCCTCACGGTGATGTGCATCGGCGATGATGACCACCGCCCCATCATCGTCGCCAACCTTGACGGCATGTACGATGCTACCATCCAGCAACTCGCCGACCTCTCCCTCACCCCCTTCGCCCGCGGCAAGGACCTCACCCGCACCCTCACCGCCCGCACTGCCCAGGAGTTTATCGCAGTCCTCAACAACCTCTGAAATCACGCGAGGCTGCCATCAGATTTTTCAGGCACCTCAGCTATTGATAAACCAGAGGCATCAGATGCTAAAAATCAGTGAAAAAGTGTGTTAAACCAGAAATTTTTAGTATTTTTGCTTCGACAACTTTAATCTCAAACCTCTAAAGGATTACGTTATGAAAAAAATAGGATTTATTGCGCTGTTCGTCTCATTGTTGTGCTGCCTGCCCGCACAGGCACAGTTTGGCGGTCTCCTCGACAAGGGCAAGAAAGCCGTTAATAAGGCCAAGGAAGTCAAGGAGAAGGTTGATGACGAAGTGAAGAAGGTCAATGGCGACGTTGATTTCTTTTTCATGGACGCCCATAAGGGATTTTACCGCAGCCGTAACCGTAAGATTTTCTTCGACGACCTTCACAAGGAAGGAGAGCGTTCAGGAAAGAATGTCATCTACACCATCGAGAAAAACGGTGACGTGAAGTTTGATGACGGCAGGAAGGTTGGCGAAGTGCTTGATGGAGGCGTCGTCAACTGCCACAGTACCGCACCCTACCTCACCCTGACAAACAATGGTGACGTCGTGATGGATGGCGAAACCATCGGTCACATCGACGACAAGGGCAACGTGACGCTGGAAGGCATGTCGATAGGTAAAGCAGCAGGTATTGACAAACAGGTGGCCGCCTATATCTTTTTCGGCATCCTATATGACAAGCAGGGCATCTCCAGCGTGAGGACAAAAATCAAGGAAGAGAAACTGCGCGTCGAACAGGAGAGAAAACAGGCCGAAGAAGCCCGAATCAAGACTGCTCAGGAGGCCGAAGCCAAACGCAAGGCTGCAGCCGCCAATCAACCCAAGAACACTCAAGCCAGCACCAACAAGGCGAGTGGCAAGAAGACCAGCAGCAACACTAAGGCCTCGACCCCAAAAGTCCAGGAATGGACCATCGAGAAGGGCAGCAGCCGCGGTTATGTTGATGCCAATGGTGTAGTCTATGACTCGTCACACAGGAAGATTGGCCAACTACCCAATGGCAGCGGCGACATCAAGGACGCCTCGGGCAGCACAATCGGACGCATCAGCATGGGCGACATCTATGACCGCAGCGGCAACAAGGTGGCCACAGTGTCCAGCGGCGGCTCAATTTCTGTCCCAGGCTCCAACGCCACCGTTGCCGAAGTGCGTGGCTCAGGACGCATCGACATGACCAAGGACTCCAAGACGCTTGGCTATTGTGACGTACGCCCCTATGAATGGGCTGTCGCCATCATCTTCTGCGACATCTTCAGGTTCTAAGGTCGCTTAACCCCAGGATTAAGGTTTTTGTGCCATTACGTCAGTCTTGACCGTAATGGCACGTTTCTTGCTAGATGATATAACATTAACGCGCTTTGTACGTTAAGAATATACAACGCTAACAACACTATAAGAATATTACACTATGAAAGGAAAAGTTTATACCCGCACCGGCGATGCCGGTACCACGTCGCTGGTGAGCGGCAACCGTGTGAGTAAGGATGACGTGCGCGTCGAGGCCTACGGCACTGTAGATGAGTTAAATTCCAACATTGGCGTGCTGCTGCACAGCACCAAACTCGATGACCGCGACATCATTAACCTGTTGCGTAAGGCCCAGAACAAATTGTTCAACATCGGTGCCTATCTCGCCAACGATGCCGCTGACGCCACGCTCTACGGACTAACCCAAGAAGATGTCGCCGCACTGGAGCAGATGATGGATGAGATGAGCGAGGAATTGCCGCCCATGCGCGGTTTCATCCTGCCTGGCGGGTCACGCCTGTCGGCCCAAGCCGACCGCTGCCGCACCATCACGCGCCGTGCCGAACGCCGCGTCGTGACATTGTCACACACGGCCCATGTCGAACCGCTCGTGCTTGAATACCTGAACCGATTAAGCGATTTCTTCTTTGTTTTTGCAAGATTTAACAATATCTCCAACCAAGTCGAAGAAATTTATTGGGACAAGGATGCGTGATATTCAAAATATAGTATTACTTTTGCGCAATTTTTTAAAAACACAGGATATTTTCATAAAAACAGCACAACAAGAAAAGACTATGTATTGGACACTTGAATTGGCAACAAAACTCGAGGACGCTCCCTGGCCCGCTACTAAGGCCGAGCTCATCGACTATGCCGTGCGCAGTGGCGCACCTCTCGAAGTGATCGAAAACCTGCAGGAAATTGAAGACGAAGGCGACACCTACGAATCCATCGAGGACATCTGGCCCGACTATCCGACCAATGATGACGACTTCTTCTTTGACCCTGACGAATATTAATCAAGGTCATATCAAGAGAGACGATAACAGCAACCCAGCCCGACAAAAATCAGGCTGGGTCGCTTTTTGTACTACCACTCAGTGTATGGATGCTTGGCGAGCATGACATTATAGTAACGCGGATCACCGGTGACCTCCTTGCCGAGCCATGCCGGGCGCTCAAAGGGGGCATCCACATCGGGCAACTCCACCTCGGCGACGACTAGGCCCTCGTTCACGCCATGAAACTCATCGACCTCAAAGGTGGATTCTCCCACCTTGACCAGGTATCGCGTCTTGTCGATCATCCCGGGCTCACACAGGAGCAACAACTCCTGTGCCTCGTCAAGGGGAATCTCTTTCTCCCACTCATAACGGGACAAGCCGCCGTGGTCGGCCAGGCCCTTGATGGTGATAAAACCTCGCTCGCCCTTGACGCGAACACGAACCGTGCGCTCGGGCACCGAACTCAGGAAGCCCTGCGTGATGCGCACCGCATCATAGGCTTCGCTCTTGTAATCACCGTTTACCAGAAATTTCCTTTCAATCTCCCTTGCCATATCCAATTCATTCTCCAGGCCCCTCAAAAAAACGCCTGGCTCAGATGCAAAATTAGTAATAATAAACAAGTAGCACAAGAATGGGCACGATTATTGCAGGATTTGTACTGTAATATGATTTTGATTAATTTTGCAGTAGCACAATAACCTGTCAACGATTATGATATACACTTGTCCAAAATGCGGCAAAAAGATGGACCTGAGCACCGAGGTGCTCATTAATAGCGAGTACAAGGTCATCTGCCCACAATGCCTGAGCGAACTGCAGATTGTGGGTGACTATGCCTATATCCCTGACGACTCGCTCAACCTGGACACGACCATAGAGCAGTCACGAACCATCAACTGCCCCCATTGTGGCCGAGAGGTGAACAGCAATGCCCACTTCTGCCCCAACTGCGGTACCAGCTTTGACGAGGCATCAAGTCCAGTCATTGACGTCGAGGCCGTTCCCGTGCCGCCTCCCATTCCCAATGGCGACCCGCTATATAACGAAGCCATCAATTTCCTGGCTAGTTGCACGGCCATCACCCCGATGATGTTGCGCGACCGCTTCCACATCAGTGACGAACGTGCCGCCGAGCTCATCCGCCAGCTCGAAGCCGGCGGTATCATCGGCCCTTATAACAACGGCGGCCCCCGCCAAATCCTTATCCCGCACCGCACCCTGTATGGTCCTGCTCCTCGAATTGGAGGAGAAATCCCGGAAGGCAGCAATCCCATGCCTCAACGCCGCAGCCCTGGCTGTGTCACCATATTCATTGTGGTCATGTTCTTCTTCATCCTCATGAAGGCCTGCGGCATGTAAGCATCAAGTAGCCACACATCATACAACAAGGGCTTGGAACGATTTTTCCAAGCCCTTGTTGATGATATGGATAGCCCTATGGCTTACTTCTTGCCCAGATTGTCGATTTGGTTCTTAGCCCACTCCTTAGCGGCGCGTACGACGTCGTTTGCCAAACTGTTGAGCATCGAATCCATGCCCTCAGGGACCTCGACTCCCAAGATGCTATCGGGGAGAATTTGGGGGTCACTCATGTCTTGCTCCTCTTCTTCGTCGCCATAGGACGGCTGGGTCTGCTGTGGTGCGGGGGTTGGAAGGATTGAGGGACGTTTGTCTTCCTGCTGGTCCATCACCTGGGCCCACAATTGCTCCAGATTCTCCTTGCCAAAAGTGAACACGTGGCCTAAAAGTCCTACCGAAACCACTTTCTCCTTGTCAACAAGCCTTACACGTCCCACCGAGCAAACCATGTAGTTGTCCACATGGAGATAGGTCGAGATGATCTTGTCGGTACCAGTGCCCGTGAGTTGCTCAATGACTCGCCCGATGATATCACTCATCATGCCGCCCAGGCCGTTATTGCCAGTGATTGTCGCCACATTATCTTGGATTTTCTCGCCGAGCCACTCCTTGGTGACCTCTTGGATAGCCATCTCATGGTCGTGACGGCTGGGACATGTGAACACCATCGTGACAAACAGGATTGCAACAATCAGTGCTGCAATGAGCCACGGCGTACAGCCGCTTTTCTTCTTGGGCTGCTCCTGCACGGGAGTGCGAGGGGGCACGGTTGGCGGCACTTGATTGGGCGTATAGGAGGGCTCATAGGGCTGACCCATGGTCGCCTGGTTTTCGGCAGCACGGGCGGCAGCCTGGGACGCTTCAAACTCAGCCCGCTGGAGCACAGCGGTCAGCTCAGCCACGTCGCCGGCCTGTTTCCAGTCATCCATGCCAGGAGCCCACACTTCGCTTTCGGGAGTGATCCCCTTCTGCGACAACTCTTCAACAGAAAACGGACCTTCTTGTTTTCCGTTCACAATGAGATGAAATTCCATATTCAGTCCTTAATCAATTTAATCAGTTAGTTATACAAAAGATATAGGATTCAAGCCAGGAAAAATGCAAAAACCGTGCCAAGGGGGTCCATGGACACGGCTACAGGTCACTTGGCGTTGATGAAATTCTGGAAAGCCTGCTTGTAACTGTCGCCAATGGGGATATAAACGTCACCAAAGACGATGCGGTTGCGTTCAATCTCGCGTATCTTACTCTTCTGCACGATGAACGAGCGGTGCACCCTGATGAAACGCGACGCGGGCAACATCTGCTCGATCGCCTTCATGTTCATCAGCGAGAGGATGGGATGAGGCGACTGTTCGGTGTAGATTTTCACATAATCCTTCAGACCCTCGATGTAGCGGATGTCGTCAAGGTTAATCTGCAACAACTTGTACTCGCTCTTGACAAAGATGCTGGTGGGTTCCTCCTCGGCCTTGGCGGCAGCGGGTTGTTGTTCCTGCTGCTGGGTGAGTTGGAACCACTGCATAGCCCTGTTGCATGCCTCAAGGAAATCGGCATAGCTGATGGGCTTCAGCAGGTAGTCCAATGCGTTGACACGAAAACCGTCAATCGCATACTGGTCAAATGCCGTGGTGAACACGATGCGTGTGTTCTCGGGCACCATCTTGCTCAACTCCAGGCCATTGAGTTCGGGCATCTGGATATCGAGGAAAAGCAGGTCAACGGGCTGCTCGCCGATGCCGTGCAGGGCATCGGTAGCGTTGTTGTATTTCCCACACAGTTCCAGGAACGGTATTTTCTCGACATAACTAGCCAGCAGATTCACTGCTAGAGGCTCGTCGTCAACTATGGCGCACTTGATGGTCATGATGCTTCTTTTTTGATGATGATTTTAGAAAAATATTCCTTGCCGTCGGCAGTTGTCCCGCGCTCCCACGTGTAGCGGTCGGGGTACATGAGCTCCAGGCGACGGCTCACCTGTTCCAGGCCGATGCCCGAGCCGCTCTTGTCGTTTCCGCGCTTGGGATAACTGGTATTGTGTATCTCACAGGTGATGTTCCCATCAACCTGATTCAGGTCAATTTTAATCTCCCCCTTGCCCTGTGGCGAGATGCCGTGCTTGAAGGCATTCTCGATAAGCGAGATAAAGATGAGCGGTGCCACGGGAGTAGAGTCGTTGGGCTGCACGTTGATGTTCGTTTCAATCTTGACATTGTCAGTCATGCGTATTTTCATCAACTCGATGTAATTGCGCATGAAGTCAGCCTCCTTGCAGAGCGGAACGAAATCCTGCTGGTTCTCGTAGAGCACATGACGCAGCAACTTGCTCAACTCGCCCACGGCAGTCTGCGCCTTGTCGCGGTCAAAGGCGATGAGGGCATAGATGTTGTTTAACGTGTTCAACAGGAAGTGGGGATTCAACTGGTTGCGCAGGTTGCTCAACTCGGCCTCGGCACGGGCGGCCTCGGCTTCCTTACGTGCCTCCTCGATGTGCTGCCAGCGCTGCACCATGCGCACAGCCACAGCGAGCGCTATAATCAGCATGAGCGTCAAGATAGCCCAAAAATACCTGGGCATCCTTGATGGCGGCATCTTCTTGGGCATATTGTTGACAATCTCGGGCAACAAGCGCGTGGCACACCAGTGCCACACATCCATAGCAAGGACTCCGCCAATGATGGCAAGCACGTTGATGAGCACAAACATTTTCCAGTCATTCTTCTTGAGCAGGAAACGAGGTACTATCCACAAGTAATTCAGGTAGAAGACCAGCATGTAGGTCAGCGGATTGCCTAACCAGCGGATGTAACGGTTCCAAATCGTGGGCCAGTCATAGTTGGAACTATGAAAAAACAAAGGCACAACGATGAGCACCGACCAGCAGAGCAGGTGCAGCACCAGATAGCGCGATTTGGACTTTCTTTCTTGAAGAGAAGCAGTCATATCGGTCATGAAGATAGGTTCCTATAAAGTGTCGCTAAATCATTCACAGTCGCAAAGATAATGCACTCTTTCCTCCTTGACAAATAATATCGACAAAAACAGATTTACTCTCGACAAAATAACGCAATTAGACTTGTTATAATCAATCAGGGGCCAGCAAGATAGTTGCCGACCCCTGATTGATGAGATAAATGGGCTAGAGTGTTACTTGAGTTCCTTCACCAGGTAAATCATGGTGGGGAAGTGGTCACTGTAACCGTTCAGGAAGATGCCTGCCGTATAGGTGCGCAGGGGATAACCCTGACGGTCGCCCTCGTTGCTGCGCAAGAACTTGCGGTTCAGCACCTCGGCACGCAGGAACGTCAAGGTGGGCTTGTCCTTGCTGTCGTAGTTCTTCAAGAAGTAGTTGGTGAAGATAATCTGGTCAAACAAGTTCCAGTTGCCCTTGTAACCCAGTGTACCGATGCCCTTGTTAAGGATGTTCCACCAGGGGTTGAAGCATGAGCCTGGTTCAACACAGTCCGAGATCTCCTTCTTGGCACCCAAGGCCTCGCTGCACGACTTGTTCTGCGGGTCGTCGTTCAAGTCGCCCATGAAGATGATGCCCTGGTTGGGGTCATCGAGCAAGAGCGAGTCAATCGTTGCACGTGCCATGCGGCCAGTGGCCTCACGCAGGTAGCTGGATGCCTCTTCACCGCCCAGACGCGAAGGCCAGTGGTTAACGATCACCGACACCTTCTCTCCGGCAAGCATACCCGTTACCGTCAACTGGTCACGCGTGCGGAAATCGGGATAGTCAGGAAGATACTTGTTTACACGCTGAGTAGTAACATTCAGCACCTTGAAGAAACGCGGGTTGTACAAGAGTCCCACATCCACGCCACGGCGGTCGGGACCGTCATGGTGAACAATCTGGTAATGGCGATCCTTGATCTCGGGCTGACGCACGAGATCTTGCAGCACCGTAATGTTCTCAATCTCGCTGACACCAATGATAACGGGACCAACAGCGGGTGAGCCTTTGACTACCATCTCGCTGATGGCATAGGCCATGTTGTGCTGTTTCTGCCAGTACTTGGTACCATTCCACTGACGGGCACCCTCGGGCGAGAACTCCTTGTCATAGACACCATTGTTGTTAATCGTGTCGAACAAGTTCTCCAGGTTGTAGAACATCACGCCATACACCGTGTAGCGGCGATCCACCTGTCCATCCTGAACTGCGATCGGTTCCTGGGCCAGTGCGGGCAGGAATGCCGCCAGCATCAAGGCCATGTATAATAACTTCTTCATAACTGTTGTCATTATTTTGATGTTCGACTTCGTTTTTTAACTCTATGACATGAGGTCTATCCTAAAGTTTAAAAACCTGAAGCCTAAAATCTGACTCATTACTCTGCAGGATCCCAATTCACGTTCCAGATAGATGCACGGTCCTTGTTGCCAGTTGCATTGGACGGGCACAGGTTGGTGAACTCGATGGTGAAGTCACCATTGATGGAGCAACTCTCCTCGAAGCTGTAAGCATGCTTCTGGGTCACATCGCTGTTGTTGATCGTCCAAGTCTTGACCACGTTGCCGTTCTGCTTCACGTCAACACGGAAGGCGAGCAACTTGCCCGAATAGGCTGATCCGTAGCTGAAGCGCAACTTTGACATGCCACCCTTGAGCGTTGGCGAAACAATCGTACCAATGCTGGAGGTACCGCCATTCATGGTCGGAGCCTTGGCATAAACGGTGGTGGAGCCCAATGCATAACCGATGAAGGCAAACACAGGGTTACCATCTGAAGCGCCACCCTCGAGCAGGGTGCAGTTGTTAGCCTTCCAGCCTGCATTGGAGGTGTAGTTGCCCAATGTGGTTGTGTGGGCGGGCATTGTCTCAAAGTCGGATGCCGATGCAGCAGGGGGGGTGCTGCCACCCATGCCGAACATCACGTCGTCGATACACCAGGTTCCTACACAAGTTGACGCATCACCTTTGTAGTTAAAGCCGATGTAATATTCACCATCAGCCCACTGGCTCAAATCAATATCACCCGATGAAGTCCAGGGACTATAACCGCTTGAGGGAATCGAGGGCAGAATAGGATTCAGTTTTGCCTTGACAGTCGCGGTGCTGGGATCATTGCTATTGAGGACATAAACTTCGATGTTCTTCTTGGTGCCAGACGCTACCTCAGAAGTGAAAGACAAGATCTTGCTTGTGGCATTCTTGATATCAAGCTTGGGTGTGATCAACCATGCATCAACAGGAGATGTTCCCTTGCTATTAAAGAACTCAGCGCAGAAGGTATTAGGATTGTTCTTGGGATATGCATAGTAAATCCAATCTACTGAACCCTCCAAGGTCACAACAGACCAAGTCTCGGGAATACGGGTGTCAAAGGTCTCATTCAGCGAGGTAACAGCTTTCTCGGGATAAGGATAAGGCAATACATACTCATCGGTAGAGCCACCGTTTCCAATAATTCCAGGAACGCCATAGGTATCCTTGTTGGTAGCGATTTGACCCTTTACCTTAAATATACCCTTGTAATAGAACGCATTATCCTTCAGGTTGGCCTGCTCACGGAATCTTGAATTCTGAGGCAGGGGCACAATCAGACACTTGGTGTAGTCCTTGCAGTTGGGATCATCGGCAAGCACGAGCGTGAGCGGCAGCTCAGTGGGAGCACCCCATTCAATGTCGGCATTGCTGGAGACTGTGGTCTTCTCGGAAGCTACAGCACCCACGGCATAACCCATAACCCATCCTTTGGCACCCATGTTTGACGGGTTAATCGCCTCGGCAATGGTGTAGGGGTTGTTCTTGGTACCAGTCTTGCCGGCTCCAATCACGTCATTGATATCACGCAGACTAAGTTGCCAGGTCGTGTTGTAGTAGCCAAGAAGGCCTATAATATCCACCTCGCCATCAGGCAAAATTTCGGCACGGAAGTCAGCATAGTTGCTGTTACGCACCGTGAGGCTGACACCATTGGCATCTGTCACCAAACGATCGGTAGTTTTACTTGCCTCGGAATATGTGTTCACACCATTGGCGTCATTAAAGGTTACACCATTGATGCGAATCAGACGGCCTTGATATTTCTTCAAGGTCTCGGCATCGGACTTACCCATGAAGTCACTGAGGTTGACCTCGAGAGTATCAATCTTGCTCAATGCGGGCAATCCATTGAGTTCAATCATCGATTCCCAATTTGCTTGGGGAATGAAAGTGGTACCTGAACCCGTTTCGCTAGGATAACCCATCTGCATCAATCCATGGTACTTGCCCACATAGGTATCTTTTAAGAGAATGACTATCTCCTGTCCAATACGGTAATTGTTGTACAAACTTGTCTGGCCAATGGCGATAGGCATACCAACGCCAGACTCATCCATGATGTAAAGATACTTGTAGATATTGCCACTCTCGTCGCTACTGGTCACCCAACCATGGATGATCTCGTCCTCGGTAATCTGCGTAACATAGTTATCAGTAGATTGCCAGTACTTTTCTTTAAATTCAGCGATGGTCATGTTGGCATGGTGCTCGGCAGTAGGAATCACCATAGGCGGCTGGTCAAACTCATCACTGCAAGCGGCGGTGAACACCAACAGAAGCATCAGGCTGAGATAATAATTAAAACGTTTCATAGTGTATTGTATTGTTTGTTTTATTAATATCTGGTTGATAGTTGAATTAAATGTGATGAATGATTAGAACTTCAGACCCAAGTTCAAGAACACCTTGAAGCCCTGTGCATAGTAGTACTTGTTGGGGAACTTGTTGGCGGTGTTGGTGATATCCTTGGTGTCGATACGACCCTGCTGATAACCACCCGTCTGGATGTTCTTGTTGTTGAGAATGTTGTTCAGGTTCAAGTTGATGTTGAACGACGCCGTGCGGTTGATGTAGATCACATGACCGATGCTAGCGTTAATCACCAGAGCCTCGTTGAGCTTCTCCTGCTGGCTGATATCCTTGATTATCTGCATGAGGTGCTCCTCGCTATCGGCCCAGGTGTACAGGGTGGGCATTATCTCATGGCGGACGGGCGAAATGTTCACATAGGAACGGTTCATCCATGCACCGTTCAGTTCAACATACCACTGCTTGGGACCAGCCCAGTTGAATGCCAGCATGTAGCACTCTTGGGGAGATCCTGCCACATAGAAGTTCTTCAGATAAACCTGGGTGGTCACATCAGGGCTTGTACCGTTCTCAAAGCTACGGGTACCCATGGGACGGTTCTTGTACTGATAACGGGCGATATTGGCAGCTGCACTCACGGTGAGTGAGGGCGACAGCTTGTAGCTGGCGCCAAACTCGATACCCTTGTACTGCTTGCGGATGCCGGTGAGCGCGTAGTTCATGAAGGTGCTGTGAACATCGTCGTAGTAGGCCGTGCGCTCAACGTTGTCGCGCTGGTCGGTAAAGAAGGCGGTTACAATGGCCTTGAAGCTGCGGAAGTTCATCGCATAGCTCAGGTCGGCCGAGAAGATTTTCTCCACCTTCAACTCAATCACATCGTCCTTAACGCGAGGCGAGATGTAGGCATCATAGGGACGCGGAGCTTCGGTACCGTAGAAGACATGGCCCGTGAAGCTATTGCGGCCGTCGAGTTTATAGGTAACACCAGCCTTGGCACCATAGGTCAAGAAACGGTGCGCAGTTCCCTTGCCATAGGAATTCTCGGGAGCACGTCCGTTGCGCATCTTACCATCGCGCTGGAACTGGAAATATTCACCCTTGACACTGGCAAACAACTCCCACTTGGCCAGGTTCAGCACCCACTGGTGCCACAACTGGGCCTTGGTTGTGAGGATATTGTAGTCATAACCGAAGCGGTCTCCCTTGACCACCTTTCGGTCGGGGTTTTCCATATCATTCTGGGCCATATCAGGATTCTCGGGGAAGTCACGCTCGCTGAAGTTGTCAATATCCAGCCAGTAACGTCCACCCAGCAGGTCCTTGATGGTTTTGTAGTAGGATGATAAGGTATAGTTGGCGTTAGCACCAGTCTGCATCGTCAGCTTGTTGGAGAAACGCATGTTCAGTACCGACGACAGCGCGAAACTGGACTGGTTGCTGTGACGCTTCTCAAGGATGTAGGTTGAACCCTTCTCCATGCCTGTCTCGTCGGCTTGGACGTTGTTGATGTAGTTGGTCTGATACAGGTTGTCCCACATGATTTGGGTGTAGTCGCTCTCGCTAGCCCAGCGGTCGGTATAGAGGGCCACGGTGGGCTCATCGGTATAGTACGACGGCAAGTAGCGGTAATAATCAGGACGCGGGTCAGCAGCCTTGTGCCAGTTGAGCGCGGCCTTGCTGTAGAACGACTTGTGGTAGGCAAAACCAGTGTTCAATGACGTGTGATCATTGGGCTTCCATATCCAGTTCAAGATTGCAGTCGGGTCAAAGGATTCAACCACCTTGGAGTTGCGTTTCTTGCCATTTTGCCAACCCCAGTCGGGACTGTACATGTTATTGCCCACCAGTCGGGCACATTCCTCATAGATGGCTGAATTGGCAGCGCGCTTGGTGGGAGCGCCAAAGGTCGTCAGCGACAACGTGTGCTTCGGGTTGAAGACCTTCTGCAATGACAGGAAGTAACCCCAGCTGTCGTAGAAGGAGCCGGGATAAACACCCTCCTTGGCATAGCGAGCCACGGCCGAAACCGTCATGGCCCAACCGTGCTTGTTCAAACCAGTAGCATGAGTCACCATACCACGCCAGCGGTAGTTACCGTTGGTGTAGGCAAGGCTCACACGGGTTCCGGGAGCATAATCAGCAGCAAAGGTCTTGATGTTATTGGCACCGCCAATACCGCCAAAGCCATAGAGATTGTCTTCCAGACCCATGCCGATGGTCTTGTTCCTAAAGGCCTGGTTCATGCCACCGGTCATCGAGTAGTTGAACGAGAAGCGGATAGCATCATTAAACGGCACGCCGTTGATGTAGGTCTCGGTCTTGTTGTTCTCATAACCACGGATGCGGAAACGGGCGGTGCTGAAGGTGTAGCTCGAAGCCTGATAGAAGGGATTGTCGGTCGCGCCACTCAACAGGGCGACTTCCTGAGTGTGACCCTCCTCGTCTTCAAGCTGCGACTCCGACAGCGCCATGTCGGCCATAACATTGCGGAACTCCATCTCCTCGGCCGTTTCAAACGAGAGATGTTCGACCCGAATGACACCCAAATCCTCAACGACACCGTTGATGAGGGTAACCGGTTGTGACCAGTCCTTGAAGCCGTAGCACAGGACCAAAAGGACGTCATTGCCTTGACTGGCCTCGTCAATGAGGAAGTCACCGTTGCGACCTGTAGTCGCCACGATGCCCTGATTGTCAAGAATGACAGTAGCACCCTCCACAGGAAGGCCGTTCCTGGCGTCTAACACCACGCCATGAACGCCCGTCTGCTGTGCCAGCATCGGCAAGGTGGTAAAGAGTGCTAATAGCAAAAACAGTTTAAGTCTCATAAAATTACAAATAGTATTTAAAGTTACAGATGTTTGCTTAACAGAATGCTGACACTTTTTTAAGTTAATTTAATTAAACCCAATCAGCGGTTTTCCCTTTGAAAGGTAAATTTTGTCAAAAGT
Organism: uncultured Bacteroidales bacterium; assembly: GCA_902774055.1. Classification (GTDB taxonomy): domain Bacteria; phylum Bacteroidota; class Bacteroidia; order Bacteroidales; family Muribaculaceae; genus Sodaliphilus. The sequence goes on from CACYGX010000016.1 coordinate 38,795, forward strand.
ACAGTATTTTTCCGACTCGTCAAAGAAAATAGCATCCTTTTTTAAAAATGGCATCACTCGTCATTTTTCGGAGTGATGCCATCGTTAAGTCTCGAGAGCTAACCTTTCTTGTCTTTCTTGAAATAATCGTTGTACATTTTCATGCCGAACACTATCAAGCTTGAGACAGTCGTGATCACATTGGTGATGAGTAGCGGCCAGTTGTCAGTCAACAGGCCCTGGATGGCAAAGAAGATGCTTCCCAAGCCTGTCATCAGGAAGGTGGGCAAGGCTATGCCATCGGTGTCATGGGTGCGCATCGTGTGGATGGCCTGGGGCATATAACCCAGAATCAGGCAGATAGATGCGATGGTGCCAATGATGTTGGACGGTGAAAATAAGGTTTCAAACATAATCTTAAAAACGTTATAGGTTATTCTCAGTGTTTCTTACTTCAAGCCGCACTCGCGCATGAGTTCCTCGACGGCGGCCTTGAGTTGCAGGTCCTCGCCGTTGATGACGGTCTCGGGGTTGTTGGCAATCTTGATATCGGGCTCGAGCTGCGTGTTCTCGAGGTAATTGCCCTCGGGCAACAGGTAGCCGATGATGGGGATACCGAAGATGAGCGACGAGTCTTGAAGCCTCTCCCACGACACACTGGTCATGGTGCCGGGAACGGGCATACCGACGAGTTTGCCCAACTTGTCATGGCTGTAAACCCAAGGTGTACCATGGGCGTTACTGTAGTTGGCCTCGCACTGCAACATGATGCTGGGCTTGTTCCAGCGGCGGCTGGGCATGTCACAGGCCTCGCGACCGCGCACCACCTGGGTGAAATACTTCTTGCCGCTGAAGAGCACCTCGATATCCTCGTGCAAGCGACCACCGCCGTTAAAGCGGGTATCGATCACGATACCATCGCGCTTGTTGTACTTGCCCAACACGTCGCTATAGATGTCGCGGTAACTGGCATCGTTCATCGACTCGAGGTGGACATAGCCCAAGCGGCCGCCCGAAAGGCTGTCAACAATATGGGCATTGCGTTTTACCCAGCGCTTGTAGAGCAGGTCGCTCAACTCGCTCTTGTTGATGGGCTTCACGACCTCCTCCCAGCGCTTGCCGGTCTTGGGGTTGTAGAGCGAGAGCAGGGTCTTCTTGCCTGCCTGGCCATTGAGGAGTTCGGTATAGTCGTTTTCCTCGTCGATGGCAGTGCCGTTGATCTTCTCGAGGATGGTTCCGGGCTTGATTTGGCTCTTGGCCTTGGCCAGCGGGCCTCCCACGATCACCTCGTCAACCTTGAGGCCCTTTCCGGTGTAGTTCCAGTCATAGATGAGGCCCAGGTCAGAGGTGGCCTCGCCGCTGGTGGGATAGAAGCGACCGCCGGTGTGTGATGCGTTCAATTCACCTAACAGTTCGCTCAACAGGTCGGCAAAGTCATAGTTGTTGTTGATGTGGGGCAAGAACTTGCGGTAGGTTTCCACATTGGCTTTCCAGTCACATCCGTGATAATTCAGGTTGTAGAAACGTTTCTCGATTTGCTTGTCCACATGGTTGAACATGTATTCACGCTCGGCAAACAGATCCATCTTCATGTCGGCCTTGTAGTCGATTGAAGTGAGTTTGTCGCCCGACACGGTAAGTTTCTGCATCTTGCTGCCTCCCAGCACATACAAGGTCTTGCCGTCCTTGCTGGCCTGGATGTCGGCGCCACCGCCACCCATCTTGTTCAGGAGCTTGGTCTCATGCTTGCGCAGGTCCATCTTCCACAGGTCATAGCCTTTCTCGATGGCTGACAGGTAGTAGAGCGACTCGCCGTCGGGGGTAATCATGCAGCCCGAGATATTGCTCGAGTTGGGCGTCACGCGCACGATGCGGTCCTCGATGCCGTCGAGTTCGACCTTGATTGACTTGTCGTCAGCCTTGGGCGCAGCAGCAGCGGCTTTACCTTTCTTTTTGCTCTTCTTTGCGTCCTCGGCTTTTTTCTCCTCGGCCTTCTTGGCCTCCTTCTCGGCCTCGGTCAGCAGTTCATAGTCCTCCTTGTTGAGGTTGTAACGGTCCAGCGCTTCCTGGTTGACAAAGGCCAGGAAGACATCGTCCTGTGAGCCCCAAGAGGCATGACTGCGCATGCCGTAACGGTTGCTGCGGAACATGATGGCATTACCCTCCATCACCCAGCGGGGATCCTCGCTGATGTAGGCGCTACCCGTGATATTGGTGATAGGGCCACCGTTGGCCGACACGATACCGATGTCAGTATAGGGGTCACGCTGGTTGCCGATGAACTCGAGGGTGAACCACTTGCCGTCGGGCGACCACGAGTAGTTGAACTCGCCGTTGGTCTCGTACCAGGTCGAGCCGTCGGTCACCTGCGTCACCTGCTTGGTCTTGAGGTCAAGCACCTTGAGGCAGAAACGATCCTCGATGAAGGCCAGTTTCTTGCCGTCGGGAGACATACAGGGACGTGTGCGCTCTACTGTCGTCGAGGGCAGCAGGATTTCTTCCTTGATGAGGGTGGCATTGGGGAAATTCGGGTCATCTTTGCGTTCGATGGTGGCCAGAACGAGTTCCCAGTTGCCATTACGCTCGGTGGCATAGGCCAGCGTGCGGTTATCATCGCCCCAGGATACCCAATTCTCGGCAGCAGGGGTGTTGGTGATGCGCTTAGTTGTGTTATATTCTACTGAAGTGACAAAGACCTCGCCGCGAACCACAAAGGCGACCATCTTTCCATCGGGAGAAACGGCGGCATCGGTAGCGCCACGGGTGTGCGACATGCGCTGCACCTGGTCGCTGTCGTCATGCCACAGGGTGATGTTCACCTTGCTGGGCTGACCACCCTGACGCATGGTGTAGAGTTCACCATCCTGGGTGAAGCACAAGGTGCCATTGTCGGTGATGGAGAGGAAACGCACGGGATTGACGGTGAAGTGGGTCAAGGCCGTGAGTTGGCTGGGACGGTCGATGGGGAACGAATAGACGTTCATCGAGCCGCCATTGCGCTCACTCAGGAAATAGACGGTCTTGCCATCGGGGCTGAGGACGGGGTTACGGTCTTCACCGCCGATATCGGTCAGGTTGGTGTGCTTGCCCGTCTTGGCGTCATAGCGCCAGATGTCGCGTGTGATGGACGAGGTGTGGTGTTTACGCCACTCGTCCTCACCGCCCTTGCGGTCCTGATAGACGAAGTATTCGCCTGTCTTGTTCCAGGTGATATACTCGGCTGGAGTACCCAGTTCACGTGTGGCACGTCCACCTGCAACAGGCACCTTATAGACCTCGGTCAAGCGGCCGCTAGGGAACAGCATGCTGCTGGCAGGGTCCTGTATCGAGGCGCTATAATAGACGTACTTGCCGTCGGGGCTGAAGGTCCACGGGGTCTCACCAGCGCTGTTGCGAGTCAGTTGTTTGGGCTGGCCACCAGTGGCCGGCATGACAAACACGTCATTGTTACCCTTGCGGTCACTGGCAAAGGCCAGCATCGTGCCGTCGGGCGACCACACAGGCATGGATTCATAACTTGACTGTGATGTTAACTGCACAGCCTGTCCACCGCTCGAGGGCACCACATAGATGTCACCCTTGTAGCAAAATGCAATCTTGTTGCCATCAGGCGAGATGCGCGCATAACGCATCCACAATGGCGTGTCGGCCATTGCGGTAATCGCCGTCACCATCGCAATTAAAAGGAGAATTCTCTTCATCTTCAATAAAATAATTGGGTTTATGGCGCAAATTTACAAAAAAACTACTGTTTTCTTCACCTAACTCAAAAAAAAGTCAAAATTGAACTTATTGTTATAGAAAAAAGGGGCTAGGTCGCAACCTACAACTGTATTCAACGGGCTCATCGTTCCAATCACGAAAGACCATGAAGAATGGAAGTAGCCTGGGTGTAATAAACAATACACCATTTTCATTAAGACAGTTTACACGCCACAGCTAAACGATTGACTACAGGCTTTAACAGGCATGCGAAAAAATAACATATTATCACCCACACAATCCATATCAGCAACGGCCATCGTAACTGTAAAATATACTCAGAAAACATCATGGCACCCAAAAAACCTTGAGCTAACCACATAATCATCGACTTATCACCTAATTCGGTCATAATCAGTTTTGGTATTTCCTTGAAATCTAGATGCAAAACTAGCCACACAACTAAAGTAGCGTGAAATGGATTTAAAACAGATGTATGGATCAACCCCCTGAATGCAAAAGACGCGATTAAAAGTAGTATGATTAAGATATTCTTACCATGAAGTTGATTCCAGATAATGCTCCTGCCCGACAAAAACAATCGTGCCATCACTGCACCCACTGTTAGCCCAAATAAAGTTTGAGCCCATAGTATCACATGATAAATCCCAAAATACCATTGTAACCACAATTCAAAATAACGACTAATCAGGAATGAAGTCGATAAATAGATAATCATTGCACCGGCAAGCGAGATGGCATTCCCCAAATAGTCAATGATGCGAAAAACCCATTTTGCTGAGAAAGTCATTAATATATATGGCATTAAAAACCACGTAAAAAGACAATAATCCCATCGCCAACCGATAAAATTCAGAATATGCTTATCCCATGGCATTTCAAACCTTCCTGGATAAAGCCATGAGGCCAGACCGACAACAAAAATCAAGAGAACTAACCAAAAAGCTAAATACAATTTCAATGTTCTTTTAGCAAGATATTTCCATGATATTCGTCCTTGCTTATAAGCACAATATAACCCATACCCACTCACAATCAAGAAAAAACTGATGGGATGAGAAGCATGAGAAAGTGTATCATAAAACACATTATCTAGACCTAGTATGCCTGGTATGCTGCCAAGATGATATATAAGCATGAGTATTATTGCAACACCCTTAATTATAGCAGATTGTTCTCTTGACATAAATATTTGATTTCGAGTTAAATAACAATTTATCGAATAAAGTATGGGACCCTTAAGCCTTAGATTGATCCATTAGCAACAGGCCTGAATGAGAATAAAGATGAGATCCATTTCAACTGGAAGAGTTTGATTAACAGGGTCATTATATTTGGGTTTATGGCGCAAATTTACAAAAATATGCTATTGCAGTCGTCATTTCTTGCAGAAAAAGCTAAAAAAACTATCTGCAGATATGCGACATCAGCCGCTGTCCGAGTCATCGATAACAGCGGCTGACGGGTATCGTGAATTGAAAAATCCCGTTGGGTTGATATCGTCACTTACTTGAATTGAAAGATTCAAGCATCGACTTGAAATATCCCATGACAGCGTTGGGGTCTTCGCTGGTCTTTGCACCCTGTTCCTTCATCCAGTTCAGGTACTTGAAATAAGCATGATTGTTATAAAGTTTCTCCATATCGATGCTGTTCAGGTCAAAGCTTTGGAATTTGTTATAGGTCTTGTTGTCATAGAGCTTGGCAGCATAGTCAAGGTCTTCGAGAGTCAAATTGTCGTAAGCGAAATTCAGCAAAAGGACGGGCACATTCTTGGTCATCCAATCTTTAACCTTATTATCCGGTTTTGGGAAGTCAGGATCATCGGAGAATTTATTTTCATCGAACCTCTTGAGCATCATTTCCATCATAAGCTTTATAGAAGGCGATTCCAACATCACGTGATTGAATTTGTCAGCATAGGCAGCATCGATTTCTGGTCTGGGCTGGACTGGAGAGTCTAAAAAAGACACGTAGTCTTTTACCTTGTCCAAGTATTCACCTGACTCCATCGGTTCTTGCATGACTTTCATATGCTCTAGGAACGGTGTCAACATATAGGAGGCGTACTCCTTCATCCAATTTTGGTTATGAGCGGTAAAGGCCTTAAACTCAGGTGTGGTGAGTAACGATGACAATTCGCTCAATTCGGCCTCGGTCATGCCTTGTTCTTTCCACGTGGTGACGTAGAAGTCAATCATGTCATTCTCATACCGTTCATCGAGATAGCGCTGTGTCAACTGGTCAATGTCCACTTTACCATCCCTATCAAAAACCATACTCATCGTTGAGATGTACGCCTTTTCTTTTTCAAATTGGTTAACTGCTGTCAAGTAATCCTTAACAGCCTTGCGGTAACTGTCCTGAGCATAACTGCTGGCGGCAACCAGCATTACCAGCAGCGCAATGAGAAATCTAGTTTTTTTCATAGTCAATTCTATTAGCGTTATTGTTAGTGATTTATCCAGTACCGCAAAGTTACAAAAAACTACCGTTTTCTTGACCTTTTCATCACGAAAAACCCAGGTAGCCATTATTTTTTGAAAATATCCACCCTCATTAAACGTTTTCCCAAAAAAAGTTTCTAACTTTGCAGATTAGACAGTTATAAACTGTAGGTATTATGACTAAACGTTTTTTCATAGCATTTTTTGCAGTATGCATGGTCGCCATCAGTGGATTGGCCGACAACAAGTATGCCGAAGCGACTTTTGACACAAAAAGTCATGACTTTGGTACCATCCAGGAGGCTAAGGGCCCTGTAAGTTGCGACTTTGAGTTCACCAACACGGGCGACAAGCCACTGCTCATCATCGATGCTGCCGCATCGTGTGGCTGTACCCGCCCCGAATACCCTTCCAAACCCATCAAACCGGGTAAAAAGGGCAAAATCAAGGTGACTTTCAGTCCTATTGGGCGTCCCGGCGCATTCAAGAAGAGCGTCAAAATCAAGACCAACGGAAGAGAACGCACTACGACCCTCCGCATCGAGGGCACCGTTATCCCTAAGTAATAGGTGAGACACGCTTGGACCATAGCGCTGCTTACTTTTATGGCACTCATTGCTGCCGCTCAGCCACATGCAACTTGGCTGGAACGGCAGCATGACTTTGGCGTCTTTCTGGAGAAGGACGGCAAGGTGACTTGCCACATGCGACTGGTGAACACGGGCAACGAGGCGTTGTTCATCACCAAGGCTCAAGCGGGCTGTGGCTGCACGGGTATTTCTTACACCGAGGAGCCCATCCTGCCCGGGGACACCGCCACCGTGGGGATCACCTATAACCCGTCGGGGCGGCCTGGCCAGTTCTCCAAGCAGGTTCTCATTTTCACCAACACCTCAATCAGGCGTACCACACTCGAGATCACGGGTAACGTGATTCCCACCACCGCCACGCTCAACAAGCAGTACCCGCTGAAAGCCGGCGACCTGCACATCAGTCAAGAGAGCATCCCCTTTGGGGAAATGATAAAAGGCCAAAACAAGACGCTATTCCTGAGCGCTTACAATGCCTCGACCGACACACTACTGGTCCACGTCAGTGGCGACATGCCACACATCCACCCCACCCTTGTCCCTGACACGGTGCCGCCGGCCCGTGTGACAGCCCTCACGGTACAGTACATTTCGGGCCATGCGCCCTTGTGGGGGTTAAACGTGGACACGCTCACCCTGTCGTGCGAGCCCCTGAGGCCCTCAGCATCGTCAACCCCCAGCATAGCACGGGTCAACGTGATGGCCCAGGTACTGGAAGATTTTAAAGACTTGACCGACAAGCAACGCCGTGACGCGCCCGTTGTGGCTACTGAGTGCGGCGACAGGTTAGACTTTGGCACCATGAAGCGCGGTGAGGTCGCTACCCGCACGTTCACCGTCTCCAACACGGGCAAGGATCTGCTGCTCATCAGGCGCCTGTGGGTCCCCGAGGGCGAGGGCATCACCGTTAAGGCCGATAAAACCGAAATCAAACGGGGAAAAGCGGCTACAGTCACCGTCACCGTGGACACGTCACAACTGAGCGAGGACATACTTAACGTGCCCTTAACTCTCATGTGCAACGACCCTGAATCACCACGGGCCACCATCCGCCTAGTGGGTATCATCGATAACAAATAACATCAACAAGCATAATGGCAAAAAAAACAAAAATAGTACAGCATACCGAGGAGTGCCCCAGCATGAATCACCCTGAGAACGACGAGCAGTTTGCCGGACTACAGGTGAACAGTGGCGTGGAGCAACCACCTATCGTCAACCCTTACCTCAAGCGCAAACGCAAACCCCAACTCACGCCCGCTGAATATGTCGAGGGCATCCGTAAGGGAAACCGCGCCGTGCTGGGACAGGCCGTGACGCTGGTCGAGAGCCGCAACGCCGAGCACCAGATCATTGCCCAGGAGGTGATCGAGAAATGCCTCCCCTACACGGGCAACTCGCGCCGCATCGGCATCACAGGTGTGCCTGGAGCTGGCAAGAGCACGTCGATCGACTCCTTTGGCATGCACGTCATCAAGCAGGGCCACAAACTGGCGGTCCTCGCTATCGACCCCAGCAGCGAGCGCTCCAAGGGTTCTATCCTGGGAGATAAGACCCGCATGGAACGCCTGGCCATTGAGCCCGACGTGTTCATACGCCCTTCCCCCTCGGCAGGTTCGCTGGGTGGTGTGGCCCGCAAGACCCGCGAGACCATCGTGCTATGTGAGGCGGCAGGCTACGACACCATCTTTGTCGAGACCGTAGGCGTGGGACAGAGCGAGATTGCCGTCCACTCGATGGTGGACTACTTCCTGCTCATCCAACTTGCCGGCACGGGCGATGAACTGCAAGGCATCAAGCGCGGCATCATGGAGATGGCCGACGGCATCGTCATCAACAAGTGTGACGGCGATAACATCGAACGCGCCAACCTGGCAGCGGCCCAGTTCCGCAATGCCCTGCACCTCTATCCCCTGCCCCCCAGTGGCTTCTTGCCCGAAGTCATCACCTATTCGGGCTATTACGACCTCAATATCGAGGGCGTGTGGGACATGATCGACCGCTACTTTGCCCACGTCAAGGCCAATGGCTACTTCGACGAGAAACGCCACGAACAGGAGCGCTACTGGATGCGCGAGACCATCAACGAGCAGTTGCTGGCACGCTTCTACTTTGATCCCGAGATAGAGCGCCTGCTCACCATCAAGGAGGACACCGTGCTTGCCGGCAAGCAGACCTCGTTTGTCGCCGCCAGCGATGTGCTCAATTTCTATTACGACAAAATCACTCAACACCAACTGTCAAAATGAAAAAGTTTTCCGTCTTTATAGCGCTGATATCCATCTTGATGCTCTGTTGCCAGTGCACGACATCCAAGGAATTACGCCAAGCCAAAAAGGGCGCTAAAGCCGTCCCCTATGTCGTGCTGGACAACTACTTTGTGCGCAACAATGTGGATTGCAGCAACCGCCAGCGCCTGATCATCGACAACGAGAGGGATTTTGATGCCTTCTTCGGGCCAGCGGCCATCATGGGTGGCTTGCCCACTGACATCAACTGGAAAAAACAATTTGTCATTGCTGTCCTGTTGCCCGAGACCAACCGCCCCACCATGGTCAACCCCCTGGAGGTGAAACAAAGCCCTGGAAACATCATTTTCAAGTACCAAGTGATCCGCGGCACCAAGACCAGTTATTCACTGGTGCCCTTTGTCGCGATAGCGCTGAACAGGGCCGAGGATCCGCAGCAACTCGAGGTGTTCTTTATTGAGAAATAACTGCAATATGGAAGGAAATTTCTGCTACCGTTACCCACACCCCGCCGTCACAACCGATTGTGTCGTGTTTGGCTACGACGGATTAAGACTCAATGTATTACTCATCGAGCGCGGCAATGAGCCCTACCAGGGTTGCTGGGCTTTCCCGGGCGGCTTCCTCAATATCGACGAGGATGCTCCCGACGGCGCACGTCGCGAACTGCTTGAAGAGACGGGACTCATCGTGAGCAATATAGAACAGTTAGGAGCGTTTGCCACACCTGACCGTGACCCACGCGAGCGGGTTATCTCAATCGCCTATTTCACGCTCACGCGCGTACAGGATGTCGTGGGGGGTGACGACGCTAAGATGGCCCGCTGGTTCCCCATCAACCAGCTGCCTGAACTGGCGTTTGACCACCAACAGATGTTCACCATGGCCTTGCAGCGGCTCTCGGACTACCTCAAGCTGAAAACGGGCAACTTTATTAGTGGCGATTTCTCCTACGAGGAGATTGACATGATCTATTTCGCCACGCTCTCCAAACGATAATTCCCGAAATAAAAATTTGTTAATAAATCTATAAATTTGTGGTACATTTTCATTATACTGCAAATTTTTGTTAATTTTTCGCCTGTTTGTGTTCAAAAACTATGTTGTAAAACATATTTTGCACTATCTTTGCAGTGGTTTTTCATGGTAATAGTTTTTTAAGGTTATGAGAATACAGGTTCCGTGAGGCAGTTGTATTCTCAATGTAAAAAACAAAAAAAAGATGTTTTAAGGTTTATGTTAATGGTATTAGAAGGTTAATTAGTTAAGCAATCCCCGACGTGAGTCGAGGATTTTTTTTGTACCAGAAACAATCATGTCTCAGCAATAATACCTAACTTTGCAATCGTAACAATCAATTAACTATTACAATGAAAAAGATTATCCTCTTCATCCTCGCCACTATCACAGTGAGCACCATGTGGTCATGTGCCAAGAGCAACAACGGCAACACCACGTCAAATGATGGCAACAAAGTTACCGACAGCACCTTGTGCCAGTTTAATAATCTCGATGCCGAGAAAATGTTCGCCTACGTCAACGAGGAGGGCGATACAGTGTATTTTGATAACAAGTTCTCGGCATTCTGGCCCCAGATTATCAACGGCAAACCCTGCCCCGAACTCCAGCAAGCGCTGTTCAGAGCTATGACCGACAGCGCTGGGCTCAATGAGCTGGACAAGGTCACCGAATTCCTGCTGAATCCTGCCAACTATACCGAAATCGACACCAAGGACCTCATTCCTGTCAACGCCGTCAAGGACGATGAGAATAAACTCTCGACCAGCGAAATAGACGTGATCTTGAAAAGCATGAACGACCGCCTGCTCGTCTATCATCTGGGAACAGACTCCTATTCGGCCGGCGCTGCTCACGGCATCTACGCCAACAACTATGTCACCTACGACCTCAAGACCGAGAAGGCTGTCACCTTTGACGACATAATCGCCGACACCACACTGTTGCGCACCGTAATCCTCAAGTCCATCAAGCAGGAATACAACTACGGCACAGACGAACTCTTCCTGCCCGACAACGGCCTGCTGCCGCTACCTCGTGACTTCGTTCTCGACGGTCAAGTGTTCCACGCCATCTATCAGGTCTATGAAATCGCCAGTTATGCCCAGGGCATGATCGACGCCCCCATCTATCCCTACCTGCTCAAACCCGAGGAAATCAAACGCCTCTTCACCCCCTACGGCCTAGAACTCCTCGACCTCGCAGAATAAAACATCTGGATTCTACAACAGCCCCTGATTGGTGGCAACAGTGAGGGCCTCGGTAATGCTACGCACACCCAGGCGCTCAAACAGCGCACGCTTGTAAGTCTTGACGGTGTCCACTGCGCGACACATCTTATCGGCTATCTGAGGTACTGTATAACCCTGAGCCGACAGGATAAGCACCTGCTTTTCCTGTTGCCGCAGACTCACGCTTTTGCGTTCCTGCCAGCGGTGACCGTTCAGGTCATATTCCCAGTATATGGATTGACCCTTCTTGCGGAACTCTACGTGACCAGGCGTAGTGTGATGTGACATCGAAACGACACACATCGCCAGCCAGGCACGTCCGTCGGGTGCTAGGGCAAACGGTGTAATCTTGTGGTTTACTAGGTAGCAATCCTCGCCATTCACAATATGGAAGTCGTAGCTCATGAAGCAGCGGCTGCGGTCAGCCATGGGCTCCTCGTTGAAGCGCTTGAAGCCCACCTCGTTGATCTCAGTGAGCATAATCTGTTCCTCGGCAGGCACGTGGTCGATATACAGGCGGTAGCCCATCTGACGCACCTCCTCGGCCGCATGTCCGCACAGGAATAGCGGATTACTCGCCACATACAGGAAACCATGCTTCAGGTAGTCGATGATATAAATACTCTGGTAGGTCGCATTGGCCATCGCATCGATGGCGCGTATCATGGGTTCAAGGTGGCGGTATTGCTCATCATCAATGCCCTCTACACTGTTGGTCAAGGTGAAGAAATCCTCAATTCTAGCCATATCACGGTCTTGCTGGTTGATAGTCATGCAAATGTACCCCAAATGCCCAATTCCGACAACTGGTAAAACTTAAAAAGCCTTATCCTTAAGAAGTAGTAACATGTCACAAGGCAATTTAACACCCTAAAGTGTGAAAATGCAATTTCATCGCCCCGATACTGCAACCTTTCACCCTTTAGTGCGTGTCTCTATTGAAGTTTGTCTCGATAATTTTGCAGTCGAACAAACCAAAAAAGAGAGATTATGATTGAACGAACTATTATCTTCATTGTAGAACTATTCATTGCGGCTTTGACAGCTGTGGCAGGTACGATTACAGGCCGTGTGCTGGATGAGAATCATGTGCCGATGCCCTATGTGAACGTATTATTGCTCAATAGTGCTGATTCCACTTTTATCCAAGGCTCTGTGACTGGTGAAGATGGTGCCTTCTCAATTGCTGGAGAGTTGGAATCTGGTATATTGAAAATATCCAGCGTGGGATACAAGACCCTGTGCATTGACGTAACTCCAGGCAACGTGGGTAGTATTGTGATGGAACCTGACGCGGCAATGCTCGATGATGTAGTGGTCAAGGGATATCGTCCCGTCCATAAATTAGGTACAGAAGGGCTACTTACCACTATCGAGGGCTCGATTTTGTGTCAATTGGGAACTGCTGAGGACGTATTGAGAAATGTTCCCGGCATCTTGAGCAAAGATGGCGGTATTGAGGTATTCGGCAAGGGCAAACCCCTCATTTACATCAATAATCGCCTGATGCGCGACGCGTCGGAACTCAACGAATTGAAATCACAAGACATCGTAAGTGTCGAGGTCATCAACAATCCTGGTGCCAAGTATGATGCTTCGGTGCAAAGCGTGATTCGGATTAAGACACGCAAGCCACTGGGTGAGGGATGGGGCGGTCACCTGCGCAGCAGTTTCTTCCAGGGCGAAATGTCCCGCACCTATAATGCCTTTCTTTGGAATTACCGTCACCAGGGATTGGATGTCTTCGGTACAGTCAGCGACTTTGAGAATGGCTGGTTACAGAAATACCGCATTACTCAGGACGTCACTGCCGACACAATTTGGCATCAGGACAATCACGGCCGCAGTCAGGGTAATTACAACATCTTGCGCTTAGTATTTGGAGCCAATTACCAGTTTAATAATAAGCATACGATGGGCATCCAATATAACAGCAGTATTCGTCTCAGGGATGTTGACAAAGGCTTTTTTGCAGCCGAAGTGACCGCTAACGGCAATTTCTACGACAGCCTGATGACCAATAGTAAGAATAAAACACGACACAATATGCCGCACTCGCTCAATTTCTATTATAATGGCGAAGTAGGCAAGACAAACATCGATTTTAATGCCGATTACTATTTTACCAAAAACCGCGAGAGTGAATGGAACCTTGAGGAGAGCCAAGAGCGGAAAGACCGCACAGTAACCAGCGAGAATACCGTGAGAAATGAACTGTTTGCCGGCAAACTCGTGCTCTCATGGACATTATGGTGTGGCAACCTGTCGGTGGGCAGTGAAATTGACTACACCCACCGCAACGATGATTACCTTAACCCTGAGCAGATTGTTCCGTCAAGTTACACCGAGGTCAAGGAACGCAACTACAGCGCTTTTATTGAGTATAGCCGGTTGACACCCATTGGTCAGGTAAGTGGTGGATTGCGTGACGAATATGTCACCACCGACTACTACAGTCAAGGCGTTCACATGGACGGGCAAAGCCGTCATCAGAACCACTTGTTTCCCAGCATATCGTTATCGACTCAGGTAGGCAATGTTAATATGATGCTGGACTATGCGATGAAGATTCGCCGCCCTACATATTTTGAGCTCAGTAACAAGACTTATTATTCTAACCGTTTCACTTGGCAATCGGGCAACCCGTTTCTGAAGCCCACCATCATCAATAACTTGACACTGGATGCCACATGGAAGTTTCTCTCTCTTAACATGAGTTACTCCCACCTCAAGGATGTCGTTCTACAGTTAGGACGCCAGATAGAGGGGCATGAGTCCACTACGCTCATCATACAAGAGAATATCGACAAAAAGGATGTGCTGAGCCTTAGCCTAACAGCCGCACCACAGTTTGGCATTTGGCATCCGCAATTGACTCTCTCACTAATGAAAGACTGGATGAAGATTCCCATGCCCTATGGTTATTACACCCCCTCGCGACCCATTTTTAGTGGCCAGTGGAATAATACCTTCAAGTTTTCACCCACATGGACTGGGTCGCTCTCCCTTGACTGGCAGAGCACGGGTGACAGCGAGAACATCAGCAGCCGCAGCCATCAACTTGACCTGTACATCGGCTTGACCAAGACATTCTTAGATGACCGACTGTCAGTTAAGGTTGCGGGGCATGACCTCTTTCATCGCAATGGCCAGGACGTGCTGGTGCACTTCGGTGAGTTGACCTTGTGGCAGCACCGCACCAACGAAACCCGTTATGCCGAGGTGACCGTGCGTTATCACTTCAACTGGACACGAAGCAAGTACAAGGGCACAGGAGCCGGAAATCAAGAGAAAAACAGGCTATGAAACAGGAATTGAGATATATCGATTTGTCGTGGGCAGTCGTGGCCGTGTGTGAGACTGATTCATTCACCATCAATCAGCTCGTCCACAACGACAGTGTAGAGCAAGCTGTAGAACGTTACGTTATCGGTTATATGGCTTTTTGGCAGATCGCTTTTGTCGAGAGAGAGCGGCTGGTCCCTTGCGATGACGAGACACTGCGAGCATCCGCCCGCCGCAAGATTGACCGCCACATTGCCAAACACCCGCCCGTAGAATGCCTGCCTCGTTTCTATATCGTGCTGCTCGGGCAGCCCTTCGCGCCACTTGAACCCGATGGCATGACCAGCGTCTATCAAATATAAATGTGATGTTTTAATTTTTTAACTGCTCCGTAACGACTTAAAAAAATGGGTTACGGAGTACCATTTTTGGTTTTTACTACTCCGTAACGGTAAAAAACAACGTTACGGAGCACTAATTTTCTCTTTATCTGCCTTTTTTAACACACTAAAGGGTGAAAAAGAAAAAAGATTGATGAGTGCTTGCAACCTTTCACCCTAGGTTGTGCGTCTATAGGGAAAACGGTAGGAAAATATTGCTACCAGTAAAATGATAACTCAATAAAACCTATAGACAAATGAAAAGAAACTTTTTCACACTGATGATGGCGCTGGTGGTCGCACTGACCGCAGCTGCCGACACGTTTACCGGGCGAGTAGTTGACGAGACGCACGCACCAGCGCCCTTTGTCAACGTGGTGATGCTCAATGCCAGCGACAGCGCTTTTGTGGCAGGAACGACGACCGATACCGATGGGCGGTTCACCCTCACGGGTAACGCCACCCGTCCCATCGTGTTAATCACCTATCTGGGTTACAAGGCGCTGGTGCTGAATGCAGCAGGCAATGACTTGGGTACCATCGCACTGGAGCCCGAGGCGACCATGCTGTCCGAGGTCGTCGTCAAGGGGCAGCGCCCCGCCTTCAAGTTGACGACCGAGGGCCTCAAGACCGAGGTGGAAAACACGCTGTTAAGCAAGGTGGGCACCGCCAAGGCTGTGCTCGAGAACCTGCCGGGCGTGCAGCGCAAGAAGGACGGACTGGAAGTCTTCGGCAAGGGTACACCGCTCATCTATATCAACGGCCGCAAACTCCAAAACCAAACCGAACTGGACCAAATCAGCAGTGAGGACATCCAAAGTGTGGAACTGATTACCAGCCCCGGTGCGAAGTATGATGCCACAGTCGAGTCGGTCATCCTCATCAAGACCAAGCGGCCGCAAGGCGAAGGCTTCAGTTTCAACACCCAAGCCTCTTACTACGTGGGCGAGGGTCCCGACCTGGCGCTAGGCTTGAACTGGAACTACCGCCACAAGGGGCTGGACGTGTTCGGCAGCGTGTGGTACAACGATGACAAGTACCTGGAGAACGACGATTTCGTCTTTGACGTGCAAGCCGACACCACATGGCGCATGAATGAGCATTCCGACTTCAAGAGCCACGACAACTCGATTTACACCTCGGCGGGAGTGAACTACATCTTCAACGACAACCACTCGATGGGCTTCAGATATGATACCAAGACCTATTTCCTGAACCGTACCCGCGGCACCTTCACCGCCGACGTAATGGCCAATGGAGAGTTTTATGACCACTTGGAGAATGGTGTCCACATGAACACCAAGTCCAACATGCCCCACACCCTCAATGCCTACTACAACGGCCGTGTGGGCAAGACCTCGATTGACTTCAATACGGACTATGTCTTCCATAAGGACCGCAAGAGCCAGTTCAACAATGAAGTGAGTCAGGAATGGGAAAGCCGCACAGTGACCAGCACCAGTGTGGTTCGCAACCAGCTGTGTGCGGCAAAACTCGTCCTGTCATGGCTGCTGTGGGGCGGCAACCTACAGGTGGGTACTGAGTATGACCACACACGCCGCAACGACGAGTACATCAACCCCGAACAGGTCGTGCCCACTTCCTTCACCGAGCAGAAGGAGAACAACTACATCTTCTTTGCCGAGTACGGCCATCCACTGCCTTTTGGTCAGTTGAAGGTGGGCCTGCGCAACGAGAACGTCAACACCGACTACTATAGCCAGGGTGTGCGCATGGCCGAACAGAGCCGCAATTACCACCACTTCTTCCCCAGCGTGGGACTGATGGCACGAGCAGGCAATGTGCAACTGATGCTGAACTATGCGATGAAAATCAAGCGTCCTGGCTACTGGCAGCTGCGTGGCAGTGTCACCTATGCCAACCGTTTCACGTGGGACAGCGGCAACCCTTATCTCAAGCCCACTATCAACAACGAGGTATCGTTCATGGCAATCTACAAGTGGATGAACCTGATGTTGGGCTACAAGCATGACCGCGACGTGATTGTCAACGTGGCGCATGAGATACCCGGCAGTGAAGCCACCACACTGATGACCACCGAGAATGTGGACCACAAGGATGCAATGCGCGTGATGCTCACCTTCTCACCGCGCTTCGGACTCTATCAGCCGCAACTCACTTTGGGCGTCATCAAGGATTGGATCAAGATACCATCACCCGTAGGCTTCATTTCCCCCAAGAACCCCGCCTACATCATGCAGTTCAATAACAACTTCCAGATTATCCCCACCCTAACGGCCAACGTCAACTTCAATTTCTCCAGCCGTGGCGACATAGAAAACGTCACCCTCTCCGAGCCCCAGTATCTGCTCGACATCGGCGCCACCAAGACCTTTTTGAACGACCGCCTGTCCATCCAGGTGACAGGTCACAACCTGCTCAATTCACATGAGCATTACAAACTGCGCTACGGGCTGCGCACGATGCAGCAGGTTCAGCGCCGTGATGTCCGCGAGGTGGAATTCACCGTCCGCTACAAGTTCAACGCTGCACAGAGCAAGTACAAGGGCACTGGTGCAGGCTCTAGCGAGAAGGAACGCTTCTAATAATACCTGTTTCATTCTTCGATATCACATCATCAGGTAGTCAAGTCCACCAACAAATCATTTGCCATTTGCATTGATTTTCAACTGATTAACCGATGGTGTGATATTTTTTTGAAAAATTTCTTAGAAAATCCTTTGTCAATTCAAAAAGTCGCAGTACCTTTGCACTCGCTTTGAGAAAGAAATTTCGATTGGCATTCACATGATGGTGCGTTAGTTCAGTTGGTTAGAATACCTGCCTGTCACGCAGGGGGTCGCGTGTTCGAGTCACGTACGCACCGCAGTGGAGAGAGGATTTGGGTAAGTATGCTTCGGCTGCTTGCCCATTCTTTTTTATGCATAGTGGCCTGCCCGGGGATGCCGGGCAGGCCACTATGCGTTAACAACTGTGCTACCACTTTGTGGTAGCTGTCTCTACAGGGGCTTGATGCTGATGGCGAAGCCGCCGCCAGCAGCGCTGTACAGTTTAAGGGTGGACTTAGCGTTCACTTTCTTCTTGGTGATGGTGTAAACCTGCGGATTGGCCTTGTAGTCAGCGTTCTTGCCGTCGGCATAGATCGTCGCCTCATAGTTTCGACCCTTGTCCAAGAAATCAAGTTTGATAGCACTGTCATGTGCGCTCATGCCTGTCACGCTACCCACATACCACTCGTCGCTATTCTTGTCCTTTCGGGCGATGGTGACATACTCCATCGGCTCGGCCTCCAGGTAAACCGAGCGCTGCCAGTCCACGGGCACGTCCTTGATAAACTGGAAAGCGTCCATGAAGCGGGCATAGTTCTCAGGGAGGTCGGCAGCCATCTGCAAGGGGCTGTACAACGTCACGTAGAGTCCCAGCTGGCCACAGATGGTCGAGAGCACATGCGTGCTCTTCTCGGGCGAGAATTTGGCCAAATCCATCTCAAAAATGCCAGGTGTATAGTCCATGGGACCGCCTTGCAGACGGGTAAACGGCAGAATAGCTGTATGGCCAGGCTGGGTTCCAGCAAAAGCCTGATACTCAGTGCCAAGGGCGCTCTCGTTGCCTATCAGGTTGGGCCAGGTGCGGCACAATCCCGTGGGACGCACTGCCTCATGGGCGTTAACCATGATGCGGTGCCGCGCTGCCAACTCAACGCAATACTGATAGTGGTTGACCATCCACTGGCCATAATGATGCTCGCCACGCGGAATGATATTTCCCACATAACCGCTCTTGACCGAGTTATATCCATACCTGTTCATCAAGGAATAGGCTCTCTCGAGGTGTCGTTCATAATTGCGAACGCTTGACGAGGTCTCGTGGTGCATCATCAGCCTGATGCCTTTGCCCTGGGCATAGTTGTTGAGCATAGTGATGTCAAAGTCGGGATAAGGCGTCACATAGTCAAAAACATAATCCTTGCTGTTGCCGAACCAGTCTTCCCAACCTTCGTTCCAGCCTTCGATAAGGAGCTGGTCAAAGCCGTTGGCGGCAGCAAAGTCGATATAGCGCTTCACGTTCTCGTTGCAGGCGCCGTGACGGCCATTGGGCTGCAGGTGACGATAATCGGTTTCGCCCAGTTTCACCGATGGCAACTGGTCAGTGTAGTTCCATGTGTTCTTGCCGGTTATGAGCTCCCACCACACACCCATGTATTTCACAGGCTTGATCCATGAGGTGTCATCTATCTTGCACGGCTCATTCAAGTTCAGTATCAGGCGCGAGGCCAGCACTTTACGGGCATCATCCACAATCATGATGGTGCGCCAGGGCGTGTGGCAAGGCGTCTGCATATAGCCCTTGTTACCCTGCACGTCGGGCGTGAGCCATGACTCAAACACCATGTTCTTGTCATCAAGATTGAGGTGCATACAAGGATAATCCACCAGCGCGGCCTCATGCAGGTTAATGTAAATACCGTCATCAGTCTTTAGCTGCAACGATGTCTGCACGCCTGTCTCACTGAACTGCTCCTGCGATGCATTGGGGGTGATCTTGCTGCCGAACAGACTCCTGATCTCGCTCAGGCGCGAGCGGGTGTATTCATACTCCTGCGTATCATAATCACCAGCGATCCACCAAGCCGTCAAGTCACCAGGCATAGCAAACTGTGAATGCTCCTCCTTGATGACAAAATAAGTGAGATTGGGCTGCTGAGGAAATTCATATCGGAAGCCCACACCGTCATCATAGACGCGAAAACGCACTATAATATAACGATCCAGGTCTTCTTGAGACAGTGTCACCGCCATCTCATTATAATGATTGCGTATGCTGCTCTCCTCGCCCCAAACGGGTTGCCAAGTCTCATCAAATGATGAACGGTTTACTGTCTGGAGGCTGAAACCGTCACACATCGAATTTTGATTATTAACTTGCCGGTTATCAAAATTGTTAAACTCGCCATTGCCTTTAACACTGGCAAGTTCCAAGCCCAGACGACTGTCCTTAATCACCTCCTGACCATTGAACGCCACATTATATATAGGTACACCCTCTTGCACCTCAAAGTTTACCGCAATATTGCGACTAGGTGAGTAAACCGTCTCAACGCCAGCCGACAATTCTGCCGGCAACAACACGGCAGCAAGCACGGCGCTATACCATAAATATCTCATTCTTAGCATAATATCACCATCTAGGTTAATAATCACTTTTAACAACGATGCTAAGATACTAAAAAAAGAAAAACCACCACCCCAATCCCAAAACAAAAATGAAAACGCCCATCCCATCCACCCCGTCCAGCCCGTTCACCCCATCCACCCCGTCCACCCCGTCCAACCCGTCCAGTTTGTCCAGCGGGGGTCGGGCGGGGGGATAAAAAAAACGAGGGAGCCGCTGTTTGACCAGTGACTCCCTCTTAGGGGGCGGTTACCTACTCTCCCACTTTCGCAGTACCATCGGCGTGGTGAGGCTTAACTACCATCGGCGTGGTGAGGCTTAACTTCTCTGTTCGGAATGGGAAGAGGTGGGACCCTCACGCTATGACCACCTTATCTTTGCCTTTTTCAGCCCTTACGGCGCATTGGCTTGCGACGCGGCTGTGATAACTAAAAAGACCATCGGGGGAACGCTCAGCGCGAAAACCTTCTTCGCGACTCCAATGCGGCTCTCGTAACGGAACCGCGCACGCCTGATAGCATGCCCTGTTTCTTTCCGCCATCCGCCCGCACAATTGACTGCGCGCGCGAATCGCGCCAAGAAAGCTTTCGGGTGATTAGTACGGCTCGGCTGAGGACGTCACCGCCCGTGCACCTGCCGCCTATCTACGTCGTCGTCTGCAACGACCCTAATGGAGATCTCATCTTGAGGTTGGCTTCGTGCTTAGATGCTTTCAGCACTTATCCGTACCCGACGCGGCTACCCG
>CACYGX010000017.1 GCA_902774055.1 uncultured Bacteroidales bacterium
CGGGAAGCTGCTACATACACAAACAACGCGGCAGCGACACAAAATTGATTTTTGGCCCCCTTTGGGACTGCGACAAGACATTTTTCAGGTATTGTTGCGATGATTTTGAGAACAAGTTCATCTATGAGGACGTTCCCGACAACTGGCATTCAAGATGGATCAGCGAGATTGCAAAATTTCCCCGTTTCCAGCAACGGGTCCGCGTCTATTGGCAGCAATTCTATAACACGGTTTACACTTCGATGGACGGCTATCTTGATGACTTCGTGAGCAGGATTGTGGCAGCAGGCATCAGCGATTATGCCCGTTGGCCCGAAAACAAGTTCAACACGCTTGCGGGGCGGTGGGAATACTACGGCAAACGTTTCTACCACAAGAGGGTGGACTGGCTCAACAACCAGTGGGGCAATGAATAGTCCTCAGTCCTTAGTCGGCATCCGCGCCCTAGGAAAATAAACAACAAGGAAAACCACCTCAACTAATATTATAACAACAAGAAATACAAGAAATACAATTTAATTAATTGTTAATCAATAGATTGTATATATTGTACTTCTTGTTGTTGTTTGATCTGAACGCGGATGCCCTCAGAGAGTTCAGATTAATCAGTTGTTGTTTTGTGTCGGATGTCGCACCGAAGGGTGGCCGCAGCGGCCAAAAATCAAAACAAATCTTCAACAAATCAAGACAAATAATAAATAAGATGATTTGTTAGAATTTGTTTGAGATTTGTCTCGATTTTTCCGAGACAATAAAAACAATTTTAAATAATTGTTAATCAATAGATTGTATTTATTGTACTTCTTGTTGTTGTTTTATCTGAATGCGGATGCCCTCAGAAAGTTCAGATTATTCAGTTGTTGTTTTGTGTCGGAGTGCGGATGCTATTCGCGTCATTGTTTACAGGGTGCAGAAGAAGGTGACCAGGAAGGGTACCGAGAAGTCCACGAGGAAGCCGTGGAAGAGGCTGAGGATGACGAAGTCCTGGCCGCTGGTGCGGGTGATGATGGGTAGGGTGGTGTCCATGGTCGTGGCTCCACCGCACGAGATGGGGGAGAGGGGGCCAAAGTAACGCACGAGCAGCGGGGCGCCCAGCAGGGTGAAGACCTCGCGGATGATGTTGGCCAGCAGGGCGATGGTGCCGAGTTCGGGGCCACGGTACTGGGTGATGAAAATGCTGGACAGGGAGTAGTAGCCGAAGCCCGAGCCGATGGCCAGGCAGTCGGTGAGCGAGCGGTGTGGCAGGCCGAGCGCGGCGATGGCGGTGGCGGCCAAGGTGCCCACGATGGTCATGAGCGGCAGCAGCATCAGGCGAGGATCCAGGTTGCGGAAGGTCTTCAACATCGTCGTGTTGTTGCCCACGGTGATGCCGACGCAGAAGAGCAGGGCGCATAACGTCAGATAGCTCACGTTGCCATAAGCGTTCAGGTCCGGCAGCCAGTGCATCAAGCCGCACAGGATGCCCAGGACGAAGAAGGCGATGATGATGAGACTGCCCTTCATGAGCGGCCTCCTTTCTTCTTGTTGCCGCTAACCCATCGCCACAGAGCCCACGAGAACAACACCGTGCCGACAATGCCCATCAGTGACAGCCACAGGGCCTCGAGTCCCAGATCACGGATGCCGTGAATCACCTGCGGGTTCTCGCCCGCCTCGACGCCCAGGAAGAAGAGCAACAGCCAGATGAGCACCGTCACTGCGTGGGGCACTACCCGCAACCGACGCTTCCTGAGTAGGAAGCCGACGGCCATCCCACTCAACATGATGGCCACAACCTTGAGCATAACAGTGCAAAATTAAAGAAAAAATACTACCTTTGCCACGTTGTTGATAAAATAATACTACTATCATGAGGAAATTGTTGTTATTGGCGGCCATGCTCGTTGCGATAGCCGCATGTACCAATTCGGGAAAAGTTGAAAATCAAGCGGGTAATCAGCTTCAGGACACTACTGAGCTGATCCAGCGTGTCCAGGACATCTACGGGGTTGCGTTCTCGCAGTATAGCGACTCTGATTCGCACGATACAGCCGAACCCCGCCTGGATGTTGACAGCATGTTCTGCTCCCAGGACTGGAACGCATGGGTGAAACGGGTGAACAAGTTTGACAACGAGTCTGCCGACGGCATGATGGGCTTCTTCGAGGCCGATTATTGGATCATGGGGCAGGATTGGGATAGCCTGTCGGTGAGTGATGTCCATGTCAAAACCATGACGGACTCGACCGCCACCGTCGAACTCAACCTGCACAATTGCGGCATTGTTACTGTCGTGCGGCTCGAGATGGTGCTCGAGGGCGATCAATGGAGGATTGACGACTTCATTGATGTGACCAATGATGTCGATTGGAAGGCTGGCATGAAAGAGTACATGAACAATAAGCCATAAAACCCGATAATGATGAAAAAATTATTGTTGACGATAACCGCCGCCGTGCTGGCATGTGCGATGGCTATGGCGGCGCCTGCCAAGCCGAATACCATCACCCACGTGCAGAGCGACGGCACGACCGTCACGTTGACGATGAGGGGTGGAGAATTCAACCGCTCGCTGGTGACGATGGATGGCCTGACCGTGGGTCGGGACGCCCATGGCAACTACTGCTACAGCGCGGGTGACGCCTTGAGCGACATGCTGGCCCATGATCCTGGAGCACGAGGCTTGCAGGAGACGGCCTTTCTCGTCGCCTATCGTGACCAGATGGCGCCGGCTGGCGAAGCCCGCCGTGTGCCGCGCCGTGAAGACGAAAACGACCATCCGCAGGTGCCCACGATGGGCTCACCCCGCATTCCCATCATCTTGGTCAACTACACCGATATCCGCTTTGTCGATGAGGACCCCGTGACGACTTTCCAAAATCAGTTCAACGAGAAGCCGATGAGTTGCCTGCACTACTTCGAGTCGCAGTCACGCGGCCTGTTCTCGCCCAAGTTCGACATCTTGGGTCCTGTGGACCTGCCTAACGACAGAGCCTTCTATGGCTCGAACAAGCGCGTGTTCGGCACCGATGTGGATGAACAATTGGGCACCATGATTTATGATGCCTGCACGGGACTGAACGGCGTGGATTTCTCGGACTATGACAATGACGGCGACGGCTTTGTTGATGTGGTTGTGGTGCTCTATGCCGGTGTGGGCGAGGCCCAGGCCTGGTATTCAGTCCCCGAGTGTGTGTGGCCCTGCCAGTGGGACATGCAGGAGGCTCTGGACTGGGATTGCAGCACGACGGGCCCGTTCCAACTCGATGGCGTGACCATCAACAGGTTTGCCGTCTTCAACGAGTTGGAGGGCAGCTATGATAACAGCACCGAGATTGACGGTGTGGGCACCTTCTGCCACGAGTTCGGCCATTGCTTGGGGTTGCCCGACTTTTATCCCACCAACGGAGGCAACTATTACGGCATGAGCACTTGGGACATCATGGACAACGGCTGCTACCTGAATGGCGGCCACACGCCCGCGGGCTATACCTCCTATGAGCGGCACTTCATGGGCTGGATGGACCTGATTGATGCAACACCGTCAACCCAATATGAGTTAGCTCCGCTCAACACCGACGAGGGCACGGCTATCAAGGTCACCAACGATGCTAATCCCGACGAATACTACCTGCTGGAATACCGAACCAAAACGGGCTGGGACGCCTATATCGCTGGAGAGGGCATCATGGTGCTCCATGTGGACTATGACAAGTACTTTTGGGATAACAATACCCCCAACAACTCGCCCAGTCACCCCCGCATGACGATTATCCCCGCCGACAACATCCTCTCAGACTATACCAACAGGAACGACCTGTGGCCCTACGGTGACCACAATGAACTCACCGATGAGTCCACACCCGCCGCGACGGTCTATGCGGGCGGACTCATGCACAAGCCCATCACCGAGATGGCCATCAGCGATGACAAGGGCACCGCGTCTTTCAAGTACATGTGGAATTCCTTCTTGCCCGGTGACGTAAATCATGACAAGGAGGTGAATGTTGCCGACGTGAACGCCCTTCTCAACATGATTTTATCGGGCGACACATCTCAGGACTGTGACGTGAATGGTGACGGCGAAGTGAACATCGCCGACATCAATGCGGTCATCAATATCATCTTGCAGTAACGCCTGGGTAGGTGTTAGTTGAAAAGATTAGCGTGGTTAATGAAAATATAATCAGTTTTGACCTATAACTTGTTGCTAGGGAACTGTTCTAGTGATATTTTTGCGAACTTGTCAGGATGAGCATCTTGATGAGCCGTAAAACATACCAATATTGACATAAACCAATCTATATTATTTATCAACATTAATTATTTCACAATGAGAACTGTAAATTACTTGCGGACATTGATGCTGACGGTGTTGGCCCTGAGTGTGGCCACTATGACAGCAGCCAGTGTTGACAGCCGTGCTGCACAGGCCAAGGCTGTCCAGTTTATGAATTCTCTGGCAGGAACGCGTTTCATGGCTTCACCAGCCAATATGAAACTCACCCATGCCGAGAAGTCGGTAGTCAACGCTAAAGCCAACGACTACTATGTGTTCAACATGGAGGGTGGCGGCTATGTCATCGTCAGCGGTGATGATCGTGCCGAGGAAATCCTGGGCTATGGAGAAGGCACCCTTGACATGAACAAAATCCCTGCCAACATGAAGTGGTGGCTCGGGACGTACAAAGAGCAAATTGAGTACCTGATCGAGAATCCCAAGGTACAGGTTCAGAAACTGAGCAATTCACCGACAATGCTCAAGGCCTCGACCGTATCCCCGCTGCTCACCAGCCAGTGGGACCAAATGAGCCCTTATTGGAACCAGTGCCCGTCCTATGGCGGCAGCACCTGTCTGACGGGTTGTGTGGCTACGGCGATGGCCCAGGTGATGTATTACTGGAAGTACCCTGCAGAGTTGCCGGCACTTCCTGCTTATACGACACGCACCCGCCGCATCTCGGTGGGGGCACTCTCTGGAACAACGGTTGACTGGAACAGCATGACCAACACCTACAGCAGTTCGTCATCGACCGCTGCCAAAAATGCTGTAGCCACCCTGATGCGCTATTGCGGCCAGTCGTGCGAAATGGACTACGATAACTATAACAACGGCGGTAGCGGCGCTTACAGCGACGACCAACTCGTGGGCATGAAGTTGTTCGGCTACAATAGTGGCGCGACCTATGTTCAGCGCAACAACTATACCGACGCCCAGTGGACCGCCATGATGCTCGAGGATCTGCAGGCAGGCCGTCCCATCCTCTACGGTGGCGATGATGGCTCGGCAGGCCACGCCTTTGTTGTCGATGGCTATGATGGCAGCAAGTATCACATCAACTGGGGCTGGAGTGGCGAAGATGATGGTTATTTTGCCATCAGTTCGTTCATGATCGACTCTTATTATGACTTCCGTCAGAACCAGGACATGCAGTATCAGCTCTATCCTGAGGGCAGCGTTCTGGAGACCTACGCCCCCGTGATGAATGAGGCCAGCAACGTGGGTACCACTTCGTTCAAGGCCACTTGGACCGATCAGACTCCTAGCGAGAACGTGACCGACTACACGCTGTATGTTCAGTCCTATGATCCCAACAACCAGTCATTGTTGATCGAGACCTTTGGCGGCGTGACGGCTTCGAGCGACGGAAGCTCCCGCATCGATACCTCGCTGGATACTTATTGCGACAATGCAGGCTGGACAGGCTCCTACGTTTATCAGGCTGGTGGCGGTGGCCTCAAACTCGGTAACTCGAGCAATGGCGGCTCAGTGACGACTCCGGCTCTCGACTTGAGTACCTGTGGAGGCACTATCACCGTGCAGTTCAATGCCAAGACTTATAATACCGATGCCACGGTGCTGACGGTTTCATGCGGCAATGCCAGCGAGACCGTGACGCTGACTGGCACGGCAACCGATTATTATACGGTTACCTTGAGCGGTGTGACCGCTGCGGCTGGCCAGAACGTGACTATCGCCAGCTCGGGTAGCAAGAAGCGCTGGTACATCTACAGCGTTGAAATCAGCACTGGCGCCAGCAAGTTGACTGCCAGCGAGACGGGCGACGCCAATAGCCGCGTTATCACGGGCATTACCTCTAAGAACTACACCGTCAACGGTTTGAACCAGGGCGGCAGCTACAAGTTCTATGTGGAGGCCAACTTTACCGATGGTTCCAAGAAGGCGTCTAACGTGAAGACGGTCACCCTCGAGGGTACCGCTGTTCCCACCCCTGAGTTGGTGGTTGATCCCGAGACCCTGACGATGACGGCCAACGTGGGCGAGACAGCTACTGCTACCTTTGACGTGCTGGGTGCCGATCTTACTGGCAACGTAACCCTCACGTTGAATGATGCAAATGGCGTTTTCACCATCAATCCCGCTACCATCAGCATTGCTAATGCCGAGAATGGTGCTACTGTTACCGTGACCTATGCTCCCACCGCTGCAGCTTCTCACAATGCTACTGTCACCGTGGCCAGCGAGGGTGCTGAGCCCGTCACTGTCACTTTGAACGGTACCGCTGCCTTGCAGACCTCTGCTCCCGTGATGGCTGCTGCAAGCAACGTGACCCAGAGCTCATTTACCGCAACATGGACCGATGCAACCCTGGCTCAGAATGTAAATAGCTACACCTTGTATGTCAACAGATTGGGTGCCGCTGCCGCATTCTTCACCGAGACCTTCGATAAGATTAACGTGACCAAGGACGGTACCTATGACCGTGGCGAGAGCCTGGATGACTACTGCGACAATGCAGGTTGGACTGGCTATGCAGTCTATGAGGCTGTCGGTGGCGGTATCAAGTTGGGTAGTGGTAGCAAGCTGGGTTATGTGACCACGCCTGCTCTCGACCTGACTAACAGCGGTGGCACAGTTACTGTGACCCTCAATGCCAAGTCTTATGGCTCGGATAACACCTCAATCACCGTTTCTTGTGGTGATGTGAGCGAAACTGTCGCACTCAGTGAAGAGGCCAGCGATTACAACGTTGTCCTGACAGGTGTGACTGCCGCTAATGCCCAGAACGTGACCATCTCGAGCTTAGCTGCTGGCAAGCGCTTCTATAT
This sequence comes from uncultured Bacteroidales bacterium, assembly GCA_902774055.1. Taxonomy (GTDB): domain Bacteria; phylum Bacteroidota; class Bacteroidia; order Bacteroidales; family Muribaculaceae; genus Sodaliphilus. Next base: position 7,051 of record CACYGX010000017.1, read on the forward strand.
CTATAACGTGGCCATCAGTGCTGGCCAAGGCGCTGTCGCCGACTCTCGTGTCATCACAGGCATTACTGCCAAGACCTATACCGTCGATGGCTTGACTGCTGGCGAAACCTACGAATTCTATGTTGAAGCCAACTATACGGACAATACCACGGCGGCTTCTAACCACCAGCAGGTGACCTTGGAAGCTGGCGCTCCCACTCCCGCGATGATTGTTGACAACGAGACTCTCGAGGTGTCGGCAGCCGTTCTGGGTAATGTTACCGCCACCTTTGATGTGTTGGCCAGTGACCTGACGGGCAACGTTACCGTGACATTGAATGACGAGACGGGCTTCTTTACCGTTGCTCCTGCTACCATCAGCATCGCTGATGCCGAGGAGGGCGCCACTGTCACCGTGACCTATGCTCCCACCACTGCAGGTGAGCACACCGCAGCAATCACACTGACCAGTGAGGGCGCTGAGGATGTAACCGTAACCATTAACGCCACTGCCACAATGGATACGCTCGAACCCGAGATGCAGCCCGCCGATAAGGAGTATGTGACCACCACGTCGTTCCGTGCCGATTGGCTCGACATTACCCCCGAGGAGTATGTGACCAGCTATACCCTGTATGTGAACAAGAAACAGGAGGTTCCCGCTGGTGCTACCTTGATGACCGAGACCTTTGGCGGTGCTGAAGACGCTCCCGAGAATGACAGTAGCCGTGACATTGGCGAGAACAACGAACTCGATGACTTCTTTGAGAACGCAGGCTGGACTGGATATGGTGTCTATCTGGCCGGTGGCGGTGGCGTGAAGCTGGGTGCAGGCACCAAGATCGGTACTCTGACTACGCCCGCTCTCGACCTGACCAACTGTGGCGGCACTATCACCGTGAAGTTCAACGCCAAGAACTATAGCAACGATGCCAGCTCGGTGATTGTCACCTGTGGCGAGGTATCTGATACCGTTGAATTGACCGCTGAGGCTGCCGATTATACCGTTGTCCTGACAGGCGTTCCTGCCGAGGCTGACCAGAATGTGACCTTGTCGGGCATTGCCAACAAGAAGCGCTTCTACCTCTACAGCGTGACCATCATCGGTGGTGAGGAAACTTCCAAGACCATCGTGGAGACTGGCGACGCCGACAGCCGCGTGATTACTGGTATCACCAACCAGTACTATGTGGTTGAGAACCTGACTCCTGGCGCTACCTACACCTACTATGTCGAGGCCAACTACATCGACGACACTAAGGCCGCCAGCAACGTTGAGACGGTAACCCTGCTCGAGGATCAAGGCCACGGCTTTGAGCCTGGCGATGTGAACCATGACCACCAAGTGAGCATTGCCGACGTTTCGGCCTTGATTGACTATCTGCTGGATAGCCAGAATTCTGATGCCTGCACGATTTGTGCCGATGTCAACGGTGACAAGGAAGTGAGCATTGCCGACGTGTCGGCTCTGATCGACTACCTGCTTGGCAATTGATTTTTAATAATAATCGATAAACTCAATGGATGGAGCGCACCTCGAGTGGGAGCGCTCCATTTTACTAGTGGTTTTGGTGATATTTGAGCGTTTTTCACCAAACAATTTGCCCAGTTATTAAGGAATGGATACTTTTGTCAAGAATATCACTTTTTATTTACTAGTTTCATTTTTTTTAAATCATTTTAAGCTATGAATTTTCTGAAGTCGCTTGCCCTCATCGGTTGCGTATCAATGGCGCTGAATGTAGTGGCAGGAAATGTAGGAATCAGTGAAGCACGCACTAAAGCCCTACAGTTTATCAACAACCGTCCAGGTATACTCTTGAAAGCCCCATCAGGAGACCTGAAACTCGCCCATGTCGAGAAATCGGTGGCCAATTCCCAAGTTGCTGACTACTATGTGTTCAATGCCGAAGACGGCAATGCATTTGTGATTGTCGCTGGCGATGACCGCGCTACCGAGGTCCTGGCCTATGGCTCTCAAGCCTTGGACATGGAAAAAGTGCCTTGCAACATGAAATGGATGCTCGACCAGTACAAGAAGCAAATGTCGTTCTTGCGCCAGCATCCCGAAGTAATCAAGAGCACTCCTAACCGTTCAGCAGCGGTGAAGGTTTCCCCACTGCTTTCCTGTGAGTGGAACCAAAGGGCTCCCTACTATAACCAGTGCCCCACCAGTGGCACACAACACTGCCTCACGGGATGCGTGGCAACAGCCATGGCCCAGGTGATGTATTATTGGAAATATCCTGCCGAGGCTCCCGCAATGGATGCTTATGTATCTGAAATCAACAACTTCGCGGTAGGTTCGCTTCCCGGTGGCACCTTTGATTGGGACAATATGCTCGACACTTACACCAATAGCTCTTCGACCCAGGAAAAAGATGCTGTGGCAATGCTGATGCGTTATTGTGGTCAAGCCTGCCATATGGCCTATGGCACCAGTGGCAGTGGCGCCTACAGTGACGATGAGCTCGAGGGTATGAAACTGTTTGGTTATAACCCTGACGCTGAACTGATTTCTCGCGACGACTACACCGCTGAAGAGTGGATGCAGATGATTGAGGAGCAACTGGCAGCTGGTTGCCCCATCCTTTATGGTGGTGTTGACGCTAGCCATGACGCTGGTCACGCTTGGGTTGTGGATGGCTGCAGCGATGGTATGTATCATGTGAACTGGGGCTGGAGCGGCGCTGGTGACGGCTTTTTTGCACTCGATGCCTTCACGTATTCTACTATGATCTATTCAAGCGGCCAAGAGATGCTGTATCAGGTTTATCCCATGGGATACATGTATGATAAGCATGCTGCCGTGATGGAGCCTGCCGCTAATGTGAACGCCACTTCGTTCACGGCCGACTGGACCGACCTGACCCCGAGCGACATGGTGACCGATTACACCTTGTATGTACAGCCCTATGAGCCCGAGGCCCATGAGGTATTGCTCAATGAGACTTTTGCAGCTGTTGATGTGAACATCGATGCTACAACGGCAATAGCAACCAACAAGATTGGCACTTACTGTGACAATCCTGGCTGGACTGGCACTTTCATCTATTTGGGTGCTGGCGGCTGCTTCATCGTCGGTGGACAGAAGTATGTGGGCTCGCTGAACACGCCGCCGCTTAATGTGGGCGAGGATGGTGTGATTACTGTCAAGTTCAACTCACGTTACTTCGGTAGCGACAACAGCACCGCGCTGGTATCCTGTGGCGACACGCAGGTGAGCATCGAACTCACTCGCGTAGCAACGGATTATGTTGTAGTATTTGAGAATGTAGAGCCGGGTGCAGTAGTGAACTTTGCATGCACGGGTAGGGCACAGCGCTTCTATCTCGACGATGTTGTCATCACCACCGGTGATGACCGTGATCCCATCGAGATGGGCGGTAGCCTGGTATTCCCTGGCCTCACCGATACCGATTACACAGTGACAGGCCTCACTACAGGCGGAACCTATCGCTATCTGGTAGTGACTAATTTTGCCGATGGCACGACCATGAAGTCTAACATGGAGGTTGTTACCTTGACTGATGCTCCCGCGCATGACTATGAGCGTGGCGACGTGAACCACGACCACCAAGTGAGCATCGCCGACGTATCGGCCTTGATTGACTACCTGCTGGACGAAACCAGTCCCGCATGTCTCATCTGCGCCGATATGAATGGCAATAGCGAAGTTACCATCGCCGATGTTTCGGCCCTGATTGACTACTTGCTTGACAATTGATCTATAGCGTATAGTTTCATTAAATAATCAGGGCGCGCCACTTAACGGCGCGCCCTGATATTATGTTATAGGGACGTCTGTTTACTGGAATGCGTTCTCGCTCAAGCCCTTGCCGCCAATGGCGAGATCCTTCATGTATTCAGGAACAGGCTTGCCAAGATACTTGTCCACATAGAGCTTAGCCAGATATTGGCCGAGCATGAAGCCGTGGCCGCGCAGGCCTGTGAGCAGACCCACTTCGGGATCAATGATGTAGCGTGGCTCGATGTAGTAGCCCGCCCAGACGGCATGGAAGCCGACGTTGGCCAGATTGGGTATCCACTGGGCAAACATCTCGCTCACGATCTTGAGGAAGGCCTGACTGTTGTACTTCAGGTTCTGGCGTGCCTCATAGGGGTCGCAGTCGGGTGATGCACAGCCGATGATTTGTCCCGTGTGCAGGAACTGCTGCCCGTAAACGGCGTTAAAGCCCTTGTAGTGACGGCGGTCGATGATCATGTCGAGCGAGTCACCGTTGATACCCATATTGGGCAGTCGGCGGGTGATGAATGCCTGGTGCTTGACAGGGTAGAGCTGGGTGTCGATGCCGAGCATGTCGGTGAATTTCTCTGAGCCCCAACCCATGGCGTTGACAAAGTGGTCGCAGGTGAATTCCACGTAGTGCTTATCGTGGCGGCGCACCAGTACGCGGTATTTGTCGCCGACGCGCTGCACATGCAGCACCTCGCAGTCTTCCAGCACTTGACCGCCATGCTGCTTACCCACGGTGCGCACATACTCAATCGTGCGTCCTGGAGTAGCCTGCCAGCAGTTTTCTGAAATCAAGGCGTGGCTGTAGATGTTATCGTTGGGGTTCCAGTAGGGCGAGATGACCTTGGTGAAGTCTTTGCGGTCAATCATGAAGGCCTCGCTCCACGCGCGGGAGGCGTCCAGCGAACGGTAGGTGGCGTCGTCGTGCACGAGGTTGACATAGCGGGTCATCTTCAGGTCGATATTGCAATGCTGCTGGTCGTCGCGGAAGATTTCCAGATTGTGCATCGCGATGTCGCTGATGTCGGGGTTAGAGAAGGCGGGACGTCCACCACCAATGCAGCGCCAGGTCGAACCGCGGTCATAGTTAACCAGGATAACGCGCTTGCCAGCCTCGGCAAAGTAGCGGAATGCCGCACTACCTGCCATACCGCCACCGGCAACGATGACTTCGGTCTCGGCTTTCTCAATCACCGAGCCGTGTTCAAAGACGAAGGTCTCCTTGGCCTCGCCATTGTACACATCGCCCAGGGTGACCTGGTTGGCCAGCGGTGCACGAGGTGTGCTGTCGCCGGTTACTTCAATGCCATGTGTGCGCAGGATTTGTTTGGCGCGTGACACGCAACGCTTTCCGCGGCAGGGACCCATGCCCATGCGGGTAGTGTGCTTGAGTTCGTCCACCGATATGTATTTGCGGTCGCCCACCAGAGCCAGCAGGGTCTGTACGTCCACATCCTCGCAGTGGCAGACAAAGGATTTGCCTTCCTCGGGATTGGTGAGGGGACGCAGGTTCAGCGGCTCGGGGTAGCGCTCCTTGAGAATGAAGCCCTTGACCTTGTTCAGGCCATCGACCTCGGTAGCTTGAACGCGGGCCACATGGGTCTTGTTGTCTTTCTTGAGCACCTTCTCGATGATGCCTTGGCCCACCTTGGCGCCATTATCATCTACCAGGAATACTTCCTTGCCCTCTTCCACATCATATTCTACAGGCAGGAACACCACATTCTTGCGCTTGTCATAGCCGAAGATGGCCAGACCGGGACAGCGGTTCACACACTGCATGCAACCGATACACTTGTCATAATCGACCATCGGTACCGACGAGGTGGTGGGCTTGGTGATAGCGCCTTGCGGGCAGGCAAAGGTACAGGGGTTACAAGCGAACCCATAGAGGCAGTTGATCTGCACATAGGGTTTCAGCGTCATGCGCTCCTCGTCGGGGACGCGCGGCTCATCGAGCAGGCGCACGGGACGCTGCTGAGAGTCGATATACTGGCGGGAAACGTCCAGATAATCCTCATAGGGGAAGCGGATGCCCAATTCTTGAGCCACCTCATAGGCCACCTGCTTGCCACGGAGCACGGCACTGGTGCCCTCGCCGATGCGAACGGCATCGCCAGCGCCATACACGTTGCGGCCAAAGACCGAGCGGCCCTTCACGAGCAACTGGTTGTCGGGGATAAGACCCGTACAGATGTTGATGATGTCGATGTCGTCAATCACGCGCTCGGTGCCCGGGATGGGCTGGAAGTTGCGGCACTCGGCGATGACGGCACCAGTGATTCCGGTGTAGTCATCGTTGGGGATGGCGCGGATGAGCACGTGTGATGTCATGATGGGGATGCCCAGACGGCGAACACGGTTGGCTTGTACGGGGAAGCCTCCCTCGTGGTCCATGCCCTCGATAATGGCCTTGATGGTCGCGCCCGCCTGCATGGCCTGGTAACTGGTCAGGTAGCCGATGTTGCCGGCGCCCACGGTGAGCACGCGCTTGCCCAGCAGGGTGTGCTCCTGGTTCATCATCTTTTGGAACACGGCTGCGGTATAAACTCCCGGAACATCGTCGTTTTCAAACACGGGCATGAATGGCACGGCTCCCGTGGCCACTACAAGATGGTCGGCATCGATGTAGCTCACCTCTTGGGTGACGATATTCTTCAGGGCGACGCGGCGACCTTCGAGCAAGTCCCACACGGTGTTGTTGAGCAGGATGCCGTCATGGTTGTCGCCCGCTAGCGTTTTAGCGATGTCAAAACCGCGCATGCCACCAAACTTCTGCTCTTTCTCAAAGAAGAAGAATTGGTGGGTCTGCATATTGAACTGGCCGCCCTCGGTAGCGTTGTTGTCCACCACGATGTTGGGGATTCCCAGAGCGGTGAGTTGCTCGCGGCATGCCAGTCCGGCAGGGCCACCGCCGATGATGGCAACTGTAGTCTTGTAAATCTTGGTCTCACTGGCTGCACGGGCCTTGCCCTCGGGCATGTAGTCCTTGGGAATCTCGCGCACCTCTTTCACGCCGTCAACACTGGTGATACAGATGCGGCGCACCTGGCCGTCCACAAGCATCTCGCAGGCACCGCACTTGCCGATGCCGCACTCTAGACTGCGGTTGCGACCGGTGGTGCTGTGGCTATGCACAATAAATCCTGCCTGATGAAGGGCGGCAGCGATGGTTTTACCTTTCTGACCGCGAACGGTTCTTCCTTCAAATTGGAATTCAACGTATTCTTCTTTTGGAAGGTCAAGAATAGGATGATTTTTAATTTTATACATGATGAATGGTTTATATGGTTATTATTTCTAATTCAGCCATTTAACCTCGATACATGAAAGTAGAGTGAGGCCTTGATGTGCACAAAGATAGTGCAAGCCGAACACAATGACAAGAAAATGATGCATTTTTTTCATGATAATGTTGAGGAAGTGCTACCTTTTTCTGTTGCAGCACGATGAGGCAGTGGTACTCTGTTTTTGAGTATCTTGTGCAATATAGGTGTGTTGATAGAGAAATAATCGTTATCTTTGCAACGTATAACGAATTCTTCTATCATTATGAATGTCAAACTACATACTCCCAGCACGTTGAAGAGTGGCAGTGGCATGTCATCGGCCAAACAGTTCTTCTTGTCACTCATTGCCACCACGGTATCAATCATACTCACCTTTGGAACAGCTGCCGTTATTGACAACCAAAAGAAAAATGCATCCAAGAAGGAGATGGTAATGATGGTGATCAGTGACATGGATAATACCATAGGGTTATTGGAGAAAGTGGACTCCGGGCTGTGTGAGTGCCGGCGCTTGCAAATGGAACTGGCGGTACACCCTGAATATTACGATAGTCTGCGCTTTTCTTTTGCTCCAGCGATGTCCTGGAATTTGGATGAGTTTTCTGGAACCATCGAGAACATCTTCTCATCAAGCATCGAGACGTTTAACACTATTGGTGATGTGAACTTTGTCAACGAGGTCTCATCGTTTTATTTGAGACGTCACCAATATAAGGAAATGGTAATTGATAGCCTAAAAGAAGATTTAGTAAAGCATCCAATCATGAATTCATTGAAGGAACTGATGAAAGTCAGTTTTCCTGAATACGTTTTAATGAATTATAGCTGTCTGGAACAAATAAGGGCTTTTCGCTATAGGTGCATGAAAATGATGAACGTGAGCGAAGAAGATCTCTACGATTTCAGCAAGCAGCACCAAAATATCGAAAGGAAAGACCCTGAAAGCGAGGCCCTTTTTGAGAAGACAATCCAAGAATATGATAGCTGTACCAATGTGATTTATCAGGCAAGAAAAAAACTTGGAGACTGAGCGCCCCGTCGTCAAGTTTTATGGGGCTTTTTCCCCTTGTCAGGACACTCAGAATATGAACCGAATAAATTCCCAGGACACGAATTTCAGTGTTTTGGGAATTTTTACTATATTTGCAGGATAATCAACTAAAGTGCAAAGGAAATGGATAGACGCCAATTTGTCAAGGACATGATGATGGGAATGATGGCCATCCCTGTTCTGTCGTCACCACTGTCAGCACTCGCCGATGTTAATCCTAATAATAAAAGTAGCAATATGAAAAAGATCATGATTATTGATGGCGGTCCCCGTATGAACATGAACACCGCCCAGATGTTGCAGAAAATAGCCGAGGGCGCCAAGTCTTGTGGTGACGATGTCGAGGTGAAACAGGTTCGTCTATATGAATTGGACTATAAGGGGTGTATGTCTTGCATGGCATGTAAAATCAAGGGAAAAGCGTCCAATGTATGCAAGTTTAAGGACCCCTTGACTCCTATCCTGGAAGAGATAGCCCAAGCCGACGGCTTGGTGCTGGGGTCGCCTATCTACTTTGGAGACGTGACAGGACAGATGCGCACTTTCCTGGAACGCCTGGCATTCCCCTGGCTCTCCTATAATGACTACAGCATGACGGCCCCAAAGAAGATGCCCGTGATTCTGGTAGAGACCATGAACGGCACACCTGAACGGAACAACAGCCAGGGCTATGGCTCGATGGAATACTGCATCAATGCGGCTCTTGGTCAGCCCGAACACCTCATTGCATACAATACCTATCAGGTGAAGAACTACGACCGCTTTGAACTGGCAGGATTCTCTGAGGAGGCAAAACGCCAATACCGCGATACCCACTGGGAGCAGGACTTGCAGCGGGCCTTTGACGCGGGCAAGCGCATGGTTGAATGCCTAAATTGAACAACAAATAACACTTTTAACCCGCTAAAAAACTACGATTATGAATATCTTGATTTTGCAAGCCTCGCCCAGGGCTAACGGTAACACCGCCTGGATGGCCGAGGAGTATAAGAACGCTGCACTGGCAGCAGGTCATGAGGTGACAATGGTGAACGTGTCGCGCAAGAAGATTGCGGGCTGCTTGGCATGCGAGTATTGCCACGGCAAGGGCAATGGTGCCTGCATCCAGCAGGACGACATGCAAGAGCTGTATCCCCTGATGGCCGAGGCCGAGGTGCTGGTTTTGGCGGCTCCTATCTATTACTTCACCTTGTGCGCCCAGATTCAAGCTCCCATCCAGCGCATGTACTGTGTGAACAGCCCTGCTAGGGTCAAGAAGATGGCGCTGCTCATGTCGTCATATTCTCCTGGCGTGTATGATGGCGCCAAGGCCGAGTACCGTGACATCTGCAACTACTGGAAAGTCGAGGACACTGGCATTGTGACCGCCACTATCGACGAGCAGAAGACCGATGCCACCAAGCAGAAGATTCACGAACTGGTAGATAACCTGTAACTCCCCCTTTTGCAGGCGCACTTCCTGCCATATTGAACAAGAAACTAACAGATGAAAGTCATAGACAATAACCTTGTGAATGATGTGGCCGAGCAGGCCAAGAAGTCACCGAGGCTTAGAATGAACTATAATTTTCACCAAAGCCTTCAAGACAAATGCCACCGGTTCCTCAATGCCTTGGAGCCCAGCACACAGATACCCATACACCATCATCCCACCAAGGACGAGACTTTCGTGATCTTGAAGGGTAGGGTGAAGGTCCTCATCTATAATGACGAGGGCGAAGTCGTCAAGTCATGCGTCCTGAGTCCTGAAGATGGCGTGTATGGGGCCGATATCCCCAAGAATGAATGGCATAGCCTTGAGTGTTTGGAGCCGAGTGTGCTTTTGGAGTGCAAGGAGGGTCCCTATATCGAGCATGAAGTGGACGGAATCCTCGAGATTGCCAAAAAATGACACCGTTTCAGCGGTATAATCTGAGCGGTAAACCCACTTGTCAATCATGAATCCTGTATCCATCCGGCTTCTCAACCAGCAACTGATCGCCCCTCAGTTCTCTCATCCTGCCCAAGTGGTCAGCCACATGGGCGCAGTGCAGGCACAGGAGTACCGCATGATGCGATGGGCAGTGGAGATGAGGACGCGCAAGCCATCGGCAAGGGCTTTTAAACGGGCTTTTGACAGCGGGCAGATTGTCCGCCTGCACTTGATGCGGGGCACATGGCAATTGGTGACTGCCGAGGATTATTGGCCCCTGATTGACCTTTGCTCCCCTAAGGCCATCGCTGTTACCAAAGGGTGGATGAGTAGCAACCAGATCACTATCCCTGATCAGGAACTGGCGCACATCAGGGACATACTAGCCATGACGGCTGCCGACAAAGGCAGTGTGACGAAAGAGGACTTTGTTCATGCTTTGGCACGAAAGGGCCTGCAGATGGACGATCACCGCCTGTCCTATCACATTCGCATGGCAGAGTTGTCTGGAACCCTGTGCAGTGGCGATCTGCTGCCGATGAAGGCTACCTATGCTCTCTCTACTGATAAAGTAGGGCCGAGGACCCAGGTGGACCGCGATGAAGCATTGATGCGTTTAACCCGAAAGTACTTCCAGAGCCGTCAACCGGCGACTCTGGAGGACTTCGTCTGGTGGTCAGGACTCAACGTCGGTGAATGCCGTAAAGGCATTGCGCTCCTGGGTAGCGCCATTCATCTCGAGAAATGGCACGGCAGGGATTTTTACTTGACAGACGATTGCCGCACGCGGGGATTCAGACAGGGCGGGTACCTCTTGATTCCACCCTACGACGAATACCTCATCGGCTACAAGAGCCGCGACATCGTGCTCCCCGAAGAGCACAGGCACCATGCATACAACAACAGTGGAATCTTCAAGCCCATTATTGCCCACAATGGCATCATCTGTGGCAACTGGACACCCTTTAAGGAGGATTTTCAAGCCTCATTCTTCAATGAAGGGCTCAGCATCGAAGCCGTTGAAACCACCTGGCAAGCCTATAAAAACTATCTCTCAAAGTAACATTGTAAAAATTTCGGGATTGATATCATTTTTACTGAAAAAATATCGGGGAACGATATTATTTAATCAAAATAAAATTCAGGGATTGATAGTGATTGTATCAATAATTGTTGTATATGTCATAGATAATCAGTAACTTTGCAACATCATTAATGTTTCGCAATTATGGGCGATATATTTCAACGTAAGATTTATAGTCAGATTCTGCAATGGAAGCAGGACAATGCTGGCAAGAGTGCGTTACTCATCGAGGGTGCGCGGCGCATTGGCAAATCCACTGTGGTCGAGGCCTTTGCAAAGCGTGAGTATAAGTCATATATCCTTATCGATTTCAACAAAGCATCTGCTCACATCAAAGCTTTGTTTGACGATTTGATGGACTTGGACTACATCTTTCTTTACCTCCAGAATGCTTATCACACAATTCTCTATCAGCGAGAGTCTGTAATTATCTTTGACGAGGTGCAACAATGCCCTAAGGCACGCCAAGCCATCAAATATCTGGTCCAAGACGGTAGATACGATTATATAGAAACGGGATCTTTAATCAGTATCAAAAGAAATACCGAGAGCATCACGATACCCAGCGAAGAAGACCGCTTGGAGATGTTCCCGATGGACTATGAGGAGTTCCGTTGGGCTTTGGGAGATACGGCTTCGATTCCCTTGATGCGCCAACTCCTAGATAGCAACCGCACGATGGATGATGAAATCAATCGTCGATATATGCGCGATTTGCGTTTGTATATGCTGGTGGGCGGTATGCCTCAGGCAGTGAGCGAATATCTGCAAACCAAGAATTTTAGGGCCGTTGACGCTGTTAAACGCAAGATACTCAAACTTTATTTCGATGATTTCCGCAAGATTGACAAGACCGGCAAGATAGGCAGACTGTATGGCGCCATACCTCAGATGCTGGCTAGAGGAGTAGGTCGATTCTATCCCACTTCAGTCATCAAGGGAGTTGGAACTGAAAAGATGGAAGATCTGCTTATCGCATTGGAGGATAGCAAGACTGTAAACATTTCCTACCATACAACTGACCCACAAGTGGGATTGCCGTTCAGCGAAGATCGCAGCAGGCAAAAGATATATGTGGGTGATACGGGTTTGATGGTGACACTCGCATTTTGGGACAAGCAGTTTACCGAGAACTTACTGTATGACAAACTGCTATCAGACAAGCTCCCTGCTAATTTAGGCTATGTCTATGAAAATTTAGCTGCCCAAATGCTGCGTAGCAGTGGCAACAGGTTGTATTTTTACACTTGGGCAAAGGACGATCGCCATAACTATGAAGTGGATTTTCTGCTCTCCCGCAGTGCAAAGATTTGTCCCATAGAAGTAAAATCATCAAGCTATAAATCTCACACTTCATTAGATGCTTTTTGCGCAAAATTTTCCTCTCGCGTCGATAAGCGCTTTGTCGTCTATACCAAGGCTCTGAGACGGGATGGAGATACTATCCTGTTACCTGTGTATATGCTGGGCTTGATATAGATAAACGACACAAGAGATCTGGTATATAAAACCAAATTACTCATTACCAGACGTTTGGCTTTTTGTTGATTACCGTTGGGTTTGTTGGCTACGTGCCTGGTCGTGCTTTTCTTTGAGTTTTTTCTGGATTCGGCTCTCTACTTCAAAGAATCGGTCAACCTGATCGGCGTTGAGCACGGTCGCTAGATGAGAATAATACTATACCTTGGGTTGCAGGCTCTTGCGGTACTCGCTGGGTGACTGGCCCAAGTGCTTGGTGCAGTAGCGGCTAAAGTAACTTAACGACTTGAAATTCATGTGGTCGGCTATCTGGGTGAGCGACAAGCGTTCGTCATCCAGATAGTCTTTTAATATGGGTATGGTGTGCTGGTCGATGTAAGACGTCACGCTATGGCCTGTTACACGCTTGACAGTGGCCGACAGGTACTTGGGCGACACATTCAGGCGTTGAGCATAGTAAAAGACGTTGCGCTCTGTGCGGCTGATGCCTGTGTCGAGCAGCGCCATCAACTGTTTGACGATAAAAGCAGTGCGGTCGGTATGCGTATCGGTGGCATCGCGTTGGGAATGCGGCTCAAAAATGTCATACATCATCGTCAGGCACAGGCTGGCCATCATTTCATTGTAAAACAACAGGTGGCGCTCCCCGAGGCGGTCGCGCAGGCGGTGGAAATCTTCCAGTAATCGGTTGGCCTGGGTGTCATCGAGCGAAATGACGGGATTCTGGTTCAGGCTGATGCTGCCCCCGATGCTGTAGTTGTTTGACGGCAGCAGGCTCTGCAAGTATTTGTTGCCGGCAGCAAACCATTCCACCTGCATGTCGGGTGCCGCAGCAAGATTCTTGGCCCGATGAGGAAAAGGTATCACGACAAGATCGTTTTTCATGATGTGGTAACACTTCTCGTTGAATACAAAGCTGCCCTCGCCTGCCGTGCAAAGCAGGTGCATGCAGGTGTGACTCAGGTCAGGAGCATTCATACCATAGAAATCGGTCGAAAAAAGAAAATCTACCTTCATGGCCACAAATTTAGGTCAAATAATCGGTCCTTAAAAAATATTTGTGCAAAAAGTGAAAATTGTAGTGCTTTTTGTGAAACCACTGCCATGAAAAACCGATGTAATTTTGCAGTGTAATTAACAACATCAAGATAATAAAGAAAAATGGAAACAATCATTGTTGACCCCCGCAAAACTACTCCCGAGGAAATGGAGCGCGGCATGCGAGATGTGAAACTCGTTTTCACCATCAACCACACGATGCCCTATACCGAGGAATATAACAATCTGGTAAAGGAGCTGTTTGGCGATAACCTGGGTGACGGAGCCACGGTGATGCCACCGCTCAAGGGCGTGTGCTTCGACAGGGTGAAAATTGGCAGGCAAGTGATGATTATGCCCGACTGTCTGATGATGTCGCGAGGCGGTATCACCATTGACGATCATGCTATGATAGCCGCCAATGTGCAGCTCATCAGCAACAATCATGACTTGCACGACCGCCAGTTGCTTATCTGCAAACCCGTCCACATCGGGCGCAACGCTTGGATTGGCGCGGGCGCTACCATCCTGCCGGGAGTGACCGTGGGCGAAAATGCCGTCGTCGCAGCAGGTGCCGTGGTGACCAAGGATGTGGAGCCTAATACCATTGTGGGCGGCAATCCTGCAAAGTTGATTAAGAGAATATAAAATAGAGGAGCATAGATTATGATTTTTGATAGAAATGAACAGAAAGCAGTAGTGGCACTGTTGGGTGCCGGTAGTATGGGAACCGCCATCGTCCGCCGCATTGCATCTGGTAAAAAAACATTGTTGGGCGACATCAGCGAGAAAGCGCTGGAGCGTGTGGGTGAAGACTTCCGTCGCAGTGGATATGACGTGGAGACCATGGTAGTGAACGCCTTGCAAAAGGACAGCGTGGAGGCATTTGCACGCAAGGCTGCCGAACTGGGCCCCGTGATGTATTTCATCGATACGGCAGGCGCATCGCCCAACCAGGCCAGCCCTGAACACATCGTTGACCTCGACATGCTGGGTACGGGCTACGCTGTGGACGCCTTTGGTGAGGTAATGGCCGAGGGTGGGGCAGGACTCATCATATCGAGTCAGGCCGCCTACATGTACCCCATCCCCAACGACGTGGAACTGCAACTGGTGAACACGCCGACCGAAGGGCTGAAGGACGTGCCGTTTATCCAGGAGGTGGCTATGCAGAACTCTGGATTTGCCTACATGATTGCTAAGCGCATGAACCACTTGCAGGCTCAGCGTGCCGCTGCCACCAGTTGGCGCAAACGTCGTGCCCGCATCAATACCATCTCTCCGGGCGTCATCGTCACCCCCTTGGCCTACGACGAGTTCAACGCCAACGGTGAGGGTTACCAGCGCATGATTGATGCCTCGGCCGCCCAACGAACGGGCACCAGCGACGAGATTGCTGAGGCTGCCGCCTTCCTGTTAGGGGAACATGCTCGTTTCATCACCGGTACCGACCTTCTCATCGATGGTGGCGTCATCGCTGCCATTCGCACGGGTGAATACAAATTAGGATAACAAACAATAATTATGAGTATCAAGAACATCATTACAGTCGCATTGGCATTGCTGGTATCGACGGCGTGCTGCGGACAGTCAAAACAAGAACAAGTTATGGAAACTAAAGGTAAAGCATTGGTAGTGTTTTTCTCGCATGCGGGAGACAACTACTCAGTAGGTATCATCGAGGTTGGCAACACTAAGATTGTGGCCGACTATATCAGTGAATTGACGGGCGCCGATCAGTTTGAGATTGTAACGCACAAGTACGACGGCATGGCCTATAATCCGCTTATCAAGCTCGCCCAGGAAGAGGCTAACAAGGGTGAACTGCCCGAGTATGAGGGCGACACCGATTTGACCCCCTATGACACCGTCTTCATCGGCGGCCCCGTGTGGTGGGGTACCTATCCGCAGGTGATGTTTACCTTCTTTAAGAAGCATGGCAATGACTTGAAGGGCAAGACCGTCATTCCCTTTACCACCCATGAGGGAAGCGGGCTGGCCGGTTGTGTCGAGGACGTGGAAGCGGCATTCCCTGGTGCCAACGTCACCAAGGGCTTCAGCATCTACGGCCACGAGGTGCGCAGCGGCAAGGCCAAGGTTGAGAAATGGCTTAAAGGTTTAGGTTTTTAAACACAGTGAGTATTTATGGAATACATCAAGTTATCAAACGGCGTTGAGATGCCGACCCTGGGCTACGGCGTGTTTCTGGTGAGCCCCGATGAGTGTGAACGTTGCGTGAGCGATGCCCTGAGTGTGGGTTATCGATTGATTGACACGGCTCAGGCCTATGCTAACGAAGAAGGTGTCGGCAACGCCTGGCGCAAGAGCGCAATCAAGCGTGAGGACCTGTTCATCGTGACAAAGGTGTGGATCAGCAATGCGGGTGAAGAGAAGGCCGCAAAGAGCATCGACGAGAGCCTGCGCAAGTTGCAGACTGAGTATATCGATCTGCTGCTCATCCACCAGGCCTATGGCGACGTGTTCGGCTCCTGGCGGGCCATGGAGAAGGCTTATCGTGACGGCAAGGTGCGCGCCATTGGCGTGAGCAACTTCCAGGCGGGCCGTTTCTTCGATTTCGCCCACTATGTTGATGTGAAACCGATGGTAAACCAGTTGCAGTGCAATGCGCTCATCCAGCAGACGGGTATTGAGCCGCTTCTTGATGAATTTGGTACAAAAATGATGGCTTGGGGACCCCTAGGAGGCCAAGGCGTGGATGGCATCGTCAATAGCGAGGAACTGGCAACAATTGGTGCCAAGTACCACAAGAGTGCCGCACAAGTGGCCCTTCGCTGGCTCACGCAGCGTGGCATTGTCGCCATCCCCAAGTCGAGCCATAAAGATCGCATGGCGCAGAATTTTGACATTTTCGACTTCGCGCTCACTGCCGACGAAATGGCCCAGATTTCCAAACTGAATCAGCACGACACGGGCACCATCAACTTTGGTGACCCGCAGTTCGTGAAGTACTTGATAGAGAATTATGGATAACTAAAAACTTGATTATTATGAAAAATGTAAGATTGTTATTGACTGCTGTGCTGATGCTGATATCAGCAGCCGTGCTGGCGCAACCCACAGTGTATTTTACCCGTGAAATCACGCCTGAGTCGCTGGTGAAGATTTATAAGGCGCTGGGTGTCGAGGCCACGGGCCGAGTGGCCGTGAAAATCTCGACGGGCGAGGGTGGCAATACGCACTACCTGAAGCCGACGTTGATCCGTCAGCTCGTCGAGGAGGTGAACGGCACCATCGTGGAGTGCTGCACCGCCTATCCCGGCACTCGCATGGAGCCTAAAAAGCATTGGGAAACCATTCATGAGCATGGCTTTGACAGCATCTTTGCCGTTGACCTGATGGATGAGTTCGGACAAATACGCATTCCTGTGAAGGATCACAAGCACCTGCGTTATAACATTGTGGGTAGCCATTTGCCCAATTATGACTTCATGATTAACCTTGCCCACTTCAAGGGCCATGCCATGGGCGGCTTTGGAGGTGTGTTGAAGAACGCCAGCATCGGTGTCGCTTCAACGGCTGGAAAGGCCTACATCCATTCGGCAGGCTATACCGATGACGCTGCGGATGCTTGGAATCACATTGAGGACCAGGACGGCTTTCTCGAGTCGATGGCTGCTGCAGCCCAGGCGGTGCACAACTACTTCAGCGGGCACGTCATTTACATCAATGTGATGAACAACATGTCGGTAGATTGTGATTGCGACGGTCATCCGGCAAAGCCCGAACTGCTCGACATGGGCATCATGGCCTCGCTTGACCCGGTTGCCGTTGACCAAGCCTGCCTTGACATGGTGTTTAACCACAAGGGGAAGCCTGGCGATGACAACAAGCCCCTCATTGAGCGCATCAACCGCCAGCATGGCACCTATATCACCGACTATGCTGAGCAGATAGGCCTCGGTTCAAAAACTTATACATTGGTGGACCTTGATAAAAGATAGCAATATGAAAACGAATAAGAAAGGATTATTGTTGGTGGCAGCATTGTTGGCCGTAGTGCTCGCTGGCTGCACAACAAAGGATAGTAACAACGAAGATAATATGAAAACGACATTGAATTTAACTCAAGAGTGGGACAAGACGTTCCCCAAGAGTGACAAGGTGGATCACAAGAAGGTCACATTCCGCAATCGTTATGGCATCGAACTGGCAGCTGATATGTACACGCCCAAGGACGCCCAGGGAAAATTGCCTGCTATCGCAGTGAGTGGCCCCTTTGGCGCAGTCAAGGAGCAATCCAGCGGCCTGTATGCCCAGCACATGGCCGAACGGGGCTTCGTCACCATCGCCTTTGACCCTTCGTTCACTGGCGAGAGCGGAGGCGAGCCGCGTCGCATGGCTTCGCCTGACATCAATACTGAGGATTTCCTCGCAGCTGTTGACTTCCTGAGCGTGCAGGAGAATGTTGACCCTGAGCGCATTGGTATTTGCGGTTTTGGCGGCATGGCCGTCAACGCTGCCGCCCTTGATCCCCGCATCAAGGCCACAGTCGCCTCGACGATGTATGACATGAGCAAGGTGAATGTGGAGGGATACTTCAAGAGCGAGGACAGCAAGCAGCAGCGCATGGAGAAACGCAAGGCCATCGCCCAGCAGCGCACCGAGGACTACAAGAGCGGTACCTACAAGCGTGCCGGTGGCGTCATTGACCCCCTGCCCGAAGATGCACCCTTCTTTGTCAAGGACTACTATGACTACTACAAGACCCCGCGCGGCTATCACGAGCGCAGCGGCAACAGCACCGACGGTTGGAACGTTATCGGCTGCCAGTCGTTCATGAATCAGCCCCTGCTTGCCTGGGCGCATGAGATTGAGAACCCTGTGTTGCTCATCCACGGCGAGAAAGCCCATTCGCGCTATTTCTCGGAATATGCCTTCGAGAAGATGACGGGTGTGAAAGTCGAGGGCGTGAGCAAAACCGTCGGCAACAAGGAGTTGATGATTATTCCTGGAGCGGTACATACCGACCTCTATGACGACAAGAACGGTAAGATTCCTTATGACAAGATGGAACAATTTTTCAAGGATAATCTGAAATGAGAAGCATATCATTAATTATTGTAGCATTATTGACGATGGTAACGGTAAACGGACAGATACTGACTGAGCGTCAGAAAGGGTTGGCGGCATGTGCCTGCCTGATGGCACAGGGTGATATGGAACGCTTGGAGCCCGCAGTGAAGCAGGCGCTCAATGGTGGCGTGACCATTAACGAACTGAAAGAGGCATTTTCGCAACTCTATGCCTACACGGGATTTCCGCGCTCGCTGAATGCGCTGGGCGTGTTGAGCAAGGTGCTGGAAAACAAGAACCCCAATTGGCAGGAAGGCACCCCCTGGACTCGCCCTGCTGCGTGGGACGATGCCCGCAAAGCCTATGAGTTGGGCGTGAAGAACCAGACGCAACTCTCTGGCCGTCCGTTTGACTACACCTTCTGCCCACAGGACGATTACTACCTGAAGGCCCACCTCTTTGGAGACATCTTTGCTGGCGACCAACTCGGTGCAGCCGATCGCGAGATTGTAACCGTGGCCGCACTCAGCGGTCTTGTGGGCGTTGCTCCCCAACTGGCAGCTCACAAACAGGGCGCAGTGAATATGGGAAACTCACAGGAGCTTGTGGACGAACTGTGTGCATGGCTCGACCAGGAGGGTTATACGTTGATTAGTAAATGGCCGAAAGGCGATCCGAATTCGGCCTATGCCCAGTATTTCATCGGCAACAGTTATTTGGCCGACATGGGCGCTGGCGTGTTCAATGTCACCTTTGAGCCTCGTTGCCGCAACAACTGGCACATCCATCACAAACAGGTTCAGATGCTGATTTGCGTCGCTGGCCGCGGATGGTACCAGGAATGGGGCAAGGAGCCGATTGCAATGACTCCTGGCACTGTTATCGCTATCCCTGCTGAGGTGAAGCACTGGCATGGCGCAGCATGCGACTCATGGTTCCAGCACTTGACCTATCACACCAATGTGCAAGAGGGAGCATCGAATGAGTGGCTTGAGCCCGTCACCGACGACATCTACAATCAACTGAAATAGAAGTAATGAACTGAACTATATGCCACCTCATGGTGGCGACCACGGGGACGGTTCGGCTGCCACGAAGAACTCAAAAAGTTGGAGTGGCTGAGGAACCGTCCCCGCGTTTCATCAAACTGCCGACCAATTGGGAGTTAAATGCGCGGAAATATTGCTCGTTCTTATTTGTTCTTGGCGGCTTGTACCCAGACGGGTTCGGCGTCCATAACAGGCTTGTTGACGGCCATCACGCCCGAGAGGTTGTGGGGCACATAAGGCTCTTCCAGATAGCGGATGTCTTCGGCTGTCAGTTGAATGTCAAGCGAGCGGACGGCCCCCTCGATGTGGTGGAGTTTGGTGGCTCCCACGATGGGCGACTCTACTTTGGTAAGCAGCCAGGCCAGTGCGATCTGCGTCATCTCCACGCCGTAGCGGTCGGCCAGTTCAACAACGCGCTCCACGATGCGGTTGTCCTGCTCGGCGGTGGCGTCATATTTGAAATGCATGAAGGCGTCTTTCTCCTGTCGCAGCGAGGTCTCGCCGGGGCGCTTGGCCAGTTTGCCTGAGGCCAGGGCGCTATAAGGCGTCTGAGCGATGTTGTCCTCGCGGCACAGCAGTTGCATCTCACGCTCTTCCTCGCGCATAATCAGGTTGTAGTGGTTCTGCACACTGATGAACTTCGCCCAGCCATTCTTTTCGGCCAGTGCATTCATCTTGGCCAACTGGTAGGCATAGGCGTTGGCGATGCCGATGTAGCGGGCCTTGCCCGAGCGGACCGCCTCGTTCATGCCCTCCAGGATTTCCTCGGCGGGCGTCTTGTAGTCCCAGATGTGGTAGATGTACAGGTCAACATAATCCATGCCCAGATGCTGCAGGCTGCTGTCAATGTTGTTCAGTACATGTTGGCGGCCATCAATGCCAGCGGCAATTTCCTCGTCGGTGCGCGGCAGGAACTTGGTGGCCACTACCACGTCGTCGCGCCGTGCCATGTCTCGCAAAGCCCGTCCCACATACTGTTCAGATGTGCCCAACTGATAGGCGATGGCGGTGTCAAAGAAGTTCACGCCCAGGTCGAGCGAGCGGCGGATGATTTCCCGTGTCGGCTCCTCGCCGATGGTCCATGAATGCTGGCCGATGGTCGGGTCGCCGAAGCCCATGCAGCCGAGGCAAATGCGCGATACGCGCAAGTCAGAATTTCCCAGTTTTACGTATTCCATAACCCAAATGATTTATCGTTTGAAAGACACAAAAATACAAAATTTCCTGTGAATCTCCCTCAAAACCGTTGTCATTATTGCGGATTCTGGTCTTTTTATTTGTTTTTCATCAATAAATATGTATATTTGCGGTGTAATAATTAAAAGATTTGGATGATGAGACAGTTATTGCTATTCATATTTATATCGTTAGCCTTTAGTTTAAGTGCTGAACAGTTTAAGATAACGGGTAAGGTGGTTGACGCAAGAGACAGCTTGCAATGTATCGGTGCGAGTGTTATGGTTGTGGGTACCAACCGTGGTACCGCCACCGATGGTGATGGCAATTTCAGCATTGACGTTGAAAAAGGTGCAATCCTTAAGTTCTCTTATTTGGGATACTATGACAAGTTAGTAGAGGTCTTGAATGATTCTTCTCTTGTCGTTGAAATGAAAGAATGGAAAGAATTCTGCTATTGCAGTGAATACGCCAGACATATCATTCTTCCAGACAATCATCTCAAACGTTCACTCAAAGAAATTAAAAGTCTGTATCCTCATTTGAAAAAATGCAAAGGTAATATATATGAGTCGAAACATGGCAATGAAGTCTTTTCTCTGTATAATGGTATAGTTTACAAGCAATCTTATTCTTTCAAGCATTATACTTTAAATCTTCCTGATAATTCTGAAAAAGCTTTGGAAAGGGTATATTATAGTTTTGTGAATAGTTTTAAAGGGTATGACTCATCCCAGAAAAGTGAATCTGGAGAAGAGATAACCTTTTACTATCCAGAATATAGTGTGTACATTCAATATGAGCCAAATGAATGCGTTTCAGTAACCTATGAGCTAAACCCTGAATACTACAAATAGAATCTGATTTGTTCAAATATTTTGGCGGGCTCCCTAAGAATAATCACGAATATAAGTCGGAAAAAAGGAAAAAAGTGGCGGTTTGGTGAACCGCCTATGTTGTTTTTTTGATTACCTTTGGAGCAAGTAATCAATTAAATAAGGACATGAAGAGAATATTGACATGGATGCTCGCGCTTGTCGTGGTGGCTGGTGCTGGCGCTAAAACCAAGGCGGTGAAAACGCCGCCGCAACTAAAATTTGACCCGACAATCGGCGAAACGAGGACCTTGACGATGCCCGATGGCCAGGAAGTGAACTACACGGCCTATGAGGGCATGTTCTTCGTGACCAATGTGGAGGACTCGGCCTATCAGACCATCAACGTGTATGTGCCCGTCGGGGCAACGCAGCAGACGCCGATTCTGCTGCGTACCTACGTGGGCGGCTATATGGCAGCGCCTGCACAGCAGCCCAAGGCCAGCGATGCCACGGGCAGGGCCTTGAAGGAAGGCTATGTGGTCGCCATTCCCGGTAGCCGAGGCCGTAACTCGACGGTGGTTGCTACCAAAACCGACAAGAAGGCCGGCATCAAGAAAGGACAGACCATCTATACGGGTCGTGCCCCTGCAGCCATATTGGACTTGAAAGCCGCCATCCGATACCTGCGCCAGTTTGACGACGTAATGCTTGGTGATGCCGAGAAGATCATCACCGATGGCACCAGCGCCGGTGGAGCGATGTCGAGTCTGATGGGCGCCACGGGCAACAATCCCGCCTATGAGCCGCTGTTGCGTGCCATGGGTGCCGCGCAGCAACGTGACGACGTGTTCGCGTCGGTGTGCTATTGCCCGATTATCGACTTGGATCATGCCGACATGGCCTATGAGTGGCTCTATAACGGCACTGACAGCCGTCAGCAGGGCGATGCGGCCGTGCTCGCTGTGAGCAACGAACTTAAGGCGCAGTTCCCCGCCTATCTGGCAAGTTTGAACCTGCACACACCCGACGGTACACCGCTCACTGCCGACAATTACCTGGATTACATCAAGCGTGAACTCATCCGCGCAGCGCAAATTGCCAAGAATGCCGGTGCCGACATCCCCGACAGCCTAGGCTTCAAGTTCAGCAAGGAGGAAATGGGCGGAATGCCTCCCCTCAATGGCGGTATGCGTCAAGGTGGCGGTCAGATGCCGCCCATGATGCAACGCGGCGGCCGTGGCGGTGGCAAGCCTGGCGATTACATCATCGACCTGGACATGGCGACCTACCTCAATTACGTCGTTTCCACCCAGCCGCTAAAGACCGCACCCGCCTTCGACACGCAGGGCGTGACAGGCGGCCGCGCGTCTGGCGAGAACGAGGAGTTTGGTGACAAGAACGGCAGCAGTGTCAACTTCACCGATTACAGTGCCGCTAAGACTGGCTCGGTGCTGACCGATGAAATTCGTGAAAATGTGCGCCTGCTGAACCCGATGAACTTCATCGGTGACGGCGTGACCGACGTAGCCCCGCACTGGTATATCCGTCATGGTGCCCGCGACCGTGACACCTCCTTTCCCGTGCCCATCAACCTCGCCCTCAAACTCCAGAACGCGGGCAAGGACGTCAACTTTCTGTTGGCATGGAACCGTCCCCACAGCGGCGACTACGCCCTCGATGAACTCTTTGAGTGGATAGGCGGCATCGTGAACGGCAAATAACTTATTTGGCCCGTTTCTTCAGATAGGCACTGGGTGACAAGCCAAAGAATTTCTTGAATGCCCGGGTAAAGTGTTGCGGATAATCGAATCCAAGCTGATCGGCTGTTTGGGCGATGTTCGCTCCGCTGATGAGGAGTTTCTGCGCACGTAGCATGATAAATCGACGGATGGCATTACTGGCTGTGTCATCGGTCATCTGATGAATCAAGTCTCCGAAGTAATTGGGCGACAGGAAAAGTTCCTGGGCGCAGTATCTCACGGTGGGGAGCCCATGAGTGCGATAAACGCCATCGGCATAATACCGATTCAGCAGATTTTCAAATCTGGTCAAGAGATCATTGGTCTTTGCTGTTTGCAATGAGAGCTGCTTGGCGTAGAAGCGCGCCACATGTTCAAGCACCAATTCAATGTAAGACACGATGATGTGCTGCTGATGTTCGTCATCATCATTGCCACGCAGTTCATTTCTTAAGGCTTCTAACAAGGTGACGATAATCTGTCGCTGGTCATCACCCATGAGCAGGGCCTCGTTGGTGTTATAAGAGAAAAAGCTGTAGGCTGACATCCGCTTTTCGAGTTCGGTACCATGTATCAGTATTGGATCAAACAACAGACCCCAGCCCTTAGTCTGAATTTCTTCCCCGATATCCGCCTTGCCGCCAATCTGCCCAGGCGAGACACACATCAGGGCATGGCGGTGCAGGTCATAAGTGGTGAGGCCATAGGTCAGTTCCTCCATCGTTTCGTCGGCAATGAACAGTCCATAGACATCGTAATTGTTCAACGAGTGTCGGCAATGTTCCAGCTCGTCGTAGTGGATAACCGAGACGAGCGGATGCAACACGGGTGCGCCAATATAATTGGCGTAGTCGTTGACATTATGGACTTTTAAGATTTTTTCCATCTCAGGTGCAAAAATAATCATTATTTTTGATAATCAGTAAAAAAGGTTGATTTATCAGTAAATCGATTTGGCCTTAAGTTTGGATTTCGCCATACCTTTGCATCCAGAAAACAAATAATTATTAATTGAACTATGATGAAAGAGACAAAGATTGCATTAGGTACCTGGGCCTGGGGAGCAGGTGCATTTGGCGGAGATGCCGTGTTTGGTTCCAATACCGATGTTGAGAATCTGAAACCCGTGTTTGAGGCAGCGATGAAGTCTGGATTGAACCTGTGGGACACTGCCACGGTTTACGGCATGGGCGAATCGGAACGAATCCTCGGCACACTAGCCAAAGGCGTAAATCGTGACGATGTGATGATTTCAACCAAATTCACCCCTCAGATTGCTGAGATCTTTGAGAACAGCGTTGAGAAGATGGCCGAGGCATCAATCGAGCGCATGGGCTGCGATTACATCGACATCTACTGGATTCACAATCCGATGGATGTGGAGCGCTGGACACCAGGGCTGATCCCTTTGTTGCAGAGTGGTAAGGTGAAACGCGTGGGTGTATCCAACCACAATATTCAGGAGATTGAACGCGCTAACGAAATCCTGGGCGAAGCAGGCTTCAAGGTGTCGGCAGTGCAGAACCATTTCTCGTTGCTGTACCGTTCCAGCGAGAAAGGCGGAGTGCTTGACTACTGCAAGAAAAACGGCATAGAGTTTTGGGCCTACATGGTGCTGGAGCAAGGTGCGCTCAGCGGCAAGTATAACAAGGAGAACCCGCTGCCCGAGGAGAGTGACCGCGGCAAGAAGTATAACCCCGTACTGCCCCAATTGGAGGCTCTGACCAATGAGATGACCGCTATCGGCCAGAAGTACGGCGCATCGTGTTCGCAGGTAGGTATCGCTTGGGCCATTGCCAAGGGAACGCTTCCACTTATTGGCGCAACCAAGGAGCGTCACGTCATCGAGGCCGCCGAAGCCGCTAAGATTCAGCTGACTGACGAAGAGGTAGCAAAACTGGAGAAACTGGCGGATGCCACTGGCATTGACACCCGTGGCGGTTGGGAACACAGTATGGAATGAGATGAGAATCAGAATCACGTTTCTATTCATGGCTATGGCAATGACTGCCTTGGCTCAGGGAGTGATGGATGTGCACAGCCACATCATCACTCCTGGCTTCGTTTCTGCACTGCAAGCCGAGGGGCGGCTCATGGAGGAGGGTTTCCCGTTGCCGAAATATGATGTGGAGAGCCATCTGCGCTGGATGGACGAGACGGGTGTCGATACCTCGGTACTGACGTTGGCGGCACCACAGCCGTCATCGGCCACCGTGGTGAGAGCAACCAACGAGGAGGCCGCTCGTATCAAGCGTGAGCATCCGGGCCGTTTTCTGTTCTGTGCTGCATTGCCGTTGCCTGATGTACAGGCTGCAATCCACGAGGCGGTTTATGCACTCGACACGCTGGGTGCCGACGGCATCAAGTTAGCGACAAACATGCGGGGGCAATACCTGGGTGCGCCGGAGTTGGATACGCTATTCTCGGTGCTCAACAAGCGCCGGGCAGTCATCATCCTGCATCCTCACCGTCCTGACCCCGTCAACAGCGAGGTAATGGCCCAGACGCCGCTCGCCATGCAGGAATACCTGTCCGAGACAACCCGCGCCGTGACCAACATGATCAGCCGCAATGTGCTGGCCCGTTATCCCCATGTGAAGGTGGTTGTGCCTCATTGCGGAGCCTATCTGCCGCTGGCAGTGCCGCGCATGAAGTCGCTCACGCCCGTTATGCAGGCCAACAAGATGGTGGGCGACATCAATTGGGAAGCCAATCTTGCCGCTCTCTACTATGACTTGGCTGGGGCCCATTCCCCCGAGACCATCCGCATGATGCTCACCATCACTACGCCTGACCATCTGTTGTATGGCTCGGACTATCCCTATGTGGCTCCACAGGTGCTCAAACAGGGCCTCGCGAGGATGAAACAGTATCTCACTGATGAGCCGGATCTGGCCCCGTTCAAGGAAATGATACTGTGGAAAAATGCTGCTTGGCTGTTTCATGAGGCGGCTGAGAAGCCTTTGGCAGCGGCAAGTGATGCAAAAATGATTGTCCGCATTGCTGAAATTGAGGTTTATCCGCAATATTTAGAAGAGTATTTGGCGTTTGCCAACGAGGTGGACCGCCTGAGTGTCGAACTTGAGCCTGGTGTCATCTGCCTGTTCCCGATGCAGAGCGCCGAGGACCCAACAAAGATCCGCATCCTGGAAATTTACGCCTCAGATGCCGCCTACCAGGCGCATCTCAAGACAGAACATTTCCAGAAGTACAAGCAGGGTACGTTGCACATGGTGAAGTCATTGAAACTCCCCACCATGAAGCCCCTCGGCCCTGAGACAATGGAACTGATTTTTAAGAAGAAAAAATGATAAAAAAGATAATAAGATTATGAAGAAAGTTGTTGTTATCTCTACCAGCCTGCGCCCTGGCTCGAACAGCCACGCAATGGCTGAACAGTTTGCTGCAGGCGCTGAAGCCGCTGGCCACACCGTGGAACTCATCTCGCTGCGAGGAAAAGAAATCAAGTTCTGCATCGGTTGCCTGTCGTGCCAAAAGACCGGTGCCTGTGTTTTCAAGGACGATGTGCCCGCCATCATGGACAGTGTGCTCAATGCCGACGTAGTGTGCTGGGCAACTCCGATTTACTACTATGAGATGTCGGGACAGATGAAGACCCTCATCGACCGCATGAATGCCATGTACCCCAAGGATTACCGCTTTCGCGACATTTACCTGTTGACTACTGCCGCCGAGGACGAGGCGTTCGTGCCGAAGGGCGCCGAGGACGGCTTGCAGGGCTGGATCGATTGCTATGGAAAATCCACGCTTAATGGTCACCTGTTTTGTGGCGGCGTGAACGGCCCGCGCGATATCATGGGCAATGACAAGTTGCAGGAGGCTTTTGAATTGGGTAAAAACAGTTGATGATGGATAAGACACCTACAGGAAAAGACTACGTTGGAAGCGATGAACTCTATGCCAACGTGCAGAAAACCATGCGGTTGTGTGCCGAGATGAACACTGGCTACCACACCGAGGCCGAGGTGCGTGATTACCTGCGTGAGATTACTGGCAGCTATGTGGATGACACCGTGCGCGTGTTCCCGCCCTTCAATATCAACTATGGGCTCACCACGCGTTTTGGACGCGACAGTTTTGTCAACTTTGGCTGCACATTTTTGGCTCTCGGCGGCATCACCATCGAGGAGGGCGCTTTCATCGGTCCCCACTGTGTGCTGGCCACCGAATACCATCCCGAGGATCCCGCCCGTCGTCATTCGCTGCTCACCAAGCCCATTACCATCGGCCGCAATGCCTGGCTGGGAGCCGATGTAAAGGTTTTGGCAGGCGTGACCATCGGCGAAAACGCCATCGTTGCGGCTGGCAGCGTTGTGACCAAGGACGTTCCGCCCGACATGGTGGTGGCTGGAAGCCCCGCCCGAATCATCCGCCCCATCAAGAAAGATGAGCAATGACGCAGATCAAGTAAGCGCCATTGCCTAGAAGTCTTTTATCGCATGAAGGGGCCGCCGTTTGGCTTTCTTGTGGGGAGGCTTATTTCCTCCAGGCTCCGATGATTTCGCCGATATAGACGGTGTGGATGCCTGCACTGAACCTCTCGTAGAAATTGCGCGGGGTATCACTGCGGAAGTCCTTCGCCTCTTGATGGAACGCGGTGATGATTTCGCACTCGATGACGGTTTTCGCCTCAGTGTAATAGGGCGTTCCGCTGGGTGTATAGGCAACATGCAGCCCCAATGCCGCTGCTTTGTCGCCATCGCGGCCGCTGTGGCTGCCCATGTAACGTGCCACCCGCTCGTCGTCAAATTCAATAATCGTGAACCTCGGGTAACGCTCCATAAACTCGTAGGTATAACGCGCCGGAGCCACATAGACGCTCACGGTCAAGCGGTCGTAACCCAGGTAATTGCCCAGGCTGCCCCAGCCGATAGTCATGGCATTGTGGGCCGTCTCATCACCGGACAGCAAGATGGGCGCCCGAGAAAAGAACGTGAAAGCATTGTCGTTAAACTCCTCCTTCAGGTTGATGGCCTTGTAGCCCTCAAGAGACTGTGCAAAAACGCCTTGCATCGCAAACATAGTCAACATAATCGCAAAAATGATATACTTCTTCATCTTTATCTATAAAAATGGGACAAAAATGGGACAAAAGAACCGTCCCTTTGTACGATTTTACATGTTGGGGCACTCTTCTTCGTCGTCGGTGGCAACTTGTTCGCCGTCTTTGACCTCGCGGGCGTTGTATTTGATTTTCTCAAAACCCTTGATGATGTTCTCGACGGTGGTCTTGTCGGCGTCATAGGTGATGGTGACCGTCTGGTGTTCGACGTCGGTGACTATTTTCTTGACACCTTTTTCAAAGCGGATGTTTTCCTTGATGCGCTTCTCGCAGTTCTCGCAGTGCATCTGCGGAACGGTGGTGAGCACAACGGTCTTGATGTCTTTGGCGCTGGCCATAGTCATGGTGAGCGCCGCGATGAGCAGTAAAAGAATCTTTTTCATTGTTGTTGTCTATATGATTTGGTTAATTATCGGAACAGGTTGATGCGTATACCCAAATAGGCCATCGCACCGCTCACGGGTCCCCATATCATGGTGGGGTCGAACAATTGGCTCCAGGGCTGGTCGACGGCGATGATGGGATTGGGCTGACGGTAATTGGTCAGGTTCTCTCCACCCAGATAGACGGAAAAATGCCTAAACCAGCGGGTGACTTGGGCGTTGAGTTGGCAATGGGCCGGAAAACGGCGGTTCCATGACAACTGCGTGGGGTCGTTGATGTAATAGGGATCGGGCATGCGGCCGCTGCCGTTGAGTTGCAGTGTCACGTCAAACTCCCAGAGTCCAAGCGGTGTCTTGTAGGATGCGGCCAACAGGCCTTTGCAACGCGGTGTGAGGGGCTTCTCGCGCAGTTCGCCACCATAGGTCGTCTTGACGTCGTTGTGACGGTAGGCGACAGTCAATTCCAGCCCCTCGAAGATGGGATAGGACACGTCCACCTGCCATGTGTGGGAGCGGGACTTGCCATCCAAGTCATGGATAAAGGTAATTAACGGGTTGGTATCCAAGTCGATGACCATCTGGTGATTAAAGTGGGTGTAATGATACTCGGCGTTAATTATCAATAATTTGCCCCATAGCGGGATGTCCCATGCCGTGGTGAATCCATAGTTCCAGGCGCTCTCCTGGTGCAGGTCGTCAATGACGAGCCGTCTTCCGCTAGCCAGCAGGTAGTGGTTCTCGGCCAGAGCGTGTGCCGTGCGGTAGCCCTTGCCGGCCGACAAGCGCACGGTGAGGAACTGAGTTGGATGTAGGCGCAGGTGCAGGCGTGGCGAGACAAACGTGCCATGCAGGTTGCTGTGGTCCACACGCACGCCGGCCATCAGGGTCATCACATCGCTGGCGGGCGTAAACGTGTATTGGCCATAGGCTCCAGTGACGGTTTCTTTTTCCAACAGATGGGTCAAGGGCCCTTCGGCGAAGTGCTCCAGGCGGTAGTCCTGAGACAGGCGGTCGTGGTTGAGGCTCAGACCCAGCGACAGCGTGTGCGGGTCGGTCAAGTGGGTCTCGAACATGAGCTGCGCATAGGCATTGGTCTCATTGACGTCATATCGCTTGTGACCGTAGGTTCCGTCCAGGTTGTGACTGGCTGCTGAGGCCATGAGAGCGATGTTGGTGCCATGCTCGGCATTGAGCACTATTGCATGCTTCATGTAACCTTCATAGCGATGCGTCTTCAGGTCGATGGCAAAGGGCTGCGCCCCCTCGTGATGTGCTTGTGTCTGTCCACTGTGTCGCTTCTCGTCAATCATGGCCACGCCGCCGTGGAAGATGTAGCGGTCGCCCAACCAGTCCCAACGACTTTGCAGATTGACCTGCCGTACATTGGGTTGGTCCAGGAAGTGGTCATGATTGTGGTCCATATCGACCAGATTGTCCTCATAGTGGGCAAGCACATTGGCATTGAGGCGGGAAGTCAGATGAAGGTTGCCGTCGGCATTGGCTTCGATTCGCCCGTCGCTGTTGCCATACAGGTTTAGTGTCACGCCTTGCTCATCCTCAGGCTTGAGGTATTCCACGTCGATTTGGCCCGTGATGCCTTCATAACCGTTACGCACCGATGAAGCCCCCTTCGACACTTGGATGCTCTTCATCCACGGCCCTGGCACATAGCCAAGGGCGAAGGGTAGGGCTGCGCCACGCCAATCGGGCAGATTCTCGGCAAGCATCTGCACATAGGTACCACTCAAGCCCAGCAACTTGATCTGCTTGGCTCCCGTGGCGGCATCGCTATAATTGACGTCCACCGAGGGGTTGGTGGTGAAACTCTCACCCAGGTTGCAGCAAGCGGCCTTGAACAGTTCGGCCTTGTTGATGCGCATCGTGTTTTCGGCTCCAGCGACGCGGCTCATGCCGGGCCGTCGCGTGGTCACTGTGACCTCGCCGATAGACTGCATGGGTATTGAGTCCACGTGCTGACTCACCGACGTGGTGTCCACATTGGCGTCAACAACGCTTAGTTGGCCAAAAGCCTGTAAAAAGGCTGCAGCCATGCTCAGAGCCACTATGATACGGCGAAACGACATACCTATTGATAGGACCAAAAAATCGGTACAAAAGTACTATTAATTTGCAAATCAGCGACAATGTGACACGAGAATTACTTCTTTTTTACCATCCTCAACCATCACCTTTTTTCTTGAAAACAGGTGTATGATTAGCAGAAAAATGCTATTTTTGCGGTAGAGATAAAAATTTATTTAATTTATGGATAACATTCGGTGGCGATGATTACGATCAGGGCATATCAGGAAACCGACGTGGCCGAGGCCATGGGCATCTGGAACGAGGTGGTGCGTGACGGCGTAGCTTTCCCGCAGGTCGAGGAATTGACCGAACGGGAGGCCGACGACTTTTTCACCAGCCAGTCTTATACCGGCGTTGCTGTGGATAGCGAGACGGACGAGATTGTCGGCCTCTATATCCTGCACCCGAACAATGTGGGCCGATGCGGGCACATCTGCAATACCAGCTATGCCGTCAGGTCGGGCAAGCGTGGTCTGCACATCGGCGAGCAACTTGTGAAGGACTCGTTGGTCATGGGAGCACGTTTGGGCTTCCGTCTCATGCAATTCAACGCTGTCGTGGCGGCAAATGTCCATGCCCTGCATCTGTATGAACGCCTGGGCTTCACCCAACTGGGCCGTATCCCCAAAGGCTTCCTGATGAAGGATGGTCACTACGAGGACATTGTTCTCCTCTATATTGAATTGTGAGGGCTATATTTTCCTGCCATTCCACTAGAAAAGGCTGATTTTTTTCAGTTTAGGATTTTGTTTTTGAGAAATATCATTACTTTTGCGGCCGATGAGTCGCAAGTTTTCACATAACGGCGTCACTCGCAGGCAACAACTGTTCGCCTGGATTCTACTGTTGGTATATGTGCCGATGGTGTTGCTTGCGTCGCTTCATGTTCATTCCCTCAACGAATTCTCCAGGGCTGTCGATTGCGACCAATGCCATACGGCGGTTCACCATTCGGGCCACATCACGGCAAGTAATCATCATTTTGATGAGTGTCTGTCATGCCGATTCCTTTCTACACAGATAGATGTTCCCCGCACGGTAGCCAGCCTAGTGCTAAGGCCTCTTACTACCCATTTGGAGTTCTTCTTGGCATGCGAGCCTATTGCCAGGTTCGTGGCTCAACCCTCGTTGCGTGCTCCTCCGTGCATTCTGTGATCAATTTATAGTGTATGCCAGATAGTCTGAGATAGATTATCCGGCCCTATTAACATCTCATTTAACCATTAAAAGAATCACAGAATGAAATCATACCTATGGATTCTGCTGCTGGCGTGCGCAAGCACGATGGCGGCTCAAGAAGCGGTCGTGCTCGACTCGACCGACGTATTCTTTCGCCACATAGAACTCAAACAAGTGGTTGTCACCGGCCCGACCGGTGCAGTAAAGATGCAGGACATGTCGATGCCTGCAGGTATTGTTGACCATAACAGCCTGCGCATGACCCCTGCAACCAATATTGTCGATGCTGTGGCCAAACTGCCAGGCGTGGCTCAGGTGAGCACCGGTAGCGGCATTTCTAAGCCTGTCATCCGTGGATTGGGGTATAACCGTGTAGTTGTAGTGGCCGACGGTGTGCGCCAGGAGGGGCAGCAGTGGGGCGACGAGCACGGCGTGGAGATTGACGGCAATGCCGTGAGTTCGGTCGAGGTGCTCAAGGGTCCAGCGAGCCTGCTCTACGGCTCAGACGCCCTGGCGGGAGTTCTCAAACTCAATACCGACCCCGTGGTGCCGTTGGGCAAGATGCGCTTGAATGTAAACTCTGAATACCATACCAACAGCGGCCTCGTGAACTGCTCGTTCAACTATGGGGGGAACAAGCAGGGCTTGTCATGGAACATACGCTATGGCGACAAGTTCGCCCATGCCTACAAGACCCCTGGCGATGGCTATGTGCCCAACACGCAGTTCCGCGAGCGCGCTTTGTCGGGTATGCTGGGTATCAACAAGTCTTGGGGACACACGCGACTGATGGGCTCCTATTTCCATCTCACACCAAGCATTGCCGAGGGTGAGCGCGACCCCCAGACGGGAAAATTGGAGCAACCCTATGCTAACGCCAAAACCTATCACCACGGCCTGCCATACCAGCAGGTGTATCATTACAAGACCGTGCTCGACAATGCGTTCTATCTAGGTGAGGGGAGGCTCAATGCCGTGCTGGCTTACCAGCAGAACCGCCGTCAGGAGTTTGAGGAGCCCGACGAATATGGACTTTATCTCAAGTTACACACCGTCAACTACAACATCCACTATGTGACACGGCGCTTGGGAGAAGACTGGCGCATCACTAGCGGCGTGAGTGGCATGTGGCAACGCTCGGTCAACAAGGGCGACGAGTTCCTGATTCCCGACTATAGCCTGTTTGACTTCGGCGCCTTCGTCACTACGACGGCTAATGTCGGCAACTGGGCTTTGAATGGAGGTCTGCGTTTCGACAACCGCCACCTCAATAGCCGCGAGCTGATGGATGATGGTGACCTGCGCTTCCAGGCCTTCAAGCGTGACTTCAGCGGCTTCACTGCCAGCGTGGGCGCAGTGTGGCATGCCAACGAACATTTGGACGTGAGGGCCAACGCAGCTCGCGGTTTCCGTGCTCCCAACATCAGCGAGCTGGCCAGCAACGGCGTGCACGAGGGCTCGCTGCGCTACGAGGTGGGCAATCGCGACCTCAAGCCCGAGTTCAGCCTCCAGTTTGACCTTGGTGCAGAATTGTCCACGTCATGGCTGGATGCACAATTGTCGTTGTTCAGTAATCGCATCGACAATTACATCTTCATCCACCGTACGGGCGAGGTCATCGACGATGAGTTCATGACCTATCGTTACGACAGCGGTGACGCCCAGTTGCTGGGCGGTGAATTGGCGTTGGATATCCATCCCTGGCACTTCCTGCACCTGGGCACCAGTTTTTCACTGGTCAATGCCGTACAGTTGCATCAACCCGAGGAATCGAAATACCTGCCGTTCACTCCCGCGCCGCGCTGGCAGTCCGATATCAAGTGGGAAGTCTTGCATGACGGTCGTGTGCTGAACAACGCCTTCGTCTCGCTGGGCGTGGACTATAACTTCAAGCAGGACCATTATTACCGCGCCGATAACACCGAGACCGCGACACCAGCTTATTGCCTGCTCAATGCCGCCATCGGCACCGACATCATGTTTAAGGGACAGCGTGTGGCTTGCCTGAGCATCATGGGGACCAACCTCACCAATAAGGCTTATCAAAGCCACCTGAGCCGACTCAAGTATGCCGACGTCAATCCTGTCACGGGGTGCCAGGGCGTGCTGAACATGGGCCGAAACATCATTTTCAAACTCACCGTCCCCCTCGAGTTCTGATCATGTGTACACAGGGACGGCTCTCATCCAGAATGTGAGAAGAGCCGTCCCCGTGTATATTAATTAAGGAATTGGTAGTGCACTGTTCCGGCATTGTCGGCCATGACGGTCATTTCGTGCGTTTCGTTTTCAATGGTAAGGATAGCATGAAAGCGATAGCCCATTTCGTAGACCATGCTGATGTCCGATACAACAATACCCTCTTTGGCTAATCCTTTGCAGACGATATCCTTCAACAAGTCAATCGTGATAATGGAGTTTGGACCATGCTTCCGCATGACATACATCAACATAAGGGACTTGGCTGTATCGTACTTCTTGTAGAGTTTAAACGCTAACCAAATGAGCAAAAGTGCACCGATAAAGACGCCTAATGCAACTAGAATACCGTCATTCATTGCTTTACTAATAAGTTTTTGTGAATTTTCTTGTGCAAAAATACAATTTTTGGCGTTTTAATGCAAAGAAAAAGAGAGATAATCTATAATCATCAAAATCCGATGCAAGATGCGCGTTTTACCGAAAAATCGCTACCTTTGCCCTAAGAATAATATATTATTGCTATTTATGAAAGGTTTTATCATATCATCAGCGCTGATTGCCCTGTTGTTGTGTTCATGCCATAGGAACAAGGCCGATTTGGCGCAACAGGCTGGCATAACAGCCGAAATGGCATATGAAGCGGTAAACAACTATTGCCATAGTGAATATGACTGGAGTATTGCCACGGAGAATCCCTCGATGATGTCGGTCACGATGGGGGAGGAGACTGAAAATGAGTACAAGGTGATATTCCGCAGTTATACAGGCGCGCTTGTGAATTTCTATGTCGATAAATCCAATGGCATGACTCGCATGGTTGAGTCTGTCCCGACCCTTGATGTGGATAGCGTCGTTGGCACCATCGATATAATGGATTACTTGGAGAAAAAAGAATAAGCTGCATCTGGGCTCTGGGTTTTACAAAGGCTGATTTGCCAGGTCCAGTTCAACCGATGCACTCCAGTGACGACTGAATCAATAACAATCGGCGGTTTCGCGAGAAATCGCCGATTGTGTGCTCATGACAGGCGTTCTTGGAAACCAACCACTTTTCTACTTGAATTATTTTTTTTGGCAGGATGATGATTATTATGTATATTTGCAAGCAAAAATCCAGTATAAGTTTTATTTTATAATCAACAATCGACATTATGGGGAAGAAAACCATTTTTTTTGCTTGCTATGGCAATGCTCTTGCTGTTGCCATCACAGGCGAGGGCACAAGATTCTCCTCAGCAACATGTGGACTTGACCACCAGAAAGGCCAGAACCACTCATGACGGCTTGAGGATGATCAAAAATCTACCCTCCAAGAAGATTGACGTTGTCGCTGCACAAACCGATGCAGCGGCCGTGCAGACGGCGGTTGCCGACAAAAAACGGGACGCCGCAGTGAAAAACAAGGCTCAAGAGGCCGCTGCTGCGTCCAAAGTGAAGGACAAAAAGGAAACTGCCATCAAGAGAATGGCCCATCACCCTGCCGTTAGCTCGAGCCTGAGAAGCAAGAATGCTCCTCAACGGGCTGGGGAAGTGCGTGATGACGATGGCGTGATTATCAAGCCCGCCGAGGGCCAGCGCAAAATCTACAACCGCTCAGGAAATGCGCTGATTTATGACCCTGACGGCTACTCATGGCTGCTCACCGAGCAGTTCGGCAAGGTGCATGTCGTGTTCTGCGACAACGGCGATGTCTATATCAGGGACCTCGTCTCCACCTATCGCAACAATGTCTGGGTGAAAGGCTCCTTGAGCGGCAACACGATTACCATTCCCACAGGGCAACTGGTGAACTATGAGAGCTATGCCGAGGTGCCTTATGCCATCTATTGGGGCGTGAAGGTGGACGGCGACTATTTCAGGAACGATGCGCGTGACGTCATTACCATGACCATCGACGGCGACCAGATTACGCTCGAGGGCTCTGACGAGGACAACATCATCGGCGTGTTCTATGAGAACGACGGCAACGCCTTCTTCACCTGCTTTGGC
Source organism: uncultured Bacteroidales bacterium (assembly GCA_902774055.1). Classification (GTDB taxonomy): domain Bacteria; phylum Bacteroidota; class Bacteroidia; order Bacteroidales; family Muribaculaceae; genus Sodaliphilus. The sequence goes on from CACYGX010000017.1 coordinate 43,378, forward strand.
GACTATGGGAGCGTCTATACCTTTGACCACGACTTTGTGCCCCTGGATGTGGTGACGGTGACTCCGCCGCCGGGCTTGCAGACCGAGACGTGGTACACCCGCGGCCATTACTACGAGGGCTCGTCTGTTCCTTTCCGCGGTCAGGTCAGCCTGGGCTTTGATGGCGATGACGTATACCTGCAGGGCTTGTTTGCCGGCTATCCCGACGCGTGGATGCATGGTGTCATCAATGACGGTACTGTGACCTTCGGCGGCATGCAGGTGCTGGGCGAATTGGACGGCCAGACCATCTATGCAGTGGGTTATAACGGCGACCTCCTGATGTCCTACGAGATGTCCTATGACGAGGAGGGTGGGGTATTCACCTCGCTCGTCGAGCTGCTGGCCAACGACAATGACGAGAATGTGAATTACGATGTCTGGATTGAGGACTTGGCCATCAGCCGCGAGGACCCCTTCAAGCCCATTGAGGACTATCCTTACCTGAACACATTCCAGACCCAGGAAGAGCAGGAGGCATTCACGATCATCGACGCTAACAATGACAACGACACCTGGGACTTTGCCTATAACAGCGAAGATGACTGGTTTGCCCGTTACACCTACAACGACTCCTTTGACGCCGACGACTGGCTGATTTCACCTGCCTTCCACTTTGAGGCTGGTAAACAGTATAGCCTGACGTTTGACACTTGGAACAAGGGCTATGATGAGCGCATCGAGGTGATGGCCGGCAACGAGGCTACCCCCGAGGGCATGACGATACAGATCGTTGAGCCTACCGACGTGACCTGGGAGCAACCCCAAGAACTGGAGACCAAGATTACTGTGAGCGAGACGGGAACATATTACATCGGTTTCCATGCCATCTCACCTGCCGACATGAACAAACTCTTTGTTGACAATGTGATGGTTGACGTCTATGAGATGGAGGCACCTGCCGCTCCCACCGACTTAACCGCTGTACAGACCGAAGAGCAGCTCGAGGTCACCATCAACTTCACGGCTCCTGTGGTGAAACGCAATGGAGAACCCTTGACTGCCAATTTGGACAAGATTGAGCTCGTGCGTGACGGCCAAGTGATTCACACCTTCGATGACGTGGCTCCTGGCGCAGCATTGACTTGGGTGGACAATGGCGATGACCTGACCCTAGGCCAGCACAAGTATTATGCTGTAGCCTATAACGAGAAGGGCGCTGGTGACAAGAGCGAGGCAGTTACAGTGAAAGTCATTGTCACGCTCACTGTGCCCTATACCGCCGATTTGACCCTGCCCGAGACCTTCGACATCTTCACGGTGATTGATGCCAACGAGGACGGCTGCACATGGAATTGGGATAATACTTACTTGACCAATTACAATTATAGTTCAGACAATGCGGCCGATGACTACCTTGTCACACTGCCCATTTGGCTGGAGGCCAACAAGAGCTATTCAGTACTTGTCAATGCCCGTAATTCAGGTATCGACGAGCGATTTGAGGTGCTGCTGGGCGCCGAGCCCACGGCCGAGGCTTTGACCACTACGGTCATTCAGCCCAGCGATGTCACCACCTATGAGAACGAAGGCCAGGAATTCGAGGGCATGTTCTCGGTGAATGAGGCTGGCAAGTATTACCTGGCCGTTCATGCCATCAGTGATGCCGACGCCTATTGCCTCATGGTAAATTACATCAACATCGACTTTGGCGCCGAGCCCACCGCTCCTGCTGCACCTGCCATCAGCGTTGTTGCCGACGAGCTGGCCGCATTGCGCGCCGAAGTCACTTTGACGGCTCCCACTGTTGCTTTCAACGGAGATGCGTTGACCACCAATCTGACACGGATCGACATCCTGCGTGATGGCACCGTTGTCGGTTGCGTGGAGAATGTCGCTCCCAGCGCGACCTTGGTCTATGTCGATGAACCGGATTATGCCGGTACTCACACCTACCAGGCCATCCCCTACAACGAGTCGGGCAAGGGCTTGAAGAGCGAGAAGGTAACCGTCTATGTCGGTCCCGATATCCCGGGTCCTGTCGAGAATCTTTCTGCTGCCGATGGTGACGACATCGTTGCTCTGAACTGGGACAAGGTGGGCCGTACTGGTGAGAATGGTGGCCCCGTAAATCCCGCTACGGTCAATTATCTCGTCTGGAGCACCTTTGCCGAGGAGGGATGGACCGACTACTCTATCGAGAAGAATGAATTGCTCGCTACACTCACCGATGCTGATGCCTATGACGTGCCCTTCGATACCGACGAGGGCGAACAGCGCATGGAATACTGGATTGTCGAGACCAGGAATGAGGCAAATGCCGAATTTGAAGGCCAGAGTTCAACGGCAGGCCTGCTGGTGGGTGCTCCCTATGAGTTGCCGCTTGTCGAGGGCTTTACTGATGACGAACTGCACTACTACTGGGAGACCAACGGCACCGTCATGATCTCAGGTCAGTCCACTGACGATGATGGCTCGTCGATGGCATTGCTTAGCGAGGTTGAGGGCATGGTGTTCTTCAATTCGGGCAAACTTGACCTTGAGGGACTTGCCAACCCGACGCTTCTCTTTGATGTTGCCAGCCCCGACATCCGTTCGCTGGCAGTGATCGGTAGTGTGGACGGCGGCGAGTTTAGTGTCCTCCAAGACAACATCAGGCTTAATGACTCCTTCACTCAGGTGAAGGTGCCCCTGACGGCCCTGCAGGGCGGTCGCTATGCCCGCATTGGCCTCTTGGCTGAGTATGTCAATGTCTCAGAGATTGATCCTTGGGAAGGTGAACTGGTTACCCTAGGCGACATGCTCCTGGTGGACAATATACATATTGCCGACTTGTATCAGCACGACCTGGCAGTATCGGTTGGTGCTCCCTCAAGCGTTGTGGCCGGAAACACCGCTTCAATTATGGTTACCGTGACCAATGAGGGCGAGAATGCGGCTAACGGCTTCAAGGTGCTGCTCACAGCAGGTGACAGGCAGTTATTGGATGTGACCTGCGATCAGACGCTGGCATCATTCATGTCTTGGACTCAGAATGTTGATTTCCCGACCACTGTACTCGATGAGCCTGGCGATGTCGAAATTGTGGCACGTGTTATCTATGACGTGGATCAACGGCTTGCCAATAATGAGAATCAGGCCTATATTACCATTATTGAGCCCGCATTGCCTGCTCCCACCGATTTGATTGTCGAGAAGATGACCAGCAACGACCTCTCACTCACATGGACTGCGCCCAATACTGATGGCACGATGCGCGTGACCGAGGACTTTGAGGATACTGAGGTGTTCCCTGAGTTCAGCATGGGTGGCATTACCGCCACACAGCACACAGGCGCCTTCGGTGACTGGTCACTCTATGATGGCAACGGATTGATGTGTTATAGCTTCACTGGATTTGACGTTCCCAACCTGGGTGATCCCATGGCATGGATGGTATTCAATTCCATGTATGAGTCATTCCCCGTTGAGGTCGGGTCGGTCTATGAACCGCATAGTGGCAATCAGCTGCTGCTGTCCACCTGTGTTTCTGATGGAGATCCCATCCCCGGTACTGACCACTGGCTGATCTCGCCTGAGTTGATGGGCAATGAGCAAGAAATCAGCTTCTTCGCCCGTACGATTACCGCCGACTATGGCTATGAGGCCTTTGAGGTGCTCTATTCGACCACAGGCAGCGAGATTGATAACTTTATCTCGATCGAAGAGGTATGGCTTGATGCTACCGACTGGACTGAGTTTACCTTCACGCTCCCCGAGGGCACTAAGTACTTTGCCATCCGCCATTCGGCCCAAGACATTTTTGGCCTCATGTTGGATGACGTTACCTTTGAGCAGGGAGCATCGGCCCCTGTGGGTTACAACATCTATGTTGATGGCGTATGGGTCGGTAGTACCTTTGAAACGACCTATGAGATGCCTGCTACGGGCTTATCCGACGGTTATCACTCATTAGCGGTGACTGCTGTCTATGAGGGCGGTAAGGAGTCTGCTCCCGCAACGGCTGTAATAGACATCACTAGTGGCATCAACGAGATTACCCTGGATGGTCAGCCCGTGGATGTGTACACCATCGATGGCCGTCTGGTACGTCGCCAGGCCACCAGTCTTGAAGGCTTGAAGGGTCTGTATCTGATTGGCAATAAGAAGGTTTACGTCAAGTGAGATAGACAATACTGAACCATAGCAACGATCGTTTATCCGTGGGGGTGCAGCATTGAGTCTGCATCCCCACGAATTATCAAAGTACCAAACAACACAGCAGCTGCCACGCATGGCAGCTGCTGGTCGCATATCGCAATTAGTATGTCCTTAGATAACTTTATAGAGTGGACAGCAATGAACCGTTATAATGCATAGAACGGCATTTCGCGTCCATTATCAATCTGTAGGGTGAGTTCTTTGCTGGTGAGCTTGACGATCTTCATGTTATGCATCTTGGGCATTCCGTCAAGCATCGTTTTCTTGAATTCGCCTTTCAAGCTATTGAGATCATTCCTGATTTGCTTGTCCATTAAGGCCTTGGTCTTGGCGTCCATTCCCTTGATTTCATAGTCAAAATCAACCTCGGCTTTACCTCTGTTAAGGTCCATTGTTAAATCCTTGCCATTCAGCGTGTAGGTTCCAAGAACGCTCACACTGCCCATAATGTCGATGGGCACACCATCCTCTTTCATCTGATGCTCAGCTCCAACGAGGAGTTCACAAGTACCGTTTTTCTCAAAACTCAATGACACGAGCACATCTTTGCCGTCTTCATCGGCAAGTTTTGTACCCCATTGCTTGTCTGTCAGGCTTTGGGCATTAAGAACGAGCGCCGACACGAGCATCAACATCAAGGTTAAAAATGTTTTCTTCATCATGATCTGAATAAATTGATTAATAATGAATTGTTGTTATTGTTACGGCACAAAATTAGCACAATTATTTCAAAATATAACTGAATTTGGCATAATTTCTCATTTATTTTGTGCGAATAATCTCTGTTTTTCTAAAAAAGGATAGGAGGGAAAAAACATCTTATCAGTTCCTGGCTTTGCGCCGTCTTGGACGCTAATAATGAGCGAAAGGGTGGGGCATTCAAGTCTTAACAAAACATAAAAGTGACTTTTCTAATCCGTTGATTTGTCCATTTCTAACATCAAAGTGCGTAGCGAACATTTTGGACGGTTCATTGCTGTTCGGAACATCGTTAGTAACTTTGCAACCGAAACGAGATAAAAGTTAGTATAACTGATAATCAGAACATAATATGTTACAAGACATTATAGTTGATCCTTATTTTCCTGATTGCCCGATACGCAATATCCTGTCGCGCATCAGCGACCGCTGGTCGATGCTGATCTTGTACACGCTCGACGGTAAGGACGCGGCGATGCGGTATTCCGATATCCTCGCAGCTATCCCTGACATCTCGCAGAAGATGCTCACCGTGGCGCTGCGCAACCTGGAAGCCGACGGGCTTGTACTGAGGCAGGCCTATGCTGAGATTCCGCCGCGGGTGGAATACAGCATCACCGAGCGCGGCAAGTCACTCATGCCGCACATCAACAGCCTGATTGAGTGGGCGCTGGCCAACCTGGCCGACATCTTGAATGACCGAAAGAAATATTCATCCAATAAAAACCATTAATTACATTTTACTACACAATGAAACAGATTGAAAAGATTGCACAGGGTGCAAATTATGCCGCCATCAACGTTGGCCGCATTAGCGAGATTATTGAACACGAGTTGCCCATGGGCCCGGACTTCACGATTCAGGGCAAGGTCTTCGGCGGACAGGCCGTTGGAGCCGCTGCTAGCGAGTTCTCTTTCCAGACGCTCGTTCCTGGACAGGACAGCGGTTTCCTCCACACCCACAAGACTCATGAGGAGCTCTACTTCATCCTGCGTGGCGAGGGCCAGTACCAGGTCGATGGTGAGATTTTCCCCGTCAGCGAGGGCAGCGTGATCCGCGTTTCTCCCAATGGCAAGCGCGCGTTGAAGAATACCGGCAGCGAGGACCTGACGATGCTCTGCATCCAGTACAAGGCCACCCCGTTCACCGAGGCCGACAGCCCCATGACCGACGGCGTCATCCTGCAGGAGCCCCTGAACTGGTAAAGTTCAAGAAACCACATAGAACCCAAGGCACTAAGAGTTAGTGAGGTGGCGAAAAAACGTCCACCTCACTAAATTTTGTTCGATTTTCACTAATTTTGTAACGTAGTTTTATGATTGTATACAGTAAGATGGAATATAAGACCTTAAATAACGGCTTGCAGATGCCGATGGTGGGCCTGGGTGTCTATGATATCCCTGAGAGGGAGACACAGCGGGTTGTGGAAGATGCCATATCGGTTGGCTATAGGAGCATCGACACGGCAGCCATGTATTACAATGAGAGAGGGGTGGGGAATGCCGTTCGGGCATGTGGCGTCTCCCGTGAAGAACTGTTCATCACGACGAAGATATGCGATTCGTGCTATAGTCGGGATGAGACGATGCGCTCGGTTGATCATTCCATGAGGCAGCTTGGCTTGGACTATGTGGACTTGATGCTGATTCACTGGCCTGTCGGGAATCCTGCAGTCATGTGGCATGCGCTCGAGGAACTCTATGGGCAAGGCCTGTTCAAGGCGATAGGTGTATCAAATTTCTATCCCAACACCTTCCCGATGATTGTTAAGGGTGCCAGAGTCATGCCTGTTGTGAACCAATGCGAGACCCATGTGCTCTATCAGCAACGCAAGATGATGGAATACTTGCAGCCCTACAACGTGGCCCTGGAAGCATGGAGCCCATTGGCCGAGGGAAAGCATGGCATCTTCAAGAATCCCGTTCTTAAGAGGGTAGGCGAGAAATATGGAAAGACCGCTGCTCAGATAGCCTTGAAGTTCTTGATCCAGAACGGCATTATCATCATCCCCAAGACCACCCACAAGGAAAGGATGATCGAGAACATTGACCTCTTTGATTTCATGCTGGCGGATGATGACCTTAGTGATATAAGCCGTCTTGATACAGGCAGGAATGTCACTGGCTGGCCGTCAGATGCGCTCAAATATAATCCTGAGAGCCTTTGATATAGCACTATTTATTTTATTCGGTGATGTTTCAGTCTGCAGGGATCTCGACGTTGCGGACGACGGTTTGCCGGTTGACGGCCTTATACAGGTTTGCCGCCACGCTGTTGCGGGCCCGTTCGGTCAGCAAGGCTGATGCTCTCTCAATTTCTTTGGTATCATTAGCGAAAAGAAATATCAGCGCTGCTGCAGCATCCTGGTCAGGGTGAGCCTTGATATAGTTGTGCACTACAGGAATCAGCACTTCATTGACTAGCTTGATGTACAACTTGCTATATAGATCAAATTCATCTCCATATAATGACCCAAATTCACCGCTCAAGTGCTTATTGCACTCATTGATGCCAAGCAGAATCGGGCCAATGATTTGATGAGCTTCATCATAGTCCACATAGAATTGTGAGCCGCCTAGATGGGTGACTTTGTAGTCATTTTGATAAAAGAGGAGTGTCTCCCCCGGTATGGCGGGAAATACTGTGGTAAGCCCCTTCACATCGGTGATATAGAGCAATGCCGCGTCCTTCAGGTCGATGGTGAGTTCATGCTCCTCACCGGTGATGGCACGCTTTTCGTTGACAATGGTTTCCCAACTGTTTACATCCACAATTTCGAGGGTGACCGAGTCTTTGCGGCCCTCAAACGTTCCTTTCACAGTGAATTTTCCCCCTTGGGCCATGGCCCCAAGGGTCATCATGCCCATGAGCATGGCAATGAATAGTTTCTTTAACATGTCCTAAAAGTTTTATAATGAGACTTAAGTTTCGTGAGCCATTGACCTGCTCACTTTTTTGGGGTTAAAGATCCACCATGATGCATTTGGATTGAGTTGCTAAATAGTTATTATTATAACGGGAAACGCGTCAAAATATTGCGGGTAATATCTGATGGCAAATAAATCACAGAACAATAGTGAATATAGAAGGTGTTTCAAGAGAAATCAGTATCTTTGCCTTCTCGAATGATATCAATCGTGATTTGTTGTATGAGCATTTTTAAGGACATACTTCTTGTTGGGGCCGGTAGCTTTATGGGTGGCATTGCTCGGTACTTGATATCGTTGGCCATGAAGGGCATGGGCACAGCATTCCCGTGGGCAACGATGACCGCCAACATTGTCGGTTGTCTGCTAATAGGTTTGCTTTGGGCGGCTTTCAATCGCGTCAATGCCTCCTCGCAGCTGAATCTGCTGTTGATTGTGGGGTTCTGTGGTGGATTCACCACATTTTCTACCTTCTCAAAGGAAAGCCTGTGCCTATTGCAAGCTGGCAATTATTCTACGTTTATACTGTACGCTTTGGGCAGTGTTGTTCTTGGCATTATTGCCGTTGCCCTGGGCTATGCATTGGCAAAGTAAAGAGCAAAGATTATGAAAGAAGAATGCTTGATTTGCAAGGCTCCGTTGGAGTATCTCGAGAACGATGAACTCATGGAGTGTGCCATCTGCCACAAGAAGGAGAGCAGCAAGACCCGTTGCGTCCATGGGCACTATGTGTGCAATGACTGCCATACGGCGGGTCTGGATACCATCATTGGGCTTTGCCTGGCTGAGACGTCCATTAACCCTGTGGCAATCATAGAGAAGATGATGGCACAGCCCTTCTGCCACATGCACGGCCCTGAGCATCATGTGATGGTGGGGGCGGCTTTGCTCACAGCCTACAAGAACGCTGGGGGCATGATAGACTTGCCCAAGGCATTGAACGAGATGATGTCCAGGGGCAAGAGCGTTCCTGGCGGGGCATGCGGCTTCTGGGGCGCCTGCGGTGCGGGCATCAGCACGGGGATGTTTGTGTCAATCATCTCCAAGTCCACGCCGCTGGCTAACGAACCCTTTGCACTGTCTCACCAGATGACGGCCAGATCCCTTGGAGAAATAGGCCATATCGGTGGCCCGCGCTGCTGCAAGCGCGACTCATTCCTCTCCATTCTCGCTGCCGTCGATTTCGTCAAGGAACACTTCGGTGTGGAAATGGAACGCCCCGAGGTCATCTGCCGCTATTCGAGTAAGAATAACCAGTGCATTGGAAGGCGGTGCCCCTTCTCACCAGCAAACTTTAGGACTACCCAATAAGAAACAACGACTCAAAACGAAATACAATGGAAGCAGGAATTAGACTAATCAGTCTCACAGAGGAACGTACCATAGCCTTCAAGGAGGAAATGCAGGAGGCATTCGAGAGCGGCTTTCAGGGGCATATCAAAGACGATGTCGATAACTCCAACCAGTGGCAGGTGCTGCCCGACGGGGACTTCTATCAGGCTTTGCGGGCCGAGGGCGCCGAGGCCTACGAGGCTGTCGATGCCGATGACCAGCGTGTGGGCGGAGCTATCATCACCATCGACAGCGCGAAGAACAGCGGCGAACTGGCGTTTCTCTATGTGAAAGTCGGCGTGCAGAGCAGGGGCACCGGCCAAGCCATCTGGAGGGCCATTGAGGCGATGCACCCCGAGGTTGAGGTGTGGGAGACCTGCACCCCTTATTTCGACCGCCGCAACATCCACTTCTACATCAACCGTTGCGGCTTCCATGCCATCGAGTTCTTCAACTCACATCATCGTGACCCGAACATGCCCGAACAGTTTGACCCTAATGACGGCCTGTTTGTCTTTGAAAAACGAATCAAATAACCGCTAATACCAGTTTGAGCATGACAGAATTCAGGCCCATGCGCCGCAATCGGCAGCAATTATCCAGAGAAGAATGTGAACGCATCCTTGGCCGTTGCACTTCGGGAGTGCTGGCGTTAACGGGCGACGGCGGTTACCCTTATGCCGTGCCGCTCAGTTATGTTTATGCCGACGGAGCGGTGATTTTCCATTCAGCACAGCAGGGGCACAAAATTGATGCCATCAAGCACGACAGCCGATGCTCGTTTTGCGTTATTGAGCAAGATGAAATCAAACCTGCCGAGTTTACAACCTACTTTAGGAGCGTGATTGTGTTCGGCCGCATACAGATTATCGAGGATGCAGCCGAAAAAGTACACGCATTACGCCTGCTGGGCCGTCGATACTCACCCAACGACGAGCCTGGCCTGCAACACGAGATTGACAAATCGCTCGACCACGTCCTGCTCCTTCGCCTCGACATCGACCACCTCTCTGGCAAAGAAGCCATCGAACTGACCCAAGCCAGAAACCGTCCTGTTATTTCGTGAGGCGCTGGCAAACCAGGCGTGCGTGGTTGTCGTTGAGCACAAGCGGACTGCCAGGTGCTGGAAATCAATAGTGGCGGTTTGCTTATATTCCGTTGAAAATTGCTATATTTGCAGCGGGAATTAGATATGGTGCCCATTGAACTGTTGTGGCACTGATGTCTGGATAGTTTGTGTAAACCAAACAAAATCAGTCAATTGAATGCTATATTTATTTTATTATCACATTAACTTAACTTTTTATTGTTATGAGCAGAATCAGTAGATTTATTTTTGCCACCATCTTTGTAGTGTGTGGCGCAATCACGGCCTTTGCAGGTCAAGACGAGCAAAACGGTCATGCCTATTTCACGCAGGAGGAGTTACCTAACATGGCAAACTTCTTGCCGCCCCCTCCAGAATTTGAGTCATCACGCTTTGCTGCCGACCAGACCCAATACCTTTGGGGCATTCGTCAACGCCAAGATGAGGAACGCGCTGCTATGGCCATTCGTGATGCTAATTATGGTATGCAAACCATCATTCAGGAGTTCTGCCCGATTCTGGGTCTCATGATTAGTAAGGAAGAGACGCCCGAGCTGTACACCCTCTTGCAAGACGTAGGAGCTACATGTGACAGCATCAGCAACCGCGCTAAAGAGAAGTATATGCGCACGCGTCCCTTTGTATACTACAACCAGCAGACCCTTGTGCCCGAGCAGGAAGAGGAACACATTACCAACGGTTCCTACCCCTCGGGTCACACCGTCCTTGGTTGGACTATGGCCTTGTTGCTCTCGGACATTAACCCCGCTGTTGCCGACGCACTGCTGGCTCGCGGCTACGAGTATGGCCAGAGCCGCGTCATCGCCGGATACCACTGGCAGAGCGACGTGGATGCAGGCCGCCTGGGCGGATCGGTGCTCTATGCCAAGTTGCAAGGCAACGAGCGCTTCCGCGATCAACTGGCAAAGGCCCAGCAGGAATTTAGGGATAAGACCCAAGGTACAAGCAAGGTAAAAGAGGTTTATGTTCCCGTCGGCAACTCGAGAGCTTACACCATCACCGGTGTTCCCGCCACGAGTGAAACACGAGGCATTATCATCCAAAACGGACAAAAGATACTCAGGCCGTAAGCCCTGAATCATAGCTTTTACTCAGAGAAGCCGCTATTTGAAATGAACCCCAAAAGTTGGACAAAAACTTTTGGGGTTCATTTTATAGCAGCTCTCGCTCGACACGCACTTCGAGGGCGTGAGGTCGCCACGCAGCCAACACTCGGCGAGGTGAGGTTTACAAATTGTTGGACAAGGAGAGGCCTATGCTGAAGATCAGGTTCACGTTGGACAATGTGCCGCTGAGGTCCCAATCCTCACGATACTCGTCACATGGTTTGTGATACCACACCGGCATGGGATACTTATTGGGCTTGCTCACATCAACAGGATGCTGGCCGTTCTCCAATACCACGGCACGCACGCCTTTTTTCACGAAATTATAGTGGTCGGAACGGTAGAACCAGCCGTCGGAGTTGTCGTCGTCGAAATAGATATACCTGCCCTGAGCAGCAGCGGCAGCGACATAATAATTGTCCAAGTCGCTTTCCCCGCCACCTAGAATCACGACATCGCGCGTGAGCTCGGCAGGGCCTATGCTCTCAAAATTTAGGCAGGCCACGGTCTTTGCCATCGGTATGGCAGGGTGATCGCAGTAATAAGCAGAGCCGAAAAGTCCGCTCTCCTCAGACGAGGGGAAAATGAACAGCAAGTCTCGACGCGGCTGGGGCATCTCCGTGAACTTCTTGGCGACGAGCAACGCTCCAGCCATGCCTGATGCATTGTCTGCAGCACCGTTATATATCGTATCGCCGCGCTCATCGGCTTTACCGATGCCCAGGTGATCCCAGTGGGCACAGAACACTACGGCCTCACCATTCTGGCCGCTCCCTCGAAGGATGCCGCCCACATTGCGCGTCTGTTGAATGCCGTAAGTCACATTCATCTTCACATCACCTCTCACATTCAGGGAAAAGCTCTTGAAGCCCGGCTTTTTCGCATCAGCCAGCGCCTTGTCCATATCCATGCCAGCCGCGAGAAACAGTTTCTTGCAACCGTCCTCGTGTAGCCATCCCCTGACGGCCAATTCGTCGGCATTGCGCGTGTCCAGATCATAGATGGCGAGATTGTCACTCAGGTGGCCATTCACACAGACGTGCCACCCGTAACTGGCGGCTTCGGTATGGTGGAGCACCAGACAACCGGCAGCACCCTGACGCTGTGCCTCTTCAAACTTATATAACCAACGGCCGTAGTAGGTCATATTGCGACCCCTGAAGAGTTGAGCGTCATAAAAGCCGGGGTCGTTGACCATGACCACCACGATCTTGCCTTTCACATCGATGCCCTCGTAGTCATTCCAGCCGTATTCAGGCGCGTTGATGCCAAAACCGCAAAACACATACTCTGCCTTCTTTAGGTCAATTTTCTTGGTGGCGCGAGTCGTCCAGATGATCATATCGTCGGGATAGCGGAGCACCGATTTCTTTTTCCCGCTCACAGTGAGCCTGCCACCCACGGGCTTGGCTGTCACGGCAATCATTTCAAAGGGCTGGAACCAACTGCCATTGAAGGCAGGCTCCAAACCTATTACCTTCAACTGTTTGGCAAGATAGTCCACGGTCTTGTCCTCATAGGGTGTCATGGGCTTTCTTCCGCCAAACTCATCACTGGCAAGCACCTTAGTCCATTCCCTCAGCAGCTGTTCGTCACTTCCGGTTTGCAACTGCTCCTGTGTGATCTGTGCACTGGCTATTGTCAACCCCATGGCGACAAAAGCGATTACCATCACCAACTTTTTAGCATTCATTCTCATCAGCACTTCTAAATTAATTGTTTCCATTTCATACATTCTTTATGGTTTCAAAAGGTTGATAGGGGCGACGTAAACGCCGTCTTCGCGTCGATATGCACTACCGACCGCTGTGAGAACCATCAAGAATGATGGGGCTTTTTCGTCGCTATTTCCTTCGATTTTTGCTTTTAGTTTTTTCAATGATGTGGCACCAACTTCAATCAAATCTTCTCCACCAAGTTTGATTTCAATGGCTCCCCATTGACCATTATCCATGTGAACCACAGCATCACACTCCAATCCAGATTTATCTCTATAATGAAAAACTTCTCCGCCCAAAACACCAGCATACACTTTGAGGTCACGAACTGCCATGTCCTCAAAAAACAAGCCAAAACTTTCCAGGTCATTAAGTAGGTCTTCAGGCATCACACCTAAAGCCCTGCAGGCAATTGATGTGTCCACAAAATGCCGTGTTGGGGTAGAGCGAATAGTGGTCTTGGATCGGATATTGGGATTCCATGCTCGCATGTCCTCTAAAATATAGAGATCCTTCAACGCCTCTATATAATCATCAAATGTCTTTGGATCCATTGTCCTCTCATTAGTCTGACGAACATCGGCAATGATTGTAGAGATAGACGCTTCTGTGGAAATATGGCGAGCGTAGCTACGCAGAATCATCTTCAGCACTTCGGGCTTCTTGTTGCGGAAACGCTCATTCTCTTGATCTTCGAAAACAAATAAACTATTCCAGTAATTTTTTGTAATCTCAATGGCAATATCTTTTTGAGCCAGTACAGATATGGGCCAACCGCCACGGCACAACAAATGAGCTACTTCTTCAAGTGTGAAATCCTGATTCATGTCCCATGGAAAGTTTATACCTCCATTAAACAAGTCCTCTAGAGAAATGGTGCCTTTTGATTCCTTTGACTCCCACAGACTCATGGGGCGCATCATCACTGGTGCAATTCGACCAGCACCACTATGATGTACTTCTGTTTTGTCAGCAGGGGTTGAACTACCCGTGAGAATGTATTTACCGAACACATAGTTAAAGTCCAGATCGTCTTTAATGTGATTCCAAATATCAGGAGCTTTCTGCCACTCATCAATCAACCTTGGAGTTTCTCCCTGTAACATGGCTTTCGGATTTAACCTCGCCATAGTAATGGCTTGCTTAGTGTTTAGTTTCACAAAACTCTTTTGATAAAGCATACAAGTGGTTGTTTTACCACAGAATTTTGGGCCAGCTACAACCACTGCTCCTGAAGTCTTCAACTTCAGTTCTATCTCCCTTTCAATTAGTCTCGGATAGTACATTGTCTAGTTCATGATTTTTATTTCCGCTGCAAAGATATAAAATTCCCAAGATTGTCCAAGGAAAAATCCCATAAATGTCCAAATGTAATTCCCAAGATTGTCCAATTATCTTTCTCCTGTGATTTTAGTGTTTCGTCTTAGAGCTAGTGCTCTTGAGTTATTTTTGCGTGAAAATGTGGGGCTTAGCTCAAAAAGTCGGCAGGAAAATGGGTGAATTTTGGGAAAAGTTGGCAGAAATATGTGCATGGAAATCATTAAATTGATAAAAATGAAGTTATTAGCTCTTTTTGGCACTTGTGCCGTCTTGGACGCAACCGCTTGCAGGAAGAATCTGCCATGTTGCCCCCTGAAATTGACCTTGGACTTTCATGCGCTACGGCCTCAGGCCGCTGGCCTGCAGCGTCCAGGTCGGCGCCCGGTCCTTCACGTTCTATGTGCAGGACTGCGAGCCGAACCTCACGCTGTACTTCCGCAATGCGTTCAACTGCTTCGAGTGCTGCGCCCTCCAGGCAGTGACCACGCACAAGCCGAAGGTTGACCGCTCAATCGCGGTGACGAACCGCATCTCCACGTTCTACAACCAGCAGAACGAGAAGCTGTACGAGGTCGAGACTTCGGGCCTGACCATGGAGCAGGCCCGGTGGATCGAGCAACTGTTCTACAGCCATGACGTGCGCATGGCGACCAAGCGCACCGACTGCTCGCAGGGCTACACTCCGCAAGGCATGCCGATTGTGCTCATCACCGAGCCGACCTGCGAGATCAGCGACGCGGACGGTGAACTCAACACCGTGAAGTTCACCTACCAGTACCAAGACAGGCGGACGTATCTGCCGACAGATTACCTG
>CACYGX010000018.1:0-1653 GCA_902774055.1 uncultured Bacteroidales bacterium
GCAGTCTTGACACCATGGTAGGTGTAGTAAACCTGGATACCTATGCGCCAGGTAAAGATGGGCCACTCGCTGTAGTTGGTGCCATAGAAATAAACCACATGATCGGTAACGTCATAGCCATCGGAGTAAATACTGTAGGGTATCTCGGTCATGTCGTCCTCAATGTCATAGTAATAGTCCCAATAATCAAAGGTGTAGATTTGGTCATCATCAAGGAAGATGCTGTAACTCAGCCTAGTAGGATCAAGGGGGTTGCCTTCTGTATCGGTGGTGGGCAAGGTGAAATAGAACTTGCTGGTAGCCCAGTCGTTACCGCAGTCATACCACTCGTCGGCAGTGGGATTAGCAGGAATGATGGGGTTCTCGTCATTGAGAACGGCAACCGTGTTGAACTGCAGCACATTGGCCCACTCGTGATTGTCGGTGTAGATCAGACACGGGCCAGTCGTGTTGCCCCACTCGGGATAGGGAGCCCACACATCGCCCTGGCCATCGAGCAGCGTGATGGTATTGCCCTCGACCTTGTAGCGGATTTCGGTCACATCGGGGTCGTAGGCGCCATAGAGCCAATAAACGGGTTCATCGTAGTCATAGTCCCAGTCAATCTGCTCATACCAGGTGTGGCCCCATACCAGCAGACCTCCATAGCCGTAGTTGGCCATCCATACCACTCTCCTGGTCATAAGTACCCTCTACCCAATTGCCATTGGTGAGCGTAGCAATGGGATTTTGGATGTAAACCTTTCCATCCTCGGCGAACACGACGTTCATGACATCTTCAAACTCGGTGATACCTGTTTCCATGAACTTGTGGTAGATGTAACCGCCAGTACGGTAATAGGTCAAAAGGGTTCCCTCGGGGACCTCGCTGATGACAACGGGGACTTCATCAGAAGCATCGGTGATCATGTTTAGACTGTTTCCATTCATGGTTATCTCATCAGGAGAGAGAGGGCGGTAGTCAGCCTGTGAACCATGCGACTTAAACTGTCCCCCTGCCGACACTGGGAGCACAACAGCCATTGCGGCCAATAAAAAGAGTAACTTGTTCATAATAATTAAATGATTTTGGTTAGAAAATGGTTTCAAAGCGTTTTCACCAGTTGATGAATTCTTCGGCAAAAATAGTTAAGGCCATTCCCTTATGCAAAGAAATAGCCTGCGCCTGTGTTCTGTTTCCGTGAAACAGAACCAAAAACTGTGTATTAAAGGGCGTTTTTCACTGAAACATGCCCATGGAATGTACCCTATTTTTCCTTGGCCATCTTCATGAAGTCGGAGGGAGAAATGCCCGTGATGCGCTTAAAGGTGACGGTGAAATTGCTGCGGGAATTGAAGCCCAAATTGGCTGCAATGGCCTCGATGGTAAGATGGGCAGACTGATTAGGCTCGTTCAGGATGCGACAGGCCTCACGCACCCGTTGCTCGTTGAGCACCTGCTTGAAACTCTTGCCGTAACGTTCATTGACCACCTGTGACACATACTTGTAGTTGCTCCCCACCAGGGTAGCCAGTTGTTGAAGTGAGAAATCGGGTTTGCAGATGATGGTGATATCGTCCATCACGTGATTAATGCGTTCAAACAGGCGATCCTTACTTTCCTGGTCAAGTTGGCTTTGATACTTGGGGGCGGATTCCTCTTGCTTGTCAACC
>CACYGX010000018.1:1665-64740 GCA_902774055.1 uncultured Bacteroidales bacterium
ATGCCTGATGTAGTTACGTTGCTTGATATTGCTGCGCACGAGCAGTAACAACGCTATCAGGATGATAGCAGTAATGAGACACACCATGAGCAGCAACTGATGAGCTCGCTCGTGCTTTGCCTGAATCTGCGCCACCTGCTCATTGACACGGCTCATCTCGTCCAGAAAACGTGACTTCTCCAGCATCTCGGCATGACTCTTGTGAATGAACTCATCCCTTGCCTTCAGGTACTTGTAGTCAAGTTGTTCAGCCATTTGACGGTTTCCCATACCAACATAGACTTGAGCCATAGCCTTATAATTGTCAATCAACTCACTCTGCATGCCATGATTAATGGCAATCTGTTTAACTTGCTGCAGGCAAGAAATAGCTTCTTCATATCGATGCATGACGGCAAGAACAGCAGCCTTCTGCTGCATGGCCTTGATAATGCACTGCTGACGGTTGGTCGTGACATTCTGTGCCTCACTGAGCATCTTGTCATAGTAATTGAGGGCCTGCTGATATTGGCCAGCCTGGAAGGCCTCAGTGGCTTGGCAGAACATACGCGTGCATTGCCACATCTCCACGCTGTCGCTCAACTGCAAACCCTTGAAACGGGCCAAATCTGGTGCAATGAGTTCAGCTTCGCCTTTATCGTGTATCATGTCCAGCATGTTATAGATGCTGGTCACAGCCACATTCCACTCTCCAGACTTGACGGCGACGTCAAAGGCTAACCTAGTATTGTCCAACACCTCAGTCGAGAGAGTTTCATCCGAGACTAATCTATTGCGGCTATCAAGAATCGAGGCCATGTTCATATAGACATACGCCAGATTATTGTTAAAACCATATTGCCTTGACAGCTCCATTGAGCGCTTTACGTTCTCATAGGCCTTCTGATAGTCATAGTAGTAAGCCGCATAGATGTAGCCGATATTGTTAAGTGCCCTGGCAATATGATACATCTCTTTGCTGTCCAGACCATTATGCTGGGCGCGGTTGGCAACGATACTATAGCATACTATGGCGCTATCAGCCCATCCCTTGTTCTGCAAGAAGTCCTGGCCGCGGTGCATCAATTCTTCAGTGGACAAACGTGCCAAACAATTGTACTGGTTGACGTTATAGGCATGGGCTCCCCAGGCGCTAACCCAAACCAGGAGCATTAACAGTATGGCATATAGTTGCTTCATGTTTTGATTTACTATCGAGAGTTAACTAACGATTACATGAGCAATTATACGCTCACTTCTATCATTGTTGTTCATTATAACAGCTCATTGATGTTACAAAGGTAATATTTAATGTAAGAACAGCATGAAATCAAGAGAGAATCCTTTTGAATTAATTGTTTCTGATAGGTTTAACATCTCTGTGTTCTTATCATAACAAGTATGTCAATCAAGCATCGGGATGTTTTTGGGAGGTGCGGAAATGACTCCTGTCAGGTGCAGTTGAAGACAAAACCCGCTGAATTCCAGCGGGTTTTGTGGGCTGATTTCAGGGCCAAGGGTTACTTGATCATGACGTCGAGGGTGATTACTAGTTGCTGTTGCTTGCCTTGGTCGGTTGTAGTGACTGTGTATGGGATGTGTTGCAGGCCGGTTGGGGTCTTTTTGTCGGGCGTGTAGGTGATGGTCAGGGATTCGGTGCGGTCGTTCTCGTCGCGATGCAGGACGGCCACGCTTCTTTCCTTGGTCTCACCGGGATGCATCACGCCCAGGTCAAAACGGTCGGTCGAGAGGCGCAGGTTGTCGCTCACGGCGACAGGATAGCGTTTCATGAGCGTTTCTTCGCTCAGGATGCTGTTTCCCGTCATCGACAGTTTCACGCGCTTGCGCTCGGTGCCATAGACTACCGTACCATTCACGTTAAACTCGCCCCCACGGCCCATCGGGTTGAACCGCAGCGTCACACGTGATGAGTCGCCAGGTTGCACCTGTGCATACCTGTCGAACTCGATGGTCGTGCACTCACAGGACGTGTATCCTTGCTGCAAGGTGACAGCCTCTGCCCCGTCGTTGCGCAGCCAGAAGGTGTGTTCCTGCACACCTCCTGTCTCCTGGATGGTTCCTAGCGAGGCGGTAGCGAGTCCAATGACCACAAGTGTATCAGCAATTAGCATAGTCTTTAGTTTTTAGTCCTTAGTTCTTAGTTCTTAGTTTTTAGTCCCTAGTCCTTAGTTCTTAGTTCTTAGTTTTTAGTCCTTAGTTTTTAGTCCTTAGTCTTTAGTCTTTAGTTGGGTGTGATTAACTTAGGATAATATTAATCACTGCATTCACGTCGGCAATGTTCACCTCGCCATCACCATTCACATCGGCATTTTCTGACGAACCGCCCGAGAGGATGATGTTGATCAGTGCATTCACGTCGGCAATGTTCACTTCGCCATCACCGTTCACGTCCCCCTTAATGTCGGGGGATGAAGTAGGGTCCAGCGTCCAAGCGCTGATGCGTGCAGGCGTGGCGGCAGTGGCAAAGGCCTCGGCCTCGACTTGATTGGCATCGTTGGGGAACAGGCGAACTGAGTAGGCCCACGTGTCGTTCACAAAGATGTCGGCAATCGAACCGTCGAGATAGACGTGAAGTGTCAACGTCTCACCAGCGGCCACGCGCTTGGGCAGAGTTGCGCTATAGACACCATTGTAAACACCACCGTCGTTGGCTGTGCGAGAAAGTGTGGTCATGTCGAGGGTAAGGTTACCGTTGGCGGCATCATAGGTCAAGGAAACCATATTGTTGCCTGACTTCAGGAAATTGAAGCCCATTTTGCCCTCTGTTACCGTGAACTCGCCCATCAACTCAATCTGGCGGCCGCTGACGGGAGCCAGCGATTCCGTGCCGTTGAGGGTTAAATTGCGAGTGACAGCAGTCGTGGTGCGCATGCCCGTCAGGCCGCTATAAGGCTTCTGAACCAGCATACCATTACCATCGAGGCTAATCTCGCGGGGCAGGGAGTAGTTGTGTGCCCAGCCCATGTTGTAGTTCACATTGGTCGGCAGTTTGTCGGGCACGATACCCAGCATGAGGGTTTTGCCATCCTTCTGATAGATGGTGGGGGAGAGCAGACCGTAACCGTCACGACTGATACCGCCCAGTTCCAGATATTGTACACCATTACCGTCGGGGATGAACTTGCCGTCGCTGCCGATAGTGCCTACCCAGCACAGGGTGCGTACACCACTGCCCATACCCAGCGGAGTGCAAGTGAACAGCCACTTGCCGCCACCCATGTCGGTCATGTTGGGCATCTCCCAGAAGGTGCCATGCTGATTGGCATTGCCTCCCTGGAAGAAGATGGTGCCATCGTTGGTCCAATTGCCACCCTCCAGCTTGTGCAGCGTGCAGGCGCCAATACCGTTCTTGCTGGTGCCCACGATGATGTACTGCTGGCCATTAGCGGTGAAATAATACGGGTCGCGGAAGTCGTCAGACAGTCCTGCGGGACGGCCGTTGATGATGACGCCCTGCTTGTTCCAGTCAATGAGCGAAGCATCGACGGGGTTGGCCTGGGCAATCACCGCACGGGCGTTATCTACAGCGGTATAAAGAATGCTGGGAGTACCGTTGTTGTCATAGACGCAACCGCTCCAGCAGCCCTTGATGTCATAGTTCTCGCCAGGAGCGATAGCAATGGGCTCCTCATGCCAGCTATAGAGGTTCTCGCTCGTGATGTGTCCCCAGTGCAGACGCGACATGTAGGGGCCATTGGCATTCTTCTGGAAAAAGACATGAAACTTGCCGCCGCTGTAGGTCATGCCATGGCTCTCGTTGGTCCAGCTGCCCGAAGGCATGCCGTGGAACTGCGGGCGCCACAGGCTCGACGCATAGCGGGCTGCAGGATAGTTGAAATCGGGCAAACCAGGGTTGGCGGGCACCAATGCTGCCACTTGATCGGCTGTCATGGCTCCGTTATAGATGGTAATGTCGTCAATCAGGCCAACGAAAGTGTTGATCAAGAACGGGCCTGCCTTCACGTCGGTAGCATCCTTGCCGATGTAGAAATCGGCCGTACTGTGAACGACATTGGCACGGCTCATGCGGCCAGTACCGATGGCGGCGCCGTTGAGGTACATGGTTGCAGCATTGCCAGCCTTGTCAAGCACGACGGTCACCACACTCCACTTGCCGCGCGGCAGCTTGGTCTCACCATTGAAGGAAAAGAGGTAGCCACTCGCGTAGGCCGAGCCGAAACGGAATCGCAGGTCGCCCTGTGACGATAGTTCCAGCGCAAAGCCCTTCTTGTCCTCCAGGTTGCCAAAAATCGTCGCAAATGTTGGGGTTGTCTCGGCAACATCCAGCTGCATCATCGGGAAGGCTTCAGCAGCAAGCACAACACTGATGGTCAGCGCATCGGTGTTAAAAGTGCCCACGGGAAGGCCGGCTTTCACATAGTTGGAGTAGCCGTCGAATCTCAGGGCGTCACCGTTCAGTCCCTGAACCGTGCAGGCGGGCAGAAGAGAGGTCACCGTGTACTGGTTGTGCGACACCGATTCCTCAATCTTGTCACCACCAGTCAGCGACATGGTGTAGTGTGCAGCAACCTGCTGGGCATTGATGCCTGCCGGCAGGGCAGACACCAATGCGGTCAACAGGATTTGTCTCAGTTTCATCATCACGATTATTTCAGGTAACTGATGCAGTTACCGGTGAATTTCTCAAGCTGTGACTGGCAGGAGTTGCTGCCACCGATGTTCCACTCATAGGCTGCCAGACCTACGGCCAGGATACGGCCGGGATAGGCAGTGGTGGGAGCAAAGTCGATGATACCGGCGCAGCAGTAATCTACCACGTGGTTCCAGGTACCCAGCACGGTCGAGTTGGTCAGGTCTTCCCAAGCCTTCACGACGTTGGGATTGGGAGCGAGGCCATAGGCATTGAGGTCCCACATGCAGTTGTGGTCACCCTTGATACCAGCACCGATAAAGGTGTAGATCGAGCGCTCATACAGGCCGCTCACGAAGTCCATGCCCCAGTAGATGTCATGGCCGCTGTGGTCATAGATCTGGCCCTCGGCATTGCCGATGATGGGCTGTGAGCCCCAGATGTCGTTATTCTGGCCACCCTCGCCGCTGCCGTAGATGCCAGGAGCATAAGCCTCGGCGATGCGGCCTACAGCCACGGTGAGCTGGGTGGCGTGGTTGGTAAGGAACAGGTTACCACCGTCGGCGGCATAGGCCTTCAGGGCCTCGATGGTAGCGGTCGATGCCAAGTCACCGGGCAGGTTCTGCCAGCCGCGGTCGATGCCGATGCGGTCACACATTACCCAGCACATGGGGTTATTCTCGATATCCAACTCGTCGATGGTAGCAGGAGTGAGGATCACACCCTTGCCCGTGTTCACATAGTTTGCCTTGAACCACTCGACGGCGCTCTTCTCGTCATCGCTGTTGCTATAGTCATTGGGCACGAGCATGGCCACCTTCTCCTCGGCAGGAGTGCTCACATAGGTCAAGCAGTTGGCAGTGAATCGCTCCAACTGGTCCTGGCAGGAATTGTTGCCACCAATGTTCCACTCATAGGCTGCCAAGCCCACAGCAAGGATACGACCTGCAAAGGTCGAGGTGGGATCAAAGTCGATGATACCAGCGCAGCAGTAATCCACCACGTGGTTCCAGGTACCCAGCACGTGAGAGTTGGTCAAGTCTTCCCAAGCCTTCACGACGTTGGGATTGGGAGCGAGGCCATAGGCATTGAGATCCCACATACAGTTGTGGTCACCCTTGACACCAGCACCGATAAAGGTGTAGATGCTGCGCTCATACAGGCCGCTGACGAACTTCATGCCGCGGTAGATGTCATGACCGCTGTGGTCATAGATCTGGCCCTCGGCATTGCCGATGATGGGCTGTGAGCCCCAGATGTCGTTATTCTGACCACCCTCGCCGCTGCCGTAGATTCCAGGAGCGTAAGCCTCAGCAATACGACCCACAGCCACGGTGAGCTGGGTAGCGTGGTTGGTAAGGAACAGGTTACCACCGTCGGCGGTAAAGGCCTTCAGTGCCTCGATGGTTGCTGTAGATGCCAGGTTGCCGGGCAGGTTCTGCCAGCCGCGGTCGATGCCGATGCGGTCGCACATTACCCAGCAAGCCGACTGGCTCTCGATGTCGAGGTCATCGATGGTCGAGGGGGTCAGCAGGACACCCTTGCCCGAGTTCACATAGTTGGCCTTGAACCACTCGACAGCGCTCTTCTCGTCGGCCGAGTTCTCATAGTCTTCGGGGACAAGCATGGCAACGACGTCGCCGCCCTTCTGTGCCTCATAGTCGATGTGCAGGCGCACGGTCTGTCCTTGGGAAACGCGGCCGTCACCGTAACGGGCCTTCACTGTATAGGAAACGTCGACATTGGCGGGAGCCTTCTTGATGAAGTAGCTGTCCACCACACCGTCCAGGTTGATGATATCAGCATCATCCTTGATGATCTGGATACCGGTCTGGCCGGGCATCGTGGGATTAGTCCACTTGAGCGTCACCTGACGGCTGCCAGGAGTGTACTCGGCACGCAGGTTGGTCACTGCCTCGCTGGAGTTCATCGGTTCGAAGTCAACGTCCGAGCAGGCGGTGAAAAGCGTTAAAATGGCGATAAGACCAAAATATATCTTTTTCATAGTGCGAAGAGTTTGCTTTAATATTGTTTGTAAAGTCCATTGGAATTATCAATCTCGGCCAGAGGAACAGGCAGGAAAATCTCGTTGGCGCTGACTGAACGGCCAGTGTAGTAGCTGCGCAGGGCGCTTTCCTGGGTCATGTAGGTGTTCATCGTGTTGATGAGATAGTCATTGCCCCAGCGCACGAGGTCAAACCAGCGGTTGCCTTCCAGAGCAAGCTCCAAGCGGCGCTCAAAGCGCACAGCCAGGCGGGCACGCTCCTTGGTCCAGTACAGATTGCCGTCCCAATCGGTGGGATACAGTCCAATGTAGTAATCGGCCTTAGACGGGTCGAGGTCTTGAGGCGAGTAGTTGCCGTCGATGCTGTTGGCAGCGCGCTCGCGTACCTGGTTGACTAGAGCACGGGCCTCGACGAGCATCTCGTCGGTAGCGGCATTGGTGCCCGAAGCCAACTCAATGAGGGCCTCAGCCTTCAAGAGCAGAATGTCGGCATAGCGGATGAACATGAAGTTCAACGAGCTGCAGCCCCAGGGCCACGATGCGAGAGCCTCCTCGGGTGCAGGCCATGCCTTCTTGTTGGAGAACTCGCCATACACATCATAAGCACGGCACCAGCCTGCAGTGTAGAGGTGGCCACGCCAAGGATAGCCGATGCGGCCCACGGTGAAGTCCAAGCGGGGGTCAAGGCAGCCATCGTAGTTCTCGGTCACGTTCACGTCATTGAAGCTGCCGTCAAGATAGGGCAGACCGTTGATGGGATCGGTTCTGAAGGCATTCACCAGGTTCTGTGAACCATAGAAGAAGTCATCGCCATTGCCATAGAGGTTGCCGTCGCTATAGGTGCAGTTCAGCAGGTTAGACCAGTTGATGTGGGCATTGTCGCTAGCGGTCGAGCACTGCAGTGCAAACACGCTCTCACTGCCGTTGTTGAAGGAAATCTTGGACAAGTCACCGAAGTTGCTGAACAGGCTGTACTGGCCACTGGAGATGACAGCGTCGGCATTGGCCCTAACGCCCTCCCAGTCGCTGGTAAAGGCACACACCTTAGCCAGGATGGCCTGGGCGGTCGTGCGGGTGATGCGGCCTGCGGGGCTCTTGGCTGCGGGCAGCACCTCGATAGCTTCGTTCAAGTCACGCTTGATAAATGAGAAGATCTCCTCGCGGGTGAACTCATCGTTGGTCTTGGTGTTCACGTCATCGCTCTCGATAAAGTAGGGGATGCGGTTGAAGATGCGGATGAGGTCAAAATAGTACCATGCACGCAGGGTCTTCAACTCGCCCATCAGCTGGGCGGCATTGCTCACGCTGCTGGCCGACTTCAAGGCGTTCATCGCATTGTGTACACGCGAGATGGCGTAGTAGTTGTTCTGCCACTTGTTCAGGCAGGAAACGTTGTCTGAATTGATCTCAGAAACCTCCAGCAGGTGGATGTTCTCCTCCATACCAGTGCCGCCGCCACCCTTATAGGCATCGTCGCTGCGCACGTCAAAAATCCAGTTAGTGGACGGTCCGGCAAAAGCCTCGTTGTTGCCATAGAAGTGTGCCTCCAGGCCAGCGTAGGCCGAAGCCATCAGGCCTTCTACCGAGTTGTCGTCAATCTGCTCGCTGGTGAACTGTCCCTGGGGATGGGTATCGAGCATATCATCACAGGAAGTGAAAACACCCAAGATGCAGACTGCAAAAATCAGTTGATATATTGTCGTTTTCATTGTCTTTTAAGTTATTTAGTTATCGAGTAAAAACTATTAACTATTCTCTATAAACTATTAACTCTGCTTTAGAATGACAGATTTACTCCCAACGAGAATGTTCTTGCACGGGGATAGGGACCATTGTCGATGCGGGCGCCATACTCACCCAGGGGCACCTCGGGATCGAGGCCGCTATACTTGGTCGCGGTAAAGACGTTCTCTACCTGGCCATAGACGTTAACGTTGGTCAGGCCGAGGGTCTGCAGCCAGGGCTGGTCAAAGCGATAGCCCAACTTGATGTACTTGCACTTGAAGTAGGTGCCATCCTCTACAAAGTAGGTGGACATGCGCATCTCATTGTTGTCGTCGATGGTCGTCAGAGCGGGAATCGATGCTCCGGTGTTCTCGGGTGTCCATGCGTTCAGGACATCCTTGCCACGGTTGGTGTACAGGTTGCCGTAGGTCATGAATTCCAACTGCTTGCGTGTACCATTATAAATGTCAAATCCGAACTCGCCCGAGAAGAAGGTCGAGAGCGACCAGTTCTTGTAGTAGGCGGCGAGTGTCAAACCCATGGCGAAATCGGGATTGGGGTCACCGATGATGCAGCGGTCCTTGTCATTAACATAACCATCGCCATTGATGTCACGGAAGATGAGGCGGCCAACGCCCTTACCCTCTTGGATAGCGTGGTTGCTCACTTGGTCAGCGTTCTGGAAGATGCCATCATTAACATAGCCGTAGTAAACGCCCATGGGCTGGCCTTCAATCAGACGGAAGTCGCCACCGATGACGCTCACCTTGTCGTTATACTTCACCAGCTTGTTGCGGTACATCGAGAAGTTGTAGTTGCCTTCCCATGAGAAGTCACCGTAGCTGGGCGAATGGTAACCCAGGTTCAACTCAAAACCGTGGTTCTTCATCTCACCGGTGTTGACAAACTTGGCAGCATTCTCACCAGCTACCGACAGCACGGGAGGAATGGTAATCATGTCCTTGGTGTCCTTCCAGTAGTAGTCGGCCGAGATGCTCACCGTGTTATTGAACAGGTAGGCATCAATACCGATGTTGGTCTGGGTCGTGGTCTCCCACTTGAGGTCGGGATTACCAGTGGTGAGCACCTTGATACCGCTCACAGCACCCGTGTTAGTGCCGTTCAGGTCATAGGCGCCATTGCCCAAGTCATAGACGTAGGTCGAATAGGCGGCATAGTTGTTGCTGATGGCGGAGTTACCGTTCTGACCCCATGCAGCACGCAACTTGACGTTGTCGATGATGTGGTTCTTGGGCCAGAAAGCCTCCTCCGAGATACGCCAGGCGGCCGAGAATGCGGGGAAGATACCCGAATTGTGCTTTTTAGCCAAGCGCGAGGTCTGGTCGCGGCGCAGGGTGGCCGAGAACAGGTAGCGGTCGGCATAATTGTAGTCAATCTTGCCGAAGAGCGAGAACAAGGCCCACTCCTGCTTGCCGCCGCCATTGGTCATCGTGCCCGAGCCGGCACCAATCTGCATATAGTCGGCGTCCTCAAAGGCATAGTCCTTGCGGGTGGCTGCCAGGTCCTCAAACACATACTTGATGGCCTCGGTACCTGCCAGGATATTGAAGTGGTGAACACCCTTGATGTCGAGCAGGTAGTTGGCGGTGTTGGTCCAGGTCCAAGTGTCACCCTGACCGTAGCCGCGGCTCACGGCGCGGTTGGCCGAGATGTCGCTGGGACGCACGTTGCGGGTGAGCGTCTTATTCAGGAACTGGATGTGCTCAATACCGATGTTGCTCTTCAGTGTCAAGCCCTTGATAGGCATGATGTCAACATAGGCGTTGCCAAAGATGCGCCATGACGAGTTCTGGTTGTCACGTGCATTGTACAGGGTCTGCACGGGGTTGTCGATATCGCTGCCCAACATGGCAACAGGATCGGCAAACACGCCCTCGGCCGAGTAGATGGGAACGGCGGGATGCTGGCGCATGGCGCTGTAGGGAATGCCACGGTCGCCGTTAACGTCGGCACCGCGGTTGTCCCACTTGGCAATCATCAGGTTCTCACCCACGCGGATGTACTGGTTGAAGTTGTAAGTCGAGTTCACACGGGCACTCAGACGCTTGTAGAACGTGCGGTCCATCAGACCGTTCTGGTTGATGTAGCTGCCCGAGAACAGGTAGGAACCCTTCTCACTGCCATTGGAGATGCTGGCCGTGATGTTGTGGGTCCAAGCATTGCTGTAAACAGCCTTCTGCCAGTCGGTATTGGCGGTGTTGATGCCGTTGATGCTGCTAACCAACTGGGGAGTAGCACCAGTGCCATACAGGGCCGACACTGCCGTGGGGGCGATCCCGTCGTTCTTGGCAGCCTGCCAGTAGGCTTGACCCCACTGCAGGGCATTCAGCGTCTTGAAGGTCTTGGCCACGGTCTGCAAGGCAGCATTGTAATTGACGTTGATGGCCATGCGGCCGTCCTTGCCCTTCTTGGTGGTGATGATGATGACACCGTTGGCAGCACGGCTACCGTAGATCGAAGCCGAGGACGCATCCTTCAACACCTGGATGGACTCGATGTCGGCCGAGTTCAGCGAGTTCAAGTTCTCGTTGGTGGCCACACCATCGATGACATACAAGGGGTCACAGGCATTGACGGTGCTCATACCACGCACGCGGATGGTAGAACTTCCTCCACCAGGAGCGGCATCGGTCACGATATCCACACCCGAGAGCTTGCCCTGCATCGAGTTGAGCATGTTGGGGTCACTATCGCTGATCGGACCCTTCATGTCCATCACTGCCACGGCACCCGTCAAGTCAGCCTTGCGCTGTACCTGGTAACCAGTCACCACAAGTTCCTTAAGTTCAACGGCGTTGTCCTTGAGGGTGATGGTCATGCCATTTTCGGCGGCAACCTCCATCTTCTCATAGCCGATGTATGAAACCACCAGCATGGTTCCGGGATTAACCTTGATGACAAAGTTGCCGTCAAAGTCGGTCACTGTACCATTGCTGGTACCTTTCTCAACCACAGTGGCACCGATGACAGTCTCTCCTGTCTCGTCAACAACGGTGCCTGTGATTTCTGTTTGCGCATACAGGATTGTACACGTCAACATGAGCATGAAGCTGAGTAGAAATCTTTTCAGTACGTTCATTGTTCTGTTGGTTGATTTTGGCAAAGTTAACTTATTGATGTGCGTGAGACTATCAGTTTTCGTTCTGATACTTATAAATATGTTTCAATGTATCATCTTTGCTAGTCAATGAATGTTTTTTACAAGTATCACATGAAGTTGATGTAGTATCTTTGTGCAGTAGAAATAGCAAAAGGTGTGGACTCCTATCGTTTCACTTTCGAACCAGGTCTGCGACAACCGTTAGAATAGATGAAACGTCGGTCCACACCACTTTTTTGTCGATGAAATGGTGATGTCCTGATCTCTCTATTCCAGTAATCCAAGAGTCGCAGTTTGGTCCGAAAAGAGTCAGTTACTCAATAATAAATCCCACAATGTCTTTCCTCTCCCTCAGGCAAGAAAGTGCAAATTTAATAATTTTCTCCCACTTCCCAAAGCCCATCCTGCAAATATCTGATAAAGTGAAAAAAGGGACGGTTCTTTTGATGTATTTTTCGCTATCTCTCGGCGGATGAAGCGGATTATACTGATTTGCTTCCGCCCACATTAGGGTTTCACGGGTGCCATCAGTTGGGACGGTTCTTTTGACTGGCCAAAGCGAAGCGACGCCATCATAAAGACCCGTCCCAATGATGCACCACCCCAGCAGCCATCACCAACCCCAAAATTACATCAAAAGAACCGTCCCTTTTTTGCTGAGGATGTGTCGTTCGAGAGTTTTGAATATGATGATCCGGAACCTGTCGGGGTTTCCAAGGTGTTCTTGTCGCATCCCGAATTGAATGCCGCTGCCATTGGACGCAGACTTGGCATCAGCCAGAGCCTCATGGCTCAATACATTAACGGCATGAAAAAGCCCTCTAAAGAGCGTGAAGCCCTCATCTTAAACGAGATTGCCGTCCTTGCCGATGAATTGAAATCCATCTGCATATAATGGGTTACTTTTCGGGGAAGCTTGCGCTCCCCCTTTTTGCTATGTCGGGCGCCTTTCCGCGCCTTTTAACGCCTCATCGGCTTCTTGGAAAGCTCAGTCAGGTGTCGGCAGGTTTTTAGTGGATTTGAGGGTCGGTCTTGGTGTGGCGGCGGTTAGAACTGGCCGCGGGACTTCATCTCGAGGTATCTGTTGATTACATTGACAGAGAGGTTCTGTGGGGAGGTGAGCAGGCTGTTGATGCCGTATTGGCGCAACGTGTTGATAATGAGTGTTTGCTCGTGGTCAATTTTGGCGGCAATAGAGTGCTCGTAATAATCCCTGATGCTGTGTGGCTGCTGGTTGATGAAATCTCGACGTTCATTGTCGATGAAAAAGACGACTACCAGCCTATGGCGGCTGTTCAGTTGCCGCAGGTAGGGTAACTGCCTGAGCATGCTGTTATAGTCGAAGAAGTTGGTATAGAGTATGAGAAGGCTTCTCTGACCGACCAAATGGTTGGTGTTGACAACTAATGTCGAATAGTCGCTCTCGGCAAAGTCGGTGGTCTGGTGATAAAGGCATTCAAGAATATCATTCATCTGTGCCGGACCGCGGTCTGGTTTGACGAAGTCGTTAAACTCATCAGCAAAGGTAATTACGCCTGCCTTGTCGTCGCGATGCAGGGCTACATAAGACAGCACCAGCGCCGCATTGATGGCATAATCGAGGATGGTCATCCCCTCGAAGGCTTGCTGCATGATTCGCCCCTTGTCGATGACGTTGATGATCTGCTGTGACCGTTCGTCGGTGTAAACGTTGACCATGAGCTGGTGTGCCCGTGCGCTGGCTTTCCAGTTGATGAGGCGGTAGTCGTCGCCTTGCACATAGGACTTGATTTGCTCAAACTCGGTGTTGTTACCCACGCGACGAATGCGCTTGATGCCCATCTCGGTCAAGTTATTGCTGATGGCCAGAAATGCATACTGGTTGAGCATGAGGTAGCTGGGATAAACAGCCACGTCGGTGGGCTCGCCGCAGGTGAAGCGTCGCTGCAAGAGGCCGATGGGAGAGGATGCAAAAGCGCGGATATGTCCAAATCCGTACACTCCACGCCTGGTGGGACGCAGGGTGTAGTCCACCGTTCCGTTTTCGTCGGCTTTGAGGCGCATTGAGAAATTCACGTCTCGCCGCTGGAAGATGTGCGGGATTTCATCGATGATGCTGAGTTTGACGCCAAAGCGGTAGTTGTTTTCCACCTGTATGCTCACCGGGTTCTCATCGCCATTAGAGAAGCGTGAGCTGCAGTGTCGTGTTGCCGTGATTCCGCGCCGCGTCCACAGCAGGGCGATGTCGATCACGAGCAACAGAGCAAACAACGCCAGCAACAAAGCCCCCACATAGAACAACGGAGGCCACAGTTGTCCCAGCGACAGGACAACGATCACCACCATTGCGGTATAGTAGAAACGGATGGGCAGAAACATAGCGGTGGGTGATTAATTAATTAATGCATCACTTGGGCACCTCGACATTGTTGACAAGCGTGGCCACAATTTTCGAGGCCGTATAGCCTTGCATCTCGGCTTCGGCCGAAATGATGATGCGGTGGTCAAGTACGGCAGGCGCTACCATCTTTATGTCATCGGGGGTGACAAAATCACGTCCGTAGATGAGCGCGATGGCCTTCGATGCCTGCAACATGGCCACGGCTGCTCGTGGCGAGGCCCCCAGGATTACAGCCTTGCTAGTGCGGGTTTGGTGCACAATCTGGGCGATATAGCCCAGCAGCGAGTCGTCAACCAGCACGGCCGACATGGTCTCTCGCAGTGCCAGCAGCGAGTCTTTGGAGATAATGGGCTTGATGTCTTCCAGCTTTGCCAGGCGTGCGTTGACCTGGTGTCGTTGCAGGATGACGATTTCTTCATCAAGAGTTGGATACCCCATCACAATCTTAAACATGAAGCGGTCGAGCTGCGCCTCGGGCAGTTTATAGGTTCCCTCTTGCTCCACTGGGTTCTGAGTGGCGATGATGGTATAGGGTTCTGCCATGTGGTGGGTGGTGCCGTCAATGCTCACCTGGCGCTCCTCCATCACTTCAAAGAGAGCCGACTGGGTCTTTGCCGGTGCACGATTGATCTCGTCAACGAGCACCATGTTGGCAAATATCGGGCCTTCATGGAAGTCAAATTCGCTTGTCTTCATGTTAAACACCGTGGTGCCGAGTACATCGCTGGGCATTAGGTCAGGGGTGAACTGTATGCGACTGAATTGAGCGTCAATCAGTCGTGCAGTAAGCCTTGCCAGGAGCGTTTTTGCCACACCTGGCACACCCTCGAGCAGCACGTGGCCGTCGGCAAGGATTGCCGCAATCAAGAGGTCCACAACTTGATTGTGGCCTACCACAACACGGGCGATTTCTTCTTTTATCTGCCTCACTTGGGCCGAAAACTGTGCCAAATCGAGGCGGGGGGCTGTTGTTTGTTCCATTGTCTTATATTTTGTTTTAGATGTTGATTCTGTGCATAATATCATTCATCACGTCGATGAGTTGCTGTAGTCTCTTGTCACTAATCGAGGTCGCCTGGATGGCATTCTTCACGTCGCTGATGTGCTGCTGCAGTTCGTTGATGGGAATGCCCGTGCGGTTAGACAGTGCCAGCAGTTCATCATCGATCTGGTCATTGTTGTCGATATCAATCATTGCCTTGGTGCGCACCTCGTTGCTGAATGTGGCATATTTCTTGGCGAGCAGATCCACATTATCGTGGTGCTTGTAGTAGATGCCACCTATTTGTTTAACAAAGTCCATCATGTGGTTCACGGGCGGCTTGACGACTGGTATGACGCGTTGACGTCGCCTAGCCGAGAAGAAGACAAAGGCTACCAGTGTTGCCAGGGCAAGATAGAATGCCCATCGCAACGGGCGGTTTGCGAGCAGGTAGTGTAGCGGTGAGCCCTCTTCCTGCTCGCTGTCTTCATTGTCAATATCCCAGTTGATCAATGTCTGGTCATAGCGCACGACAGGTTTGTCGCCACATTCGCTCAATAGCCTTAACACGAGTGGGCGGATGGTGTCATTGAGAATGCCGTAATTGGTAAACAGCAATGGCATGCTCACCACGACCACCTTGCCATTGCCGTAGGTTCGGATACCCGCAATAGTGGTAGTAGATTCTTCTGATAAAACATAGGTGGGGCCGTTTGCCCGACGAAGTGTGGCTAGGGTGCGATAGGATTGCGACAGGCTGAGCGCATATCCGCAGAAGGCATGGTTGATTACGTAGCTACCTGCGGCAAACTTGCCATCGCCCTGCCACCGTATCGTGTCATAGTAAGTGCGGTCACTCAATACTTTTTTATAATAATTGTGGCCCATGTAGTTGTAGTCAAAAGAATACAGGGAGAATTCCAATTCATCACGGACATATGTAGCACCATAATAGTAAGAATTTTCATCAAAGGCCAGGATAACGTTGTTGCCCCCCTTAATCAACGTGAGAAAGTCAACATCAAATGAAGTGAGAAAGTCAACATAATTGTTGGTAAACAGATATGTGTGTGTTCCCCCTCGGGATTTCTTGCCGATGTACTTATCAATGTCCGTCCCGCACACCTCGTAGCCCTGTGGCAGGGACGCCCTTAACACGCTATCCATCACATAGCATCCAAAGGGGTGTTTGCTTTTATAGCTTTGGGAAGTGTCGTCCCATTGGAAACGCGTTGGTGCGTTCATCTCAAAGAGAATCATCACCGCCATGAGGGCAATGATTATTACAACAAATGCGCGGTTGGATTTCATGACTGCACACCTCCTTCCTGTTGACTATCGGTTTGCTCTTGCTTGCTGGCATTGTTGTTGATGCGTGTTTGCACTGCTTCCTGGCGCAAGCGCATCTCTTCGGCAAGCTTGGCATCGGCCATGTAGTGACCGTAACGAATGCGCAAGAAGTGGTTAGTCATGATACCGAAGTCCTCATCATTCCACTCCTGGGCATATTGTGTAGGTGTCTTGTAACGTCGCCATGTCACCAGTGACGCGTCGCTGGCCATTTTTAAAGTCTGCAGATAGCGCAATCGGCACAGTGCCAGGTAGTCGTCACTCTTTTCGGCCTCGGCAATCAGTTGGTCAAAGTCCACCTCGTTGATGTCGTCCTCGGTAATCTCTTCGGCATTGAGGCCGATATCCCGCGGGCTGAACAGTCCAACCCTATGCT
Organism: uncultured Bacteroidales bacterium; assembly: GCA_902774055.1. Lineage (GTDB taxonomy): Bacteria > Bacteroidota > Bacteroidia > Bacteroidales > Muribaculaceae > Sodaliphilus. Next base: position 18,196 of record CACYGX010000018.1, read on the forward strand.
TCCAGATGAAATAGCACACGGCAATCACCGCCAGCGCCCCCAGGAACCACCAGACCCAATTGGGAATGTCCCATGACGGAGTATTGATGTCGAATAAATCCTCAAGAGCGTTCCAAAAACGGTCAAAATAGTTGGTATCATGGTTGGACTCCAGTTCGCGGGCATAGTCATATTCCCTTGAGTGCTGGAACGCATCAAGTATCGAGTCATTGACAACTATTGTATCACGGGGCGATATCATAATCAGGTTTATTTCAGTTGAGCAAAGTTGTCTATATCACTCTCTAAACCAATGTCCTCGACCTCGGTTGCCACACTGCCATAGTAATATGTCATCGCAAGGACAAACAGTCCCATCTCCACAAAGATCATGAAACATTGAGCCACACTGATCACATACTTAAAGATATCAATAAGGAATGACCAGAATACCGAACTGGTAGTCGATAGCTCAAGCGTTGACTCTAATGCAAGGTACATGAAGTAGGGGAAGGTGATGGCATTGTTGATGAGTACCGACACGGCGCCCATGATCAACGTGATGAGGATGAGTCGGCCCCACTTCTTGTAGCCCAGTGAAAAAGCCCGCTTTGTATTGTTCATGAACGAGTCTTTGGGCTCCAGTAGCATGATGGGTGCTACCAGGAACACCGGCAACATCCCAAACAGCGCCAATAATCCAATAATGGGGACGATGTTTAATAGGAGTGCCAATATTATCGCTGGCGTTCCTATTACAATGGCAAGCAGGCATTTTAGCGTCGCCTGCGGCAACATGCGCCACATGGTGGCCATGGTACACCCGTCCAGCGAGCCCTCGTGGTCCTCATGCCACTTGACCAGCATTACCTGCAATGCCGTGACCACGGCACAGCCCACAATGAATAGAAAGACAGGCCCGACGAAGGTCATGTCGAACGTAAACGTCTCAATGTCAAACGAGGCGATCGAAGTGCCGAGCAACACACTGAACGGCAGGAGAAAGTAGGCCATCATCTTGAACCACTTTTTCCAGTTCTCTCCCACAAAGTCAAACACCATGTTCACATTGTCGGTGAGCGAGCGATTTCTATAGAGTCGATTGCTGTTCATCGGTCACTGAGCTGCTGTGGCGTTTGCGCCCCACTAAATAAGGTAAGACAATATAATAATAAATGATAAACGCTGCCGATAGCACAATCACCAGTACCCTAAAGGTCAGCGGGAACTCGGTGTGCCGCGTGAGGTATCCCTCAATGAATGCGGCCACGATGGTCACGGGAAACACGCTCAAGGCGATTTTTAGGGCCTCTTTGGCCTTGCGGCGGAATGACAGCATGCGGCTATAGGTGCCAGGAAACAACCATCCCGAACCCATCACAAAACCGGCTCCTCCCGAGAGCACCATCGTGGAAATCTCGAGCGTGCCGTGTTGCATAATGGCCAACAGGGCTTCACCAAACACGCCGTACTGATAAAAGAAAAAAGTGAAGGCTCCGACCATGATGGCATTATACATGATGATCAGCGCTGTGGCAAATGGCGTGAAAATGCCCATCGAAATGCACAAGACATCGACCCTCAAGTTGTTGAGCATGATGCCCATGAATGACTCGGCCTCCGAGCCCTGGCTATAGACATCGGTGGGGACACCGTTCTTGATGTTCTCGATGGTCATGTCCACATAGTAGTCCCCCAAAATCAGCCTGGCAAAGTCGGCATCGTTCAACAGCGAGGCAATGCCCACCAACAAGAAAACCACAAACACGGCCAGCGCTGCGAGCATGGACTTGCGGTTGTCATAGACGGCCTGCGGCACCTCTCTGGTCCAGAACGTCAACAGGCGCGACCATTTCTCTTGATGACCACTATAAATCTCGTTGTGCAGCTTGAACGTCATGGCGTTGAGCATCACGGTGATGGTGGAATCAGGAAAATGGGTGCGGGAGAACGCCAGATCCGATGTCAGTTCCGTATACATCTGTGCCAGAGTGTCTGGGGCCTCTCCCGATGGATTCTCGAGACGCCTTTGATAGTCTCGCCAGCGAACGATATTTTGTTTGATGAAAACGGACTCTCTCATGACATTGGAAAAACTGTTACTCTTTTTCTGTTGCAAAAATAGACAACTTTTGGTACTTTTGCAACAAATTCTTTTAAAACCCAAGAAACTAAACGATATGGCGCAGTCGTCGATTATCACAGGCCAATATGTAGAGCTCACCCAAACACCTGCCAGTGTGGGTGATAGACTGCTTGCTGCCATTATCGATTATGTCGTGCTTGGTGTCTATTTCATGGCTGTGTTCTTGATGTTCAGCAGCATGCTGGACCAGATGTACATTTTCAGCGATGTGGCCTTTATCGGGATTGTTATACTCGCCCTTTTTCCCATCATTTTTTATAATCCGGTATGTGAATTGTTTGCCAAGGGGCAGAGCCTGGGAAAGAAGGCAATGAAAATACGTGTGGTAACGATCGATGGCAAATCGCCCTCAGTGAGCAATTGCCTGTTGCGATGGCTCCTGTACCCCATCGATACCTTTTTCACCGGCTTCCTGGGGGTGGTCTTTATCACCTTCGGTAAGCATCGGCAACGCTTGGGCGATCTCGCTGCGGGCACAATCGTCATTAAAACGTCCTCGACTCAATATGACTTCTACTCGGTGAACGATTACAACTATGTGCAGCAGGGCTATGAACCTACTTACCCCGAGGCGGCTAATTTGTCAACCAAGCAGGTCGATGTCATCACGCGCACACTCTACAATCCCGACCCCCGTCGCCACAACGAACTCGTGTACAAACTGGCTATCCAGGTGCAGCAATACCTTGGTGTGCAAGTCGCAGCCAATGTGTATGCTGACGTCTTTCTCAATACAGTCCTCAACGATTTCTATTATTACTCCTCAACCATCGAGGTCTAATTTCCCCAACTATTGGCCTACCAATAATAAATGATGAAGTTCAATAAATGATTGAATATCAATACTTTGATTTCTGTTTTATGTGCGGAAACTTACTATTAAGGCCGTAGAGGCTGTCAGGTTATAGGCAGGAGTGTAGCGAAGCGGAACTCCTGTAAATGAGCACCACACACTAATAATAGCCCATTAGGGGCGAAAGGCTGTATATCAAGAATTTACTGGCGCGCTGATAGGACTAAGACGAATGCTCACAATTGCGGGTGTTGCATTCGGCTTCACATCGTTGCCACCCCCGCCGATGCCCTCATTGCTTTAGGCTTGTTGGCGCAGGAGGCGGTAGAATTGCCAGGCGTAGATGAGTTCGATAAGGACGATGGCGCCTTGCATGATAGGGCTCTCCATGTCCAGGCTGAGCATGAACCAGGCGATAGGTAGAAGCATGAGGGCGAAGATGCGCACGATCATCCAGATGCCTAGTTGCTGCATTCGACCGTTGTACCAGTTGGCTATGAGTATGCCCAGCGGCAGGTAGGCCAGCGGTAGGGCGCAGGCCATGATAAAATCTACCTCGGGCCATTTCGACCCTAGACAAATGGATATAAAGCTGACGATGTTGAGCACGATGACCAGCCACCACAGCCATGTGAGAGGGCGGTAGAGCGGCTTCATGCCGCGCATGGTGGCGTAGTACATGATGAGCATGCCCACATTGTAGATGCATGCCAGGGCTAGTGGCGAGTGTTCTCTGAACCACTGGTCGATGGGGTTGACGGTGCACACGGCCGCAATTGCCATAATGATAAATCCTATGGTAATTAGCCACTGAGGGAGGCCACTGTCGAGGTGGCTGATGTTGCGGTTGCCGGAGAGGGAGTAGTTAGGGCTGTCGTCGCCGGTTGTATTCATCTTGTTCATGATGATGTATATATTGCACTTATTAATGAGTGTGACAAAATTACAAATTCATTCTTGAACTGATGACAGAAAGATGCGCTAATGGTGCATTTTTAAGGAATTAATCGCCGATTTGGTCGTCTTGTTTGCGATTTGGTTGAATTTTAATGGCGGATTTGGTCGTTTTTTTTGATTTCTATAGATGATAATGCTAATTTTGTGACGGGTTTCACTACATGATGTAATATGCAAGATCCGCTAACCCTTAAACTTATCATCGTAGCTATGGCTGCCACAGTTGTGGCCGTCGTGATTGCCCTTGTGCTGTCTTATCGTATTTCCCGCAAGTTGATGGATCAAAATGCAAGCATGGCAGCTCATATCGAGGAAGGTGGCCGGCAGCATGGCAACTCACATCATGCACTCGAGCAGGCCAGAACACAACTCGAGTCGGCCCAGCGCGAGCGGGATGCTGTGGCCCAGCAACTGGTCGCTGTAGAGCATAGGCTCAAACTGGCCGAGGATAAGTTGAACGAGGTGACGCAACAAACTGATACGGCCGCCCAATCATCTCAGATGCTGCATCAGGAAATCAAGATGGTCTCGAGTGTGGAGCAGATGAGCGATGAGCAGCTAATGGAGTGGATTGACGGCAAGATAGATGAAATGGGCCTGCACCTCAAGGCTGGGGTGACACTCAAGGAAATAGCGGCTGGCCTGGGGTTGACCCAGCGGCGTGTCATGCGGGCCATCAAGACTCGCCAAGATGGCAACACACTGGCCGAATATTTGACCACCAAGCGACTCATGACCGCTTGCCGGCTACTGGTTGAGCAGCCACACTGGACCATCGATGCCATTGCCCACGATGCCGGTTTCGGGGGCACGACAACGTTTCGAACAATTTTTAAGAAACGGTTTAACATCTCGCCCAGGCAATATCGCGAGAAGAAGCGACTGATGGGCTGAGAAGAATATGAAGTTTTAAGTTTTTCATAATATAGAAAGAATGAGAAATGGATTAATTATTGTGATGTTGATGGCTCTTGCAGCCATGTGGATGCCTGTCCAGGCACAATACACCGAGGCCGAACGCATTGCCAACGGAGTTCTCAATGGAATCAACTCAGTGTTGGAATCCCAGGAGCGCAAGCAGAGGGCCGAAATCCAAGCGCGCGAGAAGGCTCAGAACCAACCTGTCTTCCAGACCACTATGGAGGAGGCTCGTGAATTGGAGGAAGAAGGCCGCTATGAAGAGGCCCTTGCCAAGTATGAAGAAGCCGCTGTACTGAACTGGAAGTATGGCTACAGTGACCAGCGCAACATTACCCGCAAAATCACCAGCCTGTATGCACCTGCAGGCCGCACCGAAGACGGCCCCAGTGTCATCAACAACGACAAGGTGACGCAGGCCGACTATTCGGGATACCGCTTCATGAGAGAGAACCCGATCTACAAGGCTGGCAAAGATGCCGATGACATCCAAATCGTGCGCGTGTGCTGTTCCGACACCGAGACGCGTGTCGAATTTGAGTTTACCAGTTCAAGCATGAATATGTATGTTTGCGTCACCTCTGATACCTACATCAAGGCCAAGAAGAGTGGAAAATTGGGACTCGTGAAGGCCCAAAACATCAACGTCAGGCCCGCGCGCACCGACATTGCGCAGCCTTATCAGAAACTGCGTTTTGCCCTCATCTTCCCGCCTCTGTCGCTCGAGGACTCCGAGTTTGAACTCAAGGCGGGCAAACAGTGGAATTTTAAAAAGATCCCCTGCAAGTAATTGCTTCAGGCATTGGCCCTCCAATGCCTCATGGCCCTCGTTGTGGTGGGCATCGGTTGGCTAGTTGATGCCCAGCAGGATGTCGATCAGGGCCGATACGTCGGCGATGGTCACCTCTTTGTCAGTATTGACGTCGGCGGCTGCAGCGTTAATCGAACTTGCCTCCAGTCCCAATAGGTAATCGATCAGGGCACTCACATCGCCAATGCTCACCTCATTGTCGCCATTCACATCGCCCTTGATGAAGTCGCCTGGAACCAACTCAAAGGTCACAATCGCAGATTCTGTACCCAGCGCGTCGGCCAGCCCTGTAGGGTCATCGATGGCGCCAATGCGGGTATAGGAGTAGCTGGTCTTAAAGGTTTTGTAGAACAGGACCAGGCAGTTGCGCTGATAGAGCATGATGTCACCAGCCCGGATGGAGTCGGGGACGCTCGCATTGGCGCTGAAATTAGAATTAAAGAAGTAGTACTTCTCGTTACCATTCAGTTCTGTCATTGTGATCGTGAGCGGCAACACTTCCTTGAACTCCTCGGCGGTATTATTGTCGGCAAGTGTAGCGCTGAAGGTCTTATCGCCCACGATGACACGCATCTTGTTGGCCACGGGAGCTTCAAAATCGAGGGTGGTGAGCCAGTTGGCCGCCATATCATGGATTTGGCTGCGGTGATTATAGTCGATGTGGAGCGGATTGCCAACGAAGGTGTTGTTCGGCAGCATGTTGTGTGCATCGGTTACCACATTGGTGATGCCGCTGCTCCAGCTGGTTACCGCCAGTGCCACCTGCTTCTGGTCGAGTTTATCAGCATGGTTGTGAAGGAAGGTGAGCATCGGGTTGGCCATCTTCCCGTTCCACAGCGGGGTGCAGATGATAATGGCGTCCCAGTTGTCAAAATTATCGACGCTCGTTTGGATTTCGGGCCAGTTTCCGGCATCTATCTGGCTGCGCTCGTTGTTGGCGTAGTTATAGGTCTGCTGGCTTTCAGGGCGGGGATAGTTGCCGTGATCCACTACCTGCAACAACGTTCCACCGCACTCATCGGCGATGTTTTGAGCCAGAGTCTCGGTCACGCCGCTATAGGTGTAATACAGAACCAATGTGCGGACTTCGGCAGCAGTTGCGGCCTTGCATGTGGCACACATTGACACTAATAACGTAAAGAGAAGGAATATTTTTTTCATTTTCTCAAGTTTTTATTAAAGATAATTATTGAACATTCTTTAGCGATGCAAAGTTATTAGAGATATTTATAACTATCGTTATTCATATCACTGAAAAATATACCATTTTTACCGCAACAGATTCTCATTAAATAAAAATCACGTTGATGTAACTGATATTCTTATAAGTTTTAGTATTTTTGCGCTACGCAATCTTTAGGCATATAAAAAGTTCACTCATGAATCCAGTAACTCAAGCCATCATATTGTCGGCATCGACACTCAGGATGCTGCCCCACATCGCCCTGTTCCTGTTGCACAGGGACAAGGTGCGGCCTGATTTGTTGAAGGTGCAAGACCGCAAGGATTCGGTGCTCAACTTCATCAAGGCGTGCACGCGCGAGAAGACCTTCCGCAACCTCTTCTATTACCGCATGGGAGAGTACCGTTCGGTGTTCATTTCCTGGCTGATGCCCCCCGAAAAGACGATGCACATCTGGTGCCCGCAAATTGGCCCTGGAGCCCATTTTGAACACAGTTATGCCACTTATCTCAATGCGAAGTCAATCGGTCGGGACTTTTATTGCCTGCAGTTGGTGACCCTGGGCAACGACAAGAATGGAGAGCCCCCCACAATCGGTGACAACGTGCGCATCATGACCGGGGCAACCGTCTTTGGAGGCATTCATGTGGGGGACAACGTCATCATTGGCGCCAACGCCGTGGTCAACAAGAGTGTGCCCGCGGATTGCACTGTCGTAGGTAATCCCGCTAGAATCGTGAAACAGGCGGGGCAGTCGGTGGATATTAAACTCTAGAGGATGCCATGCGTGTACTGATCGTCAATACATCGGAACGGACCGGCGGTGCAGCGATTGCCGCTAATCGCCTGTTGCACGCCCTGAACAACCATGGCGTGGAAGCACATATGCTCGTGCGCGACCGCAAGACCGATGCCGCCAATGTGGTGAACATTGCGCCGTCCTGGCGGCATAAGGCCAACTTCCTGTGGGAGCGAGGCGTCATCTGGCTCGCTAACGGCCTGAGCAAGCAAAACATCTTCCAGGTGGACATTGCTAACGCGGGAACCGATATCACGTCAATGGCAGCGTTCAAGCAGGCCGATGTCATCCACCTGCATTGGGTGAACCAGGGATATCTCTCCCTAGACGATATCGACCGCATTCTTGCCTCGGGCAAACCCGTTGTGGTGACGATGCACGATCAGTGGTATTTCACGGGCATCTGCCATTATTCGGGCGAGTGCGACAAGTATCGGTCGCAGTGCAGCCGCTGTCCCATGTTGAAAGGTGGGGGAATAGGCATGGATTTGGCCCGACGTGTGTTTGACCGCAAGCGTGCGATGTATCAAGGGCGCAATTTGACCTTTGTGGGCTGCAGCCGATGGATCGCAGACCTAGCACGCACAAGCCCGCTGACCCTGGGCCACCAGGTCACCAATATCCCCAATGCCATTGATATCGATGTATTCTCACCTGCCGACAGCGCAGAGGCACGCAGGAAACACCATCTGCCCGAAGACAAACACCTGCTGCTGTTCGGCGCTCAGCGCATCACCGACGAGCGTAAGGGTTTCCGCTACCTGGCCGAGGCCTGTGACCACATCCTGCGCGCTCATCCTGATTTGGCCGACCACTTGGGCGTTGTAGTACTGGGTGGAGACGCCGAGAGCGTCAAGACGGCGTTGCCCCTGCCGGTTTATGCCGTCAACTACCTGAGTAATGAGCAAGAAATAGCCGAACTCTATAATGCCGTTGACCTGTTTGTCACCCCCTCGCTGCAGGACAATCTGCCCAATACCATCGTCGAGGCGATGGCATGTGGCCGGCCGTGCATAGGCTTTGACGTGGGAGGTATCCCCGAGATGATTCATCACAAGCAGGACGGCTACGTGGCTCGCAACCGCGACGGACAGGATTTCGCACAGGGCATTGTCTGGTGCTTGGACCATGACCGCCATCCAGCCCTTTGCGCCGCAGCACGGGCTAACGCCCTGGCAACCTACGGCGAGGCCGCCGTTGCCCAGCGCTATCAAGCAATCTATCAATCAGCCCTTCAGAAAAAGAATTATTAGCCCCGTCCCCCTAAAAACGCTGCAATGCTGTGGATGGTCAGTAAAGCTGCAATATTGTGGATGGTCCGTAACGCTGCAATGCTGTAGTTGGTGCGAAACGTAGGGCCTCGCCTTGGCGTGGCCGCGTGGAGGCATATGGTACTACAGTGATCCCTGCCTCTACTTTTACGTCCTGAAATCAGATTTTGTGAGCTATCCAGCAGTAACGGCCACGCCAAGGCGAGGCCCTACAGTCACAGGCGGCCCTATAGTTCAATAAACTTGTTTAGATAGGTATTAATCAGCTAATTCTTTGCGTTTACGGTCCAGTCGATGGTTGTGGCGAGTTTTTTCTCGTAGTAGGCTTTAAGGTCGCTCCAGCGGTAGTAGGGACCCGTGGCGGGCTTGACGGGCAGCAATGCCTCATGCTCGTTGAGCAGCACTTTCACCAGGATGTCTTGAACCTTATTTGCCATGGAGCCTACGGGCCGGTAAAACACCATCTGGATGTTGCAGGCCTTGGGAATCGTGTTAAAGTCCTGCCAGTGCTCGTGCAGAGTTTCCAGGTCGTCACAGCTATAGTTCACACTATCCAGCTCCATGAGGCACGCCAGCGGCAGCACACACGTCTCATGGCCAAATCGCAGCGATGCGCCGCGCTCGCCAGTGGCGATGGCCTCATCACCCTTCTGGATCATGTCGCGCAGCAGAGCCCGCTCGATAAAGGGCATGCGGTTGCCATTCTGGGGCGCATTGGCCCAGTGGATGTACCAGTAGATGTTCTTGAGCCTCCACAACTCAAAAATCTCATTATTGTTGAAATAGTGGTACAGGTTGATGTCATCAAAGGACTGATGGCCCTGCAATGACCCTGCTACGTCAAACACGTCGCGCATGAGCCGCCTGCTGTTCAGGTTGGCATTAGCCCAGGCTGTGTCGTTGACCAGTTGGGCGATGAAGCGTTCAGGATGCAGGCACTTGTTGTACATATCCTCGGCGATGGGGTCAACGCTCTTGCGCAGGTCGTTGGCCAGCGTGTCCTCGCCATATCCCCATCCCATGTAGTACATGTCGTGGTAGCTGGCATCGGTGGTGATGCGCAAATTGGGGTTGAGAGAGCGCAGCTTCATCGTCTCGTTCTGCATCGACAGGATGCAGCGGATGATGACCGTCGAGCGGGCGTCAATGCGGGCATCGCCAGCGAACACCTCGGGGAAGTTGTTGAACATGCGCTCGGCAATCTCCTGATGTTGCTTGGCCCCCTCGTCGCTCAAGTCGCCCGCGCGTTGCTTGGAGTTCTCGTAAACAAACATGAGTTGGCGCAGCAGCAGTTCGCCCTGCATGTTGAGCATTCCAGCCTCTTTGGCCTTCATCAATTCCTTATAGGGGCGCTCATAGTAGCGGGCGTTGGTCAGCCAGCGGCTCCCATGACGGCCATAATGGTCAATATAGAAGGGCTCATAACCAGCCGGTGCAGCACTCAGGGTGGGCACCTTCGCGTCGGTGCCGTAGGGGTAGGCATAGTGGTTACTGGCCGAGCGGTCAAAGTTGTTGATGATCCGTGTGCGCGGTGTGGTGGCATTCAGGCTCAGGCAAGCCGTGATGGCAATTACAATATATAAGGTGAAATGTCTCATTTGTTCAGGTCGATGAAGGGTTGACGGGAAAGTTTATCGATGAAATAGTCGCGCACGTCGCTCCAGTGATAATAGGGCGCAACGTCGGTCTGGACGGGTAATGTTGCCTCGCGCTCGTTGAGCAAGGGCAGCATCAGGATGTCGTCGCTGCCAGCCTTGCGGAAGTAAATAAACTGGATGTTGGCTGCCATGGGGAAGATTTTGTAGGTCTGCCAGTGCTGGTCCAGCGTCTCGAGGTCGGTCGTGCGGTAATCGGCACCGTTCAGGCCCATCAGGCAGCACAGGGGCAACACAACGCTCTCGTGACCAAAACGCAGCGAGGCGCCAGGCGCGGGGTCGTCGGTGGTGGTGGCGCGGTCGGCATCCTCGATGAAGTTGCGTAGCAGATTGGCCTCCATATAGTCCACCCGGCACTGCGTCAACGGGGTCTCTCCCGAGGTGATATACCAGCTGGCATTATTGTATCGCCACACATTATAGATATCTTCGGCACTGAACAGGTCATAGAGGTTGACGTTCTCAAACTGGTGATGGCTCTGCATGTTGCCCGTGACCTCCATCAGGTAGAGCATCATCTTGCCAGGATTATCCACGCTGTCCTTGGCAAAGCGCTGGTCTTTGAAGAGTTTCTTCAACATGCCTTTGGGATTGATCCATTTTTCTCTGTATTTCTTTAACAAGTCGGCCTGGCTGGCGCGCAGCGGCTTGACGACAGAGTCAGAGTAATTCATGTAATACATCGTCGCCTGGCTGGCATCGGTGGTGATGTCCAGACGAGGATTGAGCGAAGCGAGCATGTCCACCTCGTTCTGCATCGACAGGATGCAGCGAATGACAATGGTCGAACGCGCTACCACGGGCGCCCCATCCTGGAACACTTGTGGGAAATTCTGATACATGCGGCGAGCGATGCCCTGATGCTGTTCGGCTCCAATGTCGCTAAGTTCGCCCAGGCGGCCGCGGCTGGCATCATACACCTGGCGAAGGATGTCAAGCACCTCTTGCCCGCGTGGCGTGAGTTTGCCGTAGCGTTCCCCCTTTTCCAGCATCTGCAGGGGATAGGCATATTTATTGTCATTAATGAGCCAACGGCTGCCGTGCCGACCATAATGGTTGATGAAAAACGGCTCATAACCTGCTGGCGCCGGTGTGATGGCAGGGAACCCGTCGACGGGATAAGCCTGGTAGTTGTTTGCGCTCAACTTGGGATTAGCCTTGAAATCCTCGCGCACACCAGCCGTGAGGGTGATAACGCCCACCAGCATCAGGACGAATACATGAAGAAATCTTCTCATAGTTATGTCTATAGTTTTAATGATGACGCAAATTTACACAAATTCCCGCAGATGAAGGACTTTTAAGTAGGCAAAAAACAAGGCGACCCGTGGTGGTCACAGGGTCGCCTCAATCATTTCTCTTGTGGTTACTGGCTTAACGCAGAACCTTCACAGTTGATGTGGTGCCATCGGTATAGGTGGTTACCACGATGTTCAAACCGTCAAACGGCTTCTCGCTCTCCTGGCCGGCCATGTTGATGTAGCGGATGGCGGCAATCTGCTTGTCGGTTGTCAGCTGCTCAACGACACCGGTAGCGTTGTCGTTGATCATGCCCAGAGCGTCGTCAGCGAGGTAAACCTGATGGCGCGGAGTGACAAACATCACATTGGTGAGCAGCACCTCGGCATTGCGAGCACCGTACTCCTCGGTAGCGGTGACCGTCAGGGTCATCACGTTGCCCTCATTGCCAGCAAACTTTGCCAAGTCATCCGAGATGCCGATGATGGTGTAAACATTGTTCTCGATGGTGTTCTTGCGGCTGTAGAAACCGTGGTTGCTGCCACGCTCGATGCCATTGACAGCGGTGAGTTCAAGACCCTCGGGCAGAATTACCTCGCACTGCAGGGCGATGTAGTCATGCTCATCGTTGTTCAGGGCCACCTCAATCTTGCGGGTGTCACCAGCTTGCATCGATACGGTTGACAGCACAAGCACGTCGCTGGTAGCGGGTTTGGGCTTGCCCATCAGACTCAAGTTCTTGAGCGATTTCTTGGCATTGTTGCCCAACAGCATATCGATCAGGCTGGAAACGTCAGCAATGCTGACTTCACCATCCTTATTTACATCGGCGGCAAGCAGGTTAATCGGTTCTCCGCTCAGCAGGTAGTCGATAAGGGAGCTTACGTCGGCAATCGTCACCTCGCCGTCATCGTTCACATCACCCAGGATGTAATCGCCACCTCCAAAGAAGAAGTTCAACCATTGTTCGGCAGCCTTGTACTCGCCAACGGTGCCATCGGGAACAATCAGGGGCACGTTGGGTTGGTCAACGCCGGCCCACACGTCGCTGCCCAGCGCGGGAACATCGACAGCGTTGGTCTTGAGCGTCTGCATTCCAATCATGCCGGCCATTGCGCGCTCTCCCAAATAGGTAACGCTGGCGGGCAGACGCATGGTGTCGATGGTGGCACTCACGTTATAGAAAGCATAGTCACCGATGGTCGACACACCGTCCTTGAGCATATTGCCAGGATTGAGCTGGCCGTCGCCTGCAAACGTGTAGGCGCTGATCTCGTTCAAGGTGCGTTGTACACCAGGAGCCGAACGGCGGGGATTGCTGCCGTCATTGCCAGTGCGGTCAGTTCCGGATTGCTGTGACAGGCCAGGCAGGGTAACTGACGTCAACTGGGGGTTGTGGGCAAGAGCACCCGTACCCAGAACGGTCATCTCGTCGCCAAGCTGCATGCTTGAGAGCTGCGTCTGGGCAAATGCCCATTCACCCACGGTGCCTACGCCCAGCGACTTGATGTTGATGGACTCCAGACCCGAGTTGATGAAGGCCTCCTCGTCGATGCGTGTCATGTGGCATGCAGGGTCGATGTTGAGGGTTCTCAAGGCGGTGCAGCCATTGAAGGCGCCGCGGCCAATCATGTTGACGTTGGCACTCACGTTGACACTGGCAAGCTGGACATCGCCCAAGAAGGCAAAGTCGCCAATGTAGCGGCTGTTAATCACAGCGCTTGTCATTGACTCACAGCGCGAGAACACGCCCTTACCCATCACCTGTACCGACTGGGGTACCTCGACGCTGGTCAAGGCCGTGCCCGAGAAGGCATAATCGTCGATAAACGCGACGGTGGCGGGAATGGTAATGCTGTGCAACTGGTAGCAGCCGGCAAATGCGGCAAAGCCAATGACTTCCAGGTTTTGGGGCAGCGTCACACTCGTCAACTTCTTGCCGAAGAAGGCCGTGCGAGGAATAGCGTTGCCGTTAAAGCTCGTAATCGTGCCATACAGGGTCTGACCGCTGCTATAGGGCTCGATCGTCACGCCCGACAGGTTCAAGGTGGTCAACTCAGGCAGCGAGTTGGTGATGAACACAAAGTCACGGGCATCCATCGTGCCGGTCACTGTCAGGGCAGTGATGTTGAGATTTGAGCCCACCTTGCTGGCAAGCTGGCCCGACGTGTTGTTGACGGTCACAGCCAGGCCACTCAGTGTTGTGATTGCTGCTAAAAGCAGCATGAAAAACAATTTGCGCATCTTGTATTTCTAGTTGTTGGTTATTATTATCTAGATATTAACCTGCAAATGTACACATTTTTTCGCTGGCACAATGTGTTTTAAGCTTTTTTTTGAATTATCTGTCCCGCAAAACTACCTCAAACCACACTTTCCTGCCGCTAGGACCGATAAAAAGCAAGCATGACAAAATCATGGCGCTTCCCGATAGGAAAACGCCATGACATGTGAAAATAGGTTCTACTATTTCCTTTACGCTTTAGAGCTGGGGACCAGCGGCTACCAGAGCCTTACCAGCCTCGTTGTCCTCGTACTTGACGAAGTTCTTGATGAAGCGGCTGGCCAGATCCTTAGCCTTCTCTTCCCATTGTGCTGCGTCGGCATAGGTGTCGCGCGGGTCGAGGATGCCGGTGTCAACGCCCTCGAGCTGGGTGGGCACTACCAGGTTGAAGTAAGGAATTACCTTGGTGGGAGCCTTGTCGATGCTGTGGTTGAGGATAGCGTCGATGATACCACGGGTGTCGCGAATCGAGATGCGCTTGCCAGTGCCGTTCCAACCGGTATTCACCAGGTAAGCCTTGGCACCGCTCATTTCCATGCGCTTAACGAGCTCCTCGGCATACTTTGTCGGGTGCAGCTCCAGGAATGCCTGGCCGAAGCAAGCCGAGAAAGTGGGGGTGGGCTCGGTGATGCCACGCTCAGTACCAGCCAACTTGGCGGTGAAACCGCTCAGGAAGTAGTACTTGGTCTGCTCCGAGTCGAGAATCGAGACGGGAGGCAGCACGCCAAATGCGTCAGCACTCAAGAAGATCACCTGCTTGGCAGCGGGTGCGTGGCTGATGGGGCGCACGATGTTCTTGATGTGGTAGATAGGATAGCTCACACGGGTGTTCTCGGTCACGCTCTTGTCGGCGAAGTCGATCTTGCCCTCGGCGTCAACGGTGACGTTCTCGAGCAGCGCGTCGCGGTGGATAGCGTTGTAGATGTCAGGCTCAGCATCCTTGTCGAGGTTGATGACCTTAGCATAGCAGCCACCCTCAAAGTTGAAGATACCGTTGTCGTCCCAGCCGTGCTCGTCGTCGCCGATGAGTTTGCGCTTGGGGTCGGTGCTCAGGGTGGTCTTGCCAGTGCCGGACAGACCGAAGAAGATGGCGGTGTTCTCGCCATTCATGTCGCAGTTGGCCGAGCAGTGCATGGCAGCAATGCCCTTCAACGGCAGGAAGTAGTTCATCATCGAGAACATACCCTTCTTCATCTCACCACCGTACCAGGTGTTGAGGATGACCTGCTCGTTGCTGGTCACGTTGAAGACAACAGCGGTGTCGCTGTTCAGGCCCAACTCCTTGTAGTTATCCACCTTAGCCTTGCTGGCGCAGTAAACGGTGAAATCGGGCTCCTGGTCAAATTCCTCCTCGTTCTGGGGACGGATGAACATATTGGTCACGAAGTGGGCTTGCCATGCCACCTCCATGATGAAACGAACCTTCATGCGGGTGTCCTTATTGGCACCGCAGAAACCGTCAACAACAAACAGCCTCTTGCCGCTCAGCTGCTTCACGGCCAGGTCCTTCAGAGCGGCCCAGGTAGCCTCGGTCACGGGCTTGTTGTCATTGGGATAACCAGGAGTGGTCCACCACACCTTGTCGTGGCTGTTGGCATCGTCAACGATGAATTTGTCTTTAGGAGAACGGCCGGTGTAAATACCGGTCATCACGTTGATGGCGCCCAGTTCGGTTTCCTGACCTTTGTCATAACCCTCGAGCTCGGGCCTCATCTCCTCGTTGAACAACACCTCATAGCTGGGGTTGTAAAGCACCTCGGTAACACCAGTGATACCGTACTTCTCTGCTAAGATAGCCTTATCAAATCTTGCCATAATAAATATTTAATTATTAATGATTTAAATGTCTTTGTCTCTTAATTCGTCGGCAAAGGTACACATTAATTGATAATGTGCAAATTAATTAAAGAAAAATTTCCTTAATTAGGCTCTTTCTCGCCTTTCTTTCTGTCGGCAGATTATACCGATTAAGGGGATTTTTTGGCGTCCGCACAAATAAAAATCCATTAAATCCATTAAATCCGTTTAATCCGCCGACATTAGTTCGTTAGCAGCCTCCGCAGCCACAGTCGCAGCCATCGCCGTGGTCATGACCGCAGTCGCCACCGCCGCACTCCTCACAACCGCATCCGCAGCCGTGGTGCTTGGGGTTCAATTCCTCGGGGGTAGCTTCACGAACGAGTTGCACAAATCCGGCGTAGCGAACGGTTTCGCCAGCAAGCTGATGGTTGAAGTCCATAAACACCTTGTCGTCGGTCACCTTGATGACCTGGCCGTCGAGGCGCATGCCTTCCTGGGTCATCATGGGCACGATGGCACCCTCGCGGATGTGTTCGTGGTCAAACTTGCCATCCACGTGGAAGATTTCCTTTTCCAACTCATAGACAAGTTCAGGTTTCTTCATGCCGAAGGCTTCCTCGGGCTTCAGGGTGAAGTCAAATTTATCACCTTGCTCCAGGCCCATGATACGGTTCTGGAACCCCTCGATAAGTGCCAGGTCACGACCGAACACAAATGCGTCAGGGTGCTCCTTGTTGAACTTGAACACACTGGTCTGATCTTCACCATTGACCACAAAGATTTCATACACGAGCTCTACATATTTGCCTGCTTCGATTTTCTCCATTGATTTTTAGTTGTAATTGATTATTAAATTTTTCGGCAAAGATAAAAATAATCCTCCATACCTCAATTATAAAAATTGATAATTGAGGCGCATTAGAGACCTTGCTTCCTCATTATCAGTAAGGATAGTCCCCATACGGATTTTGGTCACCATAAGGTATAGGCTCAGGATTCATATTAGGGTTGCCATCAAATTCAGCCTGAGGAATAGTCAACACCCATAGGTAGCATTCTGGATCCATTGGGGCCCCATAGTGATCAGATAAGAGCAAACCATCAGGCCAGCCACGTTCCGATGTCCTATTAAAACCTTGATGCAGGCGGCGGATGGTGTAGATGCGGCCATCTTCGCCCCATAACTCGATGCGGCGTTGCAACAGGATTTCCTCAAGCAGCGATCCAGTCTCATCAGTTGTGAGTGCGCCGATTCTGTTCCCGCTCTTGTTGCAGGTATAGTTCGGGTCGCGTTTGCTCATCAGTTGCATCAGGTAGTTTTTCGCAGTCGTTTCGATACCTAAATGGCTAGCGGCCTCGGCTGCGGTAAGGTACATTTCCTCAACGCGCATCCAGATGTAGTCTCCTTCCCATGTCTGGAGATTGGAGAAGTCAAATTTACGCTGGATATAACCGCCATAATAGTTGTATTCCGGATCGTTGGGATCCCACCAGGCACGTCGGGCGTCGGAACTGTTCATTTTATGATATAAATCTGGCGAGATCTGTTTGGGAGCACGTTGTCCGTAAGCAATATCTGTACTCATATGCGCAAAGAGAGAAGCATACATTCCGACTTCTTCCACAGGAATTATGGCACCCCACATCACATTCTGTGCCGTAGCATCGTTAAGACCGATAAATGATGGCACATCAAGAATTTGGCGTCCGCTTGCGCTAATGGCCGCTTCAGCAGCATTCAATGCGGTGTTCCAGTCCTCCTTGACTAGCGCGATGCGTGCTTTTAGTCCTAATACCACTGCAAGCCCCATGTGTTCGGGTCGCTGTTGCTGAGTATCCATTAACAGCAGAACCGCTTTATTGATATCGTTATCAATTTGGGCATAAACCTGAGCCACAGTGGCACGCGGCTGGCCAGTACTACCCTCAAAAATTGTTCCTGAGAATATTGGGACGCAAGGATCATCAGTGTGGCCAGCATAGGTACGCGCGAAAGTTTGGGCAAGCATAAAATAGGAATAGGCTCGTATGGCATAGGCTTGACCAATGACATAATTAGCATCAGAAGAAGTCATTTTATCCTTGAAGCTGAGGATCATGTTAGCATTGGCTATCCAGGTATAATAAGCATTCCACAGGTCATAGCTACGCCATGATCTGCTGGTGTAACGACTCTTTACATTATAGGCGGCATCATACCAGAACCAGCCACTTCCTGGAGCGCCCATAATGAAGTCATCACCCATTACTTCTGCCGTCAGGTTATAGGCGCTGATGCCAAAGCACTGGTGGGTGTTGCCCGTCGTTGACCAACCGGCAGTGCGCATCGAACGATAAATTCCATTCAGACAGAGATATCCATATTGGGTGAAATGATCTTTGTCGCCACCCAAAATGCGTTGAATCACTTCATTTACATCAGCAATGTTGATTTCGCCATCTTCGTTAGCATCGGCTCTTGGGTCAAATCCACCAGACAAGATAAGGTTGATGATGTAGTTAACGTCGGCGATATTCACTTCATCATCACCATTGGCGTCGTTATTGTCAGCCAATTCTTGGATATTCAAGAAGTCGCGCCACTGATCCATGGATTGATAGATTGAGGCCGTTCCTTTGGGCACATGCAGCACACAAGTGGATGTCGGCACTTCCCGAAAAATATTGCCCTCATAAGAAAAGTCAGAAAAATGAGAAATCTTGGTATAGAGATTCTTAAGCCCCGTGCAACCAGCAAATGCCATGTAACCAATACTGTTGATAGATTTAGGGATGGTCAAGTTCTTTATCGTGTTGCAATTGTAGAAGGCATTGCCACCAATTGAAGTGACAGAACTTGGGATTTGAGTGTTTTGACAGCCTGCAAGCAGGGTATTGGAAGCCGTTTCAACAATAGCATTGCAGTTGTTGCGGGAGTCATAGACTGGATTGCCGTTTTCCACCGTCATCTTTTTCAGTGCGCTGCAACCAGCGAAGGCAGAACCCCCGATAACTGTGACAGAGGCGGGAATACTAATAGTTTCCAGCCCACTGCAATTGTAGAATGCTGCATTACCGATGTATGTGACGGAGTCTGGAATGTTTATGCTGGTCAGACCGCAACAGCCGTTGAAAGCTTCGCCATCAATGTATGTAACAGAGTTGGGTATGATGATTGATTTCAACGTGCTGCATTCACGGAAGGCTCCGTAGCTAATTTTAGTAACTGAATTGGGGATAACGGTGTTTTGGCAACCAGAAATCAGCGAGACATAATAGTTGCCATCATAGCCTGTGTACTCGCTAATGATGGCATTGCAATTATCTCGAGAATCGTATACTGGATTGTTGCTATCCACGGTGATGCTGGTCAACCCGGTGCAGCCCGCGAATGCATGAAGGTCAACCCAGATGACTGAAGCAGGAATGTTGATGCTGGTCAACCCACTGCACCCATAGAACGCCCACTGTCCGATGTGTGTGACCGAGTTGGGAATCTCAATGTTCGTCAGATTGCTACAACCATAGAACACACAATCGTATATGGCAGTGATTGAGTTAGACATTGTAACGCTAGTTAGCCTAGAGCAGCCATAGAACGCATAGCCGCCGATTTCTGTAACGGAGTTGGAAATATTGACACTCCTTAACCCTGTGCAGTTATAGAACACATTGCCGCCAATATATGTTACAGAGTTGGGGATATTGACGCTAGTCAAATCGGTGCTCTCGTAAAATGCATAGTCGTTGATTCGTGTGACTGTATAGGTCTTGTTTCCAAAGGTGATTGAAGCGGGTATCGTCACGTCGCCAGCGTAGTCACTATAATAATAAGTATAACTGGAGTAGTTCTTGTAGGTGACCATGGCCTCATTGTCGTAGATGTCATAGTAGATGCCATCGACCTCGATGTCATAGGCCATGGCAGCATTAGGCAACAGGAATGCCAGCAATAAGCAGAGTCTTAAAAACTGTTTCATCTTTATTAGAGGTTCTTTAGGGTGATAATTCAATAGTCAACGGGCATAACTCATGTGCAAAGGTAATCATTTTTCATAATAATAGCAATTTTTGATAAAACAGGGGCCTTGTGTCGAGTTTTTGGAGTAACTTTGCACCACTCAAAGATTTCTATAACATGATGACTGACAAATTTGATATGGTGGCAAAAACCTTCCTGGGTCTGGAGGGGGTCCTTGCCGACGAATTGCGCGCCCTGGGCGCCGAAGATGTAACTGAGGGAAACCGTGTGGTTTACTTCAAGGGTGACAAGGAGATGCTCTATAGGGCAAATTTTGCTTGCCGTACTGCGGTGCGCATTCTCAAGCCGTTCATCACGTTGTCATCGACAAGTGCCGATGACCTGTATGAGCAGTTGAAGTCGTTCGATTGGGAGCAGTTGATGACCGTCAACACCACCTTTGCTATCGATGCGACCGTCTATAGCGAGAATTTCAATAATTCCCGTTTTGTCACCTATCGTGTCAAGGATGCCATTGCCGACTACTTCAATGATAAATACGGCAAGCGTCCCAGCATCCGTGTCAGCAATCCCGAAATCCGTTTCGATGTCCATATCTCGGGCCGCGAAGTGACCCTGTCGCTTGACAGTAGTGGTGATCCGCTCTTCAAGCGCGGCTGGCGTGTGGCACAAACCGATGCGCCCATCAACGAGGTGCTTGCTGCTGGCATCATCTTGTTGAGCGGTTGGGATGGCAAGACCGACCTGATTGACCCCATGTGTGGTTCGGGCACCTTCCTCATCGAGGCGGCGCTGATAGCAGCCAATATTGCGCCGGGTGTTTACCGTGACAACTACGCTTTCCAGCAGTGGCCCGACTATGACGAAGAGCTGTTCAACAGTATTTATAACGACGACAGCAAGGAGCGTGAGTTCACCCACAAGATCTATGGCAGCGACATCGAGGGCAAGGCCATTGCCATCGCCCGTGCCAATGTCAAGAACGCGGGATTGATCAAGTATATCGAGCTGGAGCGCCGCGACTTTTACGACATCGAGCAGGTTCCGGCTTCGGGAACGCTCATCAGCAATCCACCGTATGGCGAGCGCCTTAACGTAGAGGACATTGATCAGTTCTACCGTGACCTGGGCTTCAAGCTCAAGCACACTTTCAGGGGCTATAATGCTTGGCTCATCTGCTACGACAAGGAACAATACTTCAAAATCGGCCTCAAACCCTCGGTCAAGTATGCTTTGAATAATGGCGGTCTGGACTGTGAGTTGTTGCAGTATGTCATCTTTGAAGGCGCTTACAATGAGATGAGGGGACGCGGCGAGCACATCCACAACGAGGGCTTCCGTGCCAGCGAGCGCAGCAAGGGCAATTACAACAAGATGAGCCGGGAGGATCGTCCTCGCCGCCGTGATGATGACCGCCCGCAGCGTCGTCGTGATGATGACCGCCCGCCTCGCCGCCGCGATGATGACCGTCCGCCTCGCCGATTTGAGAGACGTGATAACCAGGATGCTGCACCCATCAGCGACGAGGAGCGTCAGCGTCGTTCAAACATCAGTCGTGACCGTCACCTCATGGGTGATGTGGATAACCGTGACCGCAAGGGCCGCTACGACAATGACTTCGATAAGGAATTCCGCCACACCGAGAATTTCGCCAAGCGCATCCTGCGTGACCGCAAACCTACCCTGGACGCCGACAAGGAGGTGCCCATCATCCATGGCCGCCGCAAGAGTTGGAAACGTCGTGACCTGGATGAGCCCACCGACCAGACTCCAAAAGATAACAACGACAACGAGTAAGTAATTTGGAGACAAGAAAGGCAAACCTGATAGTATCACATTGTCTTTCTTGTCTTTAAAATAACGATGTATGGCGGTGAAGGAACATATTAACGAGTACTTCAACGGGCAATCGTTCATGATCCTGTGTGCGCTGGCGCTCATTGTGGCGACGGCTGTGGCCCTGTTGATGGGTGTCCAACCCGTGCAGGTTGGGAGCACTGGCCTCCTTTTCTCGTTAAAGGGTTCGCTCCTTGAGGCTGGGGCGCTCTCCGCAGCGATTAACGTGTTGTGCCTGTTTGTGATGGGCGGCATCATGATGGCCTTGAACAAGGTGTTCAGCTATATTCGTTCGGTGACACACCTGTTTGTGTCGGCATTTTTCCTGCTGCAGTTGGCTCATCCCGCTGGGCTGGTATCCTTCAATGTGGGCACGCTATTGGGCCTCGTGACAGTGATGCTGATATTGCCGTTATTTGCCTCCTACCAAGACCGTCATTGCCAACGCAACATTTTTCTTGTCTTTGCTGCCATCTCGGCGGGTAGCATGTTTCATTATGGCTTTCTAGTATTGATTCCCGCCTTCCTGTTGGGTTTCATCAATATGGGCGTTTTTAACCTGAAGGGACTGTTGGCCATGCTGTTCGGCTTGATCACGCCATTCTGGATTACTTTGGGCATGGGTATCGCCAGGCCTGCCGACTTTGTGCTACCGCATATTGACGTCGTTTGGAACCTGACGGGACAGTCCGTAGTGGGTCTGATGCACCTGCTGGCGTTGCTGATTGCCGTGACAGGTGTCGTGCTCGCTGTGATGAATCTGATGACAATCATGAATTACAGGATGCAGACGCGTGTCTATAACGCCTTCATGGTGTTTGCGCTGGTGATTGCGGTCATTTCTTTGTGTGTTGACTTCGGCAACGTGGCAGTTTACTTGACCTTGCTCTGCATCATGGTCGCCGTACAGATTGCCCACACCCACACCCTGCGCACTTCGCCTTTCAGATATTTGTTAATGCTTCTGCTCATTGCAGGGTGTTTAGGTTTTTATGCTGCTAACCTATTGTATCCATGAAGATTATCGTAGATAGCCACATACCGCACATTCAAGGGCTTATCGAGCCTCGAGCCCAGGTGTTGTACCTGGAACCTGCTGACATCACCTGCGATGTCGTTCGCGATGCCGACGCCCTCATCGTGCGCACCCGCACCCACTGCGATGCCGCCCTTCTTGACGGGAGCTGTGTGCGTTTCATCGGTTCGGCGACCATTGGCACCGACCACATCGACCTTGATTACTGCGCTCTTCACGGCATCACCGTGCGTAATGCTCCTGGTTGCAATGCCCCGGCTGTCGCTCAATGGGTCTTTGCTGCTATCCACACCTGGATGCAGGCTCATGAGATTACCAGCCCCCAAGGCCTCACCCTGGGCGTCGTTGGCGTGGGCCATATTGGTTCGATCGTTGCCCGGTGGGGTAGGGAACTGGGATTTACCATCTTGCTCAATGACCCACCACGCGAGATGGCGGAGAAAACAGGTGGCTCTCTTGATGAAGTTTTCGTCCCGTTAGAGGAGTTGCAGCGTCGCTGCGATATCATCACTTTCCACACGCCGCTCACTGTTGACGGCCCTTGGCCCACGTGGCACATGTGCGACCATGCGTTTCTTGAGGGATTGGCCCGTTGTCGCTTGATTCTCGATGCTGCACGTGGCCCCATCGCCGATAATGCCGCCTTGATGTTTTGGAAAGGCGATGTCGGTCTCGACTGTTGGGAGAATGAGCCCAACATTTCCCGCCCGCTATTGGAAAAAGCCATCGTCGCGACTCCACACATCGCCGGCTACAGCGCCCAGGGCAAGCAACGTGGCACCGCCATGATGCTCGAGGCGCTTAACGAGTTCTACGGCTGGAATATCCCCATCCCCACCATTGATGCACCCGCTACAGGAGCCCAAAATGTTACTTTTGCAGGAATCGCCGCCAGCTACGACATCCTCGCCGACACTGCCGCCCTAAAAGCCGCCCCCGCCTCCTTCGAGTCCCTAAGAAACCACTACCACCACCGCAACGAATTCTTGGGTTAACCAAGGAAATCCCTCCCCCAGCCGATGATTTGTAGTGTGTTTGTTAGTAAGAAAGTTCTTAGTAACAAACTTCTTACTAAGAAGGTTCTTACTAATTTTGTTTTGCTGTGTTTTGGTGGCGATAATAAGGCGAACCAATGGTCGGGGAAGGGCTGTATTTCGTGAAAATTAAAATAAATTTTGTTTTCCGCTCGACTTGCACTATCTTTGTGGCAGAAAATCAATGTAATCAATTAATCACTAATTTATCACTATCACAATGAAAGAATTGAAAGGAACCAAGACTGAAAAGAATCTGATGGAAGCTTTTGCTGGTGAGTCACAGGCCCGTAACAAGTACACCTACTTTGCCTCAAAGGCCAAGAAGGAGGGTTATGTGCAGATTGCAGCCATCTTTGAAGAGACTGCTAACCAGGAGAAAGAGCATGCCAAATTATGGTTTAAATACCTCGAGGGTGGTGCAGTAAAGAGCACCATCGAGAACCTTGAGGCTGCGGCCGCTGGAGAAAACTTCGAGTGGACTGATATGTACAAGCACATGGCCGAGGATGCTCGCGCCGAGGGCTTTGATGAGATTGCCGAGAAGATGGAGGGCGTTGCTGCCATCGAGAAACTGCACGAGGAGCGCTACCTGAAGTTGTTGAACAACATCAAGGAAGATATTGTCTTCTCTCGTGACGGCGACACCATTTGGCAGTGCACCAACTGCGGCCACGTGGTTATCGGCAAGAAGGCCCCGGAGATGTGCCCTGTGTGCAACCACCCGAAAGCCTATTTCCAGATCAAGGCCGAGAATTATTGATTGAGGCCATTAGTGCAATCAAGTGTTAAAAGTTAATTGGGCCGGCAATGGGGCATCGCTTCTTTGCCGGCTTTTTCTGACCCTTTTCTAAAAAAATGGCACAAAGATTGCAATAGTTTGCAAGGATAATTGTAAATTTGCCATTTATTGAAGAATATACTATTCACCTTAATAATTTATAAGACAATGAAAAAAGGATGTATCGTACTTATTGTCCTGGGCGTGATTGCCCTTGGTTTGTTTGTCTGGGTAAAGAACGGCTATAACGGACTGGTAAAGGACCAAGAGAGTGTTGAGACCGCTTGGGCTCAGGTAGAGAATGTGTATCAGCGTCGTGCTGACCTGATTCCTAATCTGGTAGAGACCGTCAAGGGTTATGCCAAGCACGAGCAGGAGACCCTCGAAGGCGTGATTGAGGCCCGCGCTAACGCCACCAAGGTCACCATCGACCCCAAGAACATGACTCCCGAGGACCTGCAGAAGTATCAGGCCGCACAGGGCGACGTGACCAATGCATTGAGCCGACTCATCGCCGTGAGCGAGAGCTATCCCGATCTGAAGGCTAACCAGAACTTCCTGGAATTGCAGAACCAGTTGGAGGGAACAGAGAACCGCATCGCCGTGGAGCGCAACAAGTTCAACGAGGTGGCTCGTGAGTACAACACCAAGCGTCGCACCTTCCCCACCAACATCATCGCCAACTTCTTTAACTTCGGCGAGAAACCTTACTTCCAGGCCCAAGAGGGTGCCGACAAGGCTCCCAAGGTGGACTTCGGAACCAGCGAGGCTAAGTAACCAATGGCACTGGTCGATTTCATCCCCAGCGAAGGGCAACGCCGCATTGCCGACGCTATTACTGCCGCCGAGCGCTACACCACAGGCGAGATCTGTGTTCATGTGACGCCGCGGTGCCGTGGCGATGTGATGAAGCGTGCCGCCAGAACCTTCAACCGTCTGCACCTCTACACGACCAAGCGGCGCAATGCCGTGCTGATTTTTGTCGCCTACGAGGACCGCAAGTTTGCCATTTTGGGCGACACGGGAATCAATGCAGCGGTGCCCGAAGGCTTCTGGGACAGCGAGGTAGAGGAATTGTCTCGTTACCTCAAGGCTGGGAGACCGGTTGACGGCCTGTGTGAAATTATTGCCCACATGGGCGAGCGCTTGTCAGAGTATTTCCCTGGCGAGCGTGATGACGAGAACGAGTTGAGTAACGAGGTGACCTTCGACAACGGAGACGAGGACGACCTGATAGATGACAGCAACGATGACTATGGCAATTTGGAATAAAGCGAAACTGCGCCTTGTGGCGTGCCTGATGCTGTGCCTCGCCGGGCTAACGGTGGCGGCACAGGTGCCCGAGCGCCCCAATCCGCCACGGCTGGTCAATGACTTTGCCGGCATCCTGGGTGATTGCCAGTGGCTTGAGGACTCGCTTGAGAAGATTGCCGTGGAGACCAGTAACCAAATTTGCGTCGTCACCATGAATGACTTCGGCGATTATGACAAGGCCTGGATGGCCTACAGCATCGGCCAGCAGTGGGGCGTCGGCAAGAAGGGTAACAACAATGGCGTGGTCATTCTCATTAAGCCCAAAACGGCCGATAGCAATGGCGAAGCTTTCATTGCTCCCGGCTATGGCCTTGAGGGCGCCATTACCGATGCCACCAGCACCCGCATCGTCAATCAGGAGATGATTCCTTACTTTAAGGACAATGACTACCTGGGCGGCGTGTGGGCCGGAGCAAAGGTCGTTCGTGACCTGGCCACAGGCGAGTACAATGAGGAGGACTATGCAAGTCAGGGCGATGATGGTGCGTTATTTGCATTCATCATGTTCATCGTTATCTTTGTTTTCTTCCTCTATTTGGCGCACAAGAGCAACCAGGGCAATGGCGGAAACCGCAACAACGGAGACACTGGCACTTGGGGCGGACCCATCATCATCACCAGCGGCAGCGACTGGGGTCGTGGCGGCTCGTCATGGAGCGGCGGCGGCAGTTGGGGCGGCGGTGGAGGCTGGGGAGGCTTCGGCGGCGGCTCCTTCGGCGGCGGTGGAGGTGGCGGCAGTTGGTAACACCTCCTCTCACTCAACAGCATTTGATTAAGGACTTTAAAGGCGTCAGCGTTCTTTGAAGTCCTTAATTTTTTGTCAGACAAAAAGTTGCTTGAGGATGTCAGGGGAGCGCAGGGTGCCGATGGCGGCATTGTGCAAGCGGTAATAGCCGATGATGACGTCAAGCATGCGGTTGCGTTCCTCGCGGTTGAAGCGAAACACCCCCATATTGCCGAATGTCATGCGCGACAACAGGTGTATGACCTGCGCCTCTTGGGGTTGCAATAAGGCATGGCCCCTGACGGCCGCTGGGACAAACACACCGTCGGTCATGTCAAACCAGTACCCCTTGCTGTAGCTCTCGACATTGGGCTGGATGCCCAAGTGTGCCCCCAGGTGATAGAGGAAACAGATGTGGAAGTTGGCAATCTGACCGGGCAATTCCTCCAGCAACTTCACCGATTGCTCTATGTAGCTGAACAGGTAGGCGTTGCCCTCGGGCTCCTGGATGACGTGAGTCAACAGCTCGCTGATGAACAGCGCAATGGCATTCTTCACGGGATTGCTATAAAGTGTCGCAAGCGGATAGTTGCGGCGCACCTCGCGCAGCATGGACAAGTCCCTGCCGCTGCGCACGCTTGCTTCCAGGTCGATGAGAGACAAGGGCATCAACATTGCGTTGCGCATCCGGGCCGCTTGGGTCTTGCCCAGCGGGACGGCAAACGACATCAGCCCGCGCCCATCGGTGTAGATGTGCACGATGTTGTGCTTGTCGCTGTAACGGATGGTGTTGAGCACAATGCCCTTTAGCTTCTCATACATGCCGCTAATTTACTCATTATTCGCCAATCAGAGGCCTTAAAAGCCAAAAATCAAAACTTTTTCGGCATTTCGCGAGGTTAAATTTTGTCAATTCAAAAAATAGTTCTAATTTTGCAGTCGCTTTTGCGGAAAAATCCCGCATTCGGCCCATTCGTCTATCGGCTAGGACGCAAGATTTTCATTCTTGAAAGAGCAGTTCGATTCTGCTATGGGCTACTATTAATAACTAAATATCAACGTTTTATAAAAAATTATGGCAAACCATAAATCAGCTATTAAGAGAATCCGTCAGAGCGAGACCCGTCGTCTTCGCAACCGTTATTACAGCAAGACCATGCGCAATGCTGTCCGCAACATTCGCAAAATGACCGACGCCAAGGAAGCCGCCGAGGCTATGCCTAAGGTATCTGCTATGCTTGACAAGCTTGCTGGTAAGAACGTGATCAGCAAGAACAAGGCTGCTAACCTCAAGTCGAAGCTCGCTCAGCACATCAACAAGCTGAACAAGGCCTAAGCAATTAGACTGAGGTTCCCACCTCGTGGGGGCCGTGTTCAGCTCAGGTTTGGCCCATTCGTCTATCGGCTAGGACGCAAGATTTTCATTCTTGAAAGAGCAGTTCGATTCTGCTATGGGCTACCGCCGCAAAGCGTTAACGCATTTCTGTATATGTGTTTAACGCTTTGCCTTGTGTTTTTTCTGGAGCATTATTGCCGCCCGACAAGGGCGGTTTTTTGTATGCTTTTCATTTTTTTTATAACTTTGTGGCCATTAACTAATAACCGATTATTAAGATGAAACAATATCTTGACCTGGTGCGCCACGTGATGGAGCATGGTGTGGACAAGGAGGACCGGACAGGAACCGGAACGCGCAGCGTGTTCGGCTATCAGTTGCGCTGCAATCTGGCCGATGGTTTCCCGTTGTTGACGACCAAGAAAGTTCACCTCAAGTCCATCATCTATGAGCTATTGTGGTTCTTGCGCGGCGACACCAATGTTCGGTGGTTGCAAGAGCATGGCGTGCGCATCTGGAACGAGTGGGCCGATGAGAACGGCGACCTCGGACCTGTCTATGGCAGCCAATGGCGCGCTTGGCCAGACGGTAATGGGGGCACAATTGACCAGATTGCCCAAGTCATCGACCAGATCAAAAACACGCCTGACAGCCGTCGCATCATGGTTAGCGCGTGGAATGTCGCAGAAGTGCCCACGATGAAGTTGCCGCCCTGTCATTCCCTGTTCCAGTTCTATGTGGCTGAGGGCAAGCTGAGTCTGCAGTTGTATCAGCGCAGTGCCGATCTGTTCCTGGGCGTGCCCTTCAATATCGCGTCCTATGCCTTATTGCTGATGATGGTCGCTCATGTGACGGGACTGGAACCCGGCGAGTTTGTGCACACCTTTGGTGACGCGCACATCTATCGCAACCACTTTGACCAAATACTTGAGCAACTCTCGCGCGAGCCGCGTCCGCTGCCCCGCATGGTGCTGAACCCTGAGGTGAAGAGCATCGACGACTACAAGTACGTGGATTTCACTCTCGAGGGTTATGACCCCTGGCCCGCGATCAAGGGAGTTGTTTCGGTTTAACAAATGATGAGTTAAATGAAATCTATTCATGCCATAGTAGCTGTTGCCAGCGATGGAGCCATTGGGCGCCAGGGTGATTTGTTGTGCCACTTGCCAGCCGATATGAAGCACTTCAAGGAGGTGACGATGGGTCATAGCATAGTCATGGGGCGCAAGACGTTTGAGTCTTTCCCGCGCCGTCCGTTGCCGGGTCGCCAGAATATCGTCATCACACGCGATGCATTGTGGCAATACCCAGGCGTGACGGTGGCACATAGCCTTGACGAGGCCGTTGCCGCCGCTGAGACCGAGACCGTTTTCATCATTGGCGGCGCACAAATCTATGAACAATCGTTGCCCCTGGTTGACGTGTTGCACCTTACTAGGATACATGCCCGTTGGGCGACAGCCGATGTCTTTTTCCCCGCTCTGGATATGGACGAGTGGCAAGAGGTTGAGCGTGAGCACCACGGGAGTGACCACCGCAATGCCTATGAATTTGATTTCATCACCCTTAAACGACGTGCAAAATGAAATATTTCCTTATCGTTGGTGAAGCCTCGGGTGACCTGCACGCGTCACACTTGATAGAATCGCTCAAACAACAAGATGAGCAGGCTGAGTTCCGCTTCCTGGGCGGAGATCTCATGGCTGCACAGGCGGGAATCCAGCCCATTATCCACTACCGCGAAATGGCCTATATGGGCTTTGCCGATGTGGTGAAGCACTTGGGTAAAATATTGGGCTTCTTGGGTACTGCACGTCGAGCGATTGACGAGTGGCAGCCGTCAGCCCTGATTCTTGTGGATTATCCCTCTTTTAACCTCAAGGTGGCCAAGTATGCCCACAATCTGGGCATCCCGGTGCACTACTTCATCTCGCCCAAGGTGTGGGTGTGGAAAGAGTGGCGCGTCAAGGACATCCGCCGCTATGTCGATCACATGTACTGCATTTTGCCCTTTGAGCCCGAGTGGTACAGGGAGCGTGGATACAAGGCTACCTATGTGGGCAATCCCACCGTTCAAGAGGTGGCCCAAGCGCGTAAGGATTTCCCCGATTTTGCCCATTTCATCGACCAAAACGGCCTTCCTGACCGTCCCATGATTGCTCTTGTGCCCGGCTCCCGCGTGAGGGAGATACGCGACAACTTGCCCCTCATGCTTGAAGCCGCCGCCCGTCATCCCGAGTACCAGGCTATCATCGCTGGCGCTCCTAGCATCGACGACGCCCTCTATCGTGAGGTCATGGGTGAGAAGATGCTTCCTGTGCTGCGCGATGCCACCTATCCGCTGGTGTTTCATTCCCGCGCCGCGTTGGTGACTTCGGGCACTGCGACCCTCGAGACCGCCCTGTTGGGTACGCCACAAGTCGCCTGCTACCGCTTCAACGGCAGCAAGTGGTCCTATAAATTCTATCGCCGTCTGTTGTCGGGGAAATACGTTACGCTACCCAATCTCATTACTGACGAACCCATCATCCCCGAGTTGTTGATGCACCTCTGTACCGTGGACGGCATCGATGACCACTTGACCCAACTGCTCGGTGAAACCGACCAACGTGCCGCTATGCTCGACGGTTATCGTCGCCTTGCCGACCGCTTGGGCACCAACGTCTGCACCACCACCGCAGCCCGTCTCATCGCCTCAACTTCTGTCCACTAAAGACCGTAATTTACTGATTAATAATAACAGTGACTGTAGGGCCTCGCCTTGGCGTGGCCGCTGGTTGGCTGATGGCGTGGCCGCTGGTTGGCAAATGGTAATTCCATAGCATTTGCAGCAAATGTATCGGACACTGGTAATTCCTATTTCTTGAGAGTGACTCGCTTGAGCCTGAAGTCCATGTCGGTGTTTTTCTCGGCAAGGATGTAGCATGTGCCGTCAAGCGTCACTCGCTGGATTTTGACAGGAACCTCGTTGAGGCTATAGCCTTGCAATCTTGGGGCGATAAGCCGTAGTGGCCATCCGAGTCGGTTGTAGTCAAAAGGCTCGTACTCCAGCATGGCATATTCCATCTGGCGGTCAGTATCATTGTTTTCCCGCTTGGCATAAAATGGCCATAATTCCTCGGTCTGGAAGGTGTCAAACCTCGTCGGCTCGGCCTTCGTTGCGCTCACGAAGGCTTCAGGAAGGAAGTAGATGCTGTCGTCGTGGAAGTACTTGCTGATGAACTCGTCGCTGCCATAGGTCTTGAAACCGTCGCCCATGACGTTGTATGAGTACGGGACTATGAAACGGTTAAAATACTGGTTGTGTTGCGGCAGACGGGTCTTGATGGGGTATTCGTGTCGACGGATTTGTGCAAATTCTTCCTCGTTGGCCTGGTAGCAGGCTCGACTTGCCTGGATGGCAAAGATGCCCACAACGAGAGCCCCGACAGTTGCAGCAGCGATGACGGCAAGGCCGATTCTTCTCCACGGTAGCGCCTTGAAAAGCAGCAGCATCGAGAATAATTCGATACCCATGCGGGAATGCCCAGAGCGGTGGTTTGTCGCCAAAACGAACAAGAACAAGATGATGATGGCAAGTACCAGCCACAGTTCCTGCTTGAGAAACTCACCTAGCCTGATCTGCTTGAAGATGGCAAGCAATGGAATCGCGATCAAGGTGATATACATCAGCCGCAGGTTATCCATCGAGAGCAGTAACTGCAAGAGTTGCTGCTTGTTGTGGGCCACCATGTCGGTCGATGCACGGTGGATGGAACTGGGTGAGAAAACCAGCAATGCGGCACCGATAAAGAAGCCTGCCAGCATAATGACCTTGTAGCGGGTCAACGATTTCCTATGAATGGCATAGTAGATGAAATAGGCACCTGCCATCCCCACAACAAAGGCCTCGTTAGTGCAACCGCTGATGACGCCATAGAGGAAGAGCAGCGGCGCTGCGGCCACGTTATTGAAAGACTTCTTTTCCAGCAGGTAATGGAACAACAGCAACACAGTGGCCGACCACAGGTAATTGCCTGAACCGCTCAACCACAGGAAAGCCATATTGAACTCAGGCATCAGCAGAAAGGTGAACACAAAAGCCGAAAGCAGCAATTTGGGGTAAACCTTGCGCTCGGGGGTGACGTTAAGGCAAATTAAATACAGGAACGCCAAGAAAACCAGGGTGTTCGCGATATTGAAAACACCCTTCCCGAGGATGCCGTCGGCGGTTTGGGTGATAATATGCGCCGTGATGCGGCCATTCATCTCAAAGTAGTGGTAATACTGGCTCTTGAAGACATCCCACAAGGTCTGTATCTTGTCATCGGTGCCAAAGATGAAGACGTAGTTCCAGTCGTCACTGGCCAGTGGCGTGAAGTAGTTGAGCCCGTAGATGATAGCCGCTATGCACAGGAGCAGCAGGCCGAAGACAATGGTTTTTGCGCTAGTTTCCATAGTTTAAGTGGCTTTTTTCAAGGTTACTGACTTGACGCGGTCTGCAAGTACTGGAATCTTGGTGATAAGGATGTAGGCTTGGCCATCGATAACCACCTGCTCGGTCTTGACCTGGATGTCATAGTTGGTATAGGCCGGTACTTTGGAGACAAGCCTATTCAATGGCCAGATGAACTTGTTATAGTCGATGGGTTCCAATTCCAGGACGGCATCGGTCGCTGTACTGTCGTTGGCAGCACTGCGTATCGCATAAAATGGCCACTGGTCCTGCGTCTGGACGGTCGAGAAGCGTTCTGGAGAGTCTGACGCACTCTTGACGAAATCCTGTGGCAGGAAATAGATGCTATCGTTCTCGTAGTAGGCGTTCATTCCCGAACTCGTGCCATAAAACTTATAGTGACCGCCAAATCCGTAGGTCTCATAACCGACAACAAAGCGGTCAAAATAAGGATGATAATTGGCCATTCGGGTTTTGATGGGATATTCGTGGCGGCGTATTTGGGCAAATTCATTCTCGTTCTCAACATAGCACTTGTGAGCAACATCAAGAGCCATGATGCCGACGATGAACGTGATAACATTGGCCACGGTAACCAGTTTCCAACTCAATTTAGCCCATGGAATGGCCCTAAGAATCAGCAATAAGGCAAACAACTCGATGCCGATGCAGGAATGGGCCGTGGAGTGGCGGGTAAACCAGATGAACAGGAACGAGAGGACCCAGGCCAAGATGAGCAGTTGCTCTCGCTTGAACCACTCCCTGATATCGAGCTGCTTGCAAAGGGCAAGGAGCGGGATAAAGATAATCAGGATAAATGTCATCCTCAGCCAACTCATGGCAATCAACGCTTGGAACATGACATTTAGGCCAAAGCCAGGGCCGCTGTCCAATGCTCGGTGAACCGAAGCCGGGGCAAACACCAGGAACAGAGAGCCCAGGAAGAACCCTGCAAGCATGACGCAGCGCTGGGTGGTCAATGACTTGAGGTGCGCTGCAAAGTAGATGAAATAGGCGCCGGCAAGCCCGACGACAAAGGCTTCGTTGGTCCAACCGCACAGAAAACTGTACAGGAACAAAGGCACAAATGCCTTGCTCGAGAATTGCTTTTTCTCGAGCAGATAATGGAAAAACAATAAAGCCGTTGCTGTCCACAAGTAGTTGAACGAGCCGCTGAGCCACAACATCCCTAAACTGAATCCCGGAAGCAGCAGGAAGACCAGTATGAATGACAGGGAGAGAATCTTGTAGTAGCTCTTTTTCTCATGGGCGACGTTGATGGCGATGGCATAGAGGAACACGAGAAACATCACCGTGTTAAGGATATTGAAACCGCTCTTGCCCAGGAAACTGTCCACCGATTGAACCAGGAAGTGCACCACGGCGCGACCATTCCAATTAAAGTAATGGTAATACTGGCTCTGTAAGATGTCACCCAGGTTGTGGATGCGCTCATCTTCAGACCCGAAGATGAAGACATAAGCCCAGTCGTCACTGGCCAATGGCGTGAAGTAGTTGAGCCCGTAGATGAAGACTGCAACCAGTATCAGGAACGTGCCGAGTAGGAGTTTATGGGTCTTACTGTTCATCAACGTGTCATGTGATTGGTTGTCATTCTTGGATTTGGCACTCCTCCTCGGTCAAGCAGGCCGTGAAGCCCATCTGTTGGGAGCGTTCCTTGTCAAACATGCAATAGGTGACGTCGCCCTCGTCGCACAGGAGTCCCTGACTGTCATGCAGCGTGACGTGGACGGTGTAGTAGTTGCGCACGTGGCCTGTGAGCCGGCCCCGCAGGGTGATCAGCGGGTCACGCGTGGAGACGGGACGGCGAAACTTCACTTCCAGCTTAGTGGTGACGCCAGCAAGCTGAAGCTTGCGTGAGAGCACCCAGTTGGCAAGCTCGTCGATAAGGGTGCTGATGATGCCGCCGTGCAGGGTCTCGACCCAGCCGTCGTAGTTGACGTTAGGGCTCCATGTCGTGACGACTTCATCGCCATCTTCCCAAAATTCCAGATGCAGCCCAATCGGGTTCGTTGGGCTGCACCCGAAGCAGTTATAACCCTCCTTGTCGAGGTATGGATTGATTAATTTCTTCATCTTAACGGAGTTTGCGTAAATAAAAAACTTGCTGCCTCAGCGTGAGGCGTTCGGCTGGTTGGCGAGCCTTTCTTGTTGCTTGCGGTGATGCCATATTTCCAGGCTGTTGATGGCGTTCTGCCACAGGATGTAACATCCCGGGCCCGCTACCGACAAGGGACTCAAGTAGGTGTAGGCAATCCACACCGCAAAGGCGGTATTTTTCTGTCCCAAACCCTGGCCACTCTCGATAACGGTGCCGAAAAAGTGCCCGATATACCTTCCCACCGCAAATTGGGCCAAGCAAATCAGCAGCGACACCACGGCAATGGTAATGAGGAACACCAGTGGCGCCCCGCTGTTGATGATGTTCTTCACCGTGCAGCCCGTGACGATGGTCAACGAGATACCCCACATATAGAAGGACAGGTCCTGGATAGCGACCAGCCGTTGTTGCACGCGGGGCAGGTAATGCTTGACTAGATAGGCGGCAATCAGCGGCAGCACCAGCACGAGGAACACCTTGTACATGATCATCCAGAAGGCCGTCCAGAAACTGATGTCCACATTGTTGTCAATCAACGGGAACACTACGGGAACGGCAACGACGGTGACGATGTTGGACAGGAAGACGTAGCTGGTCATCGTCTCCAGGTTGCCACCCAGTTTGCCCGTCACGACGGGAGCGGCACTGGCACCAGGGCAGATGACGCACGTGAGGATGCCCTCCATCAATATCAGGTCCTTACCCTTCATGTCAAAGCCGATGATAAACGCCACAAGCAGCACTACAAGCGCTACTTGAAAAACCGATACCCACAAGTGCCACATCGCCGGGCGCATCTTGTGGAAATCCACCCGCAGGAACGTCGTGAACAGGATCAGGCTCATGAACAGCGGCAGGATGGTATCAAATATCGGTGCCATCACCTCGCTGACGGGGTCTAGCGCGGGTATCCAGTAGAATATGAGATAGATGATCGTGCCCGCCGCAATCGCGCTGGGCAACGTCCAATTCTTCAAAAAATCAATCACGACCTTCATAGCGCCTGCAAAGTTACTACATTTTCATGTTTTAAACT
This sequence comes from uncultured Bacteroidales bacterium, assembly GCA_902774055.1. Taxonomy (GTDB): domain Bacteria; phylum Bacteroidota; class Bacteroidia; order Bacteroidales; family Muribaculaceae; genus Sodaliphilus. The sequence goes on from CACYGX010000018.1 coordinate 53,646, forward strand.
TTAGGTTGATGATTTTTCATTTCCCCTTTTCTCCAGATTTCACAAGCACCATCAGCCGTGACGCTTCTTACCCCCGGCTTTCACAAGTACTGCTGCTTTCCCCTTTCCCGAGAATCACCTCAACCGATTCTTTTTCGCTATCTGTCTGAAGATTAAGCGGATTATACTGATTTGGCTTCCGCCCACATTAGATTTTCACGGGTGCTATCAGCTGGGACGGTTCTTTTGATTGGCCAAAGCGAAGCGACGCCATCAACAAGACCCGTCCCAATGATGCACCACCCCCGCAGCCGCCACCTCCCAAAAAAATTACATCAAAAGAACCGTCCCTATTTTACACTATCAGTCGGCGGATTCATCGGATTAAACTGATTTGGCATCCGCCCACATTAGATTTTCACGGGTGCTATCAGTTGGGACGGTTCTTTTGACTGGCCAAAGCGCAGCGACGCCATCAACAAGACCCGTCCCAATGATGCACCGACTCTGCCGCTTTCACCTCCAATTTCCGTCAAAAAGCAATGGGTGTTTTTTATCACCGTTATTGTAACCCATTGATTTCCAGTTTTTCCGATGTAGGTGCCGTACAAAACAGGGAGGAGCGGAACTGTTAATGAACTGTTAAAAGTATTATTAATCTTCGTGCAAATGTATAACAACCGCCTTCATTCCACTATAACAAAAAGGTTGATGCAAAATTACATCAAAAGAACCGTCCCCATTTTCAAAATTACATCAAAAGAACCGTCCCTATTTTACAGATTTGCGGTTGTGCGATTTTTGTTGTACCTTAGCGGGCGCTAATGAAGAAATTTCTCAACAATATCGCTTATTGGACGGTTTACGGCGTGTGGTATGCACTGTCGCTGCTGCCCATGTGGGTACATTATTTGTTCAGTGACTTCCTATATCTGCTGGTGGCCTATGTGGCACGCTACCGACACCACGTGGTGTGGAAAAATCTGAAGAACGCCTATCCTGACAAGAGCGACCAGGAACTCAAGCGCCTGCAACGCCAGTTTTACAGGCACTTCTGTGACATCCTTGTCGAGACGGTGAAGTACGCCACCATCAGCAAGCGCAACATCATGAGGCGCATGACCTTCAAGGGCAGTGAACAGGTGGCTGAAATCCTGAACAGCGGGCAGCCCATCGCATTGTTGCTTGGTCATTACGGCAACTGGGAGTGGGTTACCTCGTTTGCCCTGTGGCTGCCGCCGGTCGAGCGGGAAGTGATTTTGGGCCAACTCTATCATCCGCTTGAGAATGAGGTGATGAACCGCGTTGTCGTCAAGATGAGAAATCGCATGGGCCCCGTCTGTGTCCCCACGACCGAGTCGCTGCGCTGGATCATCGGCAACAAGCAGCAAGGGCGTATCACCATGCTTGGTTACATTAATGACCAGGTGCCCACTTGGCTAAACATCCATCACTGGCTGACTTTCCTCAATCAGGAAACGCCTGTCTTCACGGGCATTGAGCGCATCGTCCATTCTCAAAAGCAGGCTGCCGTTTACCTGGATGTGAAGAGGGTGAAGCGTGGCCATTATGAGTGCGAGTTTCAGGTCCTTACCCGCGACCCATCGACGATGGGCGAGTTTGAGCTTACTGACCTGTATTTCAAACGGATGGAGCAGACCATCAACCGTGCGCCGCAGTACTGGCTGTGGAGCCATAACCGTTGGAAAAGGACGCGAGAGGAGTTTGACCGCTACTTCAAGGTCGTGAACGGCAGGGTGCTCCTGAAGTAAGGCTCTGCCTTTTTAAGGCCAAAACTTGAAGAATTTCCAAAAAAGGACTACCTTTGCAACACCAAAATACTAATTAACTAAACAACTTAAAAACTCATAAAAAGAAATGAACCGACTTTCGGACCGAATTAACGCACTGGCACCAAGTGCCACACTCGCCATGTCACAAAAGAGCTCTGAGTTGCGCGCTCAAGGCGTGGACGTGATCAACCTCTCGGTGGGAGAACCCGACTTTTTCACTCCTGACCACATCAAGGCTGCCGCCAAGCAGGCTGTGGACGACAATTTCTCGTTCTATTCGCCCGTGCCCGGCTACCTGAGCCTGCGTCAGGCCGTTTGCGAGAAACTGCGCCGCGAGAATGGCTTGGAATACACCCCTGACCAGATTGTCATCGGTAACGGTGCCAAGCACGAGTTGTGCAACGCCATCATGGCGCTCGTCAACCCTGGCGACGAGGTCATCATCCCCACGCCCGCTTGGGTAAGCTATGTGCAGATGGTTAACCTCGCTGGTGGCAAGAGCGTGCTGTTGCCCTCGAGCATGGAGAAGAACTTCAAGGTGACCGCCGACGAACTTGAGGCTGTTATGACCGACAAGACGCGCCTCATCGTCATCTGCTCGCCCAGCAACCCCAGCGGTGCCATCTATAACCGAGACGAACTCAAGGCCATCGCCGACATGCTCGCCCGCCATCCCGAGGTGATGGTAATTGCCGACGAGATCTATGAGCACATCAACTATGTGGGCCACCACGAGTCGCTCGCCCAGTTCGACGCCATCAAGGAGCAGGTGGTGATCATCAATGGTGTGTCTAAGGCCTATGCCATGACTGGTTACCGCATCGGTTACATTGCAGCCCCCCTGTGGGTAGCTAAGGCCGTGACCAAGATGCAGGGCCAGTACACCAGTGGCGTTTCCTCGATTGCCCAAAAGGCTGCCGAGGCTGCCTATAACGGCTCGCAGGACTGTGTCGAGGAGATGCGTGTCGCCTTTGAGCGCCGCCGCAACCTCATCGTGGGCTTGCTGCAGGAAATCCCAGGTCTGGAATTGAATATGCCCGATGGCGCATTCTATGCCTTCCCCAAGGTTGAGCACTATTACGGCAAGCGCTGTGGTGAAACCATCATCAACGACGATAACGACCTCGCCCTCTACCTGTTGAATGAGGCACACGTTGCCACCGTGGCTGGTAGCGCCTTCTGCTGCCCGGGCTACATCCGCCTGAGCTACGCCACCAGCGACGAGAACCTGCGTGAGGCCGCCAAGCGCATCGCCGCTGCCCTCGCCAAGCTCGCCTAAAACCACAAAAGGACAACAATAAATACAAGGAGTACAAGGACGCGGATGCCCTTGTACTCCTTGTATTTATTGTTGTATTTTTTAACGTGTTGTTTTATTAACGTGTTGTTATTGTCGAAACGGCGTCGGCGAGTTGTTTCATGGCTTGCAAGAGGATGGAGCGGGGAACAGCGACGTTGAGACGCATGAAACCGCTGCCCGACTTGCCGAACATCGCTCCGTCGTTGAGGCCGAGTCGTGCCTTGTTGACGAACAGGTCGATGAGCGCGTCATGTGACAGCCCCAGCCCAGTGCAGTCGAGCCACACGAGGAACGACGCCTGCGGCTTGATGGCCGTGATGCCGGGGATGTGCTCGCGGCAATAGTCCGCTACAATGTCAATGTTGCCCTCAATATATTCCAAGCACTGGCTGAGCCACTCACTGCCGTGACGGTAGGCCGCGCGCGTTGCGGTCATCGACAGGAAGTTGGGGGAGCACTGCTCGTTGGCCTCCAGATGATGGAAGAAGGGCCTTCTCAGGTCGGGATTCTTGATGACGCACCACGAGCTCACGATGCCCGCAATATTAAAAGTCTTGCTCGGAGCGCCCATCGCCACGCCAACGGCGCGTGCATCGTCGCTCACGGTGAGGAACGACGTGTGGTGGTGCCCCTTAAGCATCAGGTCGCCATGGATCTCGTCGCTAAAGACAACCACCTCATACTTCCTTGCTAGCCTTGCCACTTCGCGCTGCACGTCGGCGGGCCAGGCAATCCCGATGGGGTTGTGAGGGTTGCACAGCACCATCAACTTGGGTCGCTCGGTCTTGAAAATGTGCTCCAAGCCTTCAAGATCCATTTCGTAGAATCCGTCGGCTGTGCGCTTCAGGGCGTTGTTGACCACCATGCGGTCGTTGCCCGTGATGAGCATCCTGAAGGGGTGGTACACCGGCTCCTGGATGACGATTCTGTCGCCAGGGCGAGTAAAGTGGTTCAGCACGAGACCGAATCCGTTGACGATGCCGCCAATAAAGCAGGCCTCTTCTTGGGTGAAATCCAGCCCGTTGCGCTCATGTTGCCAATCGATGATCGACTGCCAGTAGTCCTCCAGCGGCACGCTGTAGCCATAGATGGGATGCTCAGTGATGCGGTCGGCAAGCGCCCGAGTAATGTCGTGACATGCAGCAAACCCCATGTCGGCGACCCACAAGGGAAGCACGTCCTCGCGCCCGAACATATCCTTGCATCGGTCAACCATCACACAGCCCGTTCCACGGCGGTCTATCACGCGATCAAAGTCATATCTTTTCTCCATTTTGGTTGGTTTATTAAGGGTTATTTTCCACAAAAATAGGCATTTTTGGAGGGTTTGAAGCAAAAAAATCACTTTTTTTCAAAAAAAATCGCCAAAAATGTTGGTGGTTCGGAAAAAAGCAGTACCTTTGCAGTCGCAATTGAACAAACGATGACTCCGTAGCTCAGTTGGTAGAGCAATTGACTCTTAATCAATGGGTCGTGGGTTCGAGTCCCACCGGGGTCACCTTGAAAGTGCGGTAATGAGTTGGTCAACAACAAGTTGCCGCACTTCTCTTTTGTAATTTCCCCATATAAACCCCCATATGTGACACTATTTCAGAGTATTTTTCTCCAATGATAATCTTTCAAATGGGGATATTCTGATGTATGACAATGCAAGTGATTTGATGAGATATTTTCCAATCATCGCAGTAGCTATTCTTTGTCTTTATCTGGATATATTAGTTGCTCACTTTTCCCGTTTAGCCATGATTCGTATGAGGCTATCAAAATTTCTCCAGTCATTTCGTTGGCGGTTAAATCTAAAGTGGAACTCATTCAGAAAACCTTGCAAATTGTCGTTAGAAAAATGACCACATTCTTCCTTTACCCATTCCCGAATGTTTTCGAGATGTTTAGTCAGTATAGTAATTCCGGCGAAAAAGGCAATGTTCTTGTATTTTCTCATCATCATACTTTTGTAACCGCGTTGTTCGATTGCCAGTAAGTGTGCACTTGGATGAATGTAACATTCGATGAACGGAATGAGAGCGGTTTGTTTATCCTCCTCAACTGTTTTAGCAAATGCTCTACCTGGTTCTTTGCCCTTCTCTTCTATTCCTATGGCAATATATTGTTCTTTGTTTTTATACCAGTAGTATTGAGAATGGGTTTTGTAGATGTTGTATATGCCAACCGCTACAGTTCCCGTTAGTCGTTTCTGTTGCATGGTTCCCATAGCTTGTTGGACCTTGTGTTTGAAAGCGAGACAGGTCTTCTGTTGCATGCCGAGTTCTTTGGCAAGCAGTATCGACGAATTGCCTGTTCCAGTTGTAGCCATCTTATAAACGATACTGAACGCAGCGAGAATCGGTAACTTCAATCTGTTGAACATGGTTCCGCTGGTCACGCTCTCATCATACTTACAGCGGTTGCATCTGCGTGAGTATGGAGATCGTCCTTTATGATAGGTTGTGTTGCCACATTTAGCGCATACGAATTCCCCATCTGGCCATTTGATTTCAGACAGGAATCGGTAGCAATCATCATCGGTACTGAATCGATTAGCAAATGTTAACATTTTGACTATTGTATTATATCACATTTTTTCGAAATGTAATTCAATGATGCAAAGTTAATAAGATTATTTCATATGGGAGCATTAAATACCTATAAGAAAAACGTGTCTTTTATTGAGCCACTGTGACAGCCTACTTTTGCAGCGTCACATTTGACAACGCACTGGAGGCGCCAACCTACCAAAGACGTAGTAGATGTGAACGCCCGTCTGCAGTAGATGGCCTACCGAGTGAGACGGCTTTGATAAATGAGTATTTTAAATTTAAAAAATGTATCGACTATGTTTGATAATCAAAACAACAATGTTATCCTTCAAGTCTCACTGGAGGATCTGAAGAAGTTCGCGCAGGAGATTCTCATCGGCGCAAAGTCCATCGCTATGATCGAAGCCGAAGCCGCTGCGTCAGGCGACCAGTTGCTAACTGTTGAGGAGGCAGCGCGTCTGCTGGCTGTTTCCAAGATGACGCTCTACCGTTGGGATAAAAGCGGCATCCTCAAGAAGGTGGAGATCGGTGGTAAACGCCGTTACCGGAAGAGCGACATTGAACACCTGGCTGGCTGCAGAATGTAATGTGCTATGGACCGTAAGTCTAATCAACCGCAGATGGGTAAGTCTCGCCTCCACGAGGAGGCGGAACTGCCCATCGATGGCTTGCCTGAGGTTGTCCAAGCGCTCATCAAAGAGGTTGTGCGGTGCTATTGCTGCCCAATGGAGTTCCCGACGGTTGCTGCCATAGCAGCTTCGGCAACTGCCGTCGGGCGCCGTGTCAAGACCTTTGACGGTGTCTACACTAACCCGCTTATGCTATGGTTTGTGAATGTGGCCAATAGCGGCATGAATAAGACAGCCCCTGTCAAGAGGGTTCTTGAGCCGTTAGCTCATATCAACCAGGAGAACTATGAGGCCTTTAAACTCTCATACGCCGCCTGGAAAGCAGATAAAGATCGCGACGAAGCACATCCACCATTGTATGATCAGTTGCTTATTAATGACACGACTGATGAGGCGAGAACCCAAGTGCTTAAAACAAGCAGAACTGGAGCTTTGGATCATCATCCTGAAATCAAAGGTTTCTTTGATGACCTTGATCGATACACAAAGAGCGGATCAATTGCCAGGGTGATAAACCTGTACGACGGTAATCAGATTATCGTGAACCGCAAGACAGACCCAGAGCCAATAGTTATTCCAGATCCCTTCATGGTCATCATTGGTGATCTCCAGCCACAACTGCTGGACGCAACCTTTGGTAGTGAAATGTTCCGAAACAATGGCTTGAATCAACGCATCTCCTTCACTATGCCCAATATTGTGGAGTTCCCACGTCGTCATGAGTTCCACTTTAATGAGGACATTATGCAGGCATGGGAGGCCTTCATCCGGAACATTTACATTCGTGACTATAACACTTTTGAGATTATCCGATTCTCGGAGCCCTGCATGCAACTGTACAATGAGTTTCATGACCATCTGCAAGAACTGAAAGAAGAGAACACCGATGATGGTTATATTCTTTCTATCTATAGCAAACTCCAGATCCAGTGTCAACGTCTTGCAGGCATTGTCCACGTGATGGAGATGGTCAACCCGCGCTATCCCTATGACTTCAATTACATTTCAGCACAAGCAATGGAGTATGCCATAAGATGTATGAAATACTTCGAGAAAAGTGCTTTTGCTGTCTATAATCGTATCAATGGTGTAACGCCGCTATCATGGGGTCGACTAACCCAAGAGCAAATCATCTACGAATTCAGCAAGCGTGTGACGATTACCCATCCCACATATTTTGCAAAAGGGATTAGCAAGCAACCAAGCTATATTTCAAAGGTCATGAAGGGTAAGGGAATGCCTTGAAATCTAGGCACTATAAAGTTAACTCCAAATGTGTTCCAATGCATTGAAATACAATCGTTTTGCAACGATTTGGAGTTAACTTTTTATGAAAATGGATATTGATTATCAGCAAGTTAGATGGAGTGAATTTGTGAAATAGTTAACTTTTTCTCAAAATAACTTAAGACTGAAAAGTTAAATCAAAGTTAACTCGTTACTTGCTGTATTTCAATATGATACACTATAATTTGTTGTTAACTTTTCAATAAAAAAATTATGCAAGACGAGCAAAAACAATTGTATTTGGATAAGTTCATCAGCTGCTTCAACGGAGTGTTCGACAAGGAACCTCGCAACATCACGTTGCGGGAATTCCTGTTTGACATGAGTGAGCAGCACAAGGAGCAGATCATGAGGCTGCGTGCCTGTTCCAGCAAGCAGGAGCAGAAACATTTCAAGAACGCCCTGCCTCATGCCACCATTAGCGGCGTGTTCGTCGGAACGAGAAAAGCAGAGAATCTCGCTGAACACAGTGGACTGATCTGCGTTGATATCGACTCGAAGGACAATCTGGAGGTTCCAGACTTTGACCTCCTCATCGAGAACGTGCTAAGCCGGTTCGAAGAAGTGCTTTATGCCGCCCATTCCGTAGGCGGAAAAGGTTACTTCGTCATCATTCCCTTGAAGTATCCCAAGTTGCACAAACGCCAGTTTTTGCAACTGGAAGAGGAGTTTGCGGGAATCGGCATCACCATTGACCACAATTGCAGCGACGTGTGCAGGTTGCGCTGCCTCAGTTATGATGAAGCACCCTATGTTAATGAGGACGCTGTCGCATACACTGGTGTCTATAATGAGCCCAGGCAGCCGCAATGGCAGTCGTGGCAGCGAAATGGTTTCGCTGATGATACCGACGAGCGAGTATACCAGGCCAGCAAAGAGATCGAGTTGCGAAAGATCGACATGACCGACAACTATGAGGATTGGATCGCAATCGGTTTTTCGTTGGCGACACTGGGCGAAGGAGGACGGGAATACTTTCATATTGTCAGTCGCCAAAGCCCAAAGTATAAACCCAGGGAGACAGATCAGAAATTCTCGAGTTTCCTGCGTTCCTGCTCCAATGGCTATAGCATAGGCACGTTCTTCTACTATTGCCAGAGATTTGGTGTGGTATGAGATAGTTTATATTGAAGCTGTTATTGTACCTTCCGCTGGCGTTTTCGGACGGCAGCAGAAGGTCGTTTTGTGTTGAGAATGTGAAATGTGGCAACTACGACCACCTGCCCATCTATTTGTTTGATAATTATAAAGATATTGATGACATATAAATTAGGTCAATCAAGTGGACACATTTATTATTTGTTTGACTGATTTTCAATTTCTTCAATTTTTAAAGTAGTATCAATCAGTGTCAAAACACGAGACATCTTCAGAACATATATGATGTTATTATTTGTATTACCACCGCATAAAATGCCAATCAGATTACCTTCCGTATCAAAAAAAGGTCCTCCACTTATTCCATGCCATTCACCGGGATTAATCTGTTTTGATGGATGGAAGCAATAGTAATCTCCTGCTTCACCTAAATATTCTAGGTCTTCATGAATTATTGGTTCCCACAATAATGTTTTGTTATCAATTGGATTTATTCGATACTTAACATTACCCCATACGATATATGATTTTGAAGCCTCAGGTTCCACAATTCTTTCTGATGGTATTGGCATCATGTTCATACCACCAGGAATAATAGTACCATCCTGTAAACGAAATCCCTCATTCTTGAATGGCTTTGTGAATCTATCTTCTCCAAGAAAAGAGAAAGAAACATCAAAAGGCTGAGCGCCAAAGAATAATTTCGTCAAATCAACTTCTTTATTTCCAACTACTCTTGCTTGTTCAAAATAATATAAATTGCCTATAGGTGTACAGATGGGAATTGAGACTCCATTAGCATCTTTCTCTACAACATTATTTACAATAACTATATCGTATCCATCTGATAAGCGCATTTTTTTTGTATGATCGATAGGATGGATAACATGGTCTGCCGTAACAAACACATGTTTATTCCTATATTTCAGAAAAAAACCACAACCAGCACCTGTTGGCATATTCTTTGAACCATCTTTAGGGAATGAAAACACTTGAAGTCGTGTCCTTGATAAAATTTCTAATAGTTTCATACCTATTTTTTGTACTTATTTAGTCTTTGTTCAATCTATTGTATTCTAAAGAATATTGTGTAGCTGTCTCATTAGCATTTCTGCTAATAAGCACATTTTCATCATTCTTAAATTCCGCATTTGTTGACCAATTATAAGAACCTGTTATAACAGTTTGATTGTCAATTACGCAGAACTTGTGGTGCATTTTCCCGCCTCTAGAGGCTTTTACAAATTTGCATGGAACATCATTCAAATTCACTCCAAATTTGCCATTGATATGGTCATCATAGATCAAAACACCCACATCAACACCAGCTTTATGTTTTTCTATCAACTTATCTGCAATCGCCTGATTAGTAAACCATGCGATTGCAACTCTAATAGATACTTTTGCATCATCAAGAGTATCAATAATCTTTTTTTGACAATCCATAAAAGCTGCAGTATTGTCAACTTTAGGCTGTTCGTCAACAACCACGCCTTCTATTATGTATTTTCCATCATTTTCAGCCAGACGATAACCATCTTCAGAAATAATCTGATTTATCGCATCAACGTAGTCTGGATGATCATTAGCTACTTCCTCTAATAACTTACGTAAATCATCTTTGTCATTTAATCTTGAAAGACGATCGGTTAAATACTGAGACTTAGAAGTATTTAAGCCATTATTATTCAGTTGAGGAAGATGACCATCTTTCATCACGTCATCTCTAAATGAATAACGATTCATAAGAAAAACCCATGGTTTCGAAGTCATTGCGTCCTTTATTGCATTAGCAATTCTTTCAAAAGAACTATTTGCTAGTTTCATATTGTCTTGTAATTATCTGGGCCAACATTAGCAGTCACAAAAATAATAAAAATCTTTAATTCGCATTTTATTTTATACAATAATCTTTCCTATTTCCTCTTTTTTAACTATAGACCATAATATCTCCCCCTCCAAATGAGTACCGTGGTACACATTATATGTTAGAAAAAACAAGAAGAACAACATCGACGACGATTCGCGCGTGCACGCACGAGAGTGGTTTGAACAAGAAGTGATGGTAGACTCTAACATCGAGCTTGCATGCAAGAGTTGTGGAATACCACCGGAACAATACAAGCAGCTCGCAGAGAAGATTATCGCTGAATGGGTATTCAAAGACCTTCCAGACAACGAGTGGACTAAAAGCCACTTCATGTCAGCACTGCGCCGCAAAGTCGAACCGTGCTTCTACTCAACTCTCATAGACAAGGACATCCTAAAGTCTATACTTGCCTGGTTGTGGGAGACAACGACGAATACAACACCCTAAGGCTGGGCTACGATAAATGGGCATTGAGAGATCGCTGGTCAGCTTGCCACATCAGTATCGGCACATTTTTCTACTACTGCCAGCGATTTGGTGTGGTATGAGATAGTTTATATTGAAGCTGTTATTGTACCTTCCGCTGGCGTTTTCGGACGGCA
>CACYGX010000019.1 GCA_902774055.1 uncultured Bacteroidales bacterium
CAAATCACGGTTAAAAGGAAAGAGCCCGGTGCAATACCGAACTCTTTACTCTTAAATCAATAATGTTTAACCCGTCCAACTTTTTGGGGTCACTTCACTCCTTTGATAATTATGACATATCTGGACAACACTAAAATCTCTTTTAATCATCAGTGTTGTCAATGTAAATATCCCAAACGCCTTAGTGTGAGTAATGGTGGACTGAATAGAAACGTTATCAATGTTTCGATCTTCATGTAGCGGGTTACATAGTTTTGTGATTATTGTACTTATTGTCTTCCCTTCATATTGTCTCGTCTTGTATTAGTAATGAAGTTGGCGTGCTTACTTGAGGCGGGCGAGTTGCTTGGGGTCGCCTACAATCCACAAGATGTCGCCATCATGGAAGGTGAGGTCGGGAGTGGGGGAGATGTAGTTGTCCTCGCCGCGTTGCACGGCAACCAGCAGCGCGCCATAATCCTCGCGCAGGTGGCTCTTCTCGAGCGTGATGCCGATGATGGGAGAGTTCATGCTGATGGCGAAGTGGACGAACTTCACATCCGTGGGCGACTCTTCTGCAGGCTTGCTTTGAGCTTCGACCAGTGGCAGGAGCTGCTGGATCTGCTCCTCAGTGGCGATGACGCCCAGAATGTCGCCCGGGAAAATGCGCATATCTCCAGTGGGCACTGGATGTTGCTTGCCGGCACGCTGGATGTTTACAATATTCACGCCATAGCGTGAACGCAGGTCCAAATTGCGCAAACGCTCGCCGATGAAGGGGCAATCGTGCCCGACGGTCATGTAGGCCAGGTGCAGATCGCTCACCAGGTTGTTCTCGTGTCCCGTTCGGCGGTTCTCACGCTCGTTGATGTTGTTGATGAAGCGTTTCTCGATCTGTGACAGGCGCTTCTTGAACGGGGTGGGGAACGCAGCAATCGCAATCGAGGTGCCAAAGACCAGCAGCACGGCCGCAATAACCGCATTGGCGCTGGGATAGATGGCCTGCAGGATGACGGCAACATACACCGACGACAAGATGGTGCTGATGAGCACCATGACGACAATGGGGACATAGGACACTCGGCCTGAATTCTCCAACAACAGGATTTGCTCAGAACGCTTGGCCGATGGCATGATGATAGACACGATGAACGGCCCTACAATGATGAGCGTGGATGCCGCACAAGCCAGGCGCCCCCAAATGTTCTCGCCGATATACTTGAACAGCAACGGCATGAGGTAGCTCCTGCTCACAATAATGAGCGTTATGATGACAACCGAATAGATAATGAGCCGCACCAGGTAGCGTGAAATGATGGAACGCCACAACTGCAGGGTGTCACTGCCCTCGCTCTCGCTGGCATCGTGGCTATAGCCGTTGAGCAGGCGTGTCCAGCTCTTGGGCAGAACCTTGTAGAGCGCATTATAGCATGGAATGGCCTGTTTGATGAAAAATGGGGTGGTAAACGTCGTGATTACTGACACAGCAACGATGATGGGGTAGATGCTCTTGTCGAGCACGCCCAGGCTGGTACCCAGGGTGGCGATGATGAACGAGAATTCACCGATTTGGGTTAATGAGAACCCCGATTCCATGGCCAACTTGAGCGGCTGACCTGTAGCCAACATGCCGAAGGTGCCAAACAAGATCATGCCCACAATAACCACTACTGCCAGCAGGGCGATGACGCTCCAGTGATTGGTCATCACTGTGGGATTGACCATCATGCCAACCGAAATGAAGAACACGGCGCCAAAGAGGTCCTTAACGGGTGAAATCAGACGCTCGATGCGTTCGGCCTCGATGGTGCCAGCAAGAATTGAACCCATGACAAAGGCACCCAACGCCGCCGAGAACCCCGTGTTGATCGAAAACAGCACCATGGCAAAACATAAGCCCATGGCGATGATGAGCATCTGCTCGTCGCTGATGTATCGCTTGAAGCGCTTGAACAGGGTGGGAATGATGAAAATGCCCACTGTGAACCACATGATCAGGAAGAATGACAGCTTGAGGATGCTGCCGACCATTTCACCGCCCTTTACGCTGTTGTTCAAGGCGATAGAGGACAAGATCACCATCATGACGACGGCAAACAGATCCTCGACAATGAGCACGGCAAAGGTCATGGGGACAAAACGGCGTTGACGCATGTTCAGGTCGGTTAATGCCTTGATGATGATAGTGGTCGATGACATGGAAATCATGCCGCCCAGGAAGAGGCAGTTGACCAGGCCATAGCCCAAAAAGCCCCCCACGACAAACCCCAGGCTCATCATGCCCAACACGATGATGAGCGCCGTGAGAATAGCCGATCCGCCCACGTCCACCAGTTTCTTGAAACTGAACTCCAGTCCCAACGAGAACAGCAGAACAATGATGCCGATTTGGGCCCAAAATTCGATGTTGGCCTCTACAGCCACCGATGGCAGCAGCGAGAAGTGAGGACTGGCAAGAAAACCAGCCACTATATAGCCAAGCACAACCGGTTGCTTGAGCATCTTGAACACAACAGTTGCCACAGCCCCAAGTATTAGGATAAGCGCCAAGTCGCTGATTAGACTATTGATATCGAGTGTTTCCATTATTTGCTGTCAGCTAAAAAGCGGATTACAGATTCATTTCGTTGGTTATTGTGATTGATATTGGGTCGGTGTGCTGCTTGATGTCGTCAAACATGGCGGGCACGTTGACACGGCTTGTACTGCGCACCATGAAGTTAACAATAGTGAAGCCATCTTCGTAGTCATACTTGATGAACTCGTCGCTGATGTGCACATCGTTGGCCTTGAGGATAGCGCGCAGGGGTTGGATATCACTGAGGACGCCATGCACCTTGACCCGGATGATCTTTGATTCCCACAGGAAATTGTGGCGTTGCTCGATGCGCTCTATATTGAGAAGAATAAAGATGATGAGCAGGGTGGCAATGATGCTGATGAGATACATTCCTGCACCGACAGCCAGCCCAATACATGCGGTCATCCAGATGCCGGCCGCCGTGGTGAGTCCTCGCACCGAGCCTTTCATCTGGATAATGGCACCGGCACCTAGGAAGCCCACACCACTGACCACCTGGGCCGCTATGCGTCCAGGGTCGCCGTTCTTGAGGCCAAGATAGACCTGTGGGATATAGATGGAGATGAGCATGGCCAGGGTAGCGCCCATTGAAATCAGCGCAAAGGTGCGAAGGCCTGCTATTTGCCCCTTGCGGCGTCGCTCGATACCGATAATGGCTCCCAGCAGCATGCTAAGCAACAACTTAGCCACCGCCCCTGGGAGATTAACATCAGGGCTATTAATTTGAAGATAAAGATCTTGTAGCATGTCAAGTCACTAATTATGTTGTATTGCGCAAAGTTAAGAAATTTCGCTCATTATCGCAACTAACAATGTGCTCAAATCATCATCAAGAAATCATTCAATCTATTTATTAGTATTAAAAATACTTGATTTCCATCGATTTGTGATATAAAAATTAAAGTCCAAGTTGAAGTACGCTTCAATCTGGACTTTTGTAATATGGGTTGATGTGTTGCAGCCTAAGCCTTCTTGATGCTGGTGGTGATTTTGCCGTCTTCAGCATCGATGACGATTGTGTCGCCACTGCTAGCCTCCTCGCGCAGGAGCATCTCGCTCAGCGGGTCTTCGATTTCGCTCTGGATGGCGCGCTTCAACGGGCGGGCGCCATACTGGATGTCGAAGCCGTGATCAGCGACAAGATTCTTGGCTGCATCGGTGATTTCGAGTTTCAAGCCATTCTCCTCAACACGCTTGTAGAATGTGGCAAGCTCGATATCGACAATCTTGAGGATGCAGTCGTGGTTAAGCGAGCCGAAGGTGACAATGTCGTCCACACGGTTCAGGAACTCAGGCGAGAATTTGCGGTTCAGGGCCTTACGGATGACCGAGTCGCTACGTTCCTTGGTCAGTTCGTTGGTGTTAAAGCCCACACCGGCGCCAAAGTCCTTCAACTCACGGGTACCGATGTTGGAGGTCATAATGATGATGGTGTTCTTGAAATCGACCTTGCGGCCCAGACCGTCAGTCAGATTACCCTCGTCGAGCACCTGCAGCATCATGTTGAACACATCGGGGTGTGCCTTCTCAATCTCGTCAAGCAGCACGACACTGTAAGGGTGACGGCGCACTTTCTCGGTCAACTGGCCGCCCTCCTCATAGCCCACATAGCCTGGAGGCGCGCCCACGAGCCTCGAAACGTTGAATTTCTCCATATATTCACTCATATCGACACGGATGAGCGCATCGGCCGAGTTAAAGAGAAATTCGGCCAACTTCTTGGCGAGTAGGGTTTTGCCGACGCCAGTCGGACCCAAAAACATGAAGGAGCCGATGGGGCGCTTGGGGTCACGCAGTCCCGCACGATTGCGGCGAATGCTGCGGGCAATCTTATCGATGGCCTCGTCCTGGCCAATAACCTGTTTCTTCAGTTCATCGGTCATGCCCAACAGACGGATACCCTCACTCTGGGCAATGCGCTGGGCCGGAACACCTGTCATCATGGCGACGACCTCGGCGATATGGGTCTCGTTAACCGTCACGCGACGGCTGTCGAGTTCTTGCTCCCACTGTTCCTTTGCGGCCTGCAATTCCTTCTTGAGCTTTTCTTGCTGGTCACGATAGTTGGCAGCGCTCTCAAAGTTCTGGGCCTGAACGGCCTTGAATTTGTTTTCCTGGGCTTCAACAATGAGCTCCTCAAGTTTCTCAATCTCCTTGGGAGTATCCACCTTGGTAATATGTACGCGCGAGCCTGCCTCGTCCATGGCGTCAATGGCTTTGTCGGGGAAGAAGCGGTCGCTGATGTAACGGTCGGTAAGTGTGACGCATGCACGCAGGGCCTCGTCGGTGTAATTCACGCCGTGGTGCTTCTCATACATCTCCTTGATGTTGTGCAGGATTTCGAGCGTCTGCTCGGGGGTGGTAGGCTCGACAAGGACTTTCTGGAAACGGCGTTCCAGAGCGCCGTCCTTCTCGATGCTCTTGCGGTACTCGTCGAGTGTGGTGGCCCCAATGCACTGGAATTCACCGCGCGCCAGGGCCGGTTTCAGCAGGTTCGCGGCATCCATCGATCCGCTAGCATTTCCTGCACCGACGATGTTGTGGATCTCATCGATGAACATAATCACGTTCTTGTTGGCGCTCACCTCGTCGATGACAGCCTTGAGGCGCTCCTCAAATTGGCCACGATACTTGGTGCCAGCCACGATAGCGGCCATGTCGAGCGAGACAATGCGCTTGTCGAGCAGGGTGCGAGCCACCTTGCGCTCAACGATGCGCTTGGCCAACCCCTCGATGATGGCGCTCTTGCCCACACCGGGCTCGCCAATCATAACGGGGTTATTCTTCTTGCGGCGGCTCAAGATCTGAGCCAGTCGCTCGATTTCAGTTTCACGGCCCACCACGGGGTCTAGACGACCCTCGGCGGCCTCGCGTGTAATGTCCTTGCCATATTTATCGATGACTGGAGTGGCAGAATTGTCACCCCGACTGACATTTCGTCGCTGACGTGTCTCCCTATAGGACGGATTGTCGCTGCCTGCATCGCCGGTGTAACCACCTCCACCAGGCAATTCCTCATCCTCTTCATCTTCCTCATCAGGAAAGTCTGCACCCGCCTTGGGCACAGAAACGTCTTGCCTCCAGTACTTTTCTTGCATTTGGTGCTGGTTGTGTATCATTATTATATTATTCCTTTTTTGTTTCTATTAGTGTTAAAATCCATTATTCAATAGCAAACACCATGCCAGCCATGCCAAAAACTGTGACACGCTACCCGATATTTGCTTCGGGTAGCGTGCCACGCTATTGCTTGTGTTGTTCCAAGCTCTACATGCCGGGAAGGCCTAACAACAAATCAATCAGTGCCGAAACATCAGCAATAGTCACTTCGCCATCACGGTTCACATCGGCAGTTTCTTGGTCGAAGTCCTCGGCGTGCAAGCCAAGCAGATAGTCAATCAGTGCCGAAACGTCGGCAATGCTTACCTCGCCATCGCCGTTCACGTCGCCATAGAGCGGTTCATCGCCACTGCCAGTAAGGGTCACGTGCTCAATGTTGGACCAGACACTCTCGGTGCCGTCGGTATAGATGGCCTTGACCATGTATTCATATAGACCGCCAGCAAGTGCCTGCACGGTGTAGCAGCTATCGGTGATACCGCTCACGCTTCGCCACGTTGAATCACCTTCCTCAACAATAGCGCGTCGGGGTGCCTTGGCCGTCAAGTCACCGTTATAGACGTCCACATTATAAATATAGAAGCGCTTCTTTACTGCAGTCATCGAGAATTTGATATTACTCTCGGTGCAGCCATTCAGGACTACGGTATAATCATTGGGTGTGTCACTGAGTGTGACCGTCTTGCTCACGTCGCCACACGACACGATAACCGAACTTCCGTCACCAACGCCATTGGAATTAATCCAGTTCTTGGCGTTGAACACGATGGTAACAGTTTCACCGAGATCAAGGGTGGGGGTGGTGAGATAACCGACAGCAGTGCTAGTACCCACTTTTAGTCCGTTATTGGCCGCCAAATAGACTTTATAGCCTGTCCAGCCAGGATTGTCCGTGTAACTGTCGAGCATTGAAGCGATATCTTTGTTACCATCAACGTCGGAAATCACATTTTCGAAGCTCTCGGACATCATCAGAGTAACATCTGATTGTTCAACGCGGTTAACCTTAAGGGTATAGCTCGACACATTTTCCACAGCTGTCCAATCGGCGCGGAAGGCTGTAGCGGCAATTGCCGTCGTGTCAACAGGCTGCATGACAGGCACTTCTTTGTCGAAGGGGTCAACGGGTTCGTCCTCTCCAGTCCAATCAGAGTTTTGCTTCGTTCCCCAAATGTACTCGGCCAATTCGGGGTGGTCAATAAAGGGATTTCGGTTGCCCTGTTTGTCATACACGGCCTCGTTGCGGCTAATTTCCTTTTGACTCACGGGGTCGGCACGGTGCCACTCCATCAGCAGTCGCAATGACCAGTCCGAGAAGGCTTTGTAGCCGTTGCTGGCATAATCCAACTGACCACAGCCGGGCCAAGTACCAACCACGCTCTTGTAGCAGGTGACCATGTAGAAATAGATGCGTGCAAAGTCACCCTTGTACTCATCATCGGGCTCAAATACGGTCTCTGTGTAACCATTATAGGTGCTGGTGCCCAGTTTGCCCAGCATCGTCACACCCAGGTCATCGTTAGTGTAGGTTATGCCACCAGCGCACACGCCATACGGGTTATTGCTGCGACGCTGGTTCACAAAGGCATCGGTGGGGATGAGCATCGTGAGGTCGGTAAACATGGGATCCACTTCTCCACCAAACCAACTCTTGGGGAATGAGTGCTCGCGATTAATGCCCTGGCCAACGTAGGACGCTCCACCCACATGAGGCGACGAACTGTTGTACTTGCAGGTGGAGTACATGTCAATGTAATAGCCGTCACTGCCCAAGTCGGTGAAATCATAGGCTTTCCACATGTAATCGTAAGACAACAGAGTGTGGGTGTAAATGATACCTTCCAGGGCTGTCATTAGCCCCTCATCATGTTTGCCTATGGCGTTAGTGTAGTATCCATGTGGAATATCGGCCCATGTCGAGATGACAACGAGTAGCCCAAATAAAGGTGTAAAGATTTTTTTCATTGCTGTAGAATATTATGATTGTCTAGTGTAGTGTGTCAAAAACTCGGTCAAATAGTTCACGGAATGCGGTCTCATTAGCCAGTGTCTTCCTGAATTCTTCCAGACGTGTGGCATTGCTGCCATAGGGAATCCAAAGTTTGAGGTAGCCACCGTAGTCATATTTCTCGCGCATGTGCTCCATCAGGCGGCGGTACTGCCCCTCGCGGTCCAATCCGGGCTCATGCTTCATGCCATATTGCAGGGCACGGCGCACGATGGTCTCGCCATCGATGATGCGGTCGGCCTCGGCAACAATGCGGCCATAGATGGTGCGTGGCTCATGGTCGCTCGAGGCTCGGTGGTCCTCAGCGGCATCGGCTATGAGGTTGATTTCTTCATCGTCGAACCATTGGTGCAGGCGCTCGTCCTCGCGAACGATGCGGGCGCCGTCGGTGTGGTGATGCTCACGCCCATTCACCAGCCCCAGGTCATGATAGGCTGCAGCAACAAGCAGGATGCAACGGTCCACCTTGGGATAATGCGTTGCAAGCTCCATGGCCTGCGTCATGACAGTATGGACATGGTCGCGGCTGTGCCCGGCATCAAAGGCGTCGTAACGGGGAACGATTTCCCGTTCTACAAAAGCCCTTATTTCCTCAACATTCCGCATCTTGCTCTTTGAGTGTCAATCCACTTGATGCAAGTCGTGACCCATGCGGGTCTTCTTGGTGTGCATGTAGAACTCGTTATAGCGGTTGGGCTTGATTTCAATAGGCACATTTTCTACCACTTCAAGTCCGTAACTCTCGAGTCCCACGCGCTTGATGGGATTGTTGGTCATCAGCCGCATCTTGGTCACACCCAGGATGCGCAGGATGTTAGCGCCAACACCATAATCCCGCTCGTCAGGCTTGAAGCCCAAGTGAACATTGGCATCCACCGTGTCATAGCCCTGTTGTTGCAGCTTATAGGCCTTGATCTTGTTCATCAGACCGATGCCGCGACCTTCCTGGTTCATGTACACGAGAACGCCCTTGCCTTCTTCCTCGATTTTGCGCATCGCCATGTGCAGCTGTTCGCCACACTCACAACGCATCGACCCGAAGATGTCTCCTGTCGCGCACGATGAGTGAACACGCACAAGAATGGGCTCATCAGGCTTCCACTCACCCTTGATGAGGGCGATGTGCTCCAGACCGTTATTAATCTGCCTGAAGGGAATGAGCCTGAAATGACCGTATTGTGTGGGCAGGTCGACTTCTTCACCGACTTCCACCACCTTCTCGGTGCGCAGGCGGTAAGCAATAAGGTCCTTGATGGAAATGATGGGCATATTGAACCTTTTGGCCACCTCCTTGAGCTGGGGGAGTCGTGCCATGGTGCCATCGGGATTGATGATCTCGATAAGGGCAGCGGCGGGGTAGAGGCCAGCGATACGCATCAGGTCAATCGATGCCTCGGTGTGGCCAGCGCGTTTGAGCACGCCCTTGTCGACGGCACGCAGCGGGTTGATGTGCCCTGGACGGCCAAAGTCCTGGGGTTTGCTATGAGGATTAGCCAGGGCGCGAATTGTCATCGCACGGTCGTGCATCGACACGCCAGTCGTGCAACCGTCCAGCAGGTCAACCGTCACAGTGAACGGAGTTCCCAGCATCGACGTGTTGTCATCAACCTGCATGTTCAGTTCCAGTTCGTGACAACGCTCCAGGGTTATGGGAGCACACAACACGCCACGCCCCTCGCGCAGCATGAAGTTGACTTTTTCCTCGGTGATCTTTTCGGCGGCAATGATAAAGTCGCCCTCGTTCTCACGATCTTCATCGTCAACAACGATGACAAATTCGCCACGTTGTAACTGTTCTACGGCCTCGTCTATGGTATTCAGTTTGAATTCTTCCATGTTTGGTTTTTTAGTCATTAGTTTTTATGATTGTGTCATTATATTCCATTTCGCGATTATATTCGCCATTGAAGATGGCAACCAACTGGTCACACGTCTTGATTGTGAGCCGCACGTCACGCTTGAGGTTCTGCTGATGTCTCATGCCCACAAGCCACACGGGCAAGCCAATGGGGAACAATGCAGCCAGGACGGTGCCAATATTTTTGTTTTGGCATGGGTAATAAGTGAGCAACTGGCGGATCACGGGATAGTCCATGGCCTTGTTCAGCACCATCTGGTCGCGGGAGTTGGAGAGGTAGTCCACCACGCTGTCAACTTGCTCGGCAAGAGCCTTGACGGTGGCTTTGTTCATTCCTTGTTGCCAGTACTCGATATAACCCTGTCGGCTAGGATAGGTGTCGAGGAACTGCTGGCAAGATGTCCTCAATTGGTTGATGCGGGTAAGGGCCTCTGCGGTTTCCACCTCGTTAATAATCACTTCCTTAGCGGCCAGTTTACGCGTCTGGTGCAATCCAGTGAAGCGGCGCAAGAAGTTGAGCCATACGTCAGGATTGAAGACGGCAGAATCGTTGACGGCTTTCTTGGTCAAGAAGATGCCTAATGGTAACAACACTGCAGAACTGAGCCAAATGCCCTGCCATACTACCCAGCGGCCATCACGGGCCAGTTTGTAGCCCATGTTATCGATAATGTAGTAGATGATAAACAGGATAACCGAGATCACGACAGGCATTCCCAAGCCACCCTTGCGGACAATCGCTCCAAGGGGCGCTCCGATGAAGAAAAAGATGAGGCAGGCCAGCGAGAGGGTAAACTTCTTCAACAGCTCTATCTCATGACGCCTCATGATGTAATTATCATCGTTGATAGTATAGCCCTGGAATTGCATATCCTGCATCTGGGTTGTCGAGCGCATAATCGCTTGGTTGATGAGATGTTGTTGCTCAGATTCTGATAGACTTTTTAACAATTCATTGATATCTACCGGCTTATCAAGTTTCACCTCCTTTACGGGCTCAACGGTGGATTTCCCGTCGTTAATCACAACCCGCTCTTGTTGCACGCCACAGATGGGCTGACGGCGAATGTGTTCGAGAATGAGCGTGGCAGCCGAGTCCACTTTGCAACTGATGGAGTCGATACTCTGTTGCAACTCGGTGATATTCTTGCCCACATATTGCGATCGCATGGCTTCGTCGTCCATGCGGGTGAAATTGGCATCGTACGGTATCAAGATTTCCTTGTCGTGGAAGGTCTCGCGGCGGTACATGTCGCTACTCAAGCCTTTCACGCCATTGGCACCGCTCATCTGCTCATACCAGGCTCCCTTGTATAGTTTCAAAACCAGGTGGCGCTTGTCTTCGGTCATGCTCAGGCTACCAGAGTCGGCGGTGACAATGCGTGGGTACAATGTGCTACGTGACACGTCATAGATGAGCAGATTGTACAACATGTCGCGTTCCTTGTCATTGCGCTTGACAAAGATGTTATATCCGGGTATCTGGCTATAAACAGCTCCCTCGGGAATGTCCAGGGTTGGCGACGTCTGTCGCATCGAGAACAAGAGGGTCCACATCTTGACCTGGGATTGCGGCAATACATTATTCTGAAAGAAGAAAGCTCCAATGGCAACCAGAGTGATTAGTATGGCCAATGGCTTCATGATGGTTGTCAATGAGATTCCCGCCGACTTGAGCGCCGTTAACTCGATGTGCTCGCCCAGGTCGCCAAAGGTCATCAGCGATGCCAGCAGGATGCTCAGCGGCAATGCCAGCGGTACCATCGACAGGGCGGCATAGAAGAACAACTCTGCCACGACGTCGATGCTTAGTCCCTTGCCCACCAGCTCATCGATATAGCGCCACAAGAACTGCATCATCACGATAAAAAGGCAGATGCAGAAGGTCATCAAGAACCTCGGCAAGAACCTTGACATCATGAATGTATATAGTTTCTTTATCCTAAACATAACAGCAATTGGCGCCATGAGCGCTAATTGGCGGCAAAATTACAAAAAAAACACAGCAAACGTGAGGCTCATTTTGTTTTTTTATAACGGAATGAATATTGACATCTGAAAAATGCCTAATTTTGCGGGCTGATGAAGCATGCATTAAGACATATCCTGCTTTGTGTGGCCTTGGTGATGACGATATTGCCGATGGTTGCCCAACAAGGCCCGATGACCCAGATCACCGGCATGGTGCGTGATTCGGTGTCGCGTGACGGTGTCGCCTATGCCTCCATCTCATTGATAGGTACCAGTGAAGGTACATTGGCCAACGCTCAGGGTGGATTTACCATTAATTCACGTTCCAAGTTCACCAAATTGCGTGTCACGGCGATGGGTTATCGCACTAAAGATGTCGAAATCAAGCCAGGGCAGGGTAGTGTCGTGCTGATTGACCTGGTTGCTGAAGGTGTCGAACTTGAGGAACTTGTCGTTCGCAAGGGCAAGGAGAAGTACAGCAAAAAGAACAACCCCGCTGTGGAGATGATCAAGAAATTGAGGGCCCGACGCGATGATAATGACCCCAGGCAATACCCCCACTATGGCTATACCCAATATGAGCGCATGCTACTAGGTTTTGCTGACCTTGACGACATCATGGACAAGCCCGAGGACCAGAAGTGGATTGAGCAATATGCTGACACTTCGCTACTTACGGGCAAACGCATTCTCCCCGTTTCCATCAAGGAGACAGTGGCCCGTGACCACTATACCAGCAATCCCGACGAGCACAAACAACTCATTTTGGGCTATAAACATGCTGGCCTCGACGAGCGGCTGGACCAGTCCAACATCAAAAAGATACTTGACGACTTCATGGGCGATGTCAATATTTTCCAGAACGATGTGACCATGTTGACCA
The DNA here is from genome assembly GCA_902774055.1 of uncultured Bacteroidales bacterium. Lineage (GTDB taxonomy): Bacteria > Bacteroidota > Bacteroidia > Bacteroidales > Muribaculaceae > Sodaliphilus. The sequence continues at coordinate 12,401 of CACYGX010000019.1, forward strand.
ATCGTTTTGTTAGTCCCTTGTCGCGCATTGCCGTTGATTTCTACAAGTTTTATCTCAATGATACGGTCGTTGTCGATGGTGAACGGTGCGCCGTGTTGAGTTTTGTGCCTTTTACACCCCAGACCTTTGGATTCATCGGGCGCCTGTATGTGTCGATCGAGGATACGACGATGTTCATCAAGCGCGTGACAATGGGCGTCCCCTATGACATCAACCTCAACTATGTGGACCGCATGAGCATCGAGCAGGATTACATGAGGGCCCCTAACGGTTCTCGGCTCAAGGTTCAGGACAATATTGAAATCAGCTTTTCGGCCTTGCCAAGCATGCCCAAGGTGTTTGCCCGTCGCGAGATCTCTTATAGGGAGCACAATTTTGAAAAGCCCGAGGGCGGCGTTTTCAATTTCAAGGGCGAACAATCGGCTGATGGTAGTGCCCGCTATATGCCCGATGAGTTTTGGCAAGAATACCGTCCCCTCAATGTGCGCACCACATCCACGTCGATAAAGGGGTTTATGAAACGATTGCGTGGCTCTCGTTGGTTCTATTTGGCCGAGAAGGCACTCATTATCATGGTGGACGGCTATTTCCCCACGGCTCAAGATAGCAAGTTTGATATCGGACCCGTAAACACGATTATCAGCTACAACGAATTAGAGGGCTTAAGGCTGCGACTTGGAGGAATAACCACTGTGAACTTGAACCGCCACTGGTTTGCGCGAGGCTATTTGGCCTATGGCTTCAAGGACAAGAAATTCAAGTACATGGGCTCCCTGGAATACTCTTTTGCCCCAAAGAAGGAGATGGATCAGGAATTTCCCATCCACAGCTTGAGATTGAGCCACAAGTATGATGTTGACAGGTTAGCGCAGCATTTCCTTTATACCAATCAGGACAACATCTTCATGGCCCTGACCCGACACAAGGATTTGAGGATACAGTACCTGCGCAACACGCGCCTCGAGTATCGCCACGAGTGGTATAACCACTTCTCCATGGCTTTGGGCATAGAACATAATATCCATGAGGCGACACGGTATGTGCCCTATATGCCTGTTTCTAATACTTCTACCAATCCTGGTGATGTGTGTCCCCTTAGGCGATATACCGAAGCGGGCTTTACCCTGCAGCTGCGCTTTGCCCCTGGCGAGACCTTTTATCAGGCTCGTTCCTACCGCATTCCTATCAACATGGATGCGCCAACCATCACTTTCAATCAGACCTACATGCCTCGCGGGTTCATGGGCAGTCTCTTTGAGATCAATAAGAGCGAATTGGGCGTGCAGAAGCGCTTCTGGTTCTCAGCATTCGGCTATGCCGATGTCATTGTCAAGGGCGAGAAAATATGGAGCAAAGTCGCTTATCCCGACCTGTTGCTGCCAAACGTCAACCTTTCATACACCATTCAGCCCGAGAGCTACACCTTGATGAAGCCCATGGAGTTCATCAATGACCAGGCGTTGTCGTGGGACCTCACCTATTGGGGCAATGGCATCTTGATGAACCGTTTGCCGCTAATCAAGAAATTGCGCCTGCGTGAGGTGCTGACCTTCCGTGGCGTTTGGGGAAGCCTTAGTGATAAGAATAACCCCAATAAGTATCTCCCTTCTCAAGAGTCAGACCTTGTAAAGATGCCAAATCTTGCTCCTGGCAATAATCCTATCTTCCTTTTCCCAGCCGACGCTCTCTGCCTACCCATGGGGAAAAAGCCTTATATGGAGGCGGGGGTAGGTATCGATAATATCCTTACTGTTCTCAGGATTGACTACGTGTGGCGTCTCACCTACCGCGAGAACGCCGGCACCGACCGTCACGGCGTGCGCTTCCAGATACATGTAAGTTTCTAAAACTGCGTCCTCAACTGTTTTTATTCTTTAACATTCTCTTTACTCTTTTGCATTCATGCGGTTTAGAGAATGTTGTTAATAACTTTATTTTTGCAGGTGGGATTTTTGGTGTAATTTTACACTCCGCATTCGAGTGAAATTGAGAAACGCAAGGTATTAGTCTCTATAGCAACAATAATAACGATATGACACCATTTGTACATCTGCACGTACATTCACAATACTCTATCCTTGACGGCATGGCGCCCGTCAAGGCGTTGGTCGATAAAGCAATCGCCGACGGCATGAGGGGCATGGCGATTACCGACCATGGCAACATGTATGGTATCAAGGAGTTTCACGACTATGTCTCCAAGATCAACAGCAAGCGTGGCGAGGGCGAGAAATTCAAGCCCATCTTCGGCTGCGAGGTCTATGTGGCATGGAATGACCGTCATGATCGCAATGACAAGCGCGACAACGGTAACCACCTGATCCTGCTGGCCAAGAGCTTGAAAGGTTATAAAAACCTGATCAAAATCGTTTCGCATGCTTGGACCGAGGGCATGTACTATCATCCCCGCACCGACCATAGCGAGTTGGAAAAGTACCATGAGGACATCATCTGCTGTTCGGCCTGCCTGGGTGGTGAGGTGCCCCAACTCATCATGAGTGGCCAGATGAACAAAGCCCGTGAGACGATACAGTGGTTCAAGAGCGTCTTTGGCGACGACTATTACCTGGAACTGCAGCGCCACAAGGCGACTGTAGCCCGTGCCAACCACGAGACCTATGAGAGGCAGTGTCTTGTCAATGATGCGCTCATTCAGTTTGCCAAGGAGTTGGATGTCAAGCTCATCTGTACCAACGACTCCCACTTTGTCAACGAGAATGATGCCGACGCACATGAGCGCCTCATCTGTGTCTCGACGGGCAAAAAGTTGACCGATGACAACGTGATGCTCTACAGCAAGCAGGAGTGGTTCAAGACTCAGGCTGAGATGAACGAGGTGTTCGGCGACATTCCTGAAGCCCTCCAGAACACCAACGAGATACTGGATAAGGTGGAAATCTACAGCATCGACCATGCGCCCATCCTTCCCGATTTCCCCTTACCCGACGGTTTTGACAACGAGGACGATTATTTGCGCTATCTGGTTTATGAGGGCGCCAAGGAGCGCTGGCCCGAACTCGATGAGGAACATCGTGAGCGCCTTGACTTTGAATTGGAAACCATCAAGAATATGGGTTTCCCGGGATATTTTCTCATTGTGCAGGACTACATCAAGATGGCACCCAAATTAGGCTGTTCTGTAGGTCCTGGACGTGGTTCGGCGGCAGGTTCGGCGGTGGCCTATTGCTTGGGCATCACTAAGATAGACCCGATGAAGTATGACTTGCTGTTCGAGCGCTTCCTCAATCCTGACCGTATTTCATTGCCCGATATCGATACCGACTTTGACGACGATGGACGCGCGGCAGTGCTCAACTATGTGACCGAGAAATATGGCGCTGAAAAGGTTGCTCACATCGTCACCTATGGCACGATGGCCGCTAAGAGCGCTATTAAGGATGTGGCGCGTGTTGAGGACCTATCGCTTGCCGAGAGCAATCGTTTAGCAAAATTTATCCCCTCGACACCCAACGAGATGCCAGAGGATAAAAACGGCAAGAAACCCAAGATTACCGTTAAGAATTGTCTGGAGTGTTTTGATGGTTTCCGCGCCGAGTTAGAGAACGAGGACCCCAGAGTGGGAGAGACCATCCGCTTTGCCGAGAAGTTGGAGGGCAGCATCCGCAGCACTGGTGTGCACGCCTGTGGTGTGATCATCGGCCATGATCCCATTTCGGATTGGGTGCCCGTGAGCACTGCTACTGACAGCGACGGCGAACGAATCATCGTTACCCAGTATGAGGGCGGTGTCATCGAGAGCACAGGCTTGATCAAGATGGACTTCCTGGGGTTGAAAAACCTGTCAATCATTAAAGAGGCGCTAGCCAATATCAAGTTGAATCATGGGATTGATATCGACATTGAGAAAATCCCGATTGATGACCCCAAGACCTATGAGCTTTATTGCAAGGGCAGGACGGCAGGAACCTTCCAGTTTGAGTCGGCTGGCATGCAGAAGAACCTCATCGACCTGCATCCCACCTGTTTTGAGGACCTGATTGCGATGAATGCCCTCTATCGTCCGGGCCCCATGGACTATATCCCTTCATTCATCAACCGCAAACACGGCAAGGAACCAATCGAGTATGACATCCCTTGCATGGAGAGATACCTCAAGGAGACATACGGCATCACCGTCTATCAGGAGCAAGTCATGCTGCTGTCTAGACAGTTGGCAGGCTTCACCCGTGGCCAGAGCGACACACTGCGTAAGGCGATGGGTAAGAAGCAGATCGAGAAGATGAATGAGCTGGAGGCCCTGTTCTATGAAGGCGGCGAGAAGAATGGCTATGACAAAAAGGTGCTCAACAAGATCTGGGAGGACTGGAAGAAGTTTGCATCCTATGCCTTCAACAAGTCCCACGCCACATGCTACAGTTGGGTGGCATACCAGACAGCCTATCTCAAGGCCAACTACCCAAGCGAATATATGGCAGCCGTGCTCAGCAGCAACCTCAATGATGTGGACAAGTTGTCCAAGTATATGGACGAGTGCCGCTCAATGGGAATCGAGGTGCTCGGTCCCAATATCAACGAGAGTTATAAGAATTTCAGCGCTACTAAGGATGGCCGCATCCGTTTTGGCCTTGCGGGCATTAAGGGTGTTGGGGCTAGTTGCGTGGACTCGATTGTTGAGGAGCGCGACAAGAACGGCGCCTACAAGGATATCTTTGACTTCGTGCAGCGCATCAACCAGGGAGCCTGCAATCGTAAGGCCCTGGAGTCGATGGCGCTCGCTGGCGCATTCGATGATTTTAAGGAGATCAAGCGCGAGGACTTCTTTGAGGTGAATCCTCGTGGCGAGGCTTACAGCGAGACGCTGATGCGATTTGGCCAAAAGTACCAAGCCAGCCAACAGGAGATGCAGAATTCATTGTTCGGTGCATTCGGGGCCATTGAGGTGGCTACCCCGCCCATCCCCAATGCCGAGCCGTGGTCCCAGTTGGAAAGGCTCAACCGCGAGCGTGACCTTGTGGGCATGTACTTGTCGGCACATCCTCTCGATCCTTACTACATTGAAGTGAATTACGGCTGTGACACGCCACTTGCCGAGGTCAAGCCCAGCCCCGACCAACTGGACAAAGAAATCACCATAGGAGGCCTTGTCGTGGATTTCCAGACCCGCATGGGCAAGAAGGGCAACCAGTTTGGCATCATGAAGATAGAGGACTACAGCGGTTCGTTTGAGTTCATGCTTTTCGGCAACAAGTTTGTCGATTACCAGAAGTATGGTGTTACTGGTTTTGCTATCGTTGTTCATGGCGTCTATGAGAAGGGCTTCGGCGACAACATCCGTTTCAATGTCAAGACCATAGACCTGCTCGAGAACCTCAAGGGCAAGATGTTGAAGAACATCGTGGTTTACTTGAAGGATAGCGACTTGAACAATGTTGGTTTCTTGAAGCAGAATCTTGGAGTCAATGGCGACAACCGTTGTGAACTTTACTTCAGGATGAAGGATCAATTGAGCGGCAATTATGTCATGTTGCGCTCCAAGAAACTCATTGCCGTTGACAAGCGGTTGCTGGAGTCACTGCGTGAAGCAGGAGTTAAGTTTAAAGTCAACGCCAGGGTATGACATCATGCCGTTGGCACTATATTTGCAATACATCAATTATAAACCAAGAACAATAACCCAATTAACGAGACTAAAAAGAAATGGCTAAAGAAATTAACGACGCTAATTACAAGGAATTTTTGGAATCGGGTATGCCCGTAGTGATTGACTTTTGGGCTCCCTGGTGTGGTCCCTGCCGCAGCATTGCTCCCATCATCGAGGAACTTGCTACTGCCTACGAGGGTCGTGCCGTCATCGGCAAGTACAATGTTGACGATGACACCGATCTGGGTGTAGAATATGGTATCCGCAATATTCCCACAATGCTTTTCTTTGACAAGGAAGGCAAGATGGTAGATAAGCACGTGGGAACCATCACTCGCGACGCACTGGCAGCCAAGATTGACGCGCTGCTGTAAATCCAATTTATCGCAACACCAACAGGAGGCAGATTCACAATGATGTGGGTCTGTCTCTTTATTGTTGTGGATGGTCGCCCCGCGACCAGTCGATGTGGTATCCGATAGATGATAATTCTTCCTCGAGTTTCATGATACCTTGAGCCGACTCGCTGCCAAAGGATGCCTTGTTGTCATATAGGGCGTAATTGCTCCTGTTTTCCTGTGGCGACAGATTAGGCATCACCACATTGGCTCCAGTTAAAATGCCGCGCAACCGCCCGTCGGGCGATAGTGTTGCCATTGCGGTAGTACTGGGAATGAGCGCCGTGGGCAGTGCCAGCCTCATGATAGCATACAACCGTGCTGTCATGTCAACTTGTCCTGCAGGGAAGTTGGCAAATGGCGTGTCATGTTGTGGTATAAATGGCCCGATGCCTATCATGTGGGGCTTGAAACCTATTAAGTAATTTATATCCTCAACGATGCTCTTTATCGTCTGGAACGGTGAACCCACCATGATACCGGCTCCCACTTGGTAGCCTAGTTCCTTAAGCCAGTCGAGACATTGCAGGCGGTGCTGAATCGTCATTTCATGTGGATGCAGCAGGCTATAAAGCCGCGGATTGTGCGTTTCGTGACGCAATAGATAGCGGTCTGCACCCGCTTCGCGCCACAGGGCATAAGTGTCACGAGGGTGCTCGCCTAGAGACAAGGTTATGGCGCAGTCGGGCCAACCTTGCCTGATGTCAAGGATGAGGTCGGCAATCCACTCTGAACGCTCCTCGCCCCATTCGCCACCTTGAAGGACAAAAGTGCGAAAACCAATCTTGTAACCCTGATCACAACTGTTTAACACCTCTTCACGAGTCAGCGTGTAACGCGTCACATGACGATTGCTGCGACGGATGCCGCAATACAAGCAGTCGTTACGACAAACGTTAGACAACTCGACAAGGCCGCGCAGATAGATGCCACGACCAAACTGCTGTTGAGCCACCTCACGAGCCTGCTCCATCAGGTACTGGATGTCATCGGGATCGCTCATCGTCAGCAGCGCCCGATATCCGTCTGGTGACAACTCATGGCAATCGCGCAATATGTCAATCAGGCGTTTCATTATTTGTCCAGGTTATTAATGACCTTAGTGAACTGCTCTCCCAAACCGATGGTGTAGCCCTGTGAGCAGAACATAAGGCGGTTAAAGGTGTCGGCAAGAATGAAGATGGGCAGCTGTGTCGCGTTTTGAAGTTTCATTTCATGGGCAATCTGCTGGCGGATGCTACCGTCGGCATCGATGCCGTAGATGATATTCTTAGGCAACTTGCCAAAGTTCTCTTGGCGGTATTTTTGTGCCTCACCAGCGTTTTCAAAGAGCAATACCATCGGTCGGCCCCATTTGTCAAGCGCAGCGCTCATTTGGGCGATGTCACGCATGGCATGGTTCGTCGGTTCCTGGCCCACGCCCAGGACACCGACAATGAAATAGCCGCGTCCCGTCTGGGACAAGATGCTAACGGCATCACCAGCAACTGGATTCAACTCTTTGTCAAGCAGTTGGAATTTGGATTCGGAGTTAAAATTACCTATAACCGCTACAATGTCATCGCTCTGGCGCATCGTCAGGTTGATGGTGGTCATTTCGTCAGGGTTAACCTTGAAGATGCGGTTGGCGACAAGCACCTTGCCACTGGCCGCTCTCGTACCACTTGTCAGCATATAGGTGCCGGCATCAAGGGTCGTCCCGTTCTGGAACGTGTTGCTCCATGATGAACCTTCCTCCAGGCCAGAGTCACCCTCATTATAGTTCAGCAGTTGTGTAGTGCCGTCATCCATGATGCGCGAAATGGTAAAGTGGTGGTAATATTTAGGATCATCAAGCGTCGGGGTAGGGGTGTAGCGCAGTTTCAGCGTGCCTTTGGGGGCATTTTGCTGCTCCACTGCCTCAAAATTGACGTCCTGCCATCCTTCGCCATCACGATACTGCACTTTGCCCGTAATTGGGTCCATTTGCGCCTCAATGTCGAGGGATCGGGCTAAATCGACAAAGAAAATGTCTCGACCACGACCGTCGGCTACACGAGAACGCCACACGCCCATTGGTGTTTGGGCGATATGCAGCGCATTTTCATTAGGACGGATGTCGATATTGTCGCGCACCCATGCAATAAGTTCGGTGGGATTGGCTTTGAAAGCAGCAACGGTCTTTTGGTCAAAAGCGTCTTGCAACTGGCACTTGAAGGGAGAGGTAATCATCTCGTACTCCACGCGTTGGGCGAGTTGTGAGCTGCGGGCATTGAATGCGTCTTCAAGTATTTCCATGGACACGTCGCGCATATCCTTGTCGTTCAACCCTTTGAGAATGCCGAGAACTCGTTCCATGTTATCCGAATGCTTGCTGACAAAATCCAGAATGGTTTGCCAGTTGCCCCTAGACTTAACCAGGTAATCGGCAACGGCAGGATAAAGTGATTGGGCCCTGTCCTTGTCAATGAACGTTGCCTCATAGGATTTGCGGATGGAATCCTCCCTTGCCAAGCGCTCTTTGTTGGCCGAGGCCATAGCGGGACTCACTTTGGGCATCACCGCTTTCTCGACAGGAGGCACGATGTCAAATGTTTCATAACTCGGGCTACTCTTGAGGCTGTTGCTCTTGTTGAGGGTGATATCCACTTGGCTATCTTTGCCGAACGACACTTTACGGTAACCATACCACCCGTCTTTGCTTGCCCAGACGAGCATGTCGCCTTTGCCTGCAGTGAGTGACGTCTGGCCCTTGCCGTCGGTGTATTTGGTGGCGGCGGGGTAGAACTCACCATAGTTGTAGATTCGGAATTCAACTTTGGCGCCTTTGATGGGATTGCCGGCTCGGTCAAGCACTTGCACTTGAGTCTTTGCTGTTGCGGCATAGTTGCCGATAAGGTTGATCTCGGTGAAATTGCGGGTGCGCGACATCACTTCTTCGGGCCCTTTGTAATCACCAAATGCGCGAGTGTGCATCAGCAACGCCCTAGAGGCGGGTGCATTGAACCAGCCCAAGTCCAAAACGGCCTCAGGCTCACAAGCGCCCATGAAATGCCACTTTCCATTGGCCCAGGCCTCGACCCATGCGTGGTTGTCATCGGTGTGTGCCCAGCGCGGGGTATAAACCTGGCGGGCCGGTATGCCGATGGACCTCAGGGCGGCTACGGTAAACGTCGATTCCTCGCCACATCGGCCAATCGCGGTTTTCATGCAAGCCAAGGGTGACAGCGTGCGGGCATCACTGGGCTGATAGGTCACATGTTCATGACACCAGTGGTTGACCTCAAGGATGGCCTCCTCCATGCTCATGCCGCGCACACGTTCCTTCAGTTCCTTGTAGAATACGGGCCTGGACATGTCCAGGGCTTCGTTATTGACGCGCAATGGTAACACGAAGTGCTTGAATAACAATTCGGGAACTTTATTGCCCCATGGCATCTGCTGGCGAGCCTCAAACGTGGCCTGCACATTTTCCAAGAAGAACTGCACGCTGTAGTCGGTCACATCGGCCAACGGCATGTAGGCATACAGGAATTTCAACGCCTCCATTTCCTGTCCATTCACGTTAAGCCCACTCACATCAGGAGTCCTCAATTCCTCCACAGTTACAGCCTTGACAAGACTGAATGATGCCACTACAACACAGGACAATAATACTAATAATTTCTTCATCACCTCTTGACTTTGATTTATTTCACAAAATTAATACAAAGTTTTCAGATGAAAGTGCCTAAAAAGCAAAACTTAAAACGCCCAAGTGTGGAAAAAAAACACTACCTTTGCACACCAGAATCAAAAAAAGAACAAGGAATTCCAAATGAAGACAATACGCAACTTCTGCATTGTGGCACATATTGACCACGGCAAGAGTACATTGGCCGACCGTTTGCTTGAATATACTAACACGGTGGCTGGCAAGGATATGCAGGCCCAGGTGCTCGATGACATGGATCTGGAGCGCGAGCGTGGCATCACCATCAAGAGCCACGCTATCCAGATGGATTACATGAAGGACGGCTCAAAATATACCCTCAACCTGATTGACACACCGGGACACGTTGACTTCTCCTATGAGGTCTCTCGTTCGATTGCTGCATGTGAGGGCGCCCTGCTCGTGGTGGATGCTACACAAGGCGTTCAGGCACAGACCATTTCCAACCTGTATATGGCAATCGACAACGGGCTGGAAATCATCCCAGTTATCAACAAGATTGACATGGATAGCGCGCACCCCGACGAGGTGGAAGATGAGATTGTCGAGTTGCTGGGGTGTGACCCTAGTGACATCATCCGTTGCAGTGCAAGGACTGGCGAAGGGGTTCCCGCAATCCTTGATGCTATCGTGGACCGCATCCCGGCACCCGAGGGCGACCCTGAAGCACCCTTGCAGGCGTTGATTTTTGACTCGGTCTTTAACTCATTCCGCGGTATCATCGTCTATTTCAAGATATTAAACGGTTCTATTGCAAAGGGGGACTTCGTGAAATTTGTCAATACCGAGAAAGAGTACAACATCGACGAATTGGGTGTTCTCAAGTTGCGACAACAGCCTTGCGACCGTCTCTCGGCCGGAAATGTAGGCTATATTATCTCGGGCATCAAGAATTCGACCGAGGTGAGGGTGGGCGATACCATCACCCATGTTCAGTGCCCCTGTGAGAAGGCCATCGAGGGTTTCCAGGAAGTAAAACCTATGGTGTTCGCGGGTGTTTATCCTATTGACCCTGAGGATTTTGAAAATCTTCGCGCTTCCTTGGAGAAACTTCAGCTCAATGATGCTGCCTTGACATTTACTCCCGAATCCTCGGTAGCGCTGGGGTTTGGTTTCAGGTGCGGATTCTTGGGACTGCTGCACATGGAGATTGTCCAGGAGCGCTTGAGCCGCGAGTTCAATATGGAGGTTATCACCACCGTGCCCAACGTTTCTTATAAGGTGTATGACAAGAAAGGTGGCTTGACCGAGGTGCATAACCCTGCTGGATTGCCTGACATTGCCATTATCGAGAAGATCGAGGAACCCTACATCCGTGCATCTATTATCACCCAGAGCGAGTTCATGGGTCCTATCATTACCCTGTGCCTGTCAAAGCGAGGTGAACTTGCTAAGCAGGAATACATCTCGGGCAACCGCATGGAATTAACCTTTGATATCCCCTTGGGTGAAATTGTGATCGATTTCTATGATAAACTCAAGAGCATCAGCAAGGGATATGCTTCGTTTGACTATTACATCAACGGCTACCGCGAGTCGAAGCTCATCAAATTGGATATTCTGCTCAATGGGCAACCCGTGGATGCCTTGAGCACATTAACCCATGTCGATAATGCCGTGACCTTGGGTCGCCGTATGTGTGAGAAACTGAAGGAACTGATTCCGCGCCAACAGTATGACATCGCTATTCAGGCCGCTATTGGTGCCAAAATTGTTGCCCGCGAGACGGTGAAGCAGGTTCGCAAGGATGTGACTGCAAAGTGTTATGGCGGTGACGTCAGCCGTAAACGCAAACTGCTTGAGAAGCAGAAGGCTGGTAAGAAGCGCATGAAGCAGATTGGAACAGTCCAGGTTCCGCAGAAAGCCTTTCTGGCAGTACTTAAGTTGGATTAACACTCAATTCATTTCATATAGGGCGGGGCTGTGGAGAACGATCGGCTTGAGAATATTGACCTTGACAACCCTGAGTTTCAGGATGCCTGGGGCGTGCTGCAACGCACCCATCGTTCTGTGTTCCTGACAGGCAAGGCGGGTACTGGCAAGAGCACCTTCCTCAAGTACATTCGTGCCAACACCAAGAAGAAAACGATTGTGCTGGCACCGACTGGCATTGCTGCCGTTAATGTGGGTGGCCAGACGATGCACTCGTTTTTCAAGATTCCTTTCAAACCCATGGTCCCCGATGACCCGGATTATGCCAATCCGGCTCGGATGCGCAAAATGCTGCGCTATACCAAGGAGAAAGTCAAACTCATTCAGCAACTCGAATTGATCATCATTGACGAGATTTCAATGGTGAGGGCCGATATTATTGACTTCGTGGACCGTGTGTTAAGGGTTTATTCAGGGAATATGCGTGAGCCTTTTGGTGGTAAACAGTTGCTGCTGGTGGGTGACATCTTCCAGCTAGAGCCTGTGGTGACTCATGACACGCGTGATATCCTCAGGCGCTACTATAAGAATTTTTTCTTCTTCAATGCTCGTGCGTTTCAGCAGATTAACCTGGTGGCCATTGAACTGAAGAAAATCTATCGTCAGAGTGACAATGATTTCATCTCGTTGCTGGACCGTGTGAGAGTTAACCGCGCCACAAGTGCCGACATGGCTCGTTTGAACCAACGCTGCAATCCTGATTACCAAGAGATTAATGAGAATTTCGTGATCACATTGGCGACACGTCGCGATACTGTTGACTCGATCAACGATGAGCACATGCGGGCACTAAAAACGCCGGAGTACTCCTATATAGGCCAAATCGAAGGTGATTTCCCCGAAAACAGCTTGCCAACTGCATTGCGACTCACGCTCAAAGAAGGGGCTCAGGTCATTTTCATCCGCAATGATAAAGAGGGGCGCTGGTATAACGGCAGCATCGGCAAGGTGACCCTCCTGCGCCAGGACGAAGTGTATGTGACACTTGAAAACGGCCTTGAACTCGAAGTCTTGCCCGAAGTTTGGGAAAATATGCAGTACACCTACAACGAGAAAGAAAAGAAGGTGGAAGAAAAGGTGCTGGGCACGTTCATGCAGATTCCCATCAAGCCGGCATGGGCCCTCACGGTACACAAGAGCCAGGGGCTTACGTTTAATAATGTGGTCATCGACTTTGTGGGTGGCGCATTTACTGGCGGACAAACCTATGTGGCACTGTCTCGTTGCACGTCATTGGAGGGAATCACATTACTCAAGCCATTGAGTGAACGCGACATTATCGTCAATATGGCAGTGGTGGACTTTAGCCGACAGTTCAACAATAAGCAGATACTTAATGACGCCATACAGCAAGAACATGCTAACCAGCTTTATCGGCGTGCTGTTCATGCGTTTGATAATCAGGAGTTTGAAGATTGTGTGAAATATTTCGCCGAAGCGATGAAAATTAAAGACAATCTTCAAAATCCTGCTGTAAAGCGGCTGATTTCCAAGAAATTGAACATTTTCAAGAGACAAATTGCGACCATTGAACGGTTGAAGCAAGTCATTGAAAGCCAAAAAAATACGCTTCGAGACCTGGCTTTGGAATACGCTTCAATGGGAGACCAGGCGCTGAATATGGATGAAAGTGGGGTAGTGGAAGAGGGTAGTGTACCCTATGGAAAACGCTTAGATGATATCGCAATTCGCTCTGCATTAGCCAATTATAACAAAGCATTGCGCATTATGCCAGAGTGCATTCCCGCTATGATTGGGAAAGCGCGTCTATTGATGGCCATTGATCAGCTTGATAGTGCTGAGGAAGAACTGAGAAAAGCACTCGAGTTAGAAAAGACGAATTATCAAGCCCACATGGCGATGGCAGAGTTGATGGAGCAGATGAAAGATATTCCTGAAGCCATCAAATCATATAAGAAAGCTGCTAAAGCAGATAAGAAGCGCCCAGAACCGCATGATAAGTTACAAGCAATCTATGAGAAAATCGGCTTCGATGATCTCGCTGATGAAGAACAGGAAATTGCAGAAAAATTGCGTAAGGCACTTTACAAGAAAAAATCCAAGAAGAAATAATTGGCCCACTTGGCTAATCCCGCCGATTATATGATTTTGACATTGAGGGGGATAACCAACATTAAATCTCCGATAGTGTATTTTACATAATATAAATTCTTATCAAAATGGTGGTTTTCCTGGTATGAGCTGATTATATGGTTATTGTCTTCTATAAATGAACAATTGTCATTGAAATATTTCGACTGATAGATAAGAACATCAAGAAATATCAAAATCTCAGCGACTTTAACCTGAGAAAACAATTTCGCAATAAAGATCAGCAATTTTCTAGTATAATTACTCTATATAATTATTTTATTATCTTTAATATAATCAAATATTATTAAAGTAAAAGTTCAATTAATTTCCATGATATTAAATTGGTTGACAGACGAGCATTATTGATTTTTATCTTTTTCACTTCAAAATACTCAATAGTTTTATATTTATATTATTGATATAAAAAGAATTATTTATATTTAATTTAAGTAATAATTTAAGTTATTGTTCTGCTCTGCAGATTCATTATTGTTGGTTGATTTTCACTTTTTTTGTTCATTACATTATTATATAATGAGAAATGTTTTTTATCTTTGTAATTCATCAACATTTCCAATTTCAAGATGTTAAAGACATTACTCAATCAAGTTAAGCAATATAAAACGGCGTCGCTCCTAACGCCCGTGTTTATCATGCTTGAGGTTGTGCTTGACGTTCTCATCCCATATGTGACCGCCAAGCTCATCGACAATGGCATTAGTGCTGGCCACATGCCAAGTGTTTATAAATATGGGCTGATTATGCTCGTCATGGCCTTCCTGAGCATGATGGCGGCAATTATGGCTGGCCGATATGCGTCTTACGCCTCGTCTGGCTTTGCTTGTAACCTGCGCGATGCCATGTATAAGAACATCCAGCGGTTTGCCTTCAGCGACATTGACAAGTACAGCACATCGGGCCTGGTGACGCGCATGACAACTGATGTCACCAACTTGCAGAATGCTTATCAGCAGATCATCCGCACCTCGGTCCGTGCTCCATTCAACCTGCTGTCCAGCATTGTCATGTGCTTTGTCATCAGCCCCGACTTGAGCCTCATCTTCATTGTCGCGAGTGTTGTCCTAGGTGTGATATTAGCGCTGATAATCAGCAAAGTATCTAAGATGTTTGCCTTGGTGTTCAAGCAGTATGACGTATTGAATAGCGTTGTTCAGGAAAACGTGTCGGGCATTCGTGTCGTCAAGGCATTTGTGCGCGAGGATCACGAAAATGAGAAATTCTGGAAAGCAGCCAAGCGACTTTATGATCTGAATGTCAAGGCCGAAAGCCTGATGGCACTCAATAGACCCCTGATGAATATGGTTGTCTATGGTTGTATTATCGCACTCTCGTGGTTTGGCGCTCAATTCATTGTAGCTGGAAACCTTACTACCGGACAGTTGACCTCGTTATTCACCTATGTGATGACCATCTTAATGTCGCTCATGATGTTGAGTATGATATTTGTAACCATTACTCAAAGTCTTGCCAGTGGGCAGCGTGTGGCACAGGTGATTAACGAAGTGCCTGACATTGTCAACCCCGAAGATGCTTTGACCGAAATCCCCGATGGCTCAATCGACTTCAACCACGTCTATTTTGCCTACAAGGGCGGCAGTGGCGAGTATGCGCTCAACAATATCGACCTGCACATCGCAAGTGGAGAGTCTATTGGCGTGATTGGCGGTACCGGTAGCGGTAAATCATCGCTCATTAACCTTGTGAGCCGCCTATATGACGCTTCCAAGGGCGAGGTGCTTATCGGTGGAAACAATGTGAACACCTATGACCTGGAGGTCTTGCGAAACAATGTGTCTGTCGTTTTGCAGAAGAATGTCCTCTTCACTGGGACAATTCTCGACAACCTGCGCTGGGGCGACGAGAATGCCACCCTAGAACAATGCCAACAGGCTTGCCGCGTGGCATGTGCCGACGAGTTCATCTCGGAGATGCCCGACGGCTACGAGACCCGCATCGAGCAAGGCGGTGCCAATGTGTCCGGTGGCCAAAAACAGCGCTTGTGCATCGCGCGTGCGCTATTGAAGAAGCCTAAGATTATGGTGCTTGATGACAGCACCAGTGCCTGTGACAACACGACCGACGCCCGCATTCGTGCCGCCTTGCGTGACAACCTGCCAGAGATGACTAAAATCATTATTGCACAACGCATCAGCAGCATCAAGGACTGCGATCGCATCCTGGTGCTCGACAATGGCCAGATGGTCGGCTTTGACACTCACGACAACCTGCTCGAATCCTGCAAGATATACCAGGAGATCTGCGCTATCCAGGAAGAGGCTGGCGGAGACTTTGACAAACCCCAAGACAACAGAAAGGAGGCCCAATCATGAGAATGCCCGGAGGACCCAGCAACCGCCATGTCGTAGTCGATACCACTGGCGTAAACAAGCGCAGTACACTTTGGCGCCTGTTCAAGATTGTGATGAAGAACTACAAGTTCTCGTTCATGGCTGTGGCCGTGTGCATTGTGGTGACAGCCTGCACTACCCTAGCCTCTACCCTATTCACGCGCACTCTCATCGACGATTACATTACGCCGATGGTTGGCCAGGCGCATCCCGATTATGGCCCCTTGGCCGAGACATTGGTCAAGTTAGGCATCGTGCTCGCCTTCGGCGCCTTGTGTTCCTACTTGCACAGTCGCTTGATGATCAATGTGACCCAAGGCACGATGCTCAAGCTGCGCAAGGGCATGTTTGAACACATGCAGGCGCTGCCCATCAAGTATTTTGACACCCATGCCCACGGTGGCGTGATGTCTAATTACACTAACGATGTGGACACCCTGCGCCAAATGATTTCCAACAGTCTCCCGCAGGCATTCAACTCCCTGATTACCTTGGGTATAACGTTTGCCAGTATGATTGTGATGAGTGTGCCCATGACAATATTGTCGATTGTGATGGCGCTCATTATGGCATGGTCAACGACTTATCTGGGTAAACGTTCACGCAAGCACTTCCGTGTGCAGCAGCAAAAGTTGGCCGAGGTGAACGGCTTCATCGAGGAGATGATGACAGGCCAAAAAGTGGTCAAGGTCTTTTGTCACGAACAGAAGGCTATTGAGCAATTTGAGGTCATCAACGAGGAACTGCGCAGCAATACCTACGACGCCAACCGCATCAGCAACATCGTCATGCCGGTTAATGGCAACCTAGGGCACTTGAGTTACGTGCTCATGGGTGTCTTGGGTGCCGCACTCATCCTCAATGGTCACACAGGCATGACGCTGGGTACCCTAGTGGCATTTCTCACATTGAACAAGAGCTTTGCGCGTCCCATCGCCAGCATCAGCCAGGAAATCAACAGTGTATTGAATGCTTCGGTCGGAGCCGACCGTATTTTCAAGTTGATTGACGAGGATGTCGAACCTGATGCCGGAAAGGTTCGCCTTGTTAACGCCAAGCGTGGTGCCGACGGCCTTTTGCATCCCTGCTTGCAGCACACTGGCATTTGGGCCTGGAAGATACCGCAAGAGGATGGTAAATTGCGTTATGTCAAGGTTTCGGGTGGTGTCAAGTTCAATAATGTGGATTTTGGCTACAACGAGGAAAAACAGGTGCTCTTTGACATTGACATCGATGCCATGCCCAACCAGAAGATTGCTTTTGTGGGTGGCACTGGCGCCGGAAAAACGACCATTACCAACCTGATCAACCGTTTCTATGACATTCAGGACGGCAAGGTGCTCCTGGATGGCATCAGCATCAACGACATCAGTAAGCCTGACCTGCGCCACGGCCTTGGCATGGTGTTGCAGGAAACGCACCTGTTCACGGGATCGGTGATGGACAACATTCGTTACGGACGCCTCACAGCCACCGACCAAGAGTGCATCGAGGCCGCTAAATTGGTCAATGCCGACAGTTTCATTCGTCGTTTAAGCGACGGTTATCAGACCGTTCTCAACGCCGATGGCGGCAATCTGAGCCAAGGCGAGCGACAGTTGCTGGCCATTGCCCGCGCCGCTGTTGCCGACCCGCCAATCCTCATCCTTGACGAGGCAACAAGCAGCATCGACACCCGCACCGAGACCCTGGTTCAGCGCGGCATGGACTCCCTGATGAAAGGCCGAACGACCTTTGTCATCGCCCACCGCCTGTCCACCGTACGCAACAGCGACTGCATCATCGTGCTGGAACGCGGCCACATCATCGAACGCGGAACCCACGAGCAACTCCTTGCCGCCAAAGGCAAGTACTACCAACTCTACACAGGCGGAGAAATCGCATAACCTGATATTTTCTTGAGAAAATTAGGTAATATGAATAAAATAATGAGTAATTTTGCAGATTGTATTGAAATCAAACTATTAACCATACTATTGATATAAAGTAAAGACATGGCAAAGAAACTGACCGAGAGAGTGACTTGGGTAGGTAAAGTGGACTGGGAACTCAAGACGTTTCATGGCGACGAGCTGTCCACTCATCGTGGCTCAAGTTACAACTCCTACTTGATCCGTGACAAGAAAAATGTACTCATCGACACGTCATGGCTGCCCTATAGCCGTGAGTTTGTGGCAAACCTCAAGAAGGAGATTGACCTGAACAAGATAGACTATATCGTGATGTGCCACAACGAGATAGACCATAGCGGCGCCCTCGTTGACCTGATGCGTGAGATTCCTGAAACACCCATCTATTGCACCGCCAAGGGTGAAGCCATCATCCGCGGCCACTATCACCAGGACTGGAACTTTGTGAACGTCAAGACCGGTGACACGCTGGAGTTGGGCGACACCACATTGACGTTTATCGAGGCCACGATGTTGCACTGGCCCGACACGATGTTCTGTTACCTGAGCGGTGAGGAAATCCTGTTCAGCAACGATGGTTTTGGCCAGCACTATGCCACCGAGTCCCTCTATGACGACCAGGTTTGCATGGCCGAGGTGCTGCAAGAGGCCGAGAAATACTATGCCAATATTATTGCTCCCTTCAGCCCGCTCTGTAACCGCAAGGTCAAAGAGATTTTGGCAATGAATCTTCCCGTGAAGATGATTTGCCCGAGCCATGGCATCATCTGGCGCAACAATCCGGGTCTGATTATCGAGAAATACCTGCAGTGGAGTGAACCTTATCAAGAGGACCAGGTGACCATCGTCTATGATACCATGTGGCAGAGCACCCGTCTGATGGCCCAGGCAATTGCCGAGGGTATCCGCGAACAGTCCCCCACTACTACCGTCAAAATTTACAATGCCGCTCAAAACGACAAGAACGACATTCTCACCGAGGTGTTCCACTCGCGTGCTGTCCTCGTCGGCTCTCCCACCATCAACAACGGCTACAGCTATGCTATCGCTGGCATCCTCGAGATGCTCAAGGGCATGAAGCTGAAGAAGAAAAAAGGTGCCGCATTTGGCAGCTATGGCTGGAGCGGTGAGGGCATCAAACTCATCACTGAGCACCTGAAGGCCGCAGGCATCGAGCCCGTGAACGATGGTATACGCACCCAATGGGTTCCCAATGAGGACGCCCTGGAGCATAGCCGCCAGTTCGGCCGCGATTTTGCAAGCAGCCTGTAACTTTTTAATGCGAATTCCACCAATTAGACAAATTTATTCGCATCTAAAAAATTGAAGAATAACACTAAAAACTTATACTATAAAAATCAACTAATAACTTAAAAAACAAATGAACAAAGTCGTTAGTAAAGAGCAGTTTTCTGCTAACGTGACGAAACTTGTCGTTGAGGCTCCCCTCATCGCCAAGGCACGCCGTGCGGGTCACTTTGTGATTGTACGCGCTGGCGAAAAAGGCGAACGTATCCCCCTGACCATCGCCGACAGTGATCCCCAAGCTGGTACCATCACGCTGGTTATCCAGAGCGTAGGTGACAGCACACGCAAGATTTGCGCGCTGGAGCCCGGTGAATTCCTGCATGACGTGGTAGGTCCCCTGGGCCAAGCCACCCATATCGAGAAGTATGGTACCGTGCTGTGTGCAGGTGGTGGTGTGGGCACCGCTCCCCTACTCCCCATTATCCGTGCCATGAAAGAGGCTGGCAACCGCGTCATCAGCGTTTTGGCTGGCCGTACCAAGGACCTCATCATCCTCGAGGACGAGGTGCGTGCATCGAGCGATGAGACCATCATCATGACCGATGACGGCAGCTATGGCAACAAGGGTGTTGTCACTGTGGGTATGGAAGAAGTCCTCAAGCGCGAGCATGTTGACTACTGCGTGACTATTGGTCCCGCTATCATGATGAAATTCTGCGCCCTGTTGACCAAGAAGTATGAGGTGCCCACCGAGGCTTCGCTCAACGCCATCATGGTTGACGGTACAGGCATGTGCGGCGCTTGCCGCGTGACCGTGGGCGGCAAGACACGCTTCGTGTGTGTCGAGGGTCCCGAGTTTAATGCCCATGAGATTGATTTTGACGAGTTGATGATGCGCTTGAAAGGTGCACAGTGATATAAACCTTATTAATGACTTTTACCGAAATGGAACAGAATAATATGGATCCGCGTAACGAACAGTGGCGTGTAGATTTGCGCAACGCCAAGACCCCCAAGGAGCGTACCGCCATCCCCCGCGTGGAGATGCCTCAACTCGATCCCAAATACCGCATCACCTGCAACGAAGAGGTGAACCAGGGCATCAGCGCCGAGCAGGCAGTTGTTGAAGCCAGCCGTTGCCTGGACTGCGCTAACCCGCAGTGTGTGACCGGTTGCCCCGTGAACATCAATATTCCCAAGTTCATCAAGAACATCGAGCGTGGTGAGTTTGGCGAGGCTGCAGCAACCCTTAAAGAGACCAGTTCACTGCCCGCCGTGTGTGGCCGTGTTTGCCCGCAGGAGAAGCAGTGCGAGTCGCGTTGCATCCACACCAAGATGAAACACCCCGCCGTAGCCATCGGCTATCTGGAGCGCTTTGCCGCCGACTGGCAGCGTGACAATCTGCCTCAGGAGGTGCCTGCTATGGCTCCTGCCAACGGCATCAAGGTCGCTGTTATCGGCAGTGGTCCTTCGGGACTGTCGTTTGCTGGTGACATGGCCAAGAAGGGCTTCAGCGTGACCGTCTTTGAGGCTTTGCACGAGATCGGTGGCGTTTTGAAGTACGGTATTCCCGAATTCCGTCTGCCCAACCACATTGTGGACTATGAGATCGAAGGTCTCAAGAAAATGGGCGTTGAATTTGTTAAGGACTGCCTCGTGGGCAAGACCATCAGCTACGATGACCTGCATGAGATGGGCTTCAAGGGCGTATTTGTTGGCTCTGGGGCCGGTTTCCCCCGCTTCATGAATATCCCCGGTGAGAACCTCAACGGCATTATGTCGAGCAACGAGTACCTCACCCGCATCAACCTGATGGAAGCCGGTCGTGGCGGTGACACTCCCGTGCTGCGTGGCAAGACCATCGCTGTCATTGGTGGTGGTAACACCGCTATGGACTCGACCCGTACCGCACTGCGTATGGGCACCGAGCGCGTCATCCTCATCTATCGCCGCAGCGAGGAGGAGATGCCGGCTCGCCGTGAGGAGATTGGCCATGCCAAGGAAGAGGGTGTTGAATTCATGACCCTGCACAACCCCATCGAGTATATTGGTGACGACAAGGGCCGTGTGGTGGCTATGCGCGTCCAGAAGATGGAACTCGGCGAGCCCGATGCTTCGGGTCGTCGCAGCCCAGTGCCCGTTGAGGGTGCCATCGAGGAAATCCCCGTTGATCTGGTGATTGTTGCAGTCGGTGTATCTCCCAACCAGCTCGTGCCCCGCTCGATTCCTGGTTTGGACATCAGCAAGCGCAACACCATCGTTGTCAACGAGGAGACCATGCAGTCGTCGGTAGGCGACCTGTATGCTGGCGGTGACATCGTGCGTGGTGGTGCTACCGTTATCCTCGCCATGGGTGATGGCCGTCGTGCCGCCCTCAATATGGCGAAGGAACTCCTGGGAGAGTAATCTCTGAGATTAATACTAAAGCATTTGGGAATCAGTCAGCAATGGCTGTTTCCCATTTTTTATTTCTGGATAAGCGATATAAGCCCTACGGTGATAATCGAGCGATGGATTTGGATGATAGGCGTGGGGCGGTAACTGACGAATTGTCATAGTTGGATTTTTTCGTACTGACTTTTCCATAATAACACTTGAATAATAAAACACTTCTTACTTAGTCTTTTTCAAAGGGTTAGAATAAAACCATTGCAGTTTTATACATCAACAAATTCATATCTATTAAAATATCGGGCAATACCTGTGCCAAACATCAATGATTTGCGAAATTTTGCTAAAAAAGGTAGCCGAGTGAAATAATTCCAGTCAACTTTTTTGTACTACCCTCGAATTGCACTATCTTTGCCGATAATGAAAGATAATAGAATGATAATCATCGTGATGATTCTCTCGGTGCTCTTTTTGTTGTCTGCCTGTGGTGGCCGCAAGGAAATGAGCAACCAGGTGATTGTCCAAAATGAGGTGTTCACCTTGACAGGCGATAGTCTTATCGAAGACACGGTTTTTGCCTACGCCATCAAGCCTGACCGCATAGAGACAAACATCACGATGAATCGTCTAGAAAGTCTTTATCTCCATGTTGACTCTGCCAAAATAAAGTTTGTCCATGGCAGGCCGTGGCACATGCGTCAATCCCGTCCTACCATGATGCCCGAGTATGAAAGCAACCAGCCGTTGATTGATGCACTGTACAACATGTCAGTCGAGCGAATTACCGATGCTATCGATGGCAACGGGCAATTCCATGTCACGCACAACATCAGCCGCTTGTATTGTTCCATCTACCTGTCGCTTGCCGCCCTCAAGCCTCACCAGTCGATGGCGACCCTAAAGTCGATGGTGGATCGTGACAGCATCATCATGCAACGCGAGGGTCAATGGCCAGTAGTGAGCGACCACATCGGATGGGCTACTGCAGCGTGGGAAGTCTATAAAACAACAGGCGATCGTGACTGGTTGGCCTATAGCAAACATGTTATTGAAAAGACACTTAACATTAACAGCCAAGTGTTGCAGGATAACAATACGGGACTCATTCATGGCGCTGGATACACGACCTCTAGGCCGCTAGGCGTGAGACGTATGACCTGGATGGGCTATAATGACCTTTTTGCCTGCATGTCGTTAGGTAATAACATCTTGACCGCCCATGCTTATGCAATCCTGGGTGACATGTGCGACGAAATGGGCATCGAAAACACCTACGATAAAGACGCGCAACGTCTCAAGGACGCCATTAATCAACACCTGTGGAACGAAGACAAAGGGTTTTACAGCTCATTCCTCTACGGTATGGCCATCCCTCGAAAGTCACCCACGACCGACAACACATCTCAGGCGATGTGTGTCCTTTGGGGCATCGCCGATGACGAGCGCGCCGAAAACCTTATTGCTAACACGCCAGTATCGAACATGGGCGTTAATGTCACCTACCCTGCCAACAATCCGCTAGAGCCCTATTTCTCAAACTCTTCGTGGGCAACGACTCAAGCGTTATGGAACTTGTCCGCGGCCTACACGAGAAACGAGAACGCCCTGCGTCGCGGTTTGGGCGCCCTCTATCGCGCCCAAGCCTTATATCAATCCCGTGGTATCCACTTGAAGGACATCCGTATCGATGAACTCGGCACCAGTGCCAGCAATGTGGCGATGGTGTTGCGCGTGTTGATGGGCATGAACTTCAAGCCCGAGGGTATTGAGTTTGAGCCGATGGTACCCGCGGGAATGCCTGGCAAAAAGTCGTTAAAAGGCCTTAATTACCGCAAAGCGGTGCTTGATTTCTCGCTCGAGGGTACAGGCAATGATATTGCTTCTATTACTGACAATGGCAAACCGCTGGAGAGCGCCTTCTTGCCTAATGACATTGAGGGTCATCACCACATTGCCATTACCCTTCAAGAAGGCAAACGATCAACCCAGAAGGTCACCATCCATCACGATGAAGTCATACTGCCTCTCACTCCTGACGTCGTTTGGAGTAATGACACTGGACGAATTGTTGACTATATTCCGGGCACGCCTTATCGCTTGTCGGTCAATGGCAAATTAACCAATCTTGATGATTCGGTATTCGTTTTGCCCAAGACCGAGGGCTACACCGAATTCTCGGTTGAGATTGAAGGCAAATATGTGAATGGCTTCATGTCCAAGCCGCTATTGAACTTCCACCTGACGCCTCAGATTGCGTTCTTCCCCAAGGTAGAAAACGACACGGCAGTCATTAAGGTGTGTGTGGCTCAAGGCGGAGACTTCCTCATGGACATCGGCTACCGCCCAACGGGAACACTTGACGTGCGCAAGGTGGCAGTCAACTCCCATCCCATGGGCACTTTGGTCATGGCAAGCCGTAATGTTCCAGATCCCAACGGCCTGGCCTATAGCAACATGGCAAGGATCAAGATGCTCAAGGGTGATAATGTCATCACCATCTCGCAACTGCGGCTTCCCAAGTCATTCACGCCATGTGAACCCGTGCATGTGAGAATTATCAAGCTATAAGTAAAGTATTTAACCATTAATATAGATTGTAATGAAGAAAAAATTAATCTTGATGGCGGTTTTGGCCGCCGCGTCATTGACCAGCCAAGCCGACGAAGGTCGCTTGCTGCGTTTCCCTGGCACCAATGGCCAGGAGGTGGCATTCAGTTATGCCGGTGACATCTACACTGTGCCCATCACTGGCGGCACAGCGCGTAAACTCACATCCCACAAGGGCTATGAGGCCTTTGCCCGCTACAGTCCCGATGGCCGAACCATCGCTTTCACGGGCCAGTATGATGGCAACACCGAGGTCTATGTCATGCCAGCTCAGGGTGGCGAGCCCAAGCGCATCACCTTCACCGCGAGCAATCCCCGCGATGATTGGGGCGACCGCATGGGCCCCAATAACATCGTCATGACGTGGGCTCCTGATGGAAAGGGCGTCATCTACCGTAACCGCATCAGTGACAGTTTTGACGGCAAATTGTGGTGCGCTCCCATTGACGGCAGCATGCCTCAGCAGTTGCCATTGCCCGAGGGCGGTTTCTGCTCCTACAATGGAGATGGTACCAAGATGGCCTACAACCGCGTCTTTCGCGAGTTCCGCACCTGGAAGTACTATAAAGGTGGTATGGCCGACGACATCTGGATTTATGATACCCAGGCCAAGACGGTGACCAACATCACCAACAACATCGCCCAGGATATCGACCCCATGTGGATCGGCGACGAAATTTACTTCATGAGTGACCGCGACAACCGCATGAACATCTTCGTCTATAACACCGCTACTGGCACCACCCAAAAGGTGACCGATTTTACTGAATATGACGTGAAATTTGCCAACTGCGGTGGCGGCAAGATCGTGTTTGAGAATGGCGGTTACCTCTATGTGCTCGACCCCGCAACCAAGCGCAGCGAGAAGATCAATGTCTATCTCAACAGCGAGAACAACTTTGCCCGCGAGGAGCAGCGCAAGGTGAAGGATGACCTGCGAGACGGTAGCCTGGCCCCTGACGGCAACCGCATTGCCATCAGCGCCCGCGGCGAGGTGTTTGACGTGCCTGCCAAGCATGGCGTGACCCGCAACATCACCCACACCCCAGGTGTGCATGAGCGCAATGCCGCATGGAGCCCCGACGGCAAGAACATTGCCTATATCAGTGACCAGACGGGCGAGACCGAGATTTGGATGCGTCCAGTTGATAGCGATAAGGCCATCCAACTGACCAAGGACAACGACACCTATATCCGCGACCTGGTATGGAGCCCCGATGGGAGCCAGATTGTCTATACCGACCGCAAGAACCGCATGGTCTTGCTCAACGTCAAGACTCAGATCAAGCAGACATTGCTCACCGATGAGATGGGCGAAATCCCCACTCCCAGTTTCTCGCCTGATGGCAAGTGGCTTACCTATTCCCGCATGGGAACCAACGAGTATAGTGTGGTTTATCTCTACAACATTGCCGAACGCAAGGAATATCCTGTTACCGACCGTTGGTATGACAGCAACTCGCCCGAATTCAGCAGTGACGGCAAGTATCTGATTTTTGCCTCGGCACGTGACTTCAATCCCATCTACAGCAACATCGAGTGGAACTTTGCTTACCGCGAGATGGAAGGCATCTACCTTGTCATGCTGTCCAAGGACACGCCCTCGCCCTTCCTCCCCAAGGACGACAAAGTGAATGCCGGTGACGACTCCAAGGAGACTCCAAAAGATGCCCCCAAGAACAAGAAAGGCAAGAACAAGCCTCAAGCCGATGCCAACACAGTGTGCATCGACATCAATGGCATTGCTGATCGCATCGTCAAGGTGCCCATCGGAACGGGAAGTTATGGCAGCTTCGTTTGCGATGGTAGCCACCTGTGGTATAGTGGACGCGGCAGCGTTCACGTCTATGACTTTGCCGAGCAGAAGGATGAGCTCGTTGCTGAACGCGCTTTCATGATCCCTTCGGCCGACAATAAAATGGCCGCATTCATCAAGGGTGACGACTTGTTTATTGCTCCCCTGGCTCCCCGCAAAGCCGACCTGAGCGAACCCGTGAACCTCGACGACATGATTGCCACAGTCAACTATGACCAGGAGTGGAACCAGATTTTCAACGAGGCTTGGCGTGCCTATCGCGACGGCTTCTACCTCGAGAACATGCACGGTGTGGATTGGCAGGCGATGCATGACAAGTATGCCGCATTGCTGCCCTATGTCAAGAACCGCCTGGATTTGACTTACGTCATTGGCGGCATGATCAGTGAGTTGGCCGTGGGTCACGCCTACGTTGACGGTGGCGACCACATCAAGGCCGACCAGCACAACATCGGCATGCTCGGCGCTGAACTGGAGCAGGTGGCAAACGGCTACAAAATCGCCAAGATCCTGCGTGGTGCCCCTGACCGTGAGGAATTGCGCTCTCCGCTGCTCGAGCCTGGCATGAATGTCAAGGAGGGTGATGTCATTACTGCCGTGGACGGCGTGAGTGCCGCTGGCGTGGCCAATATCTATACCCTGCTGCGCGACAAGGCTGGTGTGATGACCGAATTGACCTTGAATGGCAACCGCAAAGTCGTTGTCAAGCCCATTCAGGACGAGTATCCCCTCTACCATCACGAGTGGGTACAGCACAACATCGACTACGTGAGCGAGAAGACTGGTGGCCGTGTGGGCTACATCTACATCCCTGACATGGGTCCCGAGGGACTGCGTGAGTTCTCGCGTTACTTCTTTGCACAGACCGACAAGGAGGCCCTTATCGTGGACGACCGCGGTAACGGCGGCGGCAATATCTCGCCCATGGTTATCGAGCGCCTGTTGCGTCAACCCTACCGCCTGACGATGTATCGTGGCAGCAACTACAATGGCACTACGCCCGAGCGCACGGTCGTTGGTCCTAAGGTCTTGCTGGTGAACAAGTACAGCGCCAGCGATGGCGATCTGTTCCCCTGGAGCTTCAAGGAGAATAAGATCGGTCCCGTGATTGGTACCCGTTCATGGGGTGGCATCGTGGGCATCAGCGGTTCGCTGCCCTATATGGATGGTACCGACATCCGCGTGCCCTTCTTCACCAACTATGACACCCGCGGCAATTGGATTGTCGAGAACCACGGTGTTGATCCTGACATCCTTATCGACAACGATCCTGTCATGGAGTTCAACGGCATTGACCAGCAGCTTGATAAGGCCATTGAGGTTATCCTCGACCTGCTCAAGGATCGCCAGCCCATGCCCAAGACTCCCGCTCCCCGCACCCTCCACGACCTCGGCGTCGATTAATCGACTCTAAGCTAGAAGGAAATCAATAACTACAACGGCATTCACATTCCTCCAGATGGAGTGTGGATGCCGTTGTATTGTTATCTGATTTGATATGGCGCAAGGGCAAAATGCTCAAACAAAGGGGAAAAATGAAAAATAGTCGCATGATAGTGATTGTAGGAACGGAAATTTGCAGTATCTTCGCAGTTTGTAATATAAAGTATGAGAGAAACTAGACGAAATATCGCGGTACTGGGTAGCACGGGGTCCATCGGGCGCCAGACGCTCGACATCATTGCCGAATATCCCGACCTGTTCAATGCCTGGCTACTGGTGGCTCGCAGCAGTGCAGACTTGCTCATCCAGCAGGCTCGCCTGATGCGTCCCCACATGGTGATTATTGCCGATGAGCAGTACTATGAGTACGTGCGGGATGCGCTGGAGGACACCGACATCAAGGTGGCCACAGGCAGCGCTGCCATCGCCCAGGCTGTCACTGCCCCCGAGATAGACACTGTGGTAACCGCCATGGTGGGCTACAGTGGGCTGGAATCGACAATTGCCGCCATCGGTGCTGACAAGCGCATCGCCCTAGCCAACAAGGAGACGCTGGTGGTCGCCGGCGAATTGATTGACCGCCTGTTGAAAGACTCCAAGAGCGTGCTTTACCCCGTTGACAGCGAACACGGCGCCTTCTACCAGTGCCTGGTGGGAGAACGCATGCAGGATGTTGAGAAACTGTGGCTCACGGCCTCGGGTGGTCCCTTCCGCACTGTGCCCAAGGAACAACTGGAGACCGTTACTGCCGCCGATGCCTTGAAGCACCCTAACTGGTCGATGGGTGCCAAGATTACTATTGACTCAGCGACGATGATGAACAAGGGCTTTGAGATGATCGAGGCGCGTTGGCTCTTCGGCATCATGCCCGACGATATCGAGATCGTGGTGCACCCGCAGTCTATCATTCACTCGATGGTAGCCTTCAAGGACGGCTCTGTGAAAGCTCAGCTGGGACTGCCCGACATGCATCTGCCCATCCGCTACGCCCTTGGTCTGCCTGACCGACGTCTTGCCAGTGACTGCCGCAAGATGACCATCGAGGACATGGCGATGTTGACGCTGGAGCGTCCCGACTTCGACAAGTTCCCGCTGCTCGGTACGGCCTATGCTGCAGCCCGCAAGGGAGGCACCGCCCCCTGTGTGATGAATGCTGCCAACGAGATTGCTGTGGCATCATTCTTGCAGGATAAGATAAGATTTACTGACATTTACAAAATCATTGAACAAACGATGGCTCAGGCTCCTCACGTGGATCATCCCACTTATGACGACTACGTGGCCAGCAATGACGATGCCCGCGCCCGGGCAACCGCGCTTGTCAACAAGCAATTTAGCCGTTAAGCAGGACTCCGCCATCAACTAGAAACTGGAATTATAAACTTAAAACCATAATATGGACTTATCATTTTTATTGACTCAATCATTCTGGATAAAGACCATTGAACTTTTATTGGCTTTCACCATCCTGGTGGTATCTCATGAATTAGGACATTTCCTGTTTGCGAAACTTTTCAAGACCCGTGTAGATAAATTCTACGCATTCTTCAATCCAAATTTCTCTCTAGTCCGTGTCAAGCGTGTTGACGGCAAGTTGCGTGTGCGCTTCTTCTCCTCCAACATCGAGGATGCGGTAGTCGAGATGAAGGACGAAAAGGGTAATGTGAAGAAGGACGAGAAGGACAACACTCTGTATCGTCCCATGACCGACCAGGAGCGTGCCGAACTGCCCGAGGGCGACTGGCGTCGTGATCCCGACAACACCGAGTATGGCATCGGCTGGATTCCGCTGGGTGGTTACTGCCGCATTGTGGGCATGGTGGACGAGACACAAAGTGCCGCTAACCTAGCCTCTGAACCTGAGCCCTACGAGTTCCGCAGCAAGTCGGCGTGGAAGCGTCTGCTTATCATGCTGGGTGGTGTGATGTTCAATCTGCTCCTGGCGATGATCATCTATTCTGGTCTCATGTACACTCAGGGCGAACATGTCATTCCGTTTGAGAAAATCACCTTGGGTATGGACTTCAGCGAGACTGCCGAGAAATTGGGCTTTAGGGATGGCGACATTCCTGTGAAGGCCGACGGCCACAAACTGGAGAACATGAACAACATGAATGACCTCAACGACCTGATCATGGCCAAGGAGGTGACTGTGCTGCGCAACGGCAAGGACACAATCATCAATATCCCCAAAGGTTACTTCTCGCAACTTGAGGCCGACGCCAAAAACGGCATTCAATTCATGACGGTCCGCATGCCCGTCGTTGTCAAGAGTGCCTTGCTCAACCAGGGCGGCGAGAAAGCGGGCCTGAAGGAGGGCGACCGCATGGTAGCCGTCAATGGCCAGCCCACACCCAGCTTCAGCGAATTTTCCACCGAATTGTTAAAGAACAAGGGTAAAAACATCGCTCTCGAGTTTGAACGTGACGGCAAGTTGATTACGGTCAACAACGTCCCTGTTGACGATGCCGGCAAACTGGGTATCCAGCTCGCAAGTCTAGAAGAGGTTTATAACACCGAGGTTCTGCATTACAATTTCTTCCAATCGATTCCTCGTGGCATCAAGAAGGGCGTTGAGCAAACCATAGGTTATATCAAGCAGCTCAAGATGATCTTTACTCCCGAGGGAGCCAAGAGTGTGGGCAGCTTCGGTACCATCGGCAGCATCTTCCCCTCCACATGGAATTGGGTTGGTTTCTGGGACATCACAGCCTTTATCTCCATCGTTCTTGCGGTGATGAACGTGCTGCCTATTCCCATCCTTGACGGTGGTCATGTGCTCTTCCTCCTCTATGAGATGATAACAGGCCGCCAGCCGAGTGAGAAATTCCAAGAAATTGCAATGAAAATCGGCCTGATACTGATTCTTGCTCTGATGGTACTGGCCATAGGAAATGATATCTTCAGATTCGTAATCAAATGACCTATAAAACCGTAACACTCAAGCGTGGCAAGGAAGATTCCCTTCAACGCTTTCACCCCTGGGTATTCTCGGGAGCCATCGCTGCTGCCGACGACACCATCGAGGAGGGCGACCTGGTAACCGTATATGCTCACGACGGCACCCTCATCGGTAACGGCCATAGTCAGATTGGCAGCATCGCTGTGAGGATGCTCACCTTTGACGCCACGGCTATTGACGAGGCGTTCTTTGAGCATCGCCTCAACGACGCCTATAGGATGCGTCAAGCATTAGGCTTGCAGCGCGAGGACAACAATGCCTTCCGTCTCGTTCATGGCGAGGGTGACTTCTTGCCCGGCCTGGTGGTGGACATCTATGGACACACAGCCGTGATGCAGGCCCATTCGCCAGGTATGCACTTTGCCCGAGACATTATCGCCAAGGCGTTGACCCACTTGCCTGGCGGCGTCGTCCGCAACGTTTACTACAAGAGCGAGACTACCCTGCCCTACAAGGCCCATCTCGATCCGATGAACGATTACATCATCGGCAGCATGGAGACCGATGAAGCGCTGGAAAATGGCCTGCGCTTCCACGTCGATTGGCTCAAGGGCCAGAAGACGGGCTTCTTTGTCGATCAACGCGAGAACCGCCGACTGCTGGAACATTACAGCAAGGGACGACGGGTGCTCAACATGTTCTGCTACACGGGAGGCTTCTCGGTCTATGCCCTGCGCGGTGGCGCTCAACTCGTTCATTCGGTGGATAGTTCGGCCAAGGCTGTGCGTCTTACCGACGACAACGTGGCTCTGAATTTCGCCCCTGAGGATGGCCGTCACAAGTCCTTTGCCGAGGATGCGTTTAAGTTTCTCGACAACATGGAAAAGGAGGCCTACGACCTCATCATCCTTGACCCACCCGCCTTTGCCAAGCACAAGAGTGCATTGCGTAATGCCTTGATTGGTTATCGCCGCCTCAATGCCAAGGCGCTGGAGAAAATGCCTCATGGCAGCATACTATTTACCTTCTCTTGCTCCCAAGCGGTAAACAAGGAGCAATTCCGTCTGGCAGTGTTCAGTGCAGCGGCCCAGACGCGCCGCAAGGTGCGCATCCTGCACCAGCTCACCCAGCCCGCCGACCATCCCATCAACATCTACCATCCCGAGGGCGAATACCTCAAGGGACTTGTACTATATGTTGAATAAACACTAATAACTCTATAAATATCATTAAAAAAATGAAGAAATTAACTCTTATTTTTGCAACCATAGCATTGATGGCTATGACTGCATGTAACGAGAAGCCTGCCAAGACTGAAAACGCCGAGGCTCCCGCCAAGGAGCAGGTGGACACGGCCAAGCAGGGCGCTCAACCCAAAGTGAACGTTGAGAAAGCTGCTCCCACCGAGGACGGCAAAGATCACACCGTAGCAGAATTTAACACCAAGGATTACCAGGTGAGACTCGAGAACCTCGCCGACGGCACCTACCGCCTGAGCATGTGGAAAGCAGGTCAGGACAAGAGCGAGAAACCCGAGCGCTTGGTTGAGACTAAGAAATGTGTGCTACAGGGTGGCAACTACCTGATGAAGGATGACAAGGGTCAGAATTACATCATCAAGGGCGCTGCCGGTAGTGAGGAAATTACCATCATGACCTCGAAGGAAATCGTTTATCATGGTGCTAACGGCAAGTAATCAATATTAACAACCATAGGAAACAGAAACAAGTTTATGAAGAAAACTATCCTTGCCGCTATTGCGACAGCGGCACTCGCAACTACTGCTATGGCACAGAACAACAATGACTTCAATTACTCGGTGGATCGTTTTGCCGACATCGAGGTGTTACGTTACCAAGTGCCCGGTTTTGAGGATCTCTCCCTCCAGCAGAAGGAATTGGTCTATTACCTCACCGAGGCTGCACTCAATGGCCGTGACATCCTGTTCGACCAGAACTGCAAGTACAACCTGATGGTTCGTCAAACCCTTGAGGACATTTACCGCAACTACAAGGGAGACAAGAACGACAAGAATTATCTTGGATTCCTCAAGTACTTGAAGCAAGTGTGGTTTGGTAACGGCATCCATCACCACTACTCGATGGACAAGTTCATTCCCGAGTTCTCTAAGGACTTCTTTGACAAGCAGTTTGCTGCACTGCCCAGTGCTGACAAGCGCGCTGGCGAGAAGAAAGTGCTTGACCGCGTCATCTTTGACCCCGAATTCATGGCTAAGCGCGTCAACCAGGCCGATGGTCAGGACCTGATTCTTACCTCTGCCTGCAACATGTATGAGGGCGTAACCCAGCAGGAAGTCGAGGATTACTATAACAACCTCAAGGACACCACCGATCTCACCCCCATCTCATGGGGCCTGAACTGCAAGGTGGTGAAGCGCGACGGCAAGATCGTTGAGGAGCCTTACATGGTGGGCGGCCTTTACAGCAAGGCCATCGAGAAGATTGTTTATTGGCTCCAAAAGGCTGCTACCGTGGCCGAGAACGAGGGCCAACGTGCCTATATCAATGAGCTCATCAAGTTCTACCAGACTGGTTCGCTGAAGACCTTTGACGACTACAGCATCATGTGGGCCGAGGAAACCAAGAGCGATGTGGATTTCATCAACGGTTTCATTGAGAGTTATGGTGACCCCCTGGGCATGACTGGCTCATGGGAGGGTATGGTCAACTTCAAGGACAAGGCTGCTTCACGCCGCAGCAAGCTCATCAGCGACAACGCACAGTATTTCGAGAGCAATTCGCCTGTCGATAACCGCTTTAAGAAGAAAAATGTGAAGGGTGTGAGCGCCAAGGTCATCACCGCAGCCATCCTGGCTGGTGACAGCTATCCCTCAACCCCCATTGGCATCAACCTGCCGAACAGCAACTGGATTCGTGCTGCTCATGGTTCCAAGTCAGTTTCTATCGACAACATCACCGATGCTTATAACAAGGTAGCTGCAGGTACAGGTTTCAACGAGGAGTTTGCTTATAGCAACGTTGAGGTAGAACTGATGAAGAAGTACCTTGACATCGCCGATGCTCTCCACACCGACTTGCACGAGTGTCTGGGCCATGCTTCAGGTCAGTTGCTTCCCGGTGTTGACCAGGATGCCCTCAAGGCCTATGGCTCATCGCTTGAGGAAGGTCGTGCCGACCTGTTCGCCCTGTATTACCTCGCCGATCCCAAACTCGTCGAGTTGGGCATCTTCCCCAACATGGACACCTATAAGGCTGAGTATTACAAGTACATCATGAATGGCCTGATGACCCAGTTGACCCGCATCGTTCCGGGTAAAGACATTGAGGAGGCTCACATGCGCAACCGCAAGTTCATCAGCGAGTGGTGCTATCAGCATGGCAAGAAGGACAACGTCATCGAGTATGTGAAGCGCGATGGTAAGACCTATGTTCGCGTTAATGACTATGAGAAGTTGCGTGGCCTCTTCGCACAGCTCCTGGCCGAGGTGCAGCGCATCAAGAGCGAGGGTGACTATGAGGCTGGACGACAGCTCGTCGAGACCTATGGCGTGAAGGTTGATCCCGAGATCCACAAGGAAGTGCTCGCCCGCTACGAGGGCTTGAACATCGCTCCCTATAAGGGCTTTGTTAACCCCATCTACACTCCCGTTTATGACGCAACCGGCAAGTTGGTTGACGTGAAGGTTTCCTATACTGAAGGCTACATCGACCAGATGTTGCGTTATGGTCAGGACTACTCTCCCCTCACCCACTGATTAAGATATTAAATCCTTTTATAGCGAGGAGATTGCCGAAAGCCGCAATCTCCTCGCTTCTTTAGTGGATATTGGCTAGCAATTATTGTTAAACACACTTTTTTTCACTAATTTTGCCAAATGTAAACCAATCATCAGGAAGAATTATGAAACAACTTGTCACATTCTTAATAACGGTCATGTTCTCTGTTGTCGCATTGGCACAAACTCCACGAGCTGATTATCGGGTGGTACCCCTGCCCGATGAGATTAACGGGATTAAAAGTGCTGATTTCAGGTTAACGGAGCAATGCCTCATTAATTATCCGACAGGCAACCGCGAGATGGAACGCAATGCCTCGATGCTCAGCCAGTATATCGAGGAATTGACGGGCCTTCACCTGAGCACCCGACCCACCCTCAATGCCAAGGACCGCATTGGCAACATTTCGTTGCTGATTGACCCCAAGGTGGACAATGATGAAGGTTATAGCATTTTGATTACCACAAAAGGTATAGAAATCAGTGGCCAATCGCCTGCTGGCGTCTTTTTTGGCATGCAGATGCTGCGCAAGTCGCTCCCCATTGCCACCGCCAAGGAGATTCTCATGCCAGCTGCTCAAATCAAGTCAAGCCCTCGATTTGGATACCGCGGAATGCATCTGGACTGTGTGCGCCACTTCTTCTCGGTCGAGACCGTCAAGCGCTACATCGACATCATGGCCCTGCACGGAATGAACCGTCTGCACTGGCACTTGACCGATGATCAGGGCTGGCGTGTGGAAATCAAGAAATACCCTCGTCTGGCCGAAGTTGGCGGATGGCGCAACGGCACTACTTTGGGCCACAATTCACCCGTGAATGACGGCATCCGCTACGGCGGCTATTACACCCAGGACCAGATCCGTGACATCGTGAGCTATGCTGCCGACCGCTACATTACTATTATCCCCGAGATTGACATGCCGGGGCACATGGTAGCGGCATTGACCGCCTATCCCGAATTGGGTTGCACTGGTGGACCCTATGAGGTTTGGGGCATGTGGGGCGTGCATGACGATATCCTGTGCGTAGGCAAGGACCACACTCTTGAGTTTGTAAAGGACGTGCTCAACGAGGTGATGCAGTTGTTCCCCAGTGAGTATATCCACATCGGTGGCGACGAGTCACCCCGTGTGCGATGGCAAGAATGCCCCCTGTGCCAGCAACGCATCCGTGACGAAGGTATCCGCGCCGAGGGCAAACAGTCGGCCGAAGCACGCCTGCAAGGCTGGTTTACGACCCAGATTAAGCATTATCTGGCCCAGCATGGCAAGCGCATCATCGGCTGGGACGAGTTGTTAGGCTGTGCCGTTGACACGACAGCCACGATTATGTCATGGACTGGAGCTGAGCCTGGTGCACGGGGCGCAATGCTGGGCCACGACGTGATCATGACACCCAACACGCCCATGTACTTCGACCACTACCAGACCAAGAGCTACTGGAACGAACCCACAGCCTTCGGTGGCTGTGCGACATTGAAGATGGTTTATGACTTTGAACCGGTTGCCAGCAATCTGCCCGCCGACAAGCGTCGCCATATCTTGGGTGTTCAGGCCAATCTGTGGACCGAATACATCACCTGTGAGCCCCAAATCCAATATCAGGTATTGCCCCGCATGGCTGCATTGGCCGAGTTGCAATGGCTCCAGCCCGAAGAGAAAGACTATAATGACTTCAAGGCCCGCCTGCCGCGCCTGGTTGAGATGTATAAGCATTATAACTGGACCTATCGCGCCAAGAGCCTTGTTACGGAAAACGAAGATAAAGCCGAAAACTAACATATTGTTTGAATTTATAAAAATAATTGATGTATTCTATTTGATTTATCATAATTATCGTTATATTTGCAACGACAAACCAATTGTGATACAGGAATACCAAAAAGACCCACATGTGGGTCTTTTTGTATATTAAGATGAAAGTAGATGTGACTAATAAACATAGTGTTTAACTTTAAAAATCATTACAGTAAAATGAAAAGAATCCTGTTACTACTAAGCATGGCCCTGGGAGCCGTTGCGGCATCACTTGCTGTTACAGCCGATGATGTGCGCATCTACATCAACCCGGGGCATGGCGGATGGGGACCGAATGACCGCCCGATGGCCACGATCTCCTACCCGATGCTGTCATCGACAGGCAGGCCAGACACCTGCGGGTTCTATGAGAGCAACACCAACCTGTGGAAGGGGTTAGAGATGCGTGATGCCTTGCAACGAATGGGCGTCAAGCCTGAAAACATCACCATGTCCCGAACCACCAATGGCCCATTCCCTTATGATGGGAACACCTATGGTGCTATCAGCAAGAATCCTAGTGTTATCGCAGCCGAGGTCGAGGAAGGAGGCTATGACATGTTTGTGTCGATTCACTCCAATGCCAACTCCGAAGGCGATAATACCAACTACCCGCTGTACCTGTACCGTGGAACCAATGAAAGTGAAGGCGTCGCTGGCAGCAAGGCTATGTGTCAGGCCAGCTGGCCCCGCCACTGGATGAATGCAGTGGATCCCACTAGTGGCAACTGGAGCCAAACAAACACCGTCATCAGGGGTGACATTTCATTCTATGGCGAAGGCAAGTGTGGAAACACGACAAACAGTTACTCGGGTATTACTTATTTCGGCTATCTGGGTGTTCTCAAGCATAGTATACCCGGCTTCTTGGTCGAGGGCTACTTCCACACCTATCAGCCGGCCCGTCACCGCGCCCTCAATCCCGACTATTGCCGTCAAGAGGGACTCAGACTGGCCCGTGGTGCAGCCGACTACTATGGCATCAGTGGCGAGAATAAAGGTTACATCATGGGTAGCGTCAAGGATGCCGTCAATAGCCTGCAAAACAGCCTGTATAACTATATCCCTAATTCGGTAGATGCCTATGCGCCCATTAATGGAGCCACCGTAAAACTCTATAAGGGTTCTACGCTCATCGACACTTACACCACCGATAATAACTACAATGGTATCTTCGTGTTTAACGGGCTGACCCCCGGTAACGACTATACCATCAGCGTGAGCGCCAATGGCTATGACGACTTGACAGGTCAGGGAGCCTATACTGTCAGCGCCAACGAGACAACCTATATGGTGCTGTACATGAATGGCGGCACTCCCGTTAGTACTGACAAGGTAAAAGGTATTTTTGCCTATAACCTGAACCGCACGACCGACGACAGCGGCAAGTATGTCTTCACCTTCAAGTGCAATAGCGATGCGACGAGCGCTAACCTTATTTTCACCGATAGCATCAGTGGTGAGGAAGTGGGACGTATAGCCTTGAACAACATCGTCGAGGGTGATAACAGCATCACTCTGGCGCCCGAAGACTTGCCAGGCAATGACGGACAGATTTTGTCCTGGGCCGTGAATGTGGTGGGCGAACCCATCACCGAAATTCAACGTGTGAACGGCGTTGAAGCTAGCTACACCCGCGCCACAGTCGCCATCGACCGTAGCCCCGAGAGTGCCCACTTCGGCACTATCTACGTTGGTGAGCGCATTGCGACAGGCGATGCTGGCAACGGCCTCTACGTTTGTGACATCAATGGTCAACCCCTCAACAGTAACTATAGAGGCGGTATCAATTGGGCCAACAACCTAAGATTGGCCGTAGATGGTGAGGGTAAAGTTTATATTCCTGATTGGGGTGATGCCAATTCAGGCATCTACATTGCCGATCCCGACCACTTGGATGGCACCTATAGTCAGTTCTTCGTCGGTACGCGCGCTTCCAGCGGCCTGTTCACCAACAATGGTGAGGATGTGGGTAGTTCAACGCCCTGTGTATGGATTCAGGGCACTGGTGCCAACACCAAGCTCTATTCCTATCTTGAAGACGTGGTTGGCCCATCAGGTAGCAAGAACACGATCGGCATCTACAACATTGGCCAGCCTGATGGCACCCTGCTCACCACTTGGGATCACGCACCAAGCCAGTTGCTCGACGCAGGAGGTATTTTGCCCAACGGCAACGGTAATATCATTGCCGATGCGGGTGGCCGCGGAACGTGGGTAATGCAGTACCGCAGCAAGAATCAGAACACTCCCGC
>CACYGX010000020.1 GCA_902774055.1 uncultured Bacteroidales bacterium
TTGCAGGGCAAGCACCGCAACCGTCGCACCGGTTCGGGCGGTATGCTCCTGGGTAAGGTAGAGAAGATCGGTGATGCCCTCAAGGGCAAAATCGACCTGCAGGAGGGCGACCGCATCGCTACCCTCGTATCGCTGTCACTGACCCCGCTGCGCATCGACGAGATCCTCGAGATCCGTGCCGATGTTGACCAGGTGGACATCAAGGGCAAGGCTATCCTGTTCGAGAGCGGTATCTATGCCAAGATTCCTAACGACATGCCCGAGAAACTCGCGTTGAGCGCACTCGACGTCGCTGGTGCTCCTGCTCAGACCGCCAAGTTGTGCCAGTATGGCCAGAACGTTGTGATCCTGGGTGCTGGTGGCAAGAGCGGTATGCTCTGCTGCTACGAGGCCAAGAAGCGCGTAGGCGTTACCGGTAAGGTAATCGGCCTCGCCAACAGCCCCAAATCCACCCAGCGCATCAAGGACCTCGGCTTCTGTGACGTTGTCGAGGCGTGAACGTGCCTGATTGCGAGATGACTGCAGTGCTGTGCACCAAGGACGATGGCGTGGTTTACTTCTTCTCGATGGCCACCAGCTTTACCAAGGCTGCCCTGGGTGCCGAGGGTATCGGTGCCGACGTGAACATGATTATCGGTAACGGCTACACCAAGGGCCATGCCGACTTTACCTTGCAGGAACTGCGCGAGTGCCCCGAGCTGCGCAAGATCTTCGAGGAACTCTACGCCTAATCAATCATTTTCATCATGGTAGAATCAAGAAGAAAACAGATGTTTCCTGATGTCACCGACGAACAGTGGAATGACTGGAAGTGGCAGGTGAAAAACCGCATCGAGACCCTCGATGAACTCAAGAAGTATGTGAGCCTCACCGCCGAGGAGGAAGAGGGCGTTAAGCAGACCCTCAAGACCCTGCGCATGGCCATCACGCCTTACTACCTGAGCCTCATCAATCCCGATGATCCCCACGACCCCATTCGTCGTCAGTGCATCCCCACGGGCCTTGAGACCCATCAGGCAGCAGCCGACCTGCTCGACCCGCTGCATGAGGACGAGGATTCTCCCACGCCCGGTTTGACTCACCGTTATCCCGATCGCGTGCTGTTCCTCATCACCG
The DNA here is from genome assembly GCA_902774055.1 of uncultured Bacteroidales bacterium. GTDB lineage: Bacteria > Bacteroidota > Bacteroidia > Bacteroidales > Muribaculaceae > Sodaliphilus. The sequence continues at coordinate 1,117 of CACYGX010000020.1, forward strand.
ACATGTGCTCGATGTATTGCCGCCACTGTACCCGTCGCCGCTTTGCCGGACAAACCGACAACGAGTGTGGCATGGACCGCATCGAGATGGCGCTGGAATACATCCGCAAGACGCCCACCGTTCGCGACGTCCTGCTCTCGGGTGGCGATGCCCTCATGGTGAGCGACAAGCGATTGGAGTACATCATCTCGGAATTGAGGAAGATTCCTCATGTGGAAATCGTCCGTCTGGGAACCCGCACCCCCGTGGTTTGCCCGCAGCGCGTCACTCCCGAGTTGTGCAACATGTTGAAGAAGTATCATCCCATCTGGATCAATACCCACTTCAACCATCCCAACGAGGTGACTCCCGAGTCGAGCCGTGCCTGTGAGATGCTGGCCGATGCCGGTATCCCCTTGGGCAACCAGAGCGTGCTGTTGCGCGGTGTGAACGACTGCGTCCACGTGATGAAGAAACTCGTGCACGAGATCGTGAAAATCCGTGTACGTCCTTACTACATCTATCAGTGCGACCTGTCGATGGGTCTGGAGCATTTCCGCACCCCCGTCAGCAAGGGTATCGAGATTATCGAGGGCCTGCGTGGCCACACCAGCGGTTACTGCGTGCCCACCTTCGTGGTGGATGCTCCTGGTGGCGGCGGCAAGACTCCCGTTATGCCTCAGTATGTTATCTCGCAGGCACCGGGTAGAGTGGTGCTGCGCAACTTCGAGGGCGTGATCACGACCTATACCGAGCCCACCGAATACCACAGCGAGTGTAACTGTCCCGAATGCCAGGCTGCCCGCGCCAAGGAGCAAGTGGCTGCCGACAAGGCCGTGGATGGTGTTATCTCACTGCTCGAGGGCGAGCGCATGAACATTGAGCCCAAGGCGCTGAAACGCCATGAGCGCAACGAGGTCCGCAACAAGAAGTAGGATATGATGTCAATCCCGTGGGGACGAGCCACACGGCAAGTCCCCACGGACATTGACTCTGTTAACAGCAGTGCTCCCGTTCATCGACGAAATATTGCGTTACGATAGCCTGTCTATCGTGGGTCTGGAAAAGAACACAGGCAAGACCGAGTGTCTCAAGTATGTGCTCGACCGGCTCCCCGTCCAGCAAAAGCGCATCGCTGTGACATCCATCGGCATCGATGGCGAGACCGTAGATCAGGTGACCCGCACCCAGAAGCCCGAAATCGTGCTCCGCGAGGGGATGTATTTCGGAACCAGCGAGGCTCACTATCGCCAGCGCAGATTGGTGTCGGAACTTATCGACGTGAGTGACGAGAGCACTTCACTGGGCAGGGTGGTGACCGCCAAAGCGGTCACGGGAGGCAAGATCCTGCTCTCAGGACCCTCCTCGGCAAGCGGCTTGAAGCGATGGATGGGCGAGATGCACCGCAAGGACATTGACCTGGTCATCATCGACGGGGCCCTGTCGCGCTTGAGTTCGGCTTCACCGGCAGTGAGCCAATCGATGATCCTGGCAACGGGAGCGGCCTACTCGGCCAATATACCCACCCTGGTGAGCAAGACGGCCCATGTCGTGGATCTGGTTAACCTGGAGTTGACCAGCGAGGACAAGATCAAGATGCTTCTGCCCCTGGAAAAGGGCGTTTGGTTCATCGACAAGCAGGGCAACCTCAACAGTCTGGACTCAGTGACCTCGTTGTCCAAGGATATCCACTTCGAGGGAATGGAGAACTGTGAGACGCTCTATGTGGCTGGCGCCCTGGTCGATGCCTTTCTCGAGAAGGTGAGGAAGAACAAGAACCTCAAGCAGGTGGAACTTGTTGTGCGTGATTTCACAAAGTTTTTTGTGACTCCCCAGCAGTTCAGATTGTTCCTCAAGGCAGGCGGACGCATGAGGGTATTGCAAAAGAGCAAACTGATCGCCGTTACGGTCAATCCCACGTCGCCCAGCGGCTATGTCCTTGACTCGGACACCCTGTGCGGCAAGCTCAGCGAAGCCATCGGGCTTCCTGTTTACGATTTATTAAAGAACAAAGATTAACGTGCAACTGAAAAATGTCATAGAATCGCCTTGTGGCCTGCGTTACATGCTCGACCGGCTGGACTTGCAGTCGGGTTTTGCGCGCCGCTGGCTCCTGGACTCCCCCATGATGACTCGAGAAGAAGATATCAGGGCGTCCTATGACGTGTTGCACCGTTTTAGGGACTTCATCGACAGGGAGGACAAAACCTATATCGATACACTGCAGTTCAGGCTGCAGGGGCTTAAAGATATCAGGACCACCATCAAGAACCTCTCCCAGAAGTCCACACTCGATGATATCGAGCTGTTTGAGGTGAAGCATCTCGCTATCCTGGCGACCGACGTGGCACGGTTGCTTCAAGAGCATGGCATGGACAACGTGGTGGTCATTCCCGCTCTCGACAAGGTCATCAGCATCCTTGACCCCGATGGGATGAAGATTGCCACATTTTATATTTATGACTCCTATTGCGCCCAACTCAAGGATCTGCGCGCCGCCATGCGCCAGCATCCCGAGCAACAGGACGATCTCTTGCTCCAGGCCAATGAACTGGAGGAGGGCGTGCGCCGGGATTTGAGTCTCGAGTTGCACCCCTTTGCAACGGCTATCGAGCAAGCCCAAATCGCCCTGGCCCAAATTGACGTATGTTTGGCCAAGGCGATCCAGATGAGGCAGATGGGATTGACATTCCCTGCCTTTGCCCGCGATGGAATCAGCCGTTATGGCGCAATGTTCCATCCCCTGGTTAAAGAGTCACTGGTTGAACACGGCAGGGAGTTCCAGCCTGTTGATATTGCCTTCGGGCAGCAACCCACGCTCATCACGGGTGCCAACATGGGTGGTAAGACCGTGGTATTGAAGACGTTGACCCTGTGTCAACTGCTCTTCCAATTCGGGTTCGGCATACCCGCGGCTACGGCCGAAATTGCCGTTAGAGACGAGATATACTTCTGCATCGGTGACGAACAGTCGGTCGAGAAAGGCCTGTCATCGTTTGCCGCTGAGATGAAGAACATCGATGCCGTTATCCAGGCATCGCGCAAGAACAAGAAAATACTGGCGTTGATTGACGAACCCGCCCGCACAACCAACCCTACCGAGGGCGCCGCCCTCGTGTCGGCGTTGTTAAGGGTGCTGGCAAGCAAGGACATGAGCCTGGTCATGACAACGCACTACGATATAGAGTCGGGCGATGCCCGTTGCCTCAGGGTCAAGGGCTTCGAGAACGGCTCGATGGACTACCAACTGGTCGAGGTCCAGGACGGCGAGGTGCCCCATGAGGCACTCAACATCGCCCAAAGCCTGGGCATTGACCGCGAGTGGATCGATATGGCAAGAGAGCAACTCGAGGCCTCTATTTCACGAGAAAACGACAAACATTGATACTATATACTATAATACTATGCAAAAAAGCAAGTTAGGACTAGATTTCGAAAAAGTTGAGTACGCTAGAGGACTCGCCAAAGGCATCGCCGAGGATGTGCAGTCCTTTGTGGAGCAGTACACCACAGTGGCTGTCGAGCGTACCCTGTGCCGCTTGATGGGCATCGATGGAGTTGATGACAATGATGTGCCCCTGCCCAACGTGGTCGTTGAGGCGCTCAAGGACAAGGGTGTCTTGAACGAGGGCGCTCTGTTCTTCATAGCCAATGCCATGATCCAGACAGGTCTCAACCCGCAGCAGATTGCCGAGAAGGTGGCTACTGATGAACTTGACATCACCAAGGTGGTGACCCGTGACCCCAAGCAGATTGCTGACGCTTTGCAACCCGTCATCGACGAGAGCATGGCCCGCATCCGTGCCCGCCGTGCCCGCCGCGAGCATTACCTCGAGACCATCGGCGAGGGCCCCAAGCCCTACCTCTACATCATTGTGGCAACGGGTAACATCTATGAGGACGTGGTACAGGCTCAGGCTGGTGCCCGTCAAGGTGCCGATGTCATTGCTGTGATCCGCACCACTGGCCAGAGCCTCTTGGACTATGTACCCTATGGCGCGACGACCGAGGGCTTCGGTGGCACCTTCGCTACTCAGGAGAACTTCCGTATCATGCGCAAGGCGCTCGATGAGGTAGGTGAGGAGCAAGGCCGTTACATCCGCCTGTGTAACTACTGTTCAGGACTCTGCATGCCTGAGATCGCCATCATGGGAGCCTTTGAGGGTCTTGACGTGATGCTGAACGATGCGCTCTACGGCATCTTGTTCCGCGACATCAACATGCAGCGCACCTTGATTGACCAGTACATGAGCCGCATCATCAACGGTTTTGCTGGTGTGATTATCAACACGGGTGAGGACAACTATCTGACCACCGCCGACGCTGTTGAAGCCGCCCACACGGTGCTGGCTTCAGACCTCATCAACGAGCAGTTGGCCCTCATGGCTGGTTTGCCCGAGGAGCAGATGGGTCTGGGACATGCCTTTGAGATGGATCCCATGCTCGAGAACGGCTTCCTCCTGGAGCTGGCTCAGGCACAGATGACCCGTGAGATCTTCCCCAAAGCCACGTTGAAGTATATGCCTCCCACCAAGTTCATGACTGGTAACATTTTCCGCGGCCACATCCAGGATGCGTTGTTCAACATGATCGGTATCTGGACCCATCAGGGCATCCAGCTGCTGGGTATGCCCACCGAGGCTATCCACACGCCCTTCATGAGCGACCGCTACCTCTCGATCGAGAACGCCAAGTACATCTTCAACAACATGAAGAGCATCGGCGAGGAGATGGAGTTTGTCGAGGGCGGTATCTGCCGCAACCGTGTTAAGGAAGTACTTGGCAACACCATCAAGTTGCTTGAGGACATCACCAAGGAAGGCCTGTTTACCGCACTCGAGAAAGGTATCTTTGGCGACGTGAAGCGTCCCAAGAACGGCGGTAAGGGTCTGCAGGGTGTCACCATGAAGGGTGAGAACTACTACAACCCGTTTGTGGAGTTGATGAAAGGCAAGAGATAATAACAACACATTACATTAAGGTTACTATACGACTATGAGCGAAGGATTATATAGCATGGAAGCTAAGGATTTTGACAAAACCTTAGACTTCACCAAAATAAAGCCCTACGGCGACACAATGAACGATGGCAAGGTGCAGCTTAGCTTCACGCTGCCCGTTCCCTGTGGTGCCGAGGCCGTCGAGGCCGCCAAGCAGTTACTCCGCAAGATGGGTCTGGAGAACCCCAGCGTGGTATTTTATAAGGAACTCACCCCGGGTTTCACCTTCTTTAACTGCTACGGTAGCTGCACCCACACTGTGGATTACTCGACGATCTACGTCCCCAAGGTGGAGAGCAACACGATGGACATGTATGAGACCGATGAGTATATCAAGGAGAATATCGGCCGCAAGATTGTCATCGTGGGTGCCTCGACAGGAACCGACGCCCATACTGTGGGCATCGACGCCATCATGAACATGAAGGGTTATGCAGGCCACTACGGACTGGAGCGCTATGAGATGATTGAAGCTTACAACCTGGGCTCACAGGTGCCTAACGACGAGTTCATTGCCAAGGGCATCGAACTCCATGCCGACGCCCTGCTTGTATCCCAGACTGTGACCCAAAAGGACGTGCACATCAAGAACATGACCGAGTTCATCGAGCTGATGGAGGCCGAGGGCCTGCGCGACAAGATGATCTGCTGCTGCGGTGGTGCACGTGTCACCCACGAGTTGGCCAAGGAACTCGGCTTTGATGCCGGCTTTGGCATGAACACCTACGCCGACGACGTGGCATCGTTCGTCGTGCAAGAGATGGTCAAGAGAGGAATGAAATAACTTTTTAAAAAAACATATAATTAATCTCAAAAACCGTTTATTATGGACAAATATCAAATGAGAGAAGTCATCGCAAAACGTGCCGCAAAGGAGTTGCACGATGGCGATGTTGTGAACTTGGGTATTGGTATCCCTACCTTAATCCCTAACTACCTGCCCGATGGCGTATCGGTAACCTTGCAGACCGAGAACGGCGCGATGGGTATGGGCCCCACCCCCGAGGAGGGCAAGGAGGACAAGAACCTGATTAACGCTGGTGGCGGTGCCATCACGTTGAATCCCGGCGCATGCACCTTCGACTCGGCTACCTCGTTCGCCATCATCCGCGGCGGCCACGTGAACGTTTCGTTCCTGGGCGCTCTGCAGGTCGATGAGAAAGGTAACCTTGCCAACTGGATTATCCCTGGCAAGATGGCTCCCGGCATGGGCGGCGCAATGGACCTTGTAGTGGGTGCCAAGCGTGTGATCCTCACCATGGAGCACACCCAGAAGGGTAACCCCAAGATCCTGAAGGAGTGCACGTTGCCCCTCACCGCTGCTGGTCAGGTCAACATGATTATCACCGAGATGGGTGTGATGGACATCACCCCCGAGGGCATCGTCCTGCGTGAGCTCCATCCCGAGTTCACTGTCGAGGATGTGCAGGCCGCTACCGAGGCTAAGCTCATCATCTCGCCCGACCTCAAGCCCATGGACGTTTAATTCCAGCAAATTGTCATGGAATATAACTTTCTCAAGATAGAGCACAACGACGGCATTACCGTCATGAAGGTATCTGCCCCCAAGTCGCTGAATGCCCTGAACTCCACGATTCTCAAGGAGATGGGTGACTTTATCGGCAATTTGGACAGCAAGACCCGCGTGCTCATCATCACTGGCGACGGCGAGAAGTCGTTTGTCGCTGGAGCTGACATCAGCGAGATGGCTCATCTCAACGAGGCCGAAGGCTTCGAGTTTGGCCGCTTGGGTGCTCAGGTGTTCCGCGCTATCGAGACGTTGCCCATCCCCGTCATCGCTGCCGTCAACGGCTTTGCCCTGGGTGGTGGTTGCGAGTTGGCGATGGCCTGCGACATCCGCATCGCTTCGAGCAAGGCCAAGTTTGGCCAGCCCGAGGTTGGCCTGGGCATTATCCCAGGTTTCTCAGGCACGTACCGCTTGCCCAAACTCGTTGGACAGGGCTATGCCAAGGAGATGATCTACACGGGTGCTGTCATCCGTGCTAACGAGGCCCTTCGCATCGGTCTGGTGAATGCTGTCTATGAGCCCGAGGAGTTGATGGACAAGGCGATGGAGATGGCTCAGATGATGCTCAAGAACGCGCCTGTTGCCATCAGCCTGGCCAAGCAAAGCATCAACGAGGGTTATGACCTTGATGCCGACGGTGCCATTGCTCTGGAGAACAAGCTCTTCGGCAAGTGCTTCGCCACCGCCGACCAGAAAGAGGGCATGGACGCGTTCCTCAACAAGCGCAAGGCCGATTTTAAAGGAGAATAAACATTAAATAACTTACAATCAATAAAATAATAATATCAGATTATGAAAATTTGTGTTATTGGAACAGGTACGATGGCTAAAGGTATCGTCAAGGCATTTGCCGCCAAGATGCCCGTAGTCATGAAGAGCCGCACCCAGGAGAGCCTGGACAAGGCAATGACTTCGATTTCTAAGGGCTACAACAAGCTCGTCGAGAAGGGTAAAATCACCGAGGATGCCATGAAGGCCATCCTGGGCAACATCACCACCACGACCGACTATGCCACCTTTGCCGATGCCGACCTCGTTATCGAGGCTGCCGTTGAGAACATGCAGTTGAAGAAGGACGTGTTCATGGAGCTTGACAAGATCTGCAAGCCCGAGACCATCTTCGCTACCAACTCGTCATCGCTCTCGATTACCGAGATTGCCGCTTGCACAAGCCGTCCCGCTCAGTTCATTGGCTGCCACTTCTTCAATCCCGCCGACCGCATGGCGCTCGTCGAGGTCATCAAGGGTCAGCTCACCAGCGATGAGACCGCCAAGTGCATCATCGACCTCACGACCGAGATCGGCAAGACTCCCGTGCCCGTTAACGAGGCTCCCGGTTTTGTCGTTAACCGCATTTTGATCCCGATGATCAACGAGGCAGTGGGCATTCTCGCCGACGGTATCGCTAGCGCCGAGGATATCGACAAGTGCATGATGCTGGGTGCCAACCATCCCATGGGACCCCTCGCACTGGCCGACCTCATTGGTAACGATGTCAACCTCGCCATCATGGAAGTGCTCTACAACGAGTTTGGCGATCCCAAGTATCGTCCTCACCCGCTGCTGCGCAAGATGGTTCGCGCAGGACTGCTGGGTCGCAAAACCGGCGAAGGCTTCTATAAGTATTAATCATCACTTAGTCCCTGGATACTAGTTGTGAACTAAGGGCCAGGGACTTAGGACTAAAAACTATTGACAAAAAACTAAAAACTAATCATGGATTTTAGCTATTCAAAGACTGAACAACTGTTCCTGCAGATGGTTCGCTCGTTTGCAGAGAACGAGGTAAAGCCTCTCGCCGCTGAAGTCGATGAACAGGAGCGCTTCCCCATTGAGACGGTCCAGAAGATGGGCAAACTCGGCATGATGGGTATTCCTGTTCCCAAGCAGTATGGCGGTGCTGGCGGTACCGTGCAGATGTATATCATGGCTGTCGAGGAACTCTCGCGCGTGTGCGCCACGACGGGCGTTGTCCTCTCGGCCCACACCTCGCTGTGCATCGCTCCCATCATGGAGAACGGCACCGAGGAGCAGAAGATGAAGTATTTGCCCAAGCTCGCTTCGGGCGAATGGATTGGCGCTTTTGGCCTCACCGAGCCTAATGCTGGTACCGATGCCGCCATGCAGCAGACCACTGCTGTTGACGCTGGTGACCACTGGGTACTCAATGGCTCCAAGATTTTCATCACCAACGCATCCTATGCCAACGTGTTTATCGTGATGGCAATGACCGATAAGTCGCTGGGAACCAAGGGTATCTCGGCCTTTATCGTGGAGAAGGGTATGCCCGGCTTCTCGATCGGAAAGAAGGAGTTGAAGATGGGTATCCGCGGTAGCGCTACCTGTGAGTTGATTTTCGAGAATTGCATCGTCCCCAAGGAGAATCTCCTCGGCCCGCTCGGCAAGGGCTTCAACATCGCTATGAAGACCCTTGATGGCGGACGTATCGGTATCGCTTCCCAAGCCCTCGGCATTGCTCAGGGTGCTATGGACGAGACCGTGAAATATACCAAGGAGCGTAAGCAGTTTGGCCGCGCTATTGCCAAGTTCCAGAACACCCAGTTCCAGATGGCCGACCTCAAGACCAAGGTCGAGGCTGCCCGTCTGCTCGTGCGCAGTGCTGCCTGGAAGAAGGACATGGGCCTGCCCTACAGCGCCGATGCCGCTATGGCAAAGCTCTTTGCCGCCGAGACCGCTATGGAAGTGACGACCAAGGCCGTACAATTCCATGGTGGCTATGGTTACACCCGTGAATATCCTGTTGAGCGCATGATGCGTGACGCCAAGATTACCGAGATCTATGAGGGTACATCAGAGGTTCAGCGCATGGTTATCGCTGGTCATTTGTTCAAATAAATCAAGGAGGACAGAATATGAATATTATAGTTTGTGTAAAACAAGTTCCCGATACCACCGTTGTCAAGATTGACCCCGTGAAGGGTACTTTGATTCGTGAGGGCGTTCCCAGCATCATGAACCCTGATGACAAGGGCGGTCTCGAACTCGCATTGAGACTCAAGGACCAGTTCGGTGCCAACGTCACCGTGATCTCGATGGGTCCTCCCCAAGCCGACGTTATGCTGCGTGAGGCGCTCGCTATGGGTGCCGACCGTGCTATCCTGCTGAGTGACCGCAAGTTTGCCGGTGCCGACACGCTGGCTACTTCCTATGCCTTGTCAGGCCTGTGCCGCGTTCTGGACTATGACTTGATCATCGCTGGCCGTCAGGCTATCGATGGCGATACCGCCCAAGTAGGTCCCGAGCTCGCTGAGCACCTCGACCTGCCGCAGATTACCTACGTTGCCGATGCCAAGGTGCTCGAGAACGGCAACCTGCAGGTGGACAAGGAGAACGAGGATGGTATCCAGGTTCTCGAGGTCGAGGGCAAGTGCCTGTTGACCGTGCTCGCTTCGGCATTTGATGCCCGCTACATGAGCGTTAGCGGAATTATGGAAGCCTATGACAAGGAAGTTGAGGTCTGGAGCGCCGACAAGATCGACGTCGAGGAAGGCAAGCTGGGTCTCGCCGGTTCGCCCACCAAGGTGTTCAAGTCGTTCCCCAAGGCCATGAAGGCTCCCGGCGAGGTTCACGAGGTGACCCCCGAGGAGGCTGTCGAACTGATTGTTAATCAACTCAAAGTTAAACATATTATCTAAAAGTCACATGTCCAAACAACAAAAACAACAAACAACAACTTGAACAACAGTCTTTTATTGTTGTTTGTGTTGTTCGATGTTGTTGAGGTTGTTTGATATAACAGAATCGCATTATGGATAAGAAAGATTATAAGAACGTATTCGTTTTTGCTGAGCAGCGCGAAGGGGTTATCCAGTCCGTCGCACTCGAACTTTTAGGTAAAGCCCGCGACCTGGCCGACGCCCTCGGCGAGAAGGTAGTTGCCATGTTGCTGGGACAAGGCATTAAGGACCAGGCACAGATGCTCATCGAGTATGGTGCTGACGAGGTAATCGTGGTTGATGCCCCCGAGTTGAAGGACTTCCTCAGTGAGCAGTATTCACAGGCCGTTGGACAGATCATTCTGGAGCGTAAGCCCAGCATCGTGCTCTATGGTGCAACCACCATTGGCCGCGACCTGGCTCCTCGCATCGCTTCGCGCCTCAAGACGGGTCTGACCGCCGACTGTACCAAGCTCGAGATCGAACCCGACAAGGACAACGAGCCCGAATTCCGCATGACGCGTCCCGCCTTTGGCGGTAACCTCATGGCGACCATTATCTGCCCGAACAACCGTCCGCAGATGTCAACCGTTCGCCCCGGTGTGATGCAGAAGATGCAGCGCCAGGCAGGCCGCAAGGGTGACATTACTGAATTTGCGCCCAAGTTCGACGCCAGCAAGTTCAAGGTGAAACTCGTCAAGACCATCAAGGCGGACAAGCAGATGGCCGACATCGCCGAGGCCAAGATCCTCGTCAGCGGTGGACGTGGTGTTCATGACAAGGAAGGTTTTGACAAGCTGCAGGCCCTCGCCGACGTCCTCGGCGGACAGGTGGCTTCGTCACGTGCCATGGTTGACAACGGCGTGATGCCTCACGAGTGCCAGGTGGGTCAGACTGGTAAGACCGTTCGCCCCAACCTCTACATGGCTTGCGGTATCAGCGGTGCCATCCAGCACTTGGCAGGTATGGAGGAGAGCGATTTCATCATTGCCATCAACAAGGACAAGTTCGCCCCCATCTTCAGCGTGGCAGACCTGGGTATCGTTGGTGACCTCCACAAGATCGTTCCCATGCTCACCGAGCGCATCAAGAAAGAACTCGAAGGGTAAATCTATAACGACAACGTCGTTACACAATCGGGGCGGGTACCATAACGGCACCCGCCCCGATTTTTAACATTCCTGCCCGCTAATAATGGAACGTAGGACCTCGCCTTGGCGTGGCCGTTGGGCGACGGTGAAAACGCTTGCTAATAGCTATTATCTCAAGTTGTTGAATTCATGTCCTGAAATCAGGAATAGTGGGCTATCCAGCAGTAACGGCCACGCCAAGGCGAGGCCCTACAGCCAGGTGAGCCCGTGAATCATCAAAGTGCCGTCCAACAACTGCCTTGATGGCAGCTGTTGGACGGCATGTCGCATTTGGGGTTATCCGTTTTAGAGGATTAATTTTCTAGCAGCATGTCGATGAGGGCGCTGACATCGGCAATCGTGATCTCGGTGTCGCCGTTGACATTGGCATTCTCGATGCAGATCTCGTTGGTGTCGTCCAGCAGATAGTCGATAAGGGCGCTCACGTCGGCAATGGTCACGTCGCCACTGCCGTTCACGTCGCCAATCATGACTTCGGGTTCATCGCCGGTATCGATGCCCTCGATGTTCAGGAATCTGCTCCAGCCTTCAGCGCTCTTGTAGAGGTCCAGGCTGCGCATGGGCACATACAGGGTGGCATTCTCATAGACCGCGTCGGTAAAGGTGTTGCCGCTGTCGGGCGGTGTGGTGGCAAGGCAGGTCACGCGGGTGATGCCCGTGATGCTGCTGAAGGCGCTGGCGCGGATCTCGACGAGCGTCGAGGGCAATTCCACCTCGGTGATCGCTGTGGCCTCGCGTGCGGCCTGGTTGGCAATGACGGTCACGCCCTCGGGCACATGGAGCAGGCTCTTCTGCCAGCCAGTGGGCACAGCCACCAGTGCCGTCAGTCCTGTGGGTTCATCACCCTCGGCACGTGTTTGATCGGGCTTGACAGTAGCGCCGCCAGTGGCATAGAGGCACCCGTCATAGACTGCAAAATACTCACTGCCCTCGGCCACGTTAAATGCCCTCAACGAGGTGGCTCCCACGCAGGGGTTGCCGGTAATAGTGGTCACGGTCGTGGGGACGGTGAACGAGTTCAGGTTGGTGCAGCGGAAGTAGGCATTCATGATGATAGTCTTCATGCCCTCGGGCAGGTAGGCCGTGGTGAGGGGGCAGCGGGTAAAGGCTGCACCGTCAATCTCCTCGAGCATGCCGTTGCTGGTGATTGACGTGAGGTTGGTACACTGGCTGAACGCCTGGCGGCCCACATACTTGACATTCTTGAGGTTGATGCTGGTGAACGGGTTGTCCTGGAGCGAGCAACTGTCGAGTTTGACCATCGTGCTGGGCAGATTCACGCTGGTGAGGTTGCAACTGCCAAAGCACATCATGCCGATTTCCTCCATGCCCTCGGGTAGGCTGATGCTGGTGAGGTTGACGCAATAGAAGAACACGTGGCGGCCCAGTTTCTTCATGCCCTGGGGCAATGAAATGGAACTCACCTGGCTGTTGCTGAAGCAACTGTTGCCAATCTCACAGTCGGGGTTGGGGATGCTCACACGGGTGAGCAGCGTCTCGTAGAAGGCGCCCATGCCGATGCGTGTGATGCCGGCATGGAAATTCACCGTCTTGAGCGTGGGATTGCCATAGAAAGCGTAGTCGCCAATCTCGGTAATCTGGTCAGGAATGGTGATGGAGGTGAGGTAGGTGGTGCTGCTGCCACTGAACTGCGTGGGCTTGGCTCCCGGAGCGGCGATGATTTTGGTCTTCTCCTTATTGGTGAGCATGGTGTAGGTGACCGTGCCCTGGGGCGAAGCCAAGTGTGCAAAGTAGGGGTTGCCGGCCAGCACCGTCATTCCTGCCAACTTGTTGTTGGCGAAAGCCGTCTCGGCAATATACTTCAGCGTCGTGGGCATCTTCAACGAGCCGACCTCGGTATAGGCGAATGCACCCTCGTCGATAAAGATGATGCCCTCGGGCAACTGCAGGATGGCTTGTTCATTGAGTTTGCACCTGTAGAAGGCGTTGGCACCAATGCCCACCACCGAATAGGTCACATCATTGTAAGTCACTGTGCTCTTGAAATCAGACGAAACGAGGTTGCTATAACCAGCCCCGCTCTCCGAATTGCTCTTGGGGATGATTTGCACCGCGTCTCTGATGTCTTCGAAGCCACCTTCGATCACTTCATACTTGAATTTTCCCGAAGTGAATTGCGTCTGGGCCAGCGCACACAACGCTAGCAAGCAGACTGAGAGAAATGTAAAAATGCGTTTCATTTGGGTTATGTGAGGTGGGTTCTATTCATTCTATTCATAGCCTAACTGAGAGCAGAACCCGTTAAACTCTCGAGTACGGCTTTTTCTTTATATGACAAAGTTACATCTTTTTAGATAAAAAAACGTTTTGCTTTCATCTTTTTAATATTTGTTAATACATTGGGACGCACTTGTAACCTTCTTAAATGCGAATGTCACGAATTGAAACGAATTTTTGTTTGTGCCCGATAAAACGCTGTATATGGTATGGGACGTAGGGCCTCGCCTTGGCGTGGCCGCTGTGCGACAGGTGGTAATACTTCTTGGAATCGATTTTTTGGGGCTATCCAGCAGAAACGGCCACGCCAAGGCGAGGCCCTACTGATGGCAAGGGTGGGTTGCTATTGCTGGGTGAGTTGGGTGTAGAGGGCGAACAGGCGGGCGACGAGTTCGGGCTCGGTGAGGGTGGTGGGGAAGCCGTAGGCGGCCATGACGGCCTGGTCGTTGTCGCGGTGAGCCTTGCGCAGTTCGGGCGGCATGGTCAAGGGGTCATACAGGTCGGCCAGCGACGAGTCGGGGTATAAGGCACGCGCATCGAGGATGCCTTGCGCCGTCTGCTCGATCTTTTTACGTTGCTCCTCCGTCACTTCGGGCCATGGGAAATTGTTGTAAACCACATCCTTGCTATAACGGTAACGCATCTCTAATCGACCACAAACAACTCTCATCCAAGCCATGTGAACCGACGACTCCAGCACCCCAAAATGATACAACGTCGCCTCAGGTACCATTAAATTAGCATTTCCGCAAACAATATCAGCAGACAGAAAGCCCATCGGAATATAATTGCGGTTCTCTGATGAATGACTTGGAACAATGATATAGTTGCCTGTGCTGGGCTGCCTGATTTCCATAAAACGAGTTGGATAATCAGCATATTTACGAGTCGCTTCTTTGGGACTTAGCAGTCGGAATTCTCGAACTTGATTCACCCGTTCGCGTACAAGTGGCATTGAATTGATTTCTTTAGGAGATGCATTCACTAGCCACAGACAATAGCGTGGAAGGTTTTTGATAAATTCACGGGCACCAACAAAACGACGAATAAACTTAGTAGCCTCAGGTTCCTTGCTAATAAATTGTGGGTAGTCTTCCGCTTCAATGATGAGATTGCCGTCATCTACAGGAATACTTCCTTTTTGCATGAGCGGTACCTCACATAATGCTTTTGGTATGCTCTCAATAAATGTGTCTGGCGCATCAATGAGATAGCCGTTGATATTTTTAGTGTGGATGATTTGGCCGTTGTCAAATATGATTTTTCCCTTCTTGTCTTTCTTGTCTTCAAAACTGAAACCGATGATGACGCAGTGTACATGGGCCTTGGTGGTTGACTCGCTGTCCCATCGGAACGTGCGATGGGCAAAGTCGATCTTGATGTTGAAGAGTTCCTTGAGTGGTTTCCAGATGGCGGCCACTTGTTCGCCTTGCGTAATGCTATTGGTCGAAACGAGAGCTGTACGTATTGAAGTTCCCTTCATGAGTTGGGCCGCTTTGTAGTACCAGCCAGCGACGTAATCGATTTTTCCAGCATTTTTAAACGGTTTTCCCTGATTATCAACAAAGACACTCAAGATATCTTCTTTTTGCGCTTTGCTTTGCAGTGAATAGCCGATGAATGGCGGGTTGCCCATGATGTAGTCGGGCAGGTACAGTTGCTCAGATGTTTCAGATTCTTCGGTTGTTTGATGAAAGAGGCTGCGCCAGTCGATGTGCAGGGCGTTGGCCTCGACGATGTTGGGGTAGTCCTTAAGCGGCAAGAACTCGAAGTCGTGCGAGACAATGCGCTCGGTCTCGGCCAGCATCTGCGCCTCACTAATCCACAGGGCCGTGGCGGCAACAGTAACAGCAAAGTCATTGATCTCGATGCCGTGGAACTGATAGATGCTCACCTTGACGGGGTTGATGAAGTCCTCGCCGCCGATAAACATAGAGTGCCCCTCATAGAGGGCACGGATGACGCGGTTCTCGAGGTGACGCAGCGACAGGTAGGTCTCGGTGAGGAAATTGCCGCTGCCGCAGGCGGGGTCGAGAAACGTGAGCGACGCCAAGTGGTCCTGGAACTCCCTGAGGCGGCGCTGTCGCTGCTTGACGACGGGCTCGGCAAGGATTGTTTCGAGTTGCTGCTTGAGGTCGTCGAGAAACAGCGGGTCGATGACCTTGTGGATGTTCTCGACGGTGGTGTAGTGCATGCCGCCCGTGCGGCGCGTCTCGGGATTAAGGGTGCTCTCGAACACCGCACCAAAAATCGTCGGCGAAATCCCGCTCCAGTCAAAGTCGAGTGAAGCCCGGCGCAGGAGCAGGTCGCGAATCTCGTCGTTGAAGCGGGGAATCTCGATGTCGTCCTAGAACAGACCTCCGCTGGCATAGGGGAAGGCCGCAAGGTCGTCTTGCAAGTAGGGGTCGCGCTTGTCAAGTGGCGTATTCAAGACCTGGAACAGACGGATGAGGGCACCACGCATGTCCATGGTGTCGTAGCGGTCCAGATAGTCGTAGAACATGTCGTGCTTGCCAAAGATGCCAGCGTCCTCGCTATAGAGACAGAAGACGAGCCTCACGCACAGCACGTTCAACGAGCGCAGTGACTCGGGATTGGTGGGGTCTTTGTATTCCTTGAGCAACGCGTCATAGAGTTTTCCCACAATGGCACCCGCCTGTATCGACACCTGCATCTCGCGCTCCAGGTGATCGGCACCCGTCTCGACGAGGAAGCGCAGGCGGTAGTATTCCTTGCCCAGGTTGGCCAGTTTGATTTCGAAGGGGTCTCCGTCGGGGTGCTCCATGTCATAGACAAGAAAGGTCGAGAAGTTGCAGGTCACAATCCAGCGGGGACGTTTGCTGTAGGGCAGGGCAGCGCTGTAACGCTGTGCCTGCTGGAATGGCGTGAGCGACGAGCCGTCGCTCTGCTTGATGGGCGCTAGCAAGTCTTTGTCGATGCTTTTCTGTTCAATCATGGTGTGCGTTTTATCGATGTAGCCATCGATAAACGACGTATGGTCAAGCTTCACTTGGCTCTCAAAGGTGATGAGCGTGGAAGGTTCCTTCACACCGAAGACTTCGGTAAGCAACTCAAGCCAGAAAGTCTGGCTCTCGCCCTTCTCGTAGCCCTTGCCCGCCCAGCGCTTGGCAAAGCGCCCGGCCGCGATTGCAATCTGTTTCTCGCTCTTGTTCATGGTGCACTCTCGTAAATGAATCCACAAAGGTAACAAATTTTGGTTAACAGTGTGAAGGAAATACCTAATATGGCAACAGCCCCGTCGTTCTTAAATGCGTTTTTTAATGCGAATGGCAGGAATTATAGCGAATTTTTTTTGTTTTTGTTTGTGCCCGCTGTCAATGTTGTGCGGGCTGTCTAGTAGTAACGGCCACGCCAAGGCGAGGCCCTACCAAAAGCAAATTCTGCGGTGGGCTTCAGATCATTCGGGGTGTTCAGTTGCTATGAAGTGGTGTGGAGGGTGCCTTGGTGTCAGTTGTTTGTCAGGTAAGGGGGCGTTGGCATGGTTGTTGCTGTGTTTGTTTAAAGATGTGCCCGTTGGTGGGCTGATGGTATTTTGACGTTAATTTATCGATTATGTATAACAGAGATTTTACTCCCAACTGGATCAAGCAGTTAAAAGAGAATGAGATATTTGTGTTTGGCAGCAACCTGGGCGGAATGCATGGTGGTGGCGCCGCGCGTGCAGCCATGGACCACTATGGCGCCGTGTGGGGGCAGGGTGTGGGCCTGCAGGGACAGAGTTATGCCATTCCCACGATGCACGGCGGTGTAGATGTCATTAAGCCCTATGTGGACGAGTTTGTGGCCTTTGCCCGCCAGCACCCCGAGTTGAGGTTCCTTGTCACCCGCATTGGCTGCGGCATCGCCGGATTTGCCGTCGAGGAGATTGCCCCGCTGTTTGCCGACGCTATCGATGATGAGAACATCATTCTCCCCGAGGACTTCGTCAAGGTCATCGAGCAACAATAACCCCATTATGAAGCACAAAAAGAAAAAACTCCCTGTCAACCTCGACGATCTGGTAAAAGCCAGCCGTCGTGGTAGCCGTGAGGGCGAGCAAGAATTGCTTGGCCCCGGCTTTCACTCGACTAACCGCGTCCACCGCTCCAAGAAAACCTACACCCGCAAAGCCAAGCATAAATCCTCGCTCACCGACTGATAGGGCATGGTTTTTAGGCTCTGTGCCGAACCTGGGGCGAGGCTAATGCGCATTAAAAATGGAGGGTAGCAACTGTTGCATCCTCCATTTTTTGTATTCAAATTAGACGGATTCATGCTAATATTCACTACTTTTGTGGGCAGAATAATCAATGAATGACAAAATGAGACGATATCAACGGATGATCGTGGCTGCCTTGTTGGTGCTGGGCGGCCTGTTGACGGGATGCAAGAGCGCACAGGATGTGGCGCGAGTGGCGGACAAGACAATGGACTCTAGCGGCTTTGTCAACATTACTGACGTGGTGCCTGATGTCATTTTGGAAATCAGGTATTTCAGCCTCTATAATTTTGTGGGCGCGAGAATCGACGGCTATGAGGAGCCAGTGGCGCTGATGACGCGTGAGGCTGCCGACAGCCTGCGTGCCGTGAGCGATGACTTGAAGCGTCATGGCTATTGCATCAAGATTTATGACGCTTACCGTCCGCAACGTGGTGTGGACCACTTCATGCGCTGGGCGCTGGACCTGGCCGACACTGTGACCAAGGCCTATTTCTATCCCCGATTGACCAAGAAAGAGGTGTTTGACGGTGAATATGTCGCCACCAAGAGCGGCCACTCACGCGGCTCGACGGTGGATCTGACCATCGTTGACATGAAGACCGGCAAGGAAGTGGACATGGGCGGCACATTTGACTGGTTCGGTATCGAGAGCCATCCCGACTATGGCGGCGGTAACCCCGAGACCCTGGATTTCAATCAGACAGACCCCAATTTCACGTCTGAACAATTCTATAACCGCATGGTGCTGCGCACGGCGATGTTGCGCCACGGTTTCAAGCCGCTGGACAACGAGTGGTGGCACTTCACCCTCAAGAACGAGCCTTATCCCGACACTTACTTCAATTTCCCCGTCAGGACATTGACCAAGTAACGGCATAGCCGCCTGTTACGGGTTTTGTCGAACCGCGTTGATTAAAGCGCGGAAATAGTTCAACGCGTCTTCTAGCGGCATAAATCGTGCTGCGTCATCGGCCTGTGTCAAGTGCTTTTTGACGGCCTCTTCAGGGTGGAATTGCACGCCCAGGGCAAAGCGGGTGTCAGTTCGCTCTATGGCTTCAATCACGGGAATATCATCATCGACTGTGATGGCGGTGACCTTCAGGGAGGTGCCGCTCACGTCGCCCACGGCCTGGTGGTGCCACGAGGGCACGTCGTGAATGAGTGTCGAGTGGGTGATGGTGTAGAGAATCGATGTTGTGTCGGTAACTGTCACGTCGTGAGGGGTGTAATGGCGCTCACCGTTGCTGTCGCGCGGCGCACGGTGGACATAGTGGTCCTGCTTGCCGATACGCTGATAGTAAGCACCCAGATCTTGGATGAGAGGAGCCCCAGACACCACACCCAGCATCTGCATGCCGCGGCAGAGGCCAAGCATGGGGATGTCATGATCAAGGCAATAGGTCATCGTGAGGTATTCCGACAGGTCACGTGTCGTCTGGTAATTGCGTTCGGCCTCAATGCCGTGCCAGGGCTGCGGTGTGGCAAATAGGGTGGGGCTGATGTCTCCACCGCCCAGAAATACCACCGCTTGGATTCCCTGCATCACTTGCTCGATATTGGTGCCGTGATAGGTGTCCCGCTTCACAATGTCGGCATATTGCTGGAGTAGAATGCCGTTTGCGTCAAGATACTTGGGCTGCAACTCCGTTCCGTCATATTCAAATCCCGCTGGCCGCATCTGGTTGAGGATGACAGGCACGCCGCCAGCCGCCTTAACTGCCTGAATAGCACGCTTGAAATTGTCGGCCGACTGTTGCCATGCAATCCCGACCTTAACCGGCGCGGTACCGTCTCCCGCCTGGGCACTCATGCCCCAAACGAGACTCCACGCCACGAAGAGATATAACAGAACTTGCCTCATCTTCCTCTCAATAAATAATCAACATTCTTGCGATTTCATTCAAATCTATCTGCCGACAGTTCGGTAACCCAAACCGTGTCCAGTTCATGCAAAGGTAGGAATACGTTTTGAATCGGCAATGAATTATGGCCAAAATGGCTGAAAAATAGCACCCGAACAAGCCGTGCCGCAAAAGTTGCTGTCGAGGTTAGGCTGCAAGGGGTGCGGGTTTCGTTTTTTTTCACTAATTTTGTGGGGTAAATGGGACGTGGATTTGTAATAGCGGCGCCTAACAGTGGCTCGGGCAAGACGACAATTGCCCGGGGGCTGATGGCGTTGTTTACCCGCAAGGGGTATCGGGTTCAGCCGTTTAAGTGTGGGCCTGATTATATCGACACGAAGTTTCATGCGGCGGTGTGTGGCCGGCCAAGCATCAACCTGGATACATTCATGGCTACCGCCGAGCATGTGCGGGAATTGTTTAATCGCTATGGCAAGGATGCCGACGTGTGTGTTGTGGAGGGCATGATGGGCCTGTTTGACGGCTATGACCGCGACAAGGGGTCCTCAGCCGAAATTGCCCGCGTGCTGGACCTGCCAGTCGTGCTGGTGGTTGATGCCAAGTCGGCGGCCTACTCGATGGCGGCGCTCATCTCGGGCTTTGTCAACTTTCGCAAGGATGTGCGCATCAACGGCGTGATTTTCAACCGCGTGGGCTCGGCACGGCATTTTGCCATGCTGCAGCAGGTGTGTGACGACTTGGGGGTGGAGTGTTATGGCTATCTGCCCAAGAAGGCCGAACTCGAGCAAGGTTCGCGTTACTTGGGTTTGGACTTTAGCGAGAAGACTGAAAACAGTCTGTTGGTTGAACTCTTGGAAAAGAATGTGCAATGGGAACGGCTTTTAAGACTTTGATTGCACGCAACGATGAGTCTTTCTCCTTTATCTATCAGGAGAACAT
Organism: uncultured Bacteroidales bacterium; assembly: GCA_902774055.1. GTDB lineage: Bacteria > Bacteroidota > Bacteroidia > Bacteroidales > Muribaculaceae > Sodaliphilus. Next base: position 21,713 of record CACYGX010000020.1, read on the forward strand.
CGATAGATTGGAGAACGTGTCATTCTTTAATCCCGAGTGTGATGTGCCCTGCCTTGACGACGTGGCATTGTTGTATCTGCCTGGCGGTTACCCCGAGAAACATCTTGATGCCTTGGTAAAAGCCGAGGCGACAAGGCGTGCCATCAAGCAGTATGCCGAACGTGGCGGTCGCATTATCGCCGAATGTGGGGGTATGATGTACCTGTGTGAAAAGATTGTCACCGATGAGGGCGAATTTCCCATGTGCGGCGTGCTGCCCTATAGCATCACCGCCCGCAAGGAAGACCGCAAACTCTCGCTGGGCTATCGACGTTTTACACTTGACGGTAAAGAGTATCGTGGGCATGAGTTCCACTACACGCAGTTCCTGGGCGAAGTGCCGCCATCGGTTGCACAAGTGTTCAATGCCAAGGGGGAACCGGTGCCGACGCCTGTCATCCGCTATAAAAACGTGTTGGCAAGTTACACACACCTATATTTAGTTAACAGTTAATAGTTAATAGTTGCATCTGCGATATAAAGACTAAGGACTAAAAATGAAACAGATATATACCAAGACCGGTGACGAGGGCACGACCAGCCTGCGCGATGGGGTGAGGGTTCCAAAATACGATCCTCGCATCGAGGCTAACGGGCAAATTGACCAGCTGAATGCCCATTTGGGTATCGTGCGGTCGATGCTCAATGATGACGAGGAAAACCGTAATCTCATCCATGCCGTGCAACGTGAACTGATGACCATTATGAGCCACATTGCCACGCCCGATGGCAGCGTGAATCCTCGTGAGCTGCATGTTACTGACTTGGTGCAACAATTGGAACAAGCTATTGACCGTACCGATTATCAAGGCGGTTTTGTTGTGCCTGGCGGCGGCTCGACGCTTGCCGCTGTCATCCATCTGGCGCGCACCCAAGCCCGCACGGTGGAACGCCGCTTGTGGTCGCTGAATCTGGAGCATCCTGTCAACATTGGCATCATGGTGATGATGAACCGCCTGTCTGATTATCTGTTTGTCTTAGCCAACGAAAAAGAATGAGTAACACACGATTGCATCCAGTCATGTTTGCCGGAACGGGCAGCGACGTGGGTAAGAGCGTCGTTGCTGCGGCCTTTTGCCGCATCTTCAAGCAAGACGGCTACAGTCCGGCCCCGTTCAAGGCCCAAAATATGGCGTTGAACTCCTTTGCGACGCCCGAAGGCTTTGAAATTGGGCGTGCCCAGGCCGTGCAGGCCGAGGCCGCTGGTATTCCCTGCCACACCGACATGAATCCGCTGCTGCTGAAGCCCCAGTCAGACCACACGTCACAGGTGATACTGCATGGCAAGCCCATCGGTAACAAGAATGCCTATGACTACTGGCGTCGCGGCACATCAGACATTGATTATCGCCGCGAGGTGTGTACAGCCTTTGACCGTCTGGCGTCACGTTTCAACCCCATCGTCATGGAGGGCGCTGGCAGTATCTCGGAAATCAACTTGCGCGACACCGACCTTGTCAATCTGCCCATGGCACGTCATGCCCATGCCGATGTGATTCTTGTAGGTGACATCGACCGTGGTGGTGTGTTTGCCTCGGTCTATGGAAGCATCGCCTTGCAGACGCCTGAAGACCGTCGGCTCATCAAGGGTATCATCATCAATAAATTCCGTGGTGACATGCGCCTGTTTGACGAAGGCCGCAAAATGCTGGAGGACATCTGCAGTGTTCCCGTGCTAGGTGTAATCCCTTACTATAAAGATATTTACATCGAGGAAGAGGATAGCGTGGCTTTGGCTCAAAAGTCGATGCAGGCCGAGCATGGCAAGGTCAATGTGGCAGTCATCATGCTGCGTCACTTGTCTAATTACACCGACTTTGACGCCCTGGAGCGTGACCCTCGGGTGCATCTGTTTTACACCAACAATACTGAAGACATCAAGAAAGCCGACATCATCATCCTGCCAGGCACCAAATCGACCCTGCATGACCTGTACGAACTGCGCCGCAACGGTTGTGCCCAGGCCATCGTGAGGGCGCATCGTGAGGGCGCATCGGTGCTGGGTATCTGTGGCGGTTATCAGATGATGGGCATGGAAGTGCTTGACCCTGACCATGTGGAGGGCGACATCGAACGTTTGCCAGGCCTGGGGCTGCTGCCCACAACCACTACGATGAACGGCGACAAGCAAACGCGCCAAGTCAGCTGCCAGTATGGTGGCGGCTACGAGATTCATCAGGGCGAGACGCACCCTGTGGGAGACGCGAAACCTTCGCCCCTGTTGCGCCTCGATGACGGACGCGAAGACGGCTATATCGTTGACCGCAAGTGCATGGGAACCTATGTCCACGGTATCCTTGACAATGGGCCCTTTGTGGACTTCCTGTTGGAACCGTTTAAGGATAAAATGGCCGAGCGCGATCAGCCGTTTGACTATACGTCATTCAAAGAAGAACAATACGACAAGTTGGCTGCCCATGTGCGCCAGAACGTCGATATGGAACAAGTTTACAAAATCCTAACCAGCCATGATTGAAGGACACGGCGACGATCTGTATCGTTACGACAATATCAAGATGAACTTCAGTTCCAACATCTACAATGGGACTGACCTGAGTGCGCTGGATGCTTATCTGTGTACCCAGATGCCTGCTATCCGCTCCTATCCTGAGCCCTCGGCGGCATCGTTGGAGCAGATGATTGCCCGCGAGTGCGGCATCAGCCCCAACGAGGTGCTGGTAACCAGCGGAGCCGTTGATGCCATCTACCTGATTGCCCAAGTCTATCGCGATGAGGGCACTTGCCATGTGATGCAGCCCACGTTTAGGGAATATGAGGACGCATGCCGCGTGTTCGGCTTCAAGGAGCGTGAGGATGGCGCCCTGTGTTGGTTGTGTAATCCTAATAACCCCACGGGTGATGTGATGGCAGTTGAGGACGTGCTGGCGCTTGCCGAGCGATATCGTCTGCTCATTGTGGACCAGTCCTACGAGGACTATACGATGGCCCCCTTGCTTCAGCCTGCCGACATAGTCGGGCGAGATGACATTATCCTGCTACACTCCATGACCAAGCGCTATGCAGTGCCCGGCCTACGGTTGGGCTATGTCACTGCTTCGCGAGAGATCGTCCGTCGCCTGAGGGAGCAATACCGTCCTTGGGCAATCAACGCCCTGTCGCTCGAGGCCGGCAAGTGGCTTGTCGAGCATGAGGCGATTGCCATCAAAGACCTGCCATCCTATCTTGCTGAGACACAACGCCTGCGGGCCATGATGAACGACATCGATGGCATCGATGCATACGAAACGAGCACCAATTTCTTCTTGTGCACCATTCGTCAGACGACTGCTGCCCAGTTGAAGGAATATCTGGCCCAGGAGCATGGCATCCTTATTCGCGATGCTTCCAATTTCACGGGCCTCACGCCACACCACTTCCGCATCGCCACCCAGTCTCCCGCCGAAAACGATGCCCTCGTCGCTGCCATAAAGGAGTTAATAGAGAATAGTTAATAGTTAATAGTTCTAGATCATCTAGAATATCTAGAATATCTAGAAAGTTAAAACTGATGAAAGAAACCCTAACACTCATATTGCCGTTGCTGCTTGGCTGGGTGCTGGATTTCGTCTTTGGCGATCCCGCCCGACTGCCGCACCCCATTGTGTGGTTCGGAAAGATGATATCGTTTGGAGAACACAGATTGAATAAGGGCGGCCATCGCATGGCTAAAGGTGCAATGATGGCTATTTGCCTCATTCTATTGGTGTTTTTTGCCGTTTGGGGGCTGAAACGCTTGGTGCCCAATATGGTTTTGTGGCTCATATTGGACACCCTCATTGTATTCTACTGCCTTGCGGGGACAACGCTTATCCGCGAGGTGCGGGAGGTTTTCCTCGCTTTGGACCGTTCGTTGGACGAGGGGCGCCAGCAGGTCGCCCGCATCGTGGGACGTGACACGTCACAACTATCGGCCCAAGAAGTGCGCACTGCAGCCCTTGAGACTCTTGCCGAGAACCTGAGCGATGGTGTGATTGCTCCTTTGTTCTGGTTTGCACTATTGGGTACGCCAGGCATGCTGGCCTATAAGATGGTGAACACACTCGATTCCATGATTGGCTATCGCACCGAGCGTTACAAGGACTTTGGCTGCTGGGCCGCCCATATCGACGACGTGGCCAATTACATCCCTGCCCGACTGACGGCCTTGCTGATGGTTATTGCTTCTGGCCGTTTGTCGCTCCTGAAGTTCGTCTGGAAAAACGGTCGCAAGCATGCCAGCCCCAATAGCGGCTACCCCGAGGCTGCCCTCGCTGGCATCCTCAACTGCCGCTTCGGCGGTCCCCACATCTATTTCGGCGAACTCTTTGACAAACCCTACATCGGCGAGAACGACCGCGAACTCACCACCGCCGACATGCGCACCGCTGTCCGCATCAATAGAACATCTGAGGTCTTGATGCTCGCTTTGACGCTTGTTACGGTGATATTTCTTTAGAAGTATTTGGTGATGTGGGCGGTGTCGAAGTTGTTCATCTCGTTGATCATGTGGACCGAGGAGGCGATGATGGGGAAGGCGCAGAGGGCTCCCGTTCCCTCGCCGAGGCGCAGGCCAAGGTTGAGGATGGGGTTGGCGTGGACGATGTCAAGCATGCGACGGTGGCCGCTCTCGTCACCGCAATGGGTGAAAATCATGTAGTCTTGGGCAGCGGGGTAGAGTTGGATGGCGGCGATGGCGCAGGCGGTCATGATAAAGCCGTCAACCAGTACTACAAGATGCTCTTCGGCTCCACGTAGCATCGCGCCGATGGCCGTTACCATCTCAAAACCACCGAAATAGCGGATGGCGTTCTCGGTCGTGTGTTCCATCGTCTCATGGTAATGTTCCATCGCCCGGGCTAGTATTTCGCGCTTGTGTTGGATGCCGGGACTGTCAAGACCTGCTCCTGCACCGATGCACTCGTTGAGCGGTATGTTGCCGAACAGACTCATCCAAATGCTTGACGGCGAGGTGTTGGCAATGCCCATTTCGCCAATGCACAGCACTTGGCATCCCTCGGCGATGCAGTCATCCACCAGGTCGCAGCCCGTTTGGATGGCGCGGTCAAACTCCTCCTCGCTCATGGCGGGCTCATACAGGAAATTGCGGGTTCCACGGGCAATCTTGCGGTCGATGATGCCCTCAATAGGGGTTAAGTCATAATCCACACCTGTGTCCACGATGCGCAATTTGAAGCCGTGTTGTCGGCAGAACATATTCACGCCACCACCGCCACGGGTGAAGTTGATCATCTGTTGCCAAGTGACCTCGCGTGGTGACACGCTCACCCCCTCGCGCTCAATGCCGTGGTCACCGCCCAGCAGCAGGTGGCAGGGATGGTTCAGACTGGGTGTCAAGGTTTGCTGGATGAGGCAAATCTGCAAGGCCAGTTCCTCCAGACGGCCCAGCGAGCCTTTGGGTTTATTCAGGTGGTCGATTTTTTGCTGGATGCTCTGTTCCAGCGACTTGTTGGTGTGTTGTATGTTGAATTTTCTCATTTTCTTTAGTTTCTAGATAGTCTAGATAGTCTAGATTCTCTAGATGATCTAGAACTATTCTCTATTAACTATTAACTCTTAACTCTTAACTGTTACCGGGATTCCTGAGACCATGAGGATGACTTCGTCAGCACGGCTGGCGATGTACTGGTTCATCCAGCCTTGCAGGTCGGTGAACCGCCGTTGCACGGCATCCACACTCACGCCCCCGCTGCCAATTTCGTTGGTCACAAAGATGTAAGTGCCATCGTGGGCAGTAAACTGGTCAAACTCACGTTTAACAGCCTCCAACGTGTTGTCAACATCTTGATTTTCGAAAAAGAAATTGGTCAACCACAGCGTCACGCAGTCGATGACAGCCACACGACCCGTTAGGTCGTGGCGGCTCAGGTATTTTTCTTCTTCGATGTTGGTCCACTGCGGGCCACGGCGCTCCTGATGGCGGCGTACCCGCTCGCGGAACTCTTCGTCCCAAACATGTGCTGTGGCCACATACACGGGGCCGTCGGCAAGGCTCAATGCCAATTCCTCGGCATAGCGGCTCTTGCCCGAACGTTGTCCACCTGTTATTAGAATGATTTTACTCATTAGGTCCTATCTGTTTGACGCCCACGCCAAGGCGAGGCCCTTCATTTCTACATCTTAATCGTAATATAATCCCCGTAATCAGGGAGATTTCTCCAGGCATTGTCCCAGGAATATAATCCGCCGTGGATACCGGCGCTGATGAGCACTCCCGCGTGGGCAAAGATGGCCACGCGCTGGTAGGGCTTGCCTTTGAGTTCGTCAAGAAAGGCCGCCACGCGCTGGTACTGTTGCTGGAAACTCTCGCCACCTGTCGTGGGCTGGTATAAGTAATCGTCATACCATTCCTGCAGGTGCGGGTCTTGGATCTCGTCATAGAGCTGCATTTCCCACTCGCCCATGTTCATCTCCAGCAGACGGTCATCGGTCTCGGCATCTGGATAGCCACAATAGGCGGCTAATTTGCGGGCACGCGTCAAGGGCGACGAGAACACCTTGTCAAACGGCAGAAACCGCTCGAGCGACTGGCGTGTCAACTCAGCCTCTTGCTCAAAGGTGTCGCGCACGGGCACATCGGTCTGGCCGTAGCACGTCCCCTTGGGCACATCGACGCTAGTATGTCTTATCAAAATAATTTCCATTTAGTTTTTAGTCCTTAGTTTCTAGATATTCTAGATATTCTAGATATTCTAGATATTCTAGATCATCTAGAACTATTAACTATTCAGTAAATCCTTTGATAGCAGGCGACAAGATATACAGCCAGTTCTACCAGCAGACACACGGCACCGCAGCAGTCACCTGTGTAGCCGTTAATCTTGCGCAAGATGAGCAGATACAGGAAATACATCACTAGAGCTGGGATGAAAATGACCGTGTACCAGGAGGTGCCCGTCAACCAAATCATCAGCGCCATCGGCAACAGACCTTGCACCGTCAGACTCAATCCGGCAGCCATCGTGGGTTTGCGGTAGATGGTTTTGTTCTTGGCTTCCTCCTCGCGACGTGCGTAGGGGAGCATATTGACCAGTTGGCTTGTTACCATCTTGGAGAACGGGTCGGCAGCCAGAATGGTGAGTGCCGCCACGGTCACTGGCATGCTGTAGAGCGAGGTACCTAGCAGCAGCATGTAGATGATAAGCCCCAGCACGCCATAGGTGCCAATGTGGGAATCCTTCATGATGGCGAGGATGCGCTCACGATCGCCCCCGCCGCCAAAGCCGTCTAGAAAGTCGGCCAGGCCGTCCTCATGCAGCGCTCCGGTAATCAGCAACCGCACACCAATCGCGACAATTACGGCCACGGCATGAGGCAATATCATACTGCCGAAGTAGAGTGTCGCTGCCATCGCGCCACCTGTGAGCCAACCTGTCAATGGCCAAAACTCAACGACTGTTTTGTAACTTGCCTGCGGGGGTTGATAAATGCGCCAAAAAGGCAGTCGCGTGAAGAAAATCAACGCTGCCCAAATGCTGTCATACCACCGTGTTTTTACTGCTGTTTCTTCCATAGTGCAAAGGTACAAAATATTCATTGTACACGGCTTTCTATTCCCTAAAAAAGTAGTACCTTTGTAGCATAAATCAGATGAACAAAGAAATGAAGAAATTATTTGGATTTATCGCAGTTTTAGTGTTGTTTTGCGCCTGCTCTTCGCAGGGCGACAAACAGTCGAAATCGGACACCGATTCGATGGAAGAAGTGACCGTAAAGTATGCCACTGGATTTAGCGTCAGAGACTCTGCCGACATTCGACTGGTTGACGTGGGTAAAAAAGACCATTTTGCACTTGTGCATGATGCTGATGTGGCAGTTCCCGAGGGCTATGTCAAGGTCAAGGTGCCCATCGAGCGCACCATCTGCATGACCTCGCTGCAACTGTCCAATTTTACCATCCTTGATGCCCACGATGTGGTCAAGGGTATCACCAGTACCAAGAACCTCTTTAATGAAGACATCAAAGCGCGTGTCAAAGACGGTCGCATCGTCAAAATCGGCATGGAGGGTGAATTTGACCCCGAGGTAGTTATGGCGGCCAATCCTGATGTTATCTTCATTTCGCCGTCCAAGCGCGGCGGCTACGATGCCATCAAGGAAATTGGCATCACGCTGGTACCCCATCTGGGCTATAAGGAACTTGACCCGCTGGGACAAGCAGAATGGATCAAGTTCATCGGCATGCTCATCGGTAAGGAGAAAGAAGCCGCTGAGATTTTTGCCGGCATCGAGAGCCGTTACAACGAGTTGAAAGAGAAGGCTGCCAAGGTCGAGCAGCGTCCCACCGTCACCAGCGGCGAGATGCACTACGGCAATTGGCATGCCGTGGGCGGCAAGAACTATCTGGCGCAGATCTTCCGTGATGCAGGTGCTGACTATGTCATCAACGATGACGAGACCTCGGGCGAAGACCTGGAGTTTGAAAAGATGTATGCCCTGTCGGCCAATGCCGACTACTGGCGCATCCTCAACAGTTACCAGGGTGATTTCTCCTATGAGGCTCTCAAGGCCAGTGAGCCCCGCAACGAGATGTTCAAGGCCTTCAAGGAGAAAAAAGTCATCTACTGCAACATGAAGCAGACGCCCTATTACGAGATAGCTCCCGTCAAGCCTGACGTGCTGCTGAAGGACTTTGTCGCCATCTTCCATCCCGAGTTGGTCGAGAAAGACTACCAGCCCACCTTCTACTACCTGCTGCAATAATAATTCTAGACCATCTAGATTAACTAGACTATCTAGAGTATCTAGAGTATCTAGACTATCTAGAGTATCTAGCAACTAAAGAAAAATGAGACGAACGCTGCCCTTGATGTTGGCCCTCTTGGTGGCAATTGTCGTGATGGTGATTGTCAACCTGTTCATCGGTTCTGTTAAGATACCGGTGGGCGACATTTGCCGTATCCTTGTCGGCCAGGGCAGTGAGTCTGAAATTTGGACCAATATCATCCTCAGTTCCCGCCTGCCACAGGTTCTCACCGCCATCGTGGCGGGTGCTGGCCTTGCCGTGAGCGGCTTGATGATGCAGACCATCTTCCACAATCCGCTGGCGGGACCTTCCATCTTGGGTATATCCAACGGTGCCAGCCTGGGCGTCGCTTTTGTCGTGCTGCTGTCGGGACAACTGGGCGGTGTGGCGTTGAGTTCGCTGGGATATCTGGGTGATGCGGCCGTCTCGGTCGCCGCCATCATCGGGGCCATTGCCGTGATGATGCTCATCGTGTGGATTTCGGGCAAGGTGCGTGGTAACGTCACCCTGCTGATTATCGGTGTGATGATTGGTTATCTGGCTACCGCCATCATCGGCGTGCTCAAGTTCCTCAGCCCCGAGGAAGATGTCAAGGCCTTTGTAGTATGGGGACTTGGCTCGTTCTCACGTGTGTCGGGTGATCAAATGATACTTTTTGTCGTGCTCATGTGCATCTTGCTGCCCTTGAGTTTCCTGTTGGTAAAGCCCTTGAATGCCATGTTGCTTGGCGACCGTTATGCAGCCAACTTGGGCGTCAACGTCAAGCGCGCCCGCACATGGATCATCATCTGCTCGGGTACCTTGGTGGCTATTGTTACTGCCTATTGCGGCCCTATCATGTTCATTGGTATGGCCGTGTCCCATTTGGCCCGCGGCATCTTCCGAACCAGCGACCACTGGAAGCTGATGCCCGCCACCGCCCTGTGTGGCGCAGCCTTAGCCCTCATTTGTAATCTGATTGCCCGCGCTCCCGGCTTCGAGGGGGCCATGCCTGTTAATAGCGTCACCGCCCTCATCGGGGCCCCCATCATCATCTACGTCCTCTACCGCCGACGCAAAACCTCCTACGAGTAATTTTTTCAAACAACACGAACAACAAATATATTTAACAACATCAACAACAGATATGTTGTGGTTAGTTGTTTTTTGTTGTTATTGTTGTTTGAAGATGGTGCCGGTGTCGGTGATTAGAAGGATGGTGAGTTGGCCGTTTGGGAGTAGGGGAGCGCAGTGTCGGGTGCAGTGGTTGATAACGACGGAGGCGAAGTCTTGCAATTTGTTGGTGGGAATTCTGTCCCATAGTTCTCGGGCGAGGGTGAGGTCGTTGATGTCGATATTGATGCCTGCCTCGTTGAGCATGGTTGTCACGAAGTCTTTGTCCATCGTGGTGCGGCGGCTGTGGGTGTCGAGGTTGCCTGCCGCGAGCTTGACTGCCTTGCCCAGCATCACGCCAAGGGTAACATTCTTGATGTCGAGTTCATGAGCGATGCCCAGAGTCTCGCCGATGTAATTACCATATTCCACAAAAGCTTGTTGCGGCATGCCAGTGTATTGTGCTTTTACATAGCGCTCACTCTTGCCGCCGCTGTTGATGACCACGCGGTCGCTCCCCGATGCCTTAGCCACCTGCATGCACTTGCGGATGCTGCTGATGAAAGCTTCCTCGCTAAAAGGCTTGACGATGCCCGAAACACCGATGATGCTGATGCCGCCTTCAATGCCTAGCCTTGGGTTGAAGGTGCGGCGGGCGATCTCGGCCCCTTGCGGCACACTGATGGTGATGCGCACGTTTTCATGGATATTGTCGCGCATCATCTGGCGCGGGGACTTGTTGATGGCGGGCTCGCCTGGGGGATAGTCAAAGCCTGGCACTGTGAATCTGCCGACACCTTCACCACCGACTATCTCGAATTGGTCGCTGGGCTCAACACTGGCTCTAATCTCTATGCCGTTGGTCACATCGGGGTCATCACCTGCCTGCTTGAATACTGAGGCATAACCGTTACCGTATGTCACTTCGACGTCAATCGTTTCACCATCGGGTAAGATGACGGGTACAGCAGTTGGCTCTTCTCCTGTCAATAACCGATGTGTCGCGGCGATAGCAGCCGCTGTCGCGTAGGTGCCAGTTGTCAAACCACTGTGCAGCGGATAAAACTCAGGCAACAGTTTTTCCACCATACGTCGCAGACCATGAGGCCCATTGACGCGTAGGACGGTCACACCGTCAGCCGACGGATATTCAGGTCGCTCAACAACAAAGACTTTGACTCCCGCTTGCCGTGCCGCATAGACTTTCTCATAGAAACCGCCACTCGTTCCGCTCTCCTTGGTGATGATGGCTTGAGGGCGCAGTCGCTCAATCAAGGAGGTGGTGTCATCTTTCTCGTAGTAAACGAGGCGGTCGGTGGGAAAGCCTGCTTTTTGTGCCCCTGCCAGTGATTCTTCACGGTTCAATATTCTGAACCAGCAATCATGGTCCTGCCAATAGGACTGCAATCGGCTGATCGTGTTGACACCAGTGAGAGCCAACAGGCGATGAATGTCATTTGCTCTTAGTTGGCTGATGGCGTCATCATAGTCCTTACACCAGACGAAATCCTCGTCATGGGGTGGATAGATGCGGTCGTAGCGAATGACAGGTACCCTGATTTGTTTTGCGAGGTCGATGACATTGCGGTGCAGATTCACGGCAAACGGATGAGCCGCGTCAACGATGAGGCGAATGTTGTGTTCATGGCAAAAAGCGACCATCTCAGGTACCTCCATCGCGCCCGTGACGTGCTGGCCATGAACGAGCTGGATGTCCTGCGTATCGCTACGGGTGGAATAACAGTAGGTGGCGCCCGATTCTTCGAGCACCTTAGCCGCCATGCGGCCCTCAGTCGTTCCACCAAACACCAGTATCATTTTTTAGTTTTTAGTCCTTGGTCCTTAGTCCTTAGTTATTTATAGAGCCTGGATAGCAACTAAGGACTAAGGACTTGGGACTATTTTTCTCCTTTCCTAAACAGGTGAGTAAAATGTTTGTTGTATAGTTCCGAAAGGCCTTTGCGGTTGTCGATAGCATCGCCCACGACGAGCATCGTGGTCAACGTGAGGTTGTTGTCATGGACAATCTTGGCCAGATCTTTTAACACACCACGATAGATACGCTGGTCGGGCCAAGTGAGGTGATAGCAGGCGGCAACGGGCGTGTCCTCGGGATATTCCATCAGTAGTTCCCGCTGTACATCATCGACGATGGCGGCGCTCAAGAAGATGCACATCGTGCTCTGGCTGCGGGCTAGCAGATGCAGCTGCTCCTTCTCGGGCATGGGCGTGCGACCCTCGCCACGGGTGAGGATGATAGTCTGTGTGCGCTCGGGGATGGTAAATTGGCTCCTCAGTTCAGCGGCAGCAGCAAGGAACGACGAAATGCCCGGCGTGATGTGATAACTCATGTCATGCTGGTCAAAAAAGGCCATCTGCTCTTGAATTGCTCCAAAGATGCATGGGTCGCCCGTGTGCAGGCGCACGATGAATTTTCCCTTGTCATAGAACTCCTTCATCACGGCACACTGTTCTTCCAAATTCATCCCTGCCGAACTGCGAACAATGGCACCTGGCTTGGCACACAGCGTCAATTCACGAGGCACCAAAGAGCCTGCATATAGAATCAAGTCGGCACGCTCCAGCATCTTGCGCCCCCTAACCGACACCAAATCGGGGTCGCCGGGCCCTGCTCCCACAATCTCGATGTGGCCCTGTTGGTCTCTCAGGTATCGGTGATCAATGGCCAAAGCCACCGTGAAATTCTTGCCTTTGATTTTCGGCACAATCAATTTCCCGTGATTGGAACCCAAGATGGCTGCGGCCTCACATACGCTGGGCGTACCCACGTGCTTGGCGACAGTCTCGCTGGGATTGGGCACCTCCACTGCGGCCAACTGCTCGGCCGTGAAGAACTCAACTTCCTCGTCATAGCCATCTTTTAATAGTTGCACAAACGGCTCATCGGCCTTGACGTCAATCGTGCAATAACGGCATGCACAAGGCAGGATGCCCCATTGTGCCAGAGCCTCGTCCATCTGGTCATAGATTAACTTGTAATCGTCGGGGTAATGAGCCAAGCCAAAGCCGATAGTGCCGACCATGGGTACAAAATGCAATGACAACATGCCCTCAGGTGCATAGCGGCGGTAGGGCGTAACCATGATGAGGAGTTTGAATTTTTTTGGGTCAGCCTCACTCAGGTCATTGATAATCGTGACGTGGTTGGGAAGCGTCTTCTCTAGATAATCGGTGCCCTCGTCGCGCACCTCCATGAACAAGGCCGTGGGTTTGCGGTTGACAAAAGCAAAGATACAGGCATTCATATCATCCTCGCTGGCGATAGGCCAGTTGAAGCGTTCTTCTAGCGTGTCAAGAGCCCATAGACCCGCATTGTCGCTTTGGGTGGTAATCACGGGGTCGGCACCCAAGGCTGATGCCACACGACGGGTCAAATCGTTGGCGCCACCCACATGGCCCGACAAAACCGAAATCACATGGTTCCCAATGCTGTCCACGCAGATGACGGCAGGGTCGGTATGCTTGTCTTCGATAAAGGGTGATAATGTGCGCACGCAGATGCCCATAGCACCAATGAAGATGAAGGCATCAAACTCCTTCCATCGCTTGGCGACCTCGGCTCGGTTGATGATCGTGGCCTGGAACTCTTGCTGGAGCGTTTCGGCAATATTGCGGCCCTCGTTGCTCACGGGAATGACGGCTATCTTTTGCATGTCAATTGTCACTTTTTTATAACCACGTTTTTTGCTAAGTACACTCGAGTTTTTAGGTTAATTCGTGAAATTCTTAGTTTTTGTTTTGCATTTCAGAATCTCAATCGGGTTATTGTCATTCAGGATGATGCGGGTGGCTGGCTCTTGTTGCAAGCCCAACTCGGCACACGCCTCGTTAAACAGTTGATGACTGTCGGTATGCACCATTGGAGAGGTCACACTGTTCATCACGATGCAGCCGTCATCTGCCATCACAGTCTTAACTTTTGCCATGATTTCCTTGAGGTGACCGCTGTGGCCGCCGATGAATACAGCATCGGGGCGAGGCAAGCTGGAGATATCAGCATCCAAAAAATCACCAATGTGGTAGCTGATGCCAGGAGCGCCGAAACGTCGGCTGTTCTCCAGCATCAATGTCTCACATTCGGGCCTGGCCTCAAAGGCCTCGACATGCAGGTGCGGGAACTGCAACCGTGCCTCAATCGACACGCTACCGGTGCAGAAGCCGATGTCCCACAGGACACTCTTCTGCGGCAATTCCAGTGCCTGCATGGTCAACAGGCGTATAGGTGATTTGGTAATCATCTTCTCGCGCCCGTTAAGCAGGTCAAATTCACTCTCAGGAATGCCGAAATATCGTGGCCTGGGGTCATTGCCGACCAAGATAAGACAGTTAGGATAATCAAATTCCTGTTTGGTAGCCTCTTCAAGCGTACAGGTCGTGATGCGTTCCTCTTTGGGGTTGCCCAAGTGCTCTCCCACATGCATCTCATACCCGTTGTAACCATAATCCAGCATCCTGCGGGCAATGGCGGCTGGCGTGTGTTCGTGGTCGGTCAAAACACCGATGATGCCAGAACGCTCAATGAGTGCACGGTCAAGTCCAGGCCAGGGGCGGCCAGTGAGAGAAACGACACGCATATTATGGTATGGCATTACTAAACGATGCGCCAGAATTTGCAGGGAGTTGAACGATGGGAACAGCACAATCTCGGCATCTGGTATCTTTCGCTTGATGGTATTGGCAAATCCGAAGAACAAGGGGTCACCGCTCGCAAACACAATCACCTCGTCGTGATATTGCTCAAAAACCGCATCCAGCGGCATGGTGATTTCAATCCACTTTGACCCTTCGGGCAAATAAGGTGCGACAAGTTTATAATGGCGCTTGCCGCCTGAGAAAATGCGCCCTTTACAAATAATACTTATCACCTCCGGTGGCAAATAAGGCCGTGGTGCATCATTGATTCCTATAACGTAAAATTTCATTTTGATTTCAGTATTAAAGGTTAAATCTAACTATTAACTATTCTCTATTAACTATTAACTTCCTAAAGGTCTCGTCCTGGTTTTAGTTGTTCCGCATCATCAAAGGTTAAGATGGCGTTGCACAGGGTTGCCGCGAGATTGCTGCCGCCCTTGCGGCCCTCGACGATGATTTTGGGGATATCCTTGAAGGGCTTGACCATGTGCTTGGACTCGCGCACATGAACAAAACCGACAGGTGCGGCAATAATACCGGCAGGATGGGCCTTGCCCTTACGGATGAGGTCGCAAAGCTCCATCAGCGCCGTCGGTGCGTTGCCAAAGGCAAACAGCGCGTCGGGATGCTCCTCAACAGCCAGACGGATGCCCGCCTGAGTGCGGGTGATGCCTAGTGTCGCTGCCATCTCGGCGACTCGCGGGTCACTCAGGTAGCATTTAGCCTCCATGCCTAGTCGAGCAAGTGCCCCCTTGCGGATGCCGCTGGTCACCATTGTCACATCGGTTACAATAGTCTTTAACTCACCGTTTGAGACCTTGTGATAGAGGGCTTCCACAGCGCCCTCGTCGGTGTAGAGTATCCGTTCCATCTCAAAGTCGGCCGTCGTGTGGATGGCGTGCAAGAGTGCCCATTTGTGGTCAAGCGGGATATCTTTGTTGCGAAGTTCGCTCTCGATGGTGCGGAACGATTCAATCATGATTTGTTGGCCAGGCTTGATGCCCTCGTCACCTCGCTCGCGATAATAGCCGCGCGGGGTGATGATCTTGTCATCGCTGATATAGGACTGAGAGTTGCCAATGAGAATCACGGTAAACATATCCACATCCTCAGGATTGAAATGGGCAAGAGAGGTTACCTTGACCTCCTGTTCGTCGCGACCCGCCTGGCGGACGTATCCCACGGGCGTATCGCCGCTGCGCTGTTGCAGGAACAACTCTACCAGGCGGTACAGTTGCCAGTAGCGGCCATTGGACTTGGGATTATAGACAGCAGTAACAAAATCACCGACGGCGGCCGCCTTGATGCGTCGCTCGATGACCTCCCATGGGGTCATCAGGTCGCTCAGCGAAATGATACACAGGTCATGGCCGATGGGGGCGCCCAGTAGCGAAGCGGCTTTTTGAAAAGCCGAAATGCCCGGCAATGATTCAATCTCCACATCAGAACCGCGTTCCTGTTTCATTTCATAGACCAGCGGCGTCATGCCGTAGATGCCCGCATCGCCCGAGGAGATGACCGCAACTGCCTTGCCCTGCTCGGCCAGTTCAAAGGCCTGCTCGGCGCGCTCGCGTTCCTTCTTCATCCCCGTGTCGATGCATTCGCAGCCATCCTGGACATATTCCTGAATGAACTGGAAATAGTACTTATAGCCCACAATCGCGTCTGCCGCGCGTACTGCGTTGAGTACGGCGGGCGTGATGTCTTCTTTACTGCCAGGGCCGATGCCTGCTACTATAATCTTTCCCATATCAGTTGCAAATTTAGCAAAATAAATAAAAATGGAGGCACAGTCTCCCGACAATCCTCCATAAATGATTACAATATAAGGTTACTTGATTTTCAATTTCAGGCCAATCACGAGCATGCGTCCTGGTGAGTACAGGGCATACTTGCGATTGGATGAGTCGATTCGGCGATCCACCTTGTCAAAGATGTTGTCGATGCCGATGCTCGGCTCCAGATACAGGTGCTTTAACCCGTCAAACGAGTGTTTAGTGTTCAGGTTCCAGAT
Organism: uncultured Bacteroidales bacterium; assembly: GCA_902774055.1. GTDB lineage: Bacteria > Bacteroidota > Bacteroidia > Bacteroidales > Muribaculaceae > Sodaliphilus. The sequence goes on from CACYGX010000020.1 coordinate 38,257, forward strand.
ACCGTAACCCGGCGCATCCTCATAGCCGGGATAGTAGGTCTTGGACTGCAACCTGCCGTTGATGTTCACATTGAGGCCGTAATTGCCCCAACTGTGGTAATAGTTGGCGGCAACGGTGGCGGCGTTGCGGATGCTTCGCTCTAGCGGAGCCCATTGGCCTTCGCTACAGGTGCGGGCATAGGTGTAAACGTAGTTGGCCGACAGGTTAAACCCCCTGAACAAGTTGGCCGAGACGTTGACCTGCACGCCCTTGACATCGCCCTTGTCGCTGTTCTTGTATAGTGAGTAGCGCTCGAGTTTCTGGGCTTGGTCATCGGTCATCTCGGGAAATTCGGTCTGGAGCATGGCCAGCGTTGTTGCATCTACATCGATGTTCTGCTTGATGACCATGTCATTGATGCGGTTGATGAATCCCGTCACGCTCACGGCAATCAGGTTGGTTCGATACTCGGCATTGAGCGAGAAATAGTTGCTTTTCTCGGGCTTGAGATCCTTGTTGCCGAAGATGATTTGGGCCTTGCCGCGGTTAACCGAGAAATAGTGGTAATACAACTCGTCAAGACCCGGAGCGCGGAAGCCTGCCGAATAGGTGGCACGCAGGCGGAAGTTGCCCGGTGCATACATCAGTGTGGCCTTGGGCGTGAGGTGCCAGTTGAAGGTCTCGTGGTAGGTCAGGCGGAGGCCCACTGTGGCCGTCAGTCGCTCAAAGAAGGTCATCTCGTGCTGGGCAAATGCGGCTGCTGTATAGGCATTCTGGTTGATGTTGCCCGAAGAGGCGGTCAGGAAGTCCTTGCGCCAATCGGCTCCAAAGATTGTCGTCGAATGCTTCATGAGTCCTAAGATGGCCTTTAATTGGCCTTCCATCGAGCGTTGTTTCTTGGACTGCACATAGTCATCGATGGCGTAGGTCTTGGTGACCACGTCATACTGCTTACCATAGCGGAAACGATCGACGGTGAAGTCGGCCTGCAACGAGTTACGGTTTGTGAACTTGTAGATGCCGCCCACGTTCCAGCGCAGGCCCTTGTAGCGCATCTCATATTCGGTGCCGCCAGTGATGTCCTTGCGAGCCTCGGGGCGGTCGGTAATCTTGTAGGAATAGTCGATGCCGGCATTCAGTGCCAGGTGTTCGTTGGGGGCATAAGTGAATTTTTGTCCCACGAGGTTTGCCCGATAACCGGTAAAGAACGGGGCGATAGTCGGCTGGGTCTCGGTCTCTGAATCCTTGACAAATTCCACATCATTGATGCGGTAACTGTCGGCACGGTCGCGCGAAAACGAGGTGTACGAGCCGAAACCGTTCTTGTAGATGTCCAGGGTGATATTTTCAGTCAATTGGCCATGGCCCGACACGCGTGTGTCGCTGGTGAGGGAAACCAGTTGCTGGGTGGGCTGGTCGGTGATGATGTTGATGACACCGGCGATGGCGTCCGACCCGTAGAGCGACGAAGCGGCGCCGTCAAGCACCTCGATGCGCTTCACGCGAGCCATGTTGATGCGGTTCAGGTCAACGTTATTGGAAACGTCGCCCGTCAATTTTTGACCGTTAATAAGTATGAGGATATACTTGTTTCCTAGTCCGTTGAGCCTCAGGAATGTGCCCATTGAGTTAGGAGCCATCGACACCTGTGGCATCATGCGGGTCAAGGCACCGTCAAAGGTGGTGATGCCTTGCTCCTTGATTTCCTGGCTGCTGAGCACATGAACGGGTGTAGCGGTGGATTTCAGGCGCTGGTGGTGACCCGAACCGGTCACAACCACAGGATTTAAGGTGTAAGTGCGGCTCATCAATGACGAGTCGCTGCGTTCCATCTTGTGGATTTGGGAAAATGAGGCACTCCATGTGAAGAGTGCTAGAACTAACAGTGTGATTTTCTTAATCATGCGTGTTTACGTTAAAACTACGAATTACGCGAATTTAACGAATGCTATGTGGCGATGCCAATTGGTCTAATTCGCGTAATTCGTAGTTTAATGTTGAGTTTTACTCGGGATTCTTGCTGTGATAGAAGTCGAGAGGATCACCGTCGATGGCGTCCTGGGTGTGCTCCATCCACACTTGACGGACAGTGGGGAGTTCCAACAGACCCTTCTCGATCATGGTCGAGTTGTTGCACTCATAACCCAGGTGGTGGAAGTACATCTTCCAGGAGGTGTCTTCTACCTCGCCCTCCTCGTTGGGGGTGAACTTAGTGCCGTCCCAGTTGTCGTCGTCGTCACCGGCCATGTCGTTGTGACCGTGGTCACCGTCAATCGACATCAGGGGATGGCAAAATACCTTACCGCTGGTGAAGCCGGCAGCAAGCATGCGGGCATAGACGTTGGTCTTGAAGTTGTCCATCATGTCAACAGTGCCAACAAAGTAGTGGCTGTTGAACTGCTGGAGAGCCTCCTCGAGTTGAGTGTAGCGCACGTTGGCCTTGTAGGTGTCATAGGAGTCGGGGTTACCGTGACCCATAAAGGCAACAACACCCTCATTGGCTTTGTCCTTGTAGAGCTTGTTCAACTCGGTAGCAACGCGGGTCACGTCAGTTTCGGCATCCTGCAGCAGGGGCACACCCAGCTTGAGGTCAACGATCGACAGATACTTGTCGCTGATGTCACCGTTGGCGTTGTTGGCAAAGTCCTTGATGTAGTTGATCACGCGGGTGTATTCCTCACCAGGAATTACCTGCAGTGATTGTACAACGATTTCCATGTACTCAACCTCGGCAAAGGCATTGAGCCAGAAGGGAGGTGCATAGAAGTTGCGGGGATCAACGTTCTCACCAGCAGCGGCACGGTTGATGCAGATGGCTGAGGAGAATGACAGGAACACGTCATAGCCAGGGAAAGCCTGCTTGTAGGCTGCAACAGTGTTGTCAAATGCGTTGTAAGCCTGCTCCCAAGTTGAACCAAAGGCAACCAGCAGGATAACCTTGTCGTTCTTCTTTTGGGACTTTACAGTCTGGGTAACGGCTTTCTGGTAAATTGTGTAGTTGTTCTCGATGGGATCGTCCTTGTCGTCTTTGCAAGAAGTGAAACCCAAAGTCAGGCAGATTGCCATCATGGCAATCAACAAAGATTTAATCTTCATCATTGTTTTGTGTTTTGGAATTAAAGTTAGACTTATACTTATTTGAAAGTTTCTTTCCTTGGTTGAAACGGATGGTCAGCGAAACATAACCTGTGCGGCCCGGGGTAGTCGTGCCCAGGTGCAGCCCGTGGGGCGTACGGTCGCAGTAGTTGAAGATGTTGTCCACGCCAGCCTCGACGCGCCAGGTGGTTGCTTTGAAATGGCCCAGGTCATGGGTCGTGGACAGGCGCCAGGTCTGATAGCCCTTGCCGTTGCCGTCGTCCTGATAGTAACGGGTGCTGGACATGCGGCCATAGATGCCCACGCCCAAGCGATAGTCGGCCGAGAATCGGTGACCCCACGTGGCAAACCAGTTGCCCTTGTGATGGGCCATGCCGTCGATGGTGACTTTGCGCATCTTGTCGTGGTTGGAGTCGTACTGGTTGGCGTCGGTATTAAGGTAACTGTATCCCAGCCCGAAAGCAAACTCACGCCACTTGTAATTGACATTCACGTCAACGCCATAGGTCTTGGCGTCCTCGATGTTCTGGTACTGGCGGGTCTTGACAGGGTCATATTGGATAATATACTCGTCAGGAGCCTGATAGTTGGGAATGGTTACCAGCGTAATCATGTCCTTGACCTTATTATAATAGCCAGTGACGGTGATGTTCAGGCCGCGCCAGCCATATTCTCCGCTCACCGAGAAGTAGTTGCTCGATTGCGGCTTGAGCTTGGTATTGCCCAGGTAGAGGTAGGTGCCACTCATCTGGCGCACGTAGCGGTAGAACAGTTCGCGGATGGCAGGCGTCTTGAAACCTTGGCTCCAGGTGGCGCGCAACCGCCAAGCGTTGGCTGGTTTCCACATGACAGACACCTTGGGCGTGAGTTTTGTGCCAAACTGCTCGTTCTGGTTCAAGCGCAAGCCGGCGGTGATGTTCACGTTGTGGATAAGGTTGAACTCGTCTTGAACATAGACTGCTGCCGTCCAGTCGCTGGCCTTGCCGCCCTTGACACGTGTGGGGGCATGGAGCCAGTCATAGCGGAATTCCATGCCTGCGCTCAGGATATTCTCGTAGGGTAGGGTGAACACGCCCTTCAGCGCCGCCATCGTGCGTTGCTGGTCGCTCTGCAACTCTTTCTGGCCAGGGAGATACGGGAAGTAGGGATAATAGGGCGTGCCAGCGCTCTTCTCGTAGTCCTCGACGAGCGTCGTAGCCGTGTAATAGTAGTAATAGGCATGGCGGTGCCAGTCCACGTCCAGCGAGATGTAGTCGGTCTTTGAACGGCTCCACTTGCCGCCGATGGATGCCGAGCCGTTGTGGTACTCCATGTCCCAAGTCTTCACGTCGTAGTGGGGATGGTGGCCGCTCACGCGGTAGATGCGTTTCCAATAGGTGCTGCCGTCGGCATAGAGTTCCACATTTTTAGTGGGCTGATAGGTCAAGCGCTCGGCGATTTGCCAATTGGTGTGGCGGTTCACCGTCTTGTTGCGGGAATCGGTGATGGGAGGCTCCGCCCCCTCGGTATGCTCGACCGTGGTGTTCTGCCAGCCGTCGCTGTGCTGCAGTTGGAAGTTGGTGTAGCTGCTGAACTTGCCGTAGTTCAATGCCAGACCATTGTGCTGGCGCACATCGCCATAACTGCCCAGACGGGTCGTGTTCTCAATCAACAATCCCTCCTCACGGTGTTTCTTGGTGATGATGTTGACCACACCAGCAATCGCATCCGAGCCATAGAGGGCACTCGATGCACCCTTTACAATCTCGATTTTCTCAATATTCTGTGGGTCAATCAGCGACAAGTCATTCTGGCCACCCACATCCCCGTGGATGCGCTTGCCGTCAATCAGGATCAGGATATAGCTGTTGCTCAATCCATTCAGCTGCATCTGCGAGCCCATGTCATCCTGGTTGAAGGCAAACGACGCCGTGAGACCACCCAGGATGTCCTCGATGCTCTTGCCCGCATAGTCGCGCAGCATCTTGCTGGTAATCACCTCGGTCTGTACGGGCGCATCCTTCAGCAGGTGCTGCGTGCCAGTACCCGTTACCACTACCTCTGGCAAACTATCCTGCCGCCAGATGTCATTCTGTGCATTGACAGCCGCAAACGCGCATAAAGCCAGCACTGCTGCCGTCAGTCTTTTTCTTTTCTTCATTTGCTTTCCGTCACACCTGTTCCTGAGTGAACGTACTAAATTAATGTTAGCCTCTAGCCTCCAGTTCCCAGTCGCAATAGTTAGTGAAACCAACTATTAACTGTTAACTGTTAGCTATTAACTGTTATGGCAGGTCTTCTGACTTTTCCCCAGTCTGCTTTGCCTTCCCAGCCATGTCCTAGGCCAGTGACATTCAGTAAGCAGACCCTGTGTTTGAGGGGATTACAGCTGCAGGTACAGTTCCGGACTCTCACCGGATTCCCTTGCATCGCGATGGCTCAAACCACCCGATTACCACAAAATTTCGCCGCAAAGGTACAACATTCTTCCCCAACCACCAACCAAACCCCCAAAAAATCCAAAATAAAAAAGAAAAAGTGTGCAGAATATACATTGAAAAACATCTGATTTTCAGCATTTTATTGGAGTTGTGGCCCTGTTTTGATCTTGTCTCTGAAAACGTATTCGTTGAGAAGTTATTGCAATTCTCGGCTAGGAACGAGTTTAACTGATCATGGCTGATGGCTATTTTTCAACGACTAGTCCACAACGATTGAAAAAAAGTCAATATCTTTGCCTGTTAGTTCTTCGAGGTTCGAGACCGACAGAACAGCATATTATACTCTTGTTCATTTGAGGAATTGGGATTTTTCTGCTAAACCAACAGGATGTGTAGTAACTCTCGCTGCATAGGTCTAAGTTGCTCTTGCATAGTTGGTTAAGGCTGCCAATGTCTTCAAATGAGAGTCTATTCAATTCGAGCATTTTATCACTAATATAGGAAAATGCTTGGTTTATCACCACATTCAATCGGCTGGTATAGCGAGTTTTTGGGCTCTTGTCGTCATTTGCGCGCCATCGGCCGTGATTGTAGCTCGGTAGATGTAAATGCCGCCAGGCACACGCGTGCCACCGTTGTCCTGCATATTCCATGTGACGGGGGTGACAGTGAACATGCCACTGTCACCAGACGGTCCACTCTGCCATACGCAGCGTCCCATCTGGTCATAGACCTCGATGGCCACGCTCACCGCGGCTCCCAGACGATGATGTAGCACATAGAAGGTCATATTCAAGCCGTCAAACGTGCAGTAGATATCAAGGTTCTCGGGGGCGGTAATCTCGGGTACTGCGCTAGTTGTGTTGAAGGTAATGGTCTTCTTGCTCATGTTGTTGTACACGTCCCACACGCTCAAGGTCAGGGAGTGCATGCCCTCGGGTAAGTCGTTCAACTGGTAACTTATGCTCCCTAGTGTTCCCTGTTGGGCAGGCAAAGGGGTATAGTAATTCACCAAGTCATCGTAAATGGTATTGCCGTCGAGCGTGAGAGCCATGCTGTACTCACTGCCTGCCGGCGAGAGATTTACCCCGCTCTCATCGGCAATGGTCGCTAGCAGCATCGGTGACGGGTTGACGCCGTTGCCGTCAATGAAGGATTCGTCATTCAAGACCATCGTGATGATGTCGGGACCGATGGTGTCGGGCTCCTGCACATCCCCATTGCCGTAGATGTAGAAATTGCTGTTGGAACCCTTCGCCTCCAGAGTGTTACGGCTATCGTAGGCATACAGGTTGATTAATGCAGGGCGGAAATTGTCGTACTTGTTGTTGACCTCGCTGGGAATGGTGACACGCACCGTGAACTCGCCGCCGACTACGGTATCCATGGTGATGGCGAGGCGGTCGGGACGGTCATCATAGGTGATTTTCTTGCCATCCCAGCCGTAGCCGTGGGTGGTCACCGATTGCTCCGGGCCATAGAGCGTCGACATGACGGTGCCATTGAAATCCGTTGCCACCTCTCCGTCCAGCCCGATAATCTTGCCGCCGAACTCTACCGCGTCACCGGCCCTGAACACAAACGCGTCATCGGCCTGGACGTCAACAGCCTTGCCATTGATTGTCTCGATGCGAGCAGTCATGGGGGCGTAAGCCAACCGCATGGCGGGATCGCCGAAGACAAAGAAGCGGAGCATATTGCTCGATGAGGTTGTCAATGTGTTCTTTGCCAACCTGATGATGTCGCCGATGCGACTAGGGCGACCGCTCTCGTCTCCGGCAAAGATGTGGCGTGCCACCGCATTATTGAGTGCTCCGTTTGGGCTGACCAAGGCAAGCCTGGCGGGAGTGATGACCGCAATGGCGCCACCGTTGGCATTCAAGAAGATGCGCTCGCCGCTCGATACCGTAGCGTTGTCAAAGCGGCAAAACTCGCATGATGACGTATACAACACGGGCAAATGGCTGTAATCCAGGAGATTCTCAACGTCGGAACTCGTCAGCAGTCCCTCGCTGGTCCACTCCTGGGGGCTGGCATGTCCATTGTAGTTCCACCACAGGACACCCTCGTTGAGGGTGCCGTACATCTTGTCACGCGCATCGGGATAGGTGCGTTTACCTCCCTCATACACGGCATCAAAGGCATCAATGTACACGTAGTTGTAAGCCATATTCTCACCACCATGGGAACGGGCAGTTGCTATCATGGCATTGGACTGATTCATGAATACACCAGAATTCTCGTCATCGGCGACAAACATAATGCGGTTCTTCCAGTAGCCGTAATCGGGTTGGGTGATGTATTTCTCCAGCTTGTCTACAACAGTGTGTGCCTCGTCCTCGTTCCTGACAATCATGCGACCCACGGCAATGTTCATCGCGTCACTTGGGTTAATGCCGCTGCCGTCGTCCAGCTTGGCGAAGAAGTCATCGGTGGTGAAGGAGCCGTACTCGTCAGAGCTGTTTTCCGACTGCCAGGTGAGCAGCTTGGGATAATTGAGCAAGTTGGCATCAGAGCCTATCAGGCGGTTGTCGTAGTTGCCGCCGCCCAACAGCAGCAGGTACTGCAATCGGTGGCCGTCGTCACTCACGCCACGGTCATAGAACATCTTGCACAGCCGGCGGTAAGCCATCGCGTCCTGGGTACCACTCGAGAACTCGTTGAACACCGTCTCGTGGTCGAGGACCAGCACACGGAAGCCGTCATATTGCTCATGCAGCGTCGCCACACGCTGCGCCTGCTCCATATAGGCAGCAGGAGCAAGGATAATCATGTCGGGAGTCGCCTGGCCATGGATATTCTGATTGGCCACCTCTCCCACCAGCATGGGATGTGAATATGCGGCATAGGTTTCGTTAAATGCGATAAACTCGCGGCGCCCGTTTGCGGCAGGGCTGAACGCGGCGATGCCATCGGTGACTGTGACATTCTGTTGCACTAGTGCAAATGGGCTGGTCACGTCCCACACGCGAGTGGTAGCAGTGCAGCCAGCAATCTGGTAAGTGGTGTCGGGGCTCGCCTTGTCCAAACCGAATGCCAAGTAACCGTTTTTCAACGCCAACTGGCGCTCATAGTTGACGGTAATGAAGTCCAGACGGGCTTCTTTCACCGTACCAGGGCAGCTATAATCGACCTGAAAAGAGAGTTTATCGGTGTCGTCAAGGGTGAACGCTTTGAGCGATTTAGCTACCTTGAAATGTTCACGGGTCGTGTCACCGTACACGGGTTGAATGATGTCGCTGCTGAGCGGCGGTATCGGTGTGCCGTTGTAGCTGTAGTTCATGGTGCTGGCGGCAGCTGTCGTCTGAGCGGCAAACACGGGATATACCATGACCTTGGAGCCGTTTACCAAGCCGTTCAGGTCAAAGTCGAACGTCTGGCAGTGGTTTACTGCAAAACTCTCGCCCAAAAATGTGCGCCCAGTCTTGCCCAAGTTGACGATTTCCTGCTCATGGTAGAGACGCTCGATATAGGTATTTTTAAAGGGTCCGTATGAGCCATTATCCGCTTTGGCGATGTCGATATCATGATAACGGGCATCGTTGGTGACCAGGTAACATCCCGAGTTGGCATAGGGATGCTGCATCTGCACGTAGGGGAATATGTCGTTCAGTTTATCCCAGGTCGTAGGTCCCTGAGCGTAAAACAGGATGCGGTCGCTAGTGCGCACAACGGGCACCTGCGGCAGGTCATCGGAATAGTTGTCGCTTAGCATCACCTCACTCAGCGGCGCGCCACCGTAACCAAATACATGAATCTGTGACAGGTCGGAGCCCAAACCCCAGTTACTGACGTCGGCAGCGGTAATCTGGCAAATGCCGCTCTCCTGGACGGCGATCTTGACCCATTGGCCCTCAGCAAGCTTGCTGGTAGGCGCATAGTAATTCATGTCCAATGCTTCAGCACTGTCCGCGGTGATCGCCAGCACAGCAAGACACGCAACCAATCTAATGAAATATTTAACCATTGTTTTCGCAATTTTGAGATGTTTGACCCCATGTGAACTTCTCCAGGGAAAACATGTTTTACTATTACAGTAAATGTAGTAGTATTTAATACTTGTGACAAAAGTAGGTGCACCGATTGAAACTACCAACTATTTGGGGGACAATTCTCGGAAATATCCTTTTTTTTCTCATAAATAGCCTAATTGTTTTACACCTCCAGATATGACAAACGAAAAAATGGATGAATTACTGGCTGAAATCAGCCGTGCTCCACTGATAATTTGTCATATTATCACCCGATTAGTATGTTATATCTCAAAAGGGGGGAATACAAAACGGCCTGATTCCCCCCCCTTCTCATGACGAGTTGAAAGCTGGCCCGATTCAATGGTTTATCACCCCTCTTGCCATCATTCATGCGAAATGAAATAGCAAAATAATGCTTTAATTCTGACAAAATGTTCCAATCTTGCACATTAATTTGCAAATAAACTGTAACTTTGCACATGAAAGTGTGCTGTGATGCATTATCAGCAAATAAAGAAAAACAAGATATGAGCAAGTACGAGATTCCTTTTTTGACAGCCTGCATTCGGGCGTTTGGCCGTCGGTTTGACATGACTCGTCAAGCTGCCTTCCGTTATTTGCATGAGCATAAGGGATTAGCGTTCTTGATAGAGTTCTATGACGTGGAGCATTTGCAGTCAATGGATGAAACGATAGATGACCTGCTCATCATATGTCAAAAGAATGGAGGAACCTTGGCATGATACTTTATCACGGAACAAATGCGGACATTGAGCCAATAGACCTTACAAAGGGTTTGCGGTACAAGGATTTTGGCAAGGGCTTCTATTTGATCCTAATAGGGAAACCGCGTGCCGTATGGCACAAAAGAGAGCACGACTCTTCGGTGGAACTGCTACGTTGATTACTTACGAATTAAATGACTCTGCCTTGCAATCTGATTTGAAGGTGAAAGTTTTCCCCGAAAAGGCCAGCGTGGAATGGCTATTGTCGTAGATGCCAACCGTGACAGGAAGAGCCAACAGCCCGTGCATGACTATGATATTGTGATAGGCCCGATAGCTGATGACGGCGTCGTCTTGCAGTTGACTAACTACCGAGAGGGAATCTACTCACCAGAAGAGGCTGCCAGGTTGCTTCAGGACAGATATCTTGACCAGCAGTACTACTTTGGAACAGAAAAAGCACTTAGTTACCTCCATAAAACAAAAGTAGAGACGATATGAGCCAGCCCACTCATCAACAAATAGCAACCTATCTGACTGATTACGCTCTGAGCGAATTGGTTAAATATGTCATGGAAGACACCGGCTGCACCATCGAGCAGGCAATGGAGCGTGTGTATAACTCACCATTAATTCCAGCCCTGCAAGACGAAGAAAATGAACTATATGTCCAAAGTCCTGCCTATCTTTACGAACTGATGAACGGCTATTTCGCCGCAAACTAAAGCCCTAAAATGACAATGAGTTTTAGCTAAAACTCGCAAATAATCTTTGTTTTAGCTGAAACTCATTGAGATTTATGTCATTTGTGCTCCCCAAGCATCATCATTTCAAATTTGGCTTTTTTGATGTTAGCAATAGCATTTGGAGCAAAGAGTTACAAAACAAACCGAGATATGATGAGTGGGGCACAGATGCTCCAATAAAATCAATGAGTAACTATCTGTGAATTAGATAGTTGCTAGGACTCCGTGGCGCTGGAGGCGCTAGCACAGCATGGCAAACTTAATCGAGGTGATATCAATAGATTACTTTTGAATAAACTACCGTCTATCCTTAACGAGAAACAGAAAACCAACAAAATTGACAATCTCTTGAGGAAACTAAGGTCGAATGGTAAGATTTGCGTTGATGAGCAAAGGTATTGGCACCGCGCACATTCGTAACGAGTGCCCAATTACGTGAGATTTACGTGAGATTTACGTGACATTTACGTGGAATTTACGTGGGTTCTATTTGTAAATATCTGATTATCAAAAAATAAGACAAACGCTAATAAGCGGAATTTACGTGAGCTTACGTGAGAGTTCCAATAAAAAAAGTAGAGATTACCCCTTCCCACTGCTTGACACGAGCGGCACCCAGTCCTATTCTCTTCATTTTATATGTTTATTGATGAATTTCTTATTATTATTATTATTCTTTTTCATCGCTTCCTCAGCAGGCTGACGATGCGGCCCATCTGGTTGGGGATGCGTATCTGTTGAGGGCACTTCGAGAGGCATGCCTCGCAGTCAACGCATCGGTTGGCACGCTTCTCGACGGGTATTGCTGATGTGTAGGCCTTGGCGAATCCAGCCTGACGCTCGGCATAGTCGGGAGCAGATGTCTCGGGCAATGGCAACTGACCGCTGTTCATCGCCTCGTTGTAGAAGGCGAAGTTACCGGGGATATCCACACCATAGGGGCACGGCATGCAGTAGGCGCAGGCGGTACAAGGGATGGTGGGAATGCCCGCTCGATGAACCACAGGTTGTGGCAATTCGCGATAAACTGTTTAGACGCATTGTTACGCCACGTTAGTTGCGCGTAGTGGGCATACTACGGATTTAGTCTTTATCGATGAATTTGTTGATCTGTTCTTGGATGTTCGGAGCCAGTGGGGGAATCTTGTTGACTTTCTCGAATCGGCGCAGTTCGTCGATGTTCATGTCCACCTCGTTGTCCTTGCGCTGTTGCTTGTATTCTTTTTTGTCGAT
>CACYGX010000021.1 GCA_902774055.1 uncultured Bacteroidales bacterium
GTGAAGAGCTTCGGTGCCGAGAATCCCAAGTCGATGTCGCTGCGTACCCACAGCCAGACCTCTGGCTGGTCGCTGACCGCTCAGGATCCCTTCAACAACGTGGGCCGCACCTGTATCGAGGCTATGGCTGCTGCACAGGGTCACACCCAGTCGCTGCACACCAACGCCCTCGACGAGGCTATCGCACTTCCTACCGACTTCTCGGCTCGTATCGCCCGTAACACCCAGATCTACATCCAGCAGGAAACCTATATCACCAAGGTCATTGACCCATGGGCTGGCTCCTACTATGTAGAGGCATTGACCAACGAACTCGTGCAGAAGGCATGGGCTCACATCGAGGAAATCGAGAAGCTCGGCGGTATGGCTAAGGCTATCGAGACTGGCGTGCCCAAGATGCGCATCGAGGAAGCCGCCGCTCGTACCCAGGCCCGCATCGACAGTGGTCGCCAGACCATCGTCGGCATCAACAAGTATGCCCTCGAGAAAGAGGCTCCCATCGACATCCTTGAGATTGACAACACCGAGGTTCGTAAGGAACAGGTTGAAGGTCTCGAGAAACTGCGTGCCAACCGTGACGAGGCTAAGGTGAAAGCTGACCTCGCCGCTATCACCGAATGTGTCAAGACGGGCAAGGGCAACCTGCTCGAGCTCGCTGTTGAGGCCGCTAAGGACCGCGCTTCGTTGGGTGAAATCAGCGATGCATGTGAGGAAGTCGTTGGACGTTACAAAGCAATCGTTAAAACCATTTCAGGCGTGTATTCAGCAGAAACCAAATCAGATCCCGACCTGGAGGAGGCCCGTCGCTTGACAGCCCTCTTCGCCAAGAAGGAAGGCCGTCAGCCCCGCATCATGATTGCCAAGATGGGTCAGGACGGTCACGACCGTGGCGCTAAGGTTGTTGCCACCGGCTATGCCGACTGTGGCTTTGACGTGGACATGGGTCCCTTGTTCCAGACGCCCGAGGAGAGTGCCCGCGAGGCTGTCGAGAACGACGTGAACGTCCTCGGCGTATCTTCGCTCGCCGCTGGTCACAAGACCCTCGTTCCCGCTGTTATCGAGGAACTCAAGAAGCTGGGGCGTGAGGACATCATCGTCACCGCTGGTGGCGTGATTCCCATGCAGGACTACGACTACCTCTACAAGGCAGGCGTAGCCGCCATCTTCGGCCCTGGCACCAACGTCATGAAGAGTGCCATCGAAGTGATGCACATCCTCCTCGACGACCAGGAGTAAATCACTTGACTCACTTATAAAATTTCAGGGCATCGCAATCTCAAATGCGGTGCCCTGAATTGTTGTAAAGTATATCGTCTAGCAACTTGTCTTTATAGGTTCAAGAGCATATCGATGAGCACCGACAGGTCGGCGATTTCTACTTTTCCGTTGCCATCAGCGTCGGCAGCACCCAGATCCATGCCGTTTGCATCCTCGGTCAAGAGATAGTCAATTAACGATGACACATCGCTGATACCCAAGTCTCCGTCACCATCAAAATCACCCAACGGACGGATATTTTGGAAAAACATCCAATCTATTGTTGTCTGATAAGCCTCCAATGAAATGGCAGGCACATATATCGTCGCTTGGTTGAATACTACATCATCAAAATTATAGACTATTATCTGATTTCCATCCACGATTTTGTAATAACGGACAAATATTGGTGGCGTTGTCGCTAAGCAGGTCACACTTCTGATGTTTGGGCAGTCATTAAACAGCGCTCCCATATAGCCAATACCACTACCAAGAGTTACTCTCTCCAAACTCCAGCAATGAGAAAACCATTGGTTCGCTGTATATTGTTTCGTTACGATTACTGAGTTAGGTATAGTGACTTCTTTTAAATCCAGGCAAGCAAAAAATGCATAATCACCAATCGTTGTTACTGAGTTCGGAATGTGAATAGTCGTCAATTCTCTACATTCACCAAAAGCAGATTCTCCTATAGTGGTTACCGAGTTGGGGATATCAATCACTGTAACACCGCTTCCTAAGAATGCATTGTCGCTTATGGCTGTTACGGTATTTGGAATCAAAGTGGCGTTGCATCCACATTTCAGAGTGTTAGAAGCTGTCTCAATGATAGCGTTACAGTTGTTGCGTGAATCATATATGGGATTGTCGCTCTCCACTATGATTGTTCTTAAACTGCTGCAATAATCAAATGGATTATAAGTATAAGTGGTGTCATTATTATAATTATAGTCAGCAACGGCGCCAATTGAAGTGACAGAGTTGGGAATGAAAACTTCAGTCAAATCTTTACAACTAAAGAAGGACTCAAAACCGATGGAGGTGACCGAGTTTGGAATTACAATGCTTGTCAGTCCGTTACAGTCCTGGAAAGCATAGTCGCCGATGGCGGTGACAGTATTTGGAATGACGGTGGTCGGGCAACCGACAACCAGGGTGTTGGTGGCAGTCTCGATGATGGCATTGCAGTCCTCACGTGAATCATACACGGGATTTCCGCTCTCCACTTTTAGGCTTGTTAAACTGGGGCAGTTTTGTATCATATTCTCAAGATAAGTGACCGACTTGCTGATCGTGAGACTGGTCAAACTCGTACAGTCATGAAACACTCCATAATCTATGTCAACGATAGAGTTACCAAGCGTCACATTCGTTACCCCAGTACATCCTGAGAATGCCTCTGTTCCAATTTGGGTAATAGCGTCACCGAGGATTAAATTCGTCAGTCCAGTGCAACCCTTGAACGCATAATTGCCAATAGTAGCAACATCATCACCAAAGGTAACACTGGTAAATTCACTACCCCCTATAAAGGCATAATTGTTGATGTCAGCAATTGAATTGGGGATAACCAAATCCTTGATTTCTTGACCATTCAAATATAGATGATGAGCAAGAAAGAGAGGATTGGAACTACCACTTGGATAGAGGTCGAAACCACTACCAATAGGAGTCTCAAAATCTATTCCACACCATGCTTCCAGGCTTGAGATATTGACTTTTCCTAGGTTTTCACATCCTTCAAACGCTGCTATACCTATCTGAACAACAGAATTTGGGATACTGATTTCTGTAATTCCCAAACAATTCAAGAAAGCCTCATTTCCTATAGAAGTTATAGCATTACCCATGTTGAAGGCAGTAATTCCGACGCAGTCAGCGAATGCCTGAGAGCCGATAACCGTAACTGAGTTGGGGATGGTTAATTCCCCTGTCAGGCCGCTACAGCCGTTAAATGCCGAGCTGCCGATGTCCGTAACTGAGTTGGGGATGGTTAATTCCCCTGTCAAGCCGCTGCAGCCGCTAAATGCCGAGCTGCCGATGCTAGTAACTGAGTTGGGGATGGCTAATTCCCCTGTCAAGCCGCTGCAGCCGCTAAATGCCGAGTTGCCGATTCTCGTAACTGAGTTGGGGATGGATAATGTCCCAGAAAGGCTACTACAACCATCGAATGCCGAGTTGCCGATTGTCGTAACGGAGTTGGGAATGGTGATCTCGGTAATCTGCGACCCTTGCGCGAAAAAGTTGGGAATCACTTCCACTTGGTCACCAAGTATCACATGCTGAAAGTTGGCTGTGACCATTTCCCCAAGGTCAGTGCAGTTGCGGGCCCGCCATGTCAACGAAGTGATGTTTTCACATCCGGTAAACGCATTAAAAATCCTGTTTTGTTTTTTGACCCTTAGTGACGGCACTGATAATCCCACCGTCACGTTTGTTAGATTAGTACATTGGGCAAACGCAAATCTGCCAATGCTGGAGACACTATCTCCGATGACGATTCCCGTCAGTTCCGTACATCCACTAAAGGTCATGTCACCAATGGCCGTGACAGAATAGGTAATGCCGTCATGTGTCACTTCGTCGGGGATGACAACATCGCCGAAATAGGGCGATTCAGTATCCTTGGTCACTGTTACGGTTGTGCCGTCATCGTTCACATTGTAGTAAATGCCGCCTTCCTCAAAGTCGTAGGCACTGGCGACAGTCCAGCCCGCCAATAAAGCAAGGAGCAGAACCATCAGTCTTAAATTTGTAATTCGTTTCATAGTAATCATGGATTTTTTTGATTGAAAATCAGTGAAATATACTAGTGTTTTTTGATTTCTTATAGTTATAGTGTCAGGCGGATGTCTTGGCTGGAAGAGCCGACGAGGAATTCATATTGGCCTTCGGTTGCCCATTGCATTTTGTCATTGACAATGTTTAGGTCGATATCCTTGAAATAGAAGGTGACCGTGCGGGACTCGCCGGGCTGTAGTGTGATGCGCTCGAAGGCGACCAATTGGCGCTCTGGCTGAACGACCGATGCGCCTGTATTCCTTACATACAACTGGGCCACTTCGTCACCTGTCCTAGTTCCTGTATTGGTAATCTTGAAGGAAATGCCCGATGAAGTGATATTGAGATCGCTGTACTCAAACGTTGTGTAGCTCAGGCCGTAGCCGAAGGGGTAGAGTGGCTTGGCCGTCATTTCCACATAGTCGTGAGCAACAGGCGAGGGTTTGTTGTAATACACTGGCAACTGTCCCACATGGCGAGGCACGCTAACGGGCAGCCTTCCTGCAGGGTTAAAGTCGCCGAACAGCACATCGGCGATGGCGTTGCCGCCTTGCTCACCGGGATAGTAGGCCGAGAGCAAGGCATTGGCGTTTTCATCAGCCCAATTCTTGTTGAGCGGTCGTCCCTCGATATAGACGACGACTAGCGGTTTACCCGTCTTTTTCAGGGCTTCGAGCAGTTCCATTTGTCGACCCAGCAGGTCGAGTGTGGCGCGGTCAAAGCCTTCGCCGCACTCCATGTCGCTAATGAAATGCTGTTCGGCAGTCGCGGCACCCGTCTCTTCGTAAGAAGTCTTGAAATCCCTTGCCGACGAGCCTCCCACCACGGCAATCACCACGTCGGCTTGATTGGCGGCTTGGATGGCCGCTGGAATGTCATAGTCCAACGTGTCACGGATGGCGCAACCCTTGGCATAGACACATTGATTACTGCCGACTATGGCTTGTATGCCTTTTAACACGGTGACCACCTTGCCCTCAGGCTGAGGTGCCGTGTAATCGCCCAGCATGTTGTACACATTGTCGGCATTGGGGCCGATAACAGCGACATTGAGGTCCTTGCTCAGCGGCAGGGTGCCGTCGTTTTTGAGCAGGGTGATAGATTCGCGTGCCGCTTGGCGTGACAGTGAGATGGCATAAGCGTTGTTCACCTCTTTTCCAGCCCTTTTGGTTTCCACATAAGGATGTTCAAAAAGCCCCATCTCAAATTTCAGCTTCAGCACACGCCTGACAGCCTGGTCTAGTGCCGTTTCGTCCACTATTCCGCTTTTTACTGCTTCAATAAGCCGACTGAAGCAATTTCCGCCTAAATCCACGTCAACGCCAGCCAGGAGAGCTTGAATGGCAGCATCTTGCAGCGACTGAGCAGTGCGGTGTGTCCCCTTGAGCCCGTGAATGCTAAAAAGGTCGCTCACGACAATACCGCGATCAAAATTCCATTCATCGCGTAAAACATCAGTCAGCAGTTCTCGATTGGAAGTACAAGGAATGCCGTCAAGCGAATTGTAAGAGGTCATCACCGACAAGGCGCCAGCGTCAATCACGCGTTTGAACGGTGGCAAGAATACCTGCTTCAACTCCCGCGGTCCCACGATGCTGCGTGCCCCGTTCTGGCCGCCCTCGGTCGTGCCATAGGCGATAAAATGCTTCAATGTGGCGATGGTCGAGTAGGGGAGGCTGAGGTCTCCACCGCCCAAACCCTTGACCATGGCGGCACCCATTTCACTACTCAGATAAGGATCCTCGCCCAGTGTCTCTTCAACGCGCGACCAACGGGGTTCACGAGCCAGGTCGAGCACTGGCCCGTAGCTGATGTGCCCGCCTTGCAGCCTGATTTCCTTGCCAATCACTTCACCCACTTGCCGCATCAAGTCCGTGTCCCATGTCGCTGCCATGCCAAGTCCTGTCGTGAACACGGTCGCTCCAATCGCCATGTGCCCGTGTGGCGCCTCCTCGGCAAGAAAGATAGGGATGCCCAGACGGGTGTTCTCGATGGCATAGCGCTGCATGGCATTTGCCGCCTCGGCAGCAAGCACGGGATTTAGCCCATTGGCAATGGTCTTCCGAGTCCAAGGGTCAGCACGGAATACCGCCCAATACATACCCACGTGCAGGCTATCCACCTCATGACGGAATTTCTCGCTTGTAGTCACCTTCTTGCCATTGATTCGGTAGGAATCCCACCCCATGAGGCACACAAGTTGCCCTGCTTTTTCCTCAAGGGTCATGCGCGAGAGCAAGTCCTCAACCCGTTGCTCAATAGGCAGGTTAGCATCACGGTAAGGGTATTTTGTCGCTGAATTGCTTACTATGGCAATGAGAGAAATGACGATTGTTAAGAGGCACTTTTTCATAATGCAATGGTGGTTTTTGAGACGTTTGTGCCGGTGATTACCAACATGGGCGACGTACCACGGGCATCTTCGGCCTTCCACTCAATGTCGATGGTACGGACTTCGCCAGGCATCAGGTGGAAATAGTTGTCGCTATAGATGACGGGCAGAATCTGTTCGCCATCATCCCCCTTGAGGTTGAGTCGCAACATCACAGCAGGAACGCTGCTATTATTAGATAATGTGATGCTCTTGCCATTGACAACGGCGTTGACCTGGGCGCGCCGCAGGTCATGCAGCGATGTGCGGTCATTCTCCACAGTGGTGTTCAAATAATCGTTCATGGAACACACGTTGCCCTCGTTGTCAACAAGGGTTAAACGCAGGAAATAGGCACCAGCAATCTCTTGTGGCACATCAACCTGCATCATGTCAAGCGTCATGTCCTCATCGCAGACGTATCCTTGGACCCTTTCCCACAACGTGTTGCCCTTCAAGTCAATAATGCTAGCCTTGACTGTGCCTTGCTGATGCCCAGCCGAGCGGTTGACGATCTCGACATGGTTGCTCACAGGATTCCATTGCACGTGGAGCGGCTCACAGGCGTGTTTCACGCCATAATAGGCCGCCGTGGGCTCCAGGTAGTAGTCATAGGTTTGCCATACCATCGACGGCCAGCAGGGGTGACTCATCCAGATGAGCAGTCCCATGCGGTCCTTGCTGCCGCTCTCATACATGGCACGATAGCCCTCATAGTTGATCCACTGTGCCCACTCGCAGAACTCCTGGGCCGATGTCGGCTCACCGAAGTTGTCGTTAATCAATTGGTTGAACGAAGCGCCACGCTGTGCACCCTCCATGGTGTAGTCATGGCGTCCCCAATAGAGGTTCTGCGGCCAGAGATGCTCCGTGTCAAGCATGCGGCTCAGGCCCTCGTAGGTCATCACGTTGGGCATTCCACGCTCGGAGTGCAATTTGCCCGTCTGCTTTTCAAAATACTCTTTGGGACTCAAGGCCCAATAGGGTCCGTGCCCGCTCACGCCGTCGTCAGCCGAACTCGAGATATAGTCCAACCCAGGATGTAGTGTGGCGACGCTGTTGCGCAATCCATCATCAAGTGTCTTGGGTGGGTAGCCCTCGTTGCGTCCGCAGTAGATGCCGATGCAGGGGTGGTTGCGGATTTTCAGCACCAGGTCGCGAGCGTTATCCATGAACATCGCCTCGTCATCAGGGTCGGGACCATCGGCGGGGTTGGCTAGCCAAAAGTCCTGCCACACCATAATACCGTAACGGTCACAGGCCTCATAGAACTCCTTGTCGCCAGTCATGCCCACCCAGTTGCGAATCATGTTGTAGTTCATCTCGCGGTGATGGCGCACGGCGGCGTCAAATTCGCGGCCTCGGTAATTCAGATTGTTCTCACTGAATGCCCAGTTTCCGCCCAAGGGTACCAAGCGACGATTGTTAATGAAGATTTTCAGTTCCGTGTCCTTGTCAACGGTTTTCACCTCACGGATGCCCGCTTTGAACTCTACGGCATCACTCTCCTCGTCATTGACAATAAAGGAGAACCGTGCATCATACAGGTAGGGGTCACCATAACCGTTGGGCCACCACAAGCGCATGCGTTGATTCTTGAGTTGTGGGAATTCTTCAGGATTAAAGGATTCCTCGATTGTGCCTTGTGCCCCGATTGTGACTTGCTTCTCAAAGCAGATGTCCCCAATATGTCCATGCAGCGTACCCATAACGGGTTGGCTGCTGTGGTTGGTGAGCATCACGGTGGGTGTTATGGTGGCTAGCATGTCGCCTTCGGCCAGCGTGGTGGTCACGACAGGGTCGCTCACAGTCAC
Organism: uncultured Bacteroidales bacterium; assembly: GCA_902774055.1. Classification (GTDB taxonomy): domain Bacteria; phylum Bacteroidota; class Bacteroidia; order Bacteroidales; family Muribaculaceae; genus Sodaliphilus. The sequence goes on from CACYGX010000021.1 coordinate 8,224, forward strand.
GTCGTTCGAAGCGGTAAAATAGACATCGTCCCAAATGCCGATGTCGCGACCGCGGATGGACGAAATCCAGTCCCAACCAATAGTGGCATGGAATGTGGGGTTATCAGCCCCGAGGATGCCGCCGTTGAAGTCGGTGTTCTTCTCGGTTTTGACTTTCACGCCGCCAGGATTTGCATTGGCGATAATAAGCACCGCCAGTTCATTATTTGTCTCTTTCAGATAGGGTGTGATATCAAATTTTCCACGTTTGAAAGCGCCCTCGATGCGTCCCAGATTGGTACCGTTGAGTGTCACCTCTGCTTTCCAGTTGATACCGTCAAAATTGAGGAATACGCGCCTGCCCTGCATCTCCCTGGGCAAGTCAAACGTCCGATTATAGATGAAATTGCCGTTGAAGAACGACTCCGAAGACAGCATCAGGTTGTCGTCGTGGTTCATGTCGGGCAAGGCCCCAGCGTTGACATAACTCGACAATACCGTTGCAGGGACAGTTGCTTCGACTTTTGGACTAAATGGCCTGTCGGCTCGTTGCAGCAACCATTGACCACCATTCAGCAACCATTTTCCGTCTTGCATGCCGCCTTCAGGATGGCTTTTTCGGGTTAAACCACCTTTCCCCCAGACCTCAATTTCTTTTAGGCTATAGGGTGTTGGGCCTCCCGTCATGTTTAACCTGATATAACGCCCAGCGGTTGTGTTAAATGTAATGATTTCGGCAAGGTTATCCATCTGCCTTTTATCATTCAGGTTGCGCCATGACGTGTTGTCGTCGCTCACTTGAATGTTGTGGTTGGGAACATAGCCTTCCCAGAATAGTTTCACACTGCTGATTTGAGCTTGTGCTCCCAAATCGATGGTTAACCATTCGTCCTCTTTTCCCAAACTGCGCCATGCGCTGACAAAGTGCTCTGCTGGCAAGATGCCCTTGGCGCGTTGGCCGTCTTTCAGCATTTTCAGCTCGGTGATGGTCCAGTGGACTGCGCTGGGGGTGACCATTTCCAGTTTCATGTGGGAAAATGCCCTACCTTTCTTAATATGAAACGTATGATCGATATTGCGCGTGGGCAGCAGGTCGTCGCCTGAATTTTTGTTGGGGTCGCTGTGTACACGGCGTCGCGAAGGCTCGCCAGGCAGTGAGTCACCCTTCCATTCATCAGCCACCTTCCATTTCTTACCATCCTGTGATGTGAGCAGCCTGATTCTGAACCCCTTTTTGACGTTTTCGCGATAGGCCATGCTGCACACCATTTCCACCTCATCGATATCAATGGCCATACCCTCCCAATCATATTGCAGCCATGTGCTACCACCCATCAGGATGTTGCACGTCCAATCGTTGCCATCGATGCAGGCTTCGCGCTTATGGGGCGGCAACGGTCCCTCGGGGGTGGTGACGTTGAGCCATGCGGGAACTTGGTCGTCGATGATGCCGTCGGTCAACAGTTGAGACGTGAGATTGAAATCCCATGACGAAGATTGATAGACAGTGCGAAACAATGCCATATTGACGTATTCATTATCCTGGACAAGCGTCGGTCCATAATACTCCTGTGGTTTGCCTGGATATACACCGATGGGACGATTCATCGTTTGGGCTTGGGCAAACAGCCCCAGTAAAGCCATCTCTATTAATATCAGTTTTAGTCTCATACTCATTATGTTTTATTCCGCAAATATAAGCATTATTGTTCAAAATAGGAACGAAATACATTTGCTTTCAAGAAAAAGCAGTACCTTTAGGGTCAAATTTCGTAACAACACAATATGTCGCTACAATTAGACGCACTCAACAGGATAATCACATCGCTCAACGATGCCCTTTGGGCCTATTTGCTGATAGGTGCCCTTATCCTGTGTGGCCTTTATTTCACCATTCGCACACGATTTGTCCAATTCACCATGATTGGCGACATGTTCCGCCAACTAGTGGACTCTTCCTCTAAGAGTGACAAGAAGCACATTTCTTCATTTCAAGCCTTTGCCGTTTCGATGGCTACTCGCGTTGGCACTGGTAACTTGGCCGGTGTGGCGACGGCTATTGCCGTAGGTGGTCCTGGAGCAATTTTCTGGATGTGGCTGATTGCGTTATTCGGCTCAGCAACGGCCTTTGTCGAGGCGACGCTTGCCCAGTTGTTTAAGCGTCCTTCAAGTGACTCCTTTATTGGCGGCCCTGCATATTATATCAGCCGCGGTATGCGCAGCAAGTGGATGGCGGGGCTGTTTGCGGTGCTCATCACGCTCACCTTTGGCCTCTCCTATAACTCCATCCAGAGTAACGCTATTTGTGGGGCGTTGAACAAAGCTTTCGGCTTCGATCCGTTGCTCGTGGGATGCTTTATCACTGCGATAGCCCTGTTTATCGCTTTTGGCGGCATTCGGCGCATTGCCCATGTGAGTAGCGTCCTTGTGCCTATCATGGCTATTGGCTATTTTATCCTTGCCTTGTATGTCGTTATCATGAACATCAACATGATACCACATGTTTTTAAACTGATTATCGAGAACGCATTCGGCTTTGAGCAGGTGGCAGGCGGAGGTCTGGGCATGACCATCATGGTGGGTATCAAACGAGGTCTCTTCAGTAATGAGGCAGGCGAGGGTAGTGCCCCCAATGTGGCGGCTACTGCCGACGTCTCTCATCCTGTCAAGCAAGGACTCATACAAGCACTTGGCGTTTTTACCGACACCTTGCTCGTGTGCAGCTGTACTGCATTCATGGTGCTTATTAGCGGCTTTTATAACACCAAGGGTCTTGAGGGCATCCAACTCACCCAGGCTTCACTTGAGTCCCAGGTGGGCAGTTGGGGTACTATTTATGTAGCCATCGCACTATTCCTGTTCGCATTTAGTAGCATTATTGGAAACTATTATTATGGTGAGGCCAACATCCGCTTTTTAACCGACAAGAAGTGGGTGCTCACGGTTTTTCGCTTCCTCTCGGGAGGTGCATTCGTTTTCCTTGGTGCTGTAGCCAGTTTTGAGTTTGTATGGAACCTGGGTGACCTGTTCATGGCCCTGCTCACGTTGTGTAACCTTGTCGCTCTGGTCTTCCTCTGCAAGTACGTCTTCAAGTTGCTGGATAACTACCGAGACCAGAAACGACGGGGCGTAAAGAATCCTGAATTCCATCGCAACGACCTCCCTGAGATTGCCGATGAACTAGACGCCTGGGAATAAAACTCGCTACGCGAGCGGATTAGAGTTTAAAGGGGCATCCGCCTTCCAACGACAGAAACTAAGGACTAAGGACTAAAAACCAAATCAATGAAAGGACTTGTAATAAAGAATACTGGTAGCTGGGTGACCGTCCGTCTAGAAGACGGTAGCGGTGTCGTGAATTGCAAGATGCGTGGTGTGCTGCGACTCAAAGGCCTGCGCTGTACCAATCCCGTGGCCGTCGGAGACATCGTCCAGGTCGAGGACAAGGGCGGTGATGCGCCTGTTGTGGGGGCTATTGAGCCTCGCAAGAACTACATCATTCGCCGTGCAAGCAATCTCTCCAAGGAATTCCAGATCATTGCCGCCAATCTCGACCAGGCGGTTCTTGTGGCCACGCTTTTCAATCCCGAGACCAGTACCACGTTTATCGACCGTTTCCTAGCGACAGCCGAGGCTTATCAAGTGCCCGCTGTTCTTGCTTTTAACAAAATTGATTTGCTGGTGACCGAGGAGTCCCGTGAATACCTCAATGAAATGAAGGCAATGTATGAGCGCATCGGCTACCCGGTCATCACCATGTCGGCAGCGACGGGTGAGGGGGCAGACCAGTTGCGCGACCTGTTGAAGGGCAAAATGTCGCTCCTGTCGGGCAATAGCGGCGTAGGCAAGTCTTCCATTATCAATCTGCTGGTTCCTGATGCCAATGTCCGCGTGGGAGACGTCAGCCACACTCATCACAAGGGCATGCACACGACCACCTTCAGCGAATTGCTGGACCTGCCAGGCGGTGGCGCTATCATCGACACTCCGGGCGTAAAAGCGTTCGGCACCATCGACTTTGAACGCGCCGAGGTGGCCCACTATTTCCCTGAAATATTCAAGATTTCGGCCGAATGCCGCTTTAACAACTGCACACACACCCACGAGCCAGGTTGCGCAGTCCTCGCTGCAGTTGAGCAAGGCGAAATCGCCTATTCCCGCTTCGTCAGTTACCTGAGCATCCTCGACGAGGACCCCAACAACAAATACCGCAAACCCTTCTAACCGATTCTTCTCAAGCCCACTGCGCGCTAATTCATGACGATTCGGAGGCGGGTGTGGGGGTAGAGTGCGGCGATGTAGTTGTTGAGAAGGTCTTGGGTGAGCGTGGGGAAGAGATTGTCAAAACCGGCAATGATGTCGATGCCTAGCGCCCTCATTTGTAATGCCCTCAACCAATAACTATTGGTCTTCATGGCCGCTTCGTGCTGGTTATTTACCCGCTCTTTCATCTTGTTGAATAAGTCCTCACTCACGCCGCTGTTGAAGATGGCGTTTACGGCATAGTCTGCATAGATGAGCATGCTGTCACGGTCGGCAGTGTTGGTCTCGAATTCGTAGTTAATCATCCAACGATTGTGATAGATGGATAGGTTGCCATCGGCGGCTACATCATAGGTGGCGTGCTTTTCGTGCCTGAGAAAAGTCAACAATGCGGTCCCAACCGACTCGCCCACAAGGTCCATCATGAACTCATCGTCATAGCTGTATCGCTTGTCGCCCATGAGTGTTACATAGATTGATGACTTGGGATTGCGCATGGGCACTTCAAAGAAATTGTCCACCTCGCCAGATGCCATCTCAGGACGGTAACAGCTGCCATAGGTCTCTCGCACGCCATTGTCGGGCAATGATGCGAGGTATTTCCTGATTAGGGGCCTCACCTCGTCGATGTTAAATGCTCCAACTATCGAGAAGGTGTAGTCACCAGCGTTGGCTACCCGCTGTCGATAGAGTTCCAAGACACGTTGCCCGTCCAAGAGGTCAACCTCATCAGGCTTGATGCTACGGTACATGGGATTTCCCTTGTAAATGGTGCTACCGATGGAATCACTATAAATCATTTTGGGATTGTAGCTTGCTTGGGACAACTGGGAACGAATGCGCGTTTTGACTCCCTGAAAAGACGGTTCGTCAATACTGACGTCAGTAAAATACAGATAGCACAGTTGCAGCAAGGTCTCAAGGTCGGCGCTTTGGCAACCGCCGTTTAATTGTTCGTTTGGGTCGTTGAGATTAAATTCAATGGCCAATTGACGGCCGCTCATCATCCTGTTGAGCTGGCTGACAGTGTGGCCTCCAAAAGCACTATTCTCAATGACTTGATCCATCAGCCGAACGTTGATATCGGCGGTGTCTCCATAAGCCCACTCGCCGCCAAGGCTAAAGGCGTTGAACAACACCTCGTTGTTCTTGAATGTCGTGGGCTTGAGGCGCACAGTGGCACCATTGCGCAGGGTCATGGTTGTGATGCCTGTCGATTCCTCGTAGGTCTCGGTGATGATGCCTCCCATGGCGGGCTCATGCTCGATGAGTTTTTCTCCTGCGGTTTGATCGACATAGGGCGTCTGCTTCGCGTTCATGATGCGCCCAAAATGGTTAATCACGTCTCTTGAAGTTGGATAACGGCTCGTACGTCCCAATGACTGAGGACCAGAAATGAGTACGCTCACATTATCTTTCCCAACAATCTCCCTTAAATACTGGTTTACATCATCGAGCGTGACCAATTGGATACCATTGATAAGCATCTTGGATTCAGCGACCACACCAGGCACATAACTGCCGTTCTGATAGTGGTCGATATATTCATCGACATATTCGCGGTTTGTACGGTTGTTCGCCTCTTGGCTCAAGTTGGCATAAACTGACTGGGCGTCGCGTTTGGCCCGTTCAAGTTCGCTGTTGGTAAAACCGTGTTGCGTAGCACGCGCTGCTTGCACTATCAGTGAATCAAGGGCTTCAAGTGTTCGGCCCTCCTTGGTGAGAACAGCGATAGTGAGCGCATCGCAAGAGTTCGAAATGAGGTACTTACGGTCATAGACCATGCCGTAGTCGATGGGTGACTCTGGAGTGCGTGACTGTTCGTCAAGGCGTTTGGTAAGCATCTCCTGAACAAGGGTTGACACGATGTTGTGTTTCATGTAGGCATCGGTGTTGCGCATGGACTTGGGCACCGTGTGATGCTTAAACATTAGGTAAGTCATCGAACTTGCTGCCTCGGGGTCGGTGTGCAGAGCGTAGTTGACACCAACATGGTCGGGAACGTCTCCCAGGTTCTTGTCAAGAGGTGGACTGTAGCGTTTGGGTAGTGCGGACATGATCTGCTTGACACGTTGTTCCATCATGTCGGCATCAAAGTCTCCCACGATGACTACGGCCTGGCGGTCCGGAGTGTACCAGCGTTGATAGAAGTTGAGTAGTTGCCCCCGAGTAACGGTGCGTATCACCGACATGTCACCAATAGGTATTCGGTAAGCATAGCGGCTTCCTGACAGCAGGATGGGCAGTGTGTTCTCATACATGCGCATGGTTTGGTCGGCATGCATGCGCCACTCCTCTTGGATCACTCCACGTTCCTCCTCAATGGCAAGGTCGTCAAAATTGAGTTCACTGGATAAGTCTTTGAGCATCAAGAGGACCGTATCCATGAGTTCGGTCCGCTCGGTAGGAACATTAGAAATCTGGAACCTAGTGTCGTCAAATCCTGTTGAAGCATTGATGTCCCCACCATAGGAGACGCCATTGTTCTGCAGAATGTCAACCATGTCGATTCCAGGGAAATTACGGGTGCCCTGAAACGCTATGTGCTCGATAAAGTGGGCGAGACCTCGTTCGTCCTCTTCCTCGACCAGCGAACCTGTGTTTTGTACCAACCAAAACTCAGCGCGGCCTTTGGGTTTTTCATTGTGACGGATATAGTAAGTCAAACCGTTCTCCAGTTTGCCAATGCGCAAATCGGGGTCAACAGGCAACTCTGTAGCTTGGGCGGCACTCATGTGGGTTACTGCCAGCAAAAAAGCCAGTAACGCTAATATCCTACGGCTCATCTTCATGATTTCTTTGCTATCAGTAACGGCTTGGCAAGGGCAATAGTATCAAGAGAACAAGTTTTTTTTCTCGTCGTCAAAGATGACAGTGTCGCTCGTAACGATGCAGTCCAATGGGTGGTCATGAGACTCAACAGGCACTTCTTCGACTAACTGGAAATCACACACCACACCGATGGTGGGGCAAGTGGTTTCGTTTAACAGGCGATCATAGAAGCCCTTGCCGCGGCCCAAACGGTTGCGCTTGACATCAAGCGCGACAGCAGGCACAATGATGAGTTCCAGGCATGACGAGTCAACGCTGTCGCCTACGGGTTCCCCGATGTGGAACTTGTTGTTATCGTCAAGGCTTTGCGCCCCGTGATAAGGCACAATTTCCAGGTCATCACCATTGACGCGAGGCAAGTAAATGTTTTTTCCGTAGGCCAGCCAGCGGTTAACACAATCGTGAGTGGGCAACTCGTCGGGGAGCGACCAGTAGCACAGGATGTGCTGTGATTGTTGCCACACGGGCATCGCCTTTATTGTGCTGAATACCATTGCAGCCTCGACCTCACGCATTGCCATTGGAGTGATGGCCTTGAGCTGCTTGATTTGTTGTCTTAATTCTTTCTTTGTCATGATGGTTTGACCTTGGTTTTTAATGGTTTGATGGTGAGTAATGTGGCGGAGTGGGGAGCAGTATGAATCGGGATAGTAGTATCGACAGTGACATCAATTGTCATTTCTTCTCCATTGAGGAGGTCATGGCAGGCATAGGTGCCATGTGGAATCTGGGCAATGTCGAGAGCATGTTGAGGGATGCGCACTGAGCTGCCCACAGGCTCATTGCCGAAGTTAGCGACAACAAGCGTCATTTCGCCGTCACAATGACGCAAATAAGCATACTGGCGTGTAGTGTTGAGGGTGTCTTGATTGACGTACATCAGGTCGAAAAAGCCTCCACGTGCCAGTGTTTTCTCTTTGTTGCACAGGAGAAGCACTTTTCGGTAAATTGATCGCAGGCGGCGCTCATCGGCAGTCGATTTGCCCAAGTGCCAACGCCTCAAAATGGGAACACTCCAGTAGTCAAAGATGGTAGTGCGACCATCATGGCCACTGTAGCCCTCGGCGTCAGTAGCAGGTTCGCCCAATTCCTGTCCCGCATAGAGCATGAATGGACATCGCGACATGGTAGCGCTCACCACAAGGGCGGGCAGGGCCTGCTCGGGAGCGCCGAGGAATTGCTGGGATGCAATGCGTTGCTCATCGTGGTTCTCGAGGAAATTGAGCATGTGGTCACCGACGCCATCCACCGTCTGCCAGCAACGGGTAAGGTCGCTAGCGGGCCAGCCCTCACACATGATGCCGCGCAGCGTGTCATACAATGTCACCTTGTCGTACAGGTAATCAAAACCACCGTCATAGATGTAACTGCGGTATAATGCCACGTCATAAATCTCGGCAATAAAAATCAACTGGGGATTGATTTCCTTGATTTGACCTATAGCCCAATGCCAAAAGGCAACCGGCACCATGTGAGCCATGTCGCAGCGGAAGCCGTCAACGCCCTTGCCTGTCCAGAATCTAAGGATCTCAAGCATGCGGGTCCAAGTTTTGGGTATGGGGTCAAAGTGTGTGCTGCCATTCCACGGATCAACGCCGTAATTGAGCTTGATGGTTTCATACCAGTCGTCACGATTGGGCGAGGCGCTATAGCAGTCGTTGCCCGTGGCACGGGCGGGAAATTCACGATAGGCATCGTCACCCGAGCCCAAGTCCACACCGATAGGAGCAAACTCCTGTCCAGTGATATAATAAAAGTTGTTTCGAGGCTCGAAGAACATCATGGGGTTATCGCCCTCGCCCAGGTCGCGTACACCCTCGGGCTTGGCATCGCTCTCATACTCCCTGGCCACATGATTGGGCACAAAGTCGATGATCACCTTGAGACCGGCTTTGTGGGTGCGCTCGACAAGAGCCTCAAACTCTGCCATGCGGTTTTTCACTTTCACGGCAAAGTCGGGACACACATCGTAATAGTCGCGGATGGCGTAGGGAGAGCCCGCTTTGCCTTTCACCACATGGGCATTACATGGCGTGATGCCCTGGCGAGCGTAACTCGTTGCGGTGGCGTGCTCGATAATGCCCGTGTACCACACGTGGGTGGCGCCGAGCGACTTGATAGAGCGCAATTTGCTCTCGTCAATCTCGTTGAATTTGCCCACACCATTTTGACGGATAGTGCCGTTGGGAACACAATGCTCGTTGAGATTGGTGAACCACCGTGGCATTAATTGGTAGATTATCGCTTTTTTCATCTCTTTCATGCGGCAAAAATACTACATTAATTAGGATTTATGGATTGGAAATCAGGAAAATTTCATTAATTTTGCACACTGAATGTGAATAACTGTTTTTGGATTCAAGTGACGCAATTATAACGCCACGAGGTTTGATGCAGCATAATAACTAACAACTAAACCAATGATTTCATTTGAAAGCGATTACAATAATGGATGCCACGAGGCCATCCTTAAGCGTCTTATAGAGACCAATAACGAACGTGCGACGGGTTACGGCCTAGATGATTACTGTACAGCGGCTAAAGAGAAAATACGGCTAATTTGCGACAAACCAGAAGCTGACGTCTTCTTCCTCGTAGGCGGCACCCAGACTAATGCAACCGTCATCGATGCCATGCTCCACAGCTATCAGGGAGTCCTCTCGGTCGAGACGGGACATATCAATGTGCATGAGTCGGGCGCGATTGAGTTTGGCGGACACAAGGTATTGGCCCTCCCTTCCCATGACGGAAAAATGGACGCAAATGAATTAAATCAATGGCTACAGGCATTCTATGATGACATAGCCTACGAACACATGGTGTTCCCTGGAATGGTCTATATCACCTTTGCTACTGAGATGGGTACAATCTATACCCTTGACGAATTGAGGGCCATCAGCGATGTCTGCAAGAAGTATGATTTGCCCTTGTTTGTCGATGGTGCGCGTTTGGGCTATGGTTTGATGGCCGAGGGGTGTGATGTGTCAATCCAGCAGTTGGCTGACCTGTGCGATGTCTTTTATCTAGGCGGCACCAAGTGCGGCGCTTTATGTGGCGAAGCCGTTGTATTCCCACACCATAATGCCCCTGCCCACTTTTTCACTATCGTCAAGCAGCATGGAGCCTTGCTGGCCAAAGGACGCCTGCTGGGAATCCAGTTTGACGTGTTGATGCAGGATCATCTCTATTTCAATATTGCTCGCCATGCTGTTGAGCAGGCCATGCGCCTGCGTGATGCCTTCATAGCCAAGGGTTATGAGATGTATAGCAATTCCCCCACCAACCAGCAATTTGTGCTTCTGGATCGCGAGACTATTGCACGACTTGAGAAAGACTTCGTCTTTGAGCAATGGTTTCCTGTTGGGGAGAAGATGAATTGCCGCTTCGTCACCAGTTGGGCAACACTCCCCGAGGACGTCGATGCCCTGATTGCCGCTTTGTAACCCTTTATTATTTTTGATCATTCAACAATTTATAGATAATAGATGAAATTTAAGATTTTGTTAGTTGTGGCTCTAGCTGCGGTAAGTGGCATGTTAACACGTGCCGGTGTGATTGGCGCCAATGATGCTCGTGGCATTGCATTAGAGGTTTTGTCACAGCGTCAAGGTGGAAACCGATTGAACAGCAATCAGGGTGACATTCAATTAACCCACACCCGTTACTCGTCATTGTCACCAACAATGCCTGTTTTATACATCTTCAATGATGACAAGAATGGCGGTTGGGTGATTGTGGCGGCCGAGGACCGCGCAGAACGCGTTTTGGGATATAACCTGAGTGGAAAATTTGACGCCGAGGCAATGCCTTGTAATGTGAGCGCATGGCTTGACGAGTATGGTAGTCAGATAGAACACCTCCAACTAAATCCCCAACTGGCTACAACACCCACTGTACAGGGTACACGTCTAGCCAGTTTACCTGACATCAGTCCTCTCGTTAAATCGACATGGGATCAAGGATCTCCCTATAACACCCAATGCCCAAAGATCAGTTACTCATATCCTTTAGTGGGATGTACGGCCACAGCGATGGCACAGGTCATGTATTACTACAAGTATCCCACTAGTGCATGTTTGGAAATACCATCTTATGTTACCTCTACTAAAAAAATGACTGTGCAGGCCCTGCCCGCAACAACATTTGATTGGGATAATATGATGGACTCCTATAGCGGCTCATATAACAGTGCCAATAAAGCAGCTGTCGCCACGTTGAGTCGTTATAGTGGGCAGGCGGTATGCATGGACTACGGCTTGAACAGCAGCGGGGCATACATTGAACTGATACCCTATGCCCTTGTGCACTTTTTTGGCTACGATAAGCTTGAACCTGCTCATATGGAGATTAGGGAAAAATATGACGATGAGACCTGGACACAAATGCTTCATGAAGAATTGTCAAAAGGGCATCCATTGCCCTATTCAGGCAATAACGGCAGTAGCGGAGGTCATTCCTTTATCGTTGATGGCTATCGCAATGGCAGTTTTCACTTGAATTGGGGCTGGAGTGGTAATTATGACGGATATTTTCAGCTCTCAGCATTCACGCCTTCCACTCATGATTACACGCAGTCGCACAGGGCTGTCTTTGGTATTGAACGCTCACGTGCCGATCTCAATAGCGATGGCATGATAACCATTGCTGACATTTCAGTGCTGATTGATATGTTATTAGGCATTGTTCCATCTACATCTCAAAGCGTTGGAGATGTCAATCTTGATGGAACGGTAAGTATAAAAGACGTGTCGGTGTTAATCGATAAACTCTTGGGTGATTCAGAATCAGAAGTTAATTCTGTCACTTATACAGTCAATGGCGTTAGCTTCAAAATGGCCTTGGTTGAAGGCGGCACCTTCATGATGGGTGCGACAGCCGAACAAGGGACAGAAGTAGCGGAAGATGAATTTCCGGTTCATCAAGTGACACTTTCTTCTTTCTATATCGGCACTACCGAGGTGACTCAGGAACTATGGCAGGCTGTCATGGGCACGAACCCGGGTGTGATTCCTGGTCCCACTTTGCCTGTCAACAAAGTGAGCTGGGACGATTGCCAACAGTTTATTGCTAAATTGAACACGCTGACTGGAAAACAATTCCGCCTGCCCACAGAATCCGAATGGGAGTTTGCTGCCAGAGGAGGTGTGAAGAGCCGCGGTTACAAGTACGCTGGCAGTAATGATTTGGCTGCAGTGGCTTGGTATGGAGAGAACGCAGGAGCTTCTTTTTGCATGGAAGTTGGTCTTAAGGCTCCAAATGAATTGGGATTATATGACATGAGCGGGAATGTCAGTGAATGGTGCAGTACTTATTGGGCCGATTACCTCTCGACTGCTCAAACCAATCCCCAGGACCCCGTTACTGGAACCCATCGGTTGTGCCGTGGTGGTAACTGGTATTTTGAGTCTGATTATTGCCGTGTTTCAAATCGAACCTACTCAACTCCTGATAATGCGACCTCTATCATTGGGCTGCGATTGGCATTATGACGTGTTAGTTGATGATAATTGGCGGTATTCATTAAGGAAATTTTCTATCACTTAACTATAAACTAGTATGAGAACTAGAATTTTACTCATTGCGTCCCTAGTTGCTCTTGCGGCAACGAGTGGTGTGTTTGTAGCTCATGCCGGTGTGATTGGCACCAATGATGCTCGTGGCATTGCATTAGAAGTATTGTCACAGCGCCAAGGTGGAAACCGATTGAACAGCAGCCAGAGTGACATACAGTTAACTCACACCCGTTACTCGTCATTGTCACCAACAATGCCTGTTTTATACATCTTCAATGATGACAAGAATGGCGGTTGGGTGATTGTGTCTGCCGAGGACCGCGCCCGGCACGTTTTGGGATATAACCTGAGTGGAAAATTTGACGCCGATGCAATGCCGTGTAATGTGAGCGCATGGCTTGACGAGTATGGCAGTCAGATAGAAAAGCTTCAAATGAATCCCCAACTGGCTACAAAACCAGCCGTCAAGAACCCTCGCTTGGCAAGTCTATCCAACATTGATCCTCTCATCACATCCACTTGGAATCAGAGTTATCCCTTTAACGACCAATGTCCAACAATATCTGATGAATATCCTTATGCAGGATGTACAGCCATCGCCATGGCTCAAGTTATGAACTACTACAAGTATCCCACAAGTTCATGCTTGGCAATTCCGTCCTATGTTACTAAAACCAAAAAAGTGACTGTGCCGGCTCTGCCTCCAACAACATTTGATTGGGGAAATATTTTGGACTCCTACTTTGAATCATTTACCGATGACAATGTAAATGCTGTCGCTAAATTGATACGTTACTGCGGACAAGCGGTATGCATGGACTACGGTTTGGGCAGCAGCGCGGCCTATCTTGAACTGATTCCCTATGCACTTGGATATTTTTTTGGTTACGATAAGAAGGACCCGGCTCACATATATACCAGGTCGAGATATAGCGATGAGACTTGGACACTAATGCTTTATGAGGAGTTGTTAAAAGGACACCCGCTGCCTTATGCTGGCAATAATGGTAGTAGTGGCGGTCATTCTTTCGTCGTTGACGGTTATCGCGATGGCAGTTTTCACTTGAATTGGGGCTGGAAAGGTAGTTTTGATGGATATTTTCAACTTTCAGCCTTTACACCGGGAGGCCAAAATTACACTCAATCTCATAGGGCCGTCTTTGGAATTGACCGTTATCGTGACGATGTCAATGGTGATGGTGAAGTGAGTGTAGCCGATGTCAACGCTGTGATTAATTTTATACTGGCAGGTGATACAGATCTAAGAGGTGATGTGAATGCCGATAACGAGGTGAATATCGCCGATTTTAACGCTGTGATTAATACTATCTTGGAAGGCAACTCATCACCCTCTGACCAAGTCGCTGAGACGTATACCGTCAACGGCATCAGCTTTAAAATGGTCAAGGTTGAAGGTGGTACCTTCATGATGGGCGCAACTGAAGAACAAGGAGCGGGAGTATCGTCCAACGAGAAACCTGTTCATCAAGTTACACTCTCCACTTTCTATATCGGCAGCACCGAAGTGACACAAGAACTCTGGCAGGCTGTCATGGGTAATTATCCGAGTGTGATTCTTGGACCCACTTTGCCTGTTAACAAAGTGAGCTGGGACGATTGCCAGCAGTTCATTGCTAAATTGAACACATTGACTGGAAAGCAATTCCGCCTGCCCACTGAATCTGAGTGGGAATTTGCCGCCAGGGGTGGTGTAAAAAGCGCTGGCTACAAGTATGCAGGCAGCAATGATTTAGCGTCAGTGGGTTGGTATGAGGAGAATGCAGGGGATTCTTATGGCATGGAAGTCGGCTTGAGGGCTCCTAACGAATTGGGCTTGTATGACATGAGTGGAAATGTTTGTGAATGGTGCGCGACTTATTGGGGTGGCTACCCCTCAAGTGCCCAAACCGATCCTCAGGGTCCCACCTCGGGAACCTATCGGGTCTATCGCGGTGGCAATTGGTATTCTAATGCAAGCTTCTGCCGCGTTGCAAGACGTAATGGTGCAACTCCCGATTATTTGTCTTCTGTCATTGGCTTTAGGTTGGCATTATGATGTGTTAATTGATGATTCTTGGCGGTATTCATTAAGGAAATTTTCTAACAATTTAACTATATAATATTATGAGAAATAGAATCTTGTTTATTATGGCACTTGTTGTTCTTGCAGCAACAAGCGGTGTGTTTGTAGCACATGCTAGTGTGATTGGCGCCAATGATGCTCGTGGCATTGCATTAGAGGTTTTGTCACAGCGTCAAGGTGGAAACCGATTGAACAGCAATCAGAGTGACATTCAATTAACCCACACCCGTTATTCGACATTGTCACCAACTATGCCTGTATTTTACATCTTCAATGATGACAAGAATGGCGGTTGGGTGATTGTATCTGCCGAGGACCGCGCCCAGCACGTTTTGGGATATAATCTGAGTGGAAAATTTGACGCCGAGGCAATGCCTTGCAATGTGAGCGCATGGCTTGACGAGTATGGTAGTCAGATAGAACACCTCCAACTGAATCCCCAACTGGCAACCAAGCCATCCATTCAGGGCGCACGCTTGGCCAGTCTTTCCAACATTGATCCTCTCATCACTACAACATGGAATCAGGGTTATCCCTATCACGAGCAGTGTCCCAAAATCAATAATGAATATCCTTATACGGGATGTACGGCCACCGCATTTGCTCAGATCATGAATTATTACAAGTATCCCACTAGTGCATGTGCGGCCATTCCGTCTTATATTACTAAAACAGTGGGGATGACTGTGCCTGAGTTGCCTGCAACAACATTTGATTGGGATAATATGTTGGACTCTTATAGCGGCTCATACACCAATGCCAATAAAGACGCTGTTGCTAAGTTGATGCGTTATTGCGGACAGGCGACATGCATGGATTACACTTTAAGCAGTAGCGCGGCTTATATTGAACTGATACCCTATACTATTAGCTACTATTTCGGTTATGATAAGCTTGATCCCGCCCATATGGAGGCTAGGGAAAGATTCGATGATGAAATATGGACGCAAATGGTACATGACGAGTTGTCAAAAGGGCGCCCATTAGCCTATGCTGGCGGCAACGACAATGGTGGTGCCCATACTTTCATTGTTGACGGTTATCGCAATGGCGATTTTCACTTGAATTGGGGTTGGGGTGGTCGATTTGACGGTTATTTTCAGCTCTCGGCTTTCACACCCTCCACTCATGATTACACCAAGTCCCACAGAGCCGTTTTCGGCATTGTTCCAAAACGTGCCGATATCAATGGTGATGGCATGATAAACATTGCTGACCTTTCGGTGCTGATTGATATGCTGTTGGGGATTGTTCCTACCACATCTCAGACTGTCGGGGACATCGATCTTGATGGAACGGTAGCCATAAGTGACGTTTCGGCGTTAATTGACAAACTCTTGGGCGATACAGAATCTGCAGGAAGTATTGAAACATATACCGTCAACGGCGTCAGCTTTAAAATGGTTAAGGTTGACGGCGGCACCTTCATGATGGGCGCGACTCCCGAACAAGGGGAAGAAGCATCGTCCAACGAGAAACCAGTTCATCAAGTGACACTCTCCTCTTTCTATATCGGCAGTACCGAGGTGACACAGGAACTCTGGCAGGCTATCATGGGGAATAATCCGAGTGTGATTCCTGGCTGTACTTTGCCCGTCAATAGAGTGAGCTGGGACGATTGCCAGCAGTTCATTACTAAATTGAACACGCTGACTGGAAAGCAATTCCGCCTGCCCACCGAATCGGAGTGGGAGTTTGCCGCCCGAGGTGGTGTGAAAAGTGCTGGCTACAAGTATGCGGGCAGCAATGTTCTAGCGTCAGTAGGTTGGTATGATGAAAACGCGTGGGCTTCCTATTGCATGGAAGTTGGCCTGAAGGCTCCTAACGAATTGGGTTTGTATGACATGAGTGGAAATGTCAGTGAATGGTGCGCTACCTATTGGGGTGGGTACTCATCGACAGCACAAACCGATCCACAGGGCCCCACTTCGGGAACCTATCGAATTTATCGCGGTGGCAGTTGGTATATTGAAGCCAACAATTGCCGCGTTGCAAGACGTATGGGTACAACTCCCGAAAAAGCGACTTCTCTCATTGGCCTGAGGTTGGCATTATGATGTGTTAATTGCAGTTTGAGATAAGAATGGCGGGGAGAGAAGGAGATTTTGCTTCTTTCCCTGCCATCTTTTTATGACAAGTTTCTGGGAATTTTGGCGGTTTGTCAGCGGTTTATCCCGTCTTTTAGGTCCCAAGTCAATACTTTTTTGTAATTTTGCACGTTTTTAGATAGAGGAAATGGCGAATATCCTGCACATAGAGACATCTACCGATGTTTGCTCGGTAGCGCTGACTAGCGAAGGACAAGTACTGGACCATAACGAGAACTATGAGGGGCAGACCCATGCCACACTGCTGAGCGAGTATGTCCAGAACATGCTCAAATATGCCCGTTCCCGTGAGTTAAAACTCGATGCGATAGCAGTGAGCATCGGCCCCGGTTCCTATACGGGCCTGCGCATTGGCTTGAGCGAATCCAAGGGCTTGGCATTTGGCCTAGATATCCCTCTCATCGGTGTGAACACCCTTCAGTTGCTGACGGTCAGCACGATGTTCAATCACTTTATTGACGAGGACAAGGTGCTGTATGTGCCGATGATTGATGCTCGCCGCATGGAGGTGTACACGGCCGCCTATTCGCCAGCACTTGAAGCGATTATCGAGCCTCAGGCAATGATTCTCGACGAACACTCATTTAAGGACCTGTTGAGTCAAGGCTATACGCTCGTGATGATGGGAAACGGAAGCACAAAGGCTCAAACCGTGATTACCCATGAGCGTGTCCGTTTTATCGACGGTGTGAAGCCCGTGGCGGTTGATATGCTTGCCCTGGCTGAGCGCGCCTGGCGTGAGAAGGATTTCATCGACGTGGCCTATAGCACTCCCCTTTATCTAAAAGAGTTTCAAGCCACACGCCCCAGAAATCCGCTGGGCAAACAACTAGAAACCAACAACTAGAGACAAATATATGTTGACGTATAACTCATTAATGAAGAAACTGGTGCTGCCTGAGTATGGCCGCAATATCCAGCAGATGGTGGACCACTGCCTGACGATAGAAGATCGCAACGAGCGCACTCGTTGTGCTTTCACCATTGTGCAGAACATGGCCAACATGTTCCCTCAACTGCGTGGTGAGCAGGATTATCAGCACAAGTTATGGGACCACTTGATGATCATGAGCGGTTTCCAGCTAGATGTGGATTTCCCTTTCGATGACATCATCAAGGAAGAGAATCTGGACACGAAGCCAGTCCCCATCAACTATGAGTTGGAGCCCATCGAGTTTCGTCATTATGGTAAGAATATCGAGAGAATGATTGCCCGCGCTGCTGAGTACCCTGAGGGCGAAGAGCGCGACGCCCTGGTCATGCTGCTGGCCAATCACATGAAGAAACTCATCTTCCAAATCAATAACGAGGATGTGGAAGATGCTAAGATCTTTAAGGATTTGGCCCGTTATAGCCATGGCGCTATACGGCTTGACCCCGAGACCCATCACCTGCACGAGTATCAGGTGGTGAAGCCCGCCCAACCCGCTGGCAAGAAGAAAAAAAAGAAGTAACATCCACTGCAACCAATGATTCAACGCGAGGAACTCATAGCAATTGGCCGTTACAACAAGCCGCATGGTGTAGCCGGGGAAATCTCGGCGACGATCGATATTGACATCGAGACACTTGGCGAGTTGTCATGCCTGGTGAGCGATATAGATGGTATTTTTGTGCCCTTCTTTGTTGATGCATGCCGCCCCAAGAGCTCCGAGACCGTTTTGCTCACCATCGACGGCATTGACAGCGAGCAGGAGGCCTCACGCCTTGTCAACCACGATATCTATGCCCTCAAGCGCGAATACATGCAGTCGAGCCTGGATGCTGATGCCGACGCTTATCCGCTGGACTACTTCATCGGCTATGAACTGATGGATAGCGATAACACCAGGGTGGGGGAGATCATCGCTGTGGATGAACAAACCGAAAATGCGATCTTTATCGTCGATCGTGATGGTGAGGAACTCATGGTTCCCGCCACTGATGAATTGATTGTGGAATTTGATATGGACAAGAAAGTGATGGTCATGGATCTGCCCCAAGGGCTGCTTGACCTGAACAATTAACAGCATAACGACATGCAACGATTTGTATCACATATTATCATTTCAGCGCTGGCATTGCTGACGCTCTTGTGCCCGCAGACGTTGAACGCCAAGGATTATCTCGACGACATCTATGACATGTCACTTGACGAGAACTTGGCAACACCTGTGATCAAGAACAGCAAACAAGCTGACAAGATCCAGGATTTCCAATATGACATGGCGATAGCATTCAAGCGGACAAACTATGAAGTGGAAATCATGCGTAATGACGAGGTGATCGTTATCACGATCCCTGCCAGCCAACTGTTTGAGCCCAATGACACCGCGCTTTCACCCTTGGGCGAGACTCAACTCAAACCCTTCTTGAGGATGATCAAGAATCCAGGCTTCTACAAGATGATCTTGGTGATGCACAGCGACAACACGGGCAGCTCTGAATATACGCTCAACCTGACCCGCCAGCGCGTGAATGCCATTTTTGACTGGTTTGACGAGAATGGCAGCGTGGACTATGTCGTCCCCTATGCCCTTGGCGAGAATGATCCTGTCGTTGACAACAATTCGGTCGAGAACCGTAAGCGCAACCGCCGTCTGGAGATATATCTTGTCCCCGAGAAGACGATGATACAGCAAGCCAAAAAAGGCGTCATCAACATCTCTAACATCGCAAAAGAGAAATAATCAACACATTAATATAATATAGCACATTTTAATACAATGGCAAAAGAGCTTAAAGATTTAACTAAGAGAGCCGACAATTACTCTCAATGGTATAATGAACTGGTTGTAAAAGCTGACCTCGCTGAGCAATCGGCAGTACGCGGTTGTATGGTCATCAAGCCCTATGGCTACGCTATTTGGGAGAAGATGCAGCGTCAGCTCGACGATATGTTTAAGGCAACCGGCGTCCAGAACGCCTATTTCCCCCTGTTGATTCCCAAGTCATTCCTGAGCCGTGAGGCTGACCACGTGGAAGGCTTTGCTAAGGAGTGTGCAGTGGTGACCCACTATCGCCTGATGAATGACCCCAATGGCAAGGGTGTTGTCGTGGATCCGAGCGCCCGTCTGGAGGAGGAACTTGTGATTCGCCCCACCAGCGAGACGATCATCTGGAACACCTACCGCAACTGGATCAACAGTTATCGTGACCTGCCCCTGCTCATCAATCAGTGGGCTAATGTCTTCCGTTGGGAAATGCGCACCCGCATGTTCTTGCGTACCGCTGAGTTCCTGTGGCAAGAGGGACACACCGCACATGCCACCAAGGAGGAGGCTGAGGCCAAAGCCATCGAGATGCTCAACGTCTATGCTGATTTTGCCGAGAAATACATGGCATTGCCCGTTGTTAAGGGTATCAAGACCGCCAACGAACGCTTTGCAGGCGCTCTCGAGACTTACACCATCGAGGCCATGATGCAGGACGGAAAAGCCTTGCAGTCGGGTACCAGCCATTTCCTGGGCCAGAACTTCGCTAAGGCATTTGACGTGAAGTTTATTGACAAGGAGAACAAGTTGCAGGATGTATGGGCTACCTCATGGGGCGTTTCCACACGTCTGATGGGTGCGCTCATCATGACCCACAGCGATGACAACGGCTTGGTATTGCCTCCGCACCTCGCTCCCATCCAGGTGGTCATCGTGCCCGTTTACAAGACCGACGACCAGCTTGAGACCATCAACAAGGTTGTTGAGCCCATCGTCAACAACCTGCGCGGAATGGGCATCTCGGTGAAATATGACAATGCCGATAACAAGCGCCCGGGCTTCAAGTTTGCTGACTATGAGCTCAAGGGTGTGCCCGTTCGCCTTGTGCTCGGTGCCCGTGATATCGAAGCCGGCACCGTCGAGGTGATGCGCCGCGATACGCTCGAGAAGAGCAGTGAGCAGCTTGCCGGCATCGAGAACCGTGTGAAAGAATTGCTCGAGGAGATCCAGCAGAACATCTATGACAAGGCCTTAAAGCATCGCGAGGAAATGACCTGCAAGGTGGATACCTGGGAGGAATTCAAGGAACAAATCGAGAAGGGTGGCTTTATCCTGGCTCATTGGGATGGCACTACCGAGACCGAGGAGAAGATCAAGGAAGAAACCAAGGCTACCATCCGCTGCATCCCCCTGGATGCTGTTGAAGAGGAGGGCAAGTGCATCTATACTGGCAATCCCAGTCACCGTCGTGTTATCTTTGCTCGCAACTATTGATGAAAACAGGTATGATAAAGATAGATCCCAAGCGAAAGTTGTGGCGTGAAGTGTGGGCCTACCTGTTGTTGGTCATCGGTAGCGCACTGTTTGCCATTGGTGATGTGATGTTCGTCAATCCCTACTTGATGGCTCCTGGTGGCACCTATGGTCTGAGTAACGTGTTCAACACCCTGTGGCCCTGGAAGATCTCCCTCTATGCTATCTGCATGGATGTGCCTTTGCTCATCATCGGCACGTGGATTCTTGGTCCCAAGTTCGGTATCAAGACCATCATCTCCACCGCATTGATCTTCTTGTTCACATTTATATTAGAGACGGCATGGGGCTACAATCCCGTTATCCATGATGGACCAATCACTCAGATGGCAGGCCACTCGATGGTCGAGATTCCCCATCATGGCGGCTGGTTTGCTCCTGACTACTTCCTGAACACCGTCCTTGCCGGTCTGATCTATGGTGTGGCAATCGGTCTGATCTTCCGTTCGGGTGCTACGAGCGGCGGCTCTGACATCATCTCAATGATCCTGCACAAGTACACCAAGATCTCCCTGGGCACATTGGTCATGATCGTTGACGGCATTATCACATTGAGCACGCTGATTGCCTTTGGTGACATACGCCTGCCCATTTACTCGGTTATCATCATCTTCATCGAGGGCAAGGTGATCGACATTGTTGTTGATGGTATCAAGACCTACAAGACAATGTTTATCATTACCGATGATCCCGAACCCATCCGCGACTACATCATCAATGACATCAAGCGTGGTGGAACCTGCATCACAGGTAGTGGCCTCTATGAGGGCAAGGAGCGCAAGATGGTGTATGTAACCCTCGACCGCTCTGACATGATCAAGTTGCGTTCGGCGCTTTATCACATCGATCCTCACGCCTTTGTCAACATCATGGAGAGTTCCGAGATTTTGGGCGAAGGTTTCCGCGCACTCCCCGAGGAGTAAAAGGTGCATTTAATTTCACATTACACAGGGTGGCTCTTTAGGGGTCACCCTGTTGTGTTAATTGATTCAATGGATGTCATAAAAACAAAAAGCACTTCGTTTCACAACGAAGGTGCCCTAGGAAAAATAGTATGAATAAAAGCTTGATTTAAGGTTTTGCAAATATACAATCGTTTACTCATTCTTGCAAGTTTTTAGACATA
Organism: uncultured Bacteroidales bacterium; assembly: GCA_902774055.1. Taxonomy (GTDB): domain Bacteria; phylum Bacteroidota; class Bacteroidia; order Bacteroidales; family Muribaculaceae; genus Sodaliphilus. The sequence goes on from CACYGX010000021.1 coordinate 30,354, forward strand.
ATATACAACTTTTTTGTCCAAATTTTAACTTTTCACTTTTCCATGCGCATTCACCTCTAGTTTTTCTTGGGTTTTTGAGAACAATTTTTGCAAATTTAACACCACAAGTCAGGATAAATTGTTAATTTTGTCGTTTGATAGTTATAAACGATTTTGTGCTTTATCAGTCTAAAGCCAAGAAATCAAATGATTGTAAAGAAATGAACAATAATCAAACACGAATAAACCAGAGCTTGAAGTTGTTTTTCGGCATCTTCATGGTTTTTGTTTACCTGGGAATGTCTTGGCTCATGATCACGAACTTCTTCAATTGGACCAACACGCCCACGTGGACCGCAATCAGGTGGTTTTTTGCCCTGGTGTTTGGCGTCTATGGCCTCTATCGCGGTTATCGTGAGTTCAGGGGCGAACACACCTACGGCATGCGCAAATATGATGACAATGAGGAAGCACAACGATATGGGACCTACGAGAAGGACTCTAATATTGTGAAATCAGATGAAAATAATGATGAAAAATAATAGCATACTGATTCTTGTATCATTGTTGTTGGTGATGATGGTTGCTTCTTGCGGTGACCGTCGTCCCAAGAGCACAAGCACACGCGGACTTGCTCGCATCATGTGTGACGAGTCGTTCCAGAGTGTGCTCGAACAAGAAATTGCCGTGTTTGAATATCAGTATCCCGAGGCGAGCATCATGCCTGAATACATCAATGAGCACGATGCGCTTGATTCGCTCTTTAACAACAAGGTGGATCTGATTATCATCTCTCACGACTTGACACCCGAGCAGAAGAAGAGCCTGAAGAAAATCGGTCGCGGCTATCGCTCCAAGATGATTGCCGTGGATGCCATTGCCGTCATCGTCAACAAGCAGAATGACATTGACGAGTTGTCGATGGATGACCTGCGCGACATTTTCACGGGCAAGGTGAAACGCTGGGGTGAAGTGTTCCCGACCAAGTTGAAGAATGATACCATCAAGGTTATGTTTGACGGCTCGGGTACCGGTGTGGTACATTATATGAAAGACAAGTTCCTCAATGGAGGACAGTTTGGGCCCAATGTATATGCCAGGGGTTCCAGTTCAGATGTCTTTCAGGCTGTCGAGCAATACAAGAACGTGATTGGATTCATCGGTGTCAGCTGGATCACCAGCGACCTGAAATCGGCCGAGATCCCAATCGAGCAAAAGTACGAGGAGCTTAAGACCAAAAACGAGGTGAGCGTGATCGACTTTACTGACCGAATCAAAGTCATGCCCCTGCGTGGCGATGACAAGGTGCAGGGAGTAAAACCCTATCAGGCTCACATCTATAGCGGCGATTATCCGCTGGTACGCTCAATTTGGGCTATCGACGCCTCCTATAATGGGATGCTTGATCATGGCTTCTTCACCTTCCTCACGGGAGTGATTGGCCAGAAAATCATCCTCCAGACAGGAATTTTACCCGCTGCCGAACCAGTTAGATATGTTGAAGTTCAATAATTTGACATTTTGGCACGAGAATTGCAATATCGCTAACAGAAATTAATTTTAGACTAAATATTAACATTAAATTGTTACTACAATGAAAAGGAAATTCTTTTTTGCATCACTCTTGATGATGGGTGCATCCCTGGTAGCCAACGCACAGGGCTACAAGGACGGTATTGAGTATTACAAGGTTGACAAACTGGACAACGCCAAGGAGCTGCTCGAGCGTAATCTGAACGCCGCTAGCACCGACAAGGCCGAAGCCTACTACTATCTGGGTCAGATCGCTCTGCACCAGGGTAAGGTAGCAGATGCCGCAGCCAACTTTGAGAAAGGTATCGCAGCAAACGCCATGAATCCTTATAACTACGTGGGCCAGGCTGCTATCGCACTCAAGAATGGTGGCGACGTGAAGGCTCTGCTCGAGAAGGCTCGCAAAATGTCCAAGAAGGACTCCAAACTGGAGATGGAAATCGCTCGCGCTTTCTATGATGCCAATCCCACTACCTACGCTAAGGACATTGAGAAGTGCATCAAGAATGCCCGCAAGTGGAACGCTGATGACCCCGACAGCTACATCTTTGAAGCCGATACCAAGGCCGACAAGCGCGACTGGGGCAATGCAGCCGGTATCTATGAGTTGGCATTTGACAAGGATCCCAACAACATTGAGGCCTATGTGAAGTATGCCAACACCTATTTCAACGTGAATCCCGAGATGGCCATCGAGCGTCTTGAGGAGCTCCAGGCCAAAGTGCCCAACTCGGCTCTTGTTCAGCGTGAGCTCGCCGAGAAGTACTATGCCGATAACCTGGGCGCCAAGGCAGCCGAGCAATACGGTAAGTACATCAAGAACCCCAACCACTTTGCTCAGGATGAGGTGCGTTATGTACAGCTGTTGTTCTTCGGTGAGAAGTATAAGGAGTCGCTTGATCTGGCTACCAGCTTGGTCAACAAACTTAACCCCGCTGATGAGAAGGTCTTCTACATGAAGCGTATGCAGCTCTACAACCTGATTCAGCTCGAGAAGTGGCCCGAGGCCGTCGAGGCAGGACGCTCATTCTTCGCTAACATGCTGCCCAAGGGTTCAAACTATGAGGTTCGCGACTACACTGACTATGGTCAGGCTCTGCAGAATGCAGGTCTGCCTCAGGAAGCAGTCGTAGCCTATGAGAAGGCTCTGGAGCTCAATCCCAACAATGTGGAACTGATCCGCTACATGGGTGACAGCTATGCCGATGCCGAGAACTTTGTCAAGGCTGCTGAGTATTACCAGCGCCTGGTGGACAGTGGCAACAACAAGTCTAACGACCTCTTTACCCTGTCCAACTACTATCTGGGCGTTGCCAGCACCGACAGTCTGGACACCGTGACCAAAGCCAATGCACTTGCTAACTCTCAGAAGTATATTGACGAGGTTGACAAGCTGGTTCCCGGTAACGTACAGATTGTAAACCAGAAGGCTAAAATTGCTAAATTCCGCGAGGGCGATAACAACAATGGCGCCGCTCTGGATGCCTACAGAGAGCTGATCAACATTCTTGACGCTAAGGACGATAAGGCTTCCTATGCACGCTACTACAAGTATGCCTACAACTACCTCGCCACCTACTACTTCAACAAGGGTGACAAGGCAACTGCCAAGGGATACTATCAGAAGTGGCTTGAGTATGACCCCGACAACACTTCACTGCGCAAGTATGTCGAGAGCCTGAAGTAAGATAAAACAATAGAAATCTGATAATTGACGGGTGGCCGAAACTATTGGCCACCCGTTTTTTACGTTTTTTTGCTTGAATTAATCTATATGAAGTGATTTTTTAGTACTTTTGTAAGTTAAATACTTCTCAACCAGCAATCAAAATAAAATCACATAATATGAAAAAGATTACTCTATTAATCACAATGATTGTCGCCATGTTATGTTCGTCGCAATCGATTTGCGCCCAAAACAATTCCGGCGACTACTATGATGCCTTTATCGAGGTAGAACAGTTGAACGAACTGTTGCTGTATCGTCTCAACGAAGCAGGAGTGACCATCACTTCGAGATTTGATGGTTTCGTTGCTGCCAGAATCAATGCCGATGTTGAACCTTCAACGATTATGGCCATTGATGGCGTGAAGTATGTGACCAGGGCAACCTATGTCGAGACTTGTTCCGATAGTGCCCGCTATTTCTCCAATGTGGATCCCGTGCAACTGGGCACAGGGCTCGACATGCCTTACACGGGTAAAGGCGTGATTATCGGTTTAATAGACTGCGGTTTTGATTTCAACCACATTAACCTGTGTGATGAAGAGGGCAACACGCGTGTCAAGGCTGTGTATATGCCCTTCGACAATAGCGGCACACCTCCAGTCGTCAGAGCGACCCGCTTGCCGGGTAGTTGCTATGAAAAGCCCGAGGAAATTAGGAACCTGACAACCGATGACCCTTCAACGCCTCACGGCACCCAGACGGCTGGTATTGCCGCCGGATCATATCGTGATAACGGTTGGTATGGTATGGCTCCCGAGGCCGATATCGTTGCTTGTGGCATCCCCGAGAGCGAACTCAACGATGTCGTGGTCGCCAATTGCATCAGTTACCTGTGTGATTATGCCAGCCGCAAGGGTCAGCCCTGTGTCATCAATATGAGTCTAGGCACCATTATCGGCCCCCACGATGGCACTTCCTACATGAACCGCATTTGTCAACAGTTGTCTGCTCCGGGACGTGTATTTGTCGTATCGGGCGGCAATGATGGCGATAACAATGTGTATGTCCACCGCATGCTTGAGAACAGTCAAGATACAGTGACTGTGCTGCTGCGCGGTGTATGGGGCAGCACCGAACTCACAGGCAATATCAATGCATGGAGTAAGGTGAATAAAGCATTTAACACAAGGCTCGTTGTCGTGGACACCCAGTCCAAGGAGATTGTTTATGGCACCCGTGCCTATGGCGCTGTTTCTCAAGGCTCCTACGCTGAATACTCTACCGAAACCGATACGCTGCTCGCCGAGTACTGTACGGGTCGTGTCTCGCTGAGAGGTACTGTTGATTATAATGGCAAGCCATATTCACTTTGTAATATCGACATGAAGTCCAATTCCAGCAGATATGCTGTTGGACTCCAATACTATGCTCCGTCGAGCAATGAGTTGTCTATCTGGACTTCATGGTATGCCCACTTCTACCAGCATGGCGTGACTTGGGCTGATAGGGGCGACATACACGGTTCAATCAGCGACTTTGCAACGACCGATAGCGTGATTTCGGTTGGTAACTATAACTCGAAGCAATATGTCATCTTGCGAGATAGCACACTCTTCTTCCGCCAGAACAGTGTACCCTTGCTGCTTTCTCACAATTCTTCATACGGCCCTGACGAGAATGGTGTTACACGTCCTGACGTGTGCGCTCCTGGCAGTGTGATTGTCGCTTCGGCTAACCGCTATGACCTTTATCCTCACAACTTGGCCTACTGGCAACCATCAGCCTTTGTTGACGGTGTGGAATATCCCTACTGCCCCGATATGGGTACTTCGATGTCGGCAGCGGTAGTATCAGGAACTGTGGCACTGTGGATGCAGGCTAACCCCAATCTGAGTGCCGCCGACGTGCGCGACATCTTGCGTCACTCGAGTTACAAAGATTCTATCGTGAAGAATGGTGACCCCGAGATGTGGGGAACGGGTAAACTTGACGCCTTGGCTGGCATGCGCTATATCCTTCACATGGATGAGTTGATTGGCGACGTGAACAATGATGGCGAGGTGACCATTAGCGACGTCAACTTGGCCATTAACATTATCCTGGGTGGAGATGCCGATGACCAGACCCGATCAAGAGCTGATGTGAACAAGGATGGTGAGATTGGCATCAGCGATGTCAATGTTATCATTAACATCATCTTGAGTTAATCAGTGAAGCGTCGGATACTGATATGCTTTATGTTGCTACTCGCCTGCGCATGTGCCCAGGCGAGTAGCAATTTGAGTGCGGCCTCCAAGGTCTTGCTCAAGCAATATCATGCAACCGCCGCGCACAAAGCCCCATGTGATAATTCTCTTTTTCAAGCATTTATCGCCATAAATGATATCGGTGTGATTGACTCATTGCGATCGAGTGGGGTGATCATTGGTAGCGTGTTTGATGGCTTTGTAACCGCCCAGATTCCTCTGCGCACGATGAGGCAGATTGCAAACCTTCATGGCGTGAAACACATCTCACTGGGACGCCAACTCACCCTGTGCAACGATAGTGCCCGCTTTTATTCCAATGTGGATCAGGTTCATCATGCGGCAGGCCTCATTGCGCCCCTGACCGGGCGTGGTGTGATTGTGGGCATGATTGACACGGGGTTTGATTTCAATCATATTAACCTGTGTGATGAAAATGGCAATTCGCGTGTCAAGGCCGTCTATCTGCCTTGTGATAGCAGTGGGGTGAAAACGACGATTGACGGTGACACTTTGCCTGGCAGTTGCTATGAGACGCCAGAGATGATTGCGGCACTCACGACCGATAATCCTCATTCCTCCCATGGGACTCACACGACAGGCACCGCTTCAGGCAGTTACTTGCCAAATGGCTTGTATGGGGTGGCACCAGAGGCCGACATCGTCGCTTGCGGCATGCCTTCTGAGGAACTGAATGATGTCAACTTAGCCAATAGTGTGCGCTACATTTTTGATTATGCCGACAGGGTGGGGAAGCCATGCGTTATCAATATGAGTCTGGGCAGCAATGAAGGCCCCAATGACGGCACTTCATATCTGTGTAAGACCTTCGAGTCTTTATCTGGTCCAGGACGCATTTGTGTGCTATCGGCTGGAAATGACGGTTTTGCGCCGATTTGTTTTCACAAGGACCTCATGGGAATTGGCGACACGGTAACAACCTTGTTGCGCAACCGTTGGGGTGGAGGACAGCGCGAGGGATATGTCAGCATGTGGAGCGATGGCCCTCAGGAGCATAGCTCACGTGTTGTTGTCATCAATCGCCAATCAGGAGAGATAGAATATGCCTCCCCTGTGGTGGGAGTGTTGGCCGAGGACAGCGTCTTCACCATTGATAGTGACGTGGATGCTGACTTTGCTGCTTTTTACACGGGCACAATGACTTATGCCAGCGCGGTCGAGCACTTGCAATCCAGCGAAGAGTCTAGTGTTGACCACTTTCATTCCTACTGGATATTTGACGCGACTTCTATTCAATCTGGCCATCTGTTGGGACTTCAGTATATGTCCGACAATCAGACCAAGTTGTCGGGGTGGTGCACTAGCGATACCTATTTCTATACATTTGACCTTCCCGGCATGACAGGAGGGTCTCCATCAGGGTCTATTAGCGACTTGGCTACGACTGATAGTGTCATCTCAGTAGGCGCTTTTTCATCCCGCCGCAGTTATGTCAACAAGGACGGAGAACCCCAGTCGGTTTACTTGAGTTTCCCGACCGATATCGCCTATTTTTCATCCTATGGCCCCGATGAACGGGGTGTTTCCAGGCCCGACATCGTTGCTGCTGGCAATGCATTACTCTCATCGGCCAACCGTTATGACGTTGAGGCAACTCAAGTCAACTGGGTGAAGCCTGTTGAGGTAAATGGCACCCAATATCCTTATTATGCCAACCAGGGCACTTCGATGTCGGCCCCAGTTGTCTCAGGAACCATCGCACTGATGCTGCAGTTGAATCCCACACTCTCGCCATCTGATGTGCGTACCGTCATGAGTGCAACAGCCGTCAAGGACTCCCATGTAATGGCTGGTGATTCAGAGCGATGGGGCTATGGTAAGTTGGACGCCAGTGCCGCTGTTGATTACGTCATGAGCAACACACTGTTACGCGGTGATGTCAATGATGACGGCGAGGTGACCATTGCCGACGTCTTGGCACTGATTGATATCGTGCTGAGGTCATCATCGCAGGCCGATGCGGTGACTCTCATCCGGGCAGATGTCAATCGGGACTGTGAAATCCAGATTGCAGATGTCAATTGTTTAATAGACTTGATATTAAAAAGTTAAAATTATGATAGATTATATCAAAGGTACAATAGCCGAACTCAATCCCGCCTATGCTGTGTTGGACAATCACGGGATGGGCTACATGATGAATATTTCCCTATCGACCTATGATGTCTTGAACAGGGTAGGGCAGGGTGAAATCGCCATGCTATACGTTTATGAGGCCATCAGGGAAGATGCCCATCTGCTCTATGGGTTTGCTACCAAACGCGAGCGTGAATCCTTCTTGTTGCTCATTTCGGTGTCAGGTGTTGGACCCAACATTGCCCGCATGGTGCTCTCGTCGATGAGTGTCGATGAGTTTTCACAGGCCATTGCAAGCAACAATGTCGCCATGTTCAAGTCGGTAAAGGGTGTGGGAGGAAAAACGGCACAACGCATAATAGTTGACCTCAAGGATAAAATAAAACCCACTGATAATACGTTATTACAACAAACGGGTCACTCTGTGGGTGAAGCCTATGACGAAGCGCTTGCCGCTCTCGTCATGTTGGGCTTTACACAACAGGCATCACAAAAAGCCCTTAAGTCGCTGTTTTCCAAGAATTCAGCCCTTAGCGTCGAAGAGGCCATCAAGCAGGCCTTGAAGATGATGTGATGTCGTTGTGTTGACGGCAGGTGAACCGTGGAGATTGATAATAGACAGTAAAAAAGTTCATGTTGAACCGAAAAAAAATATTTTTTGCTATCATCATTGGTACGCTCATCGGTATTTGGGCGGGTCATGACACCGTGTTGGCTCAATATGTGACCAGCACTTTGCCACCACCTCCGCCGCCCCCCGACACGCGTCCCTCGGCTCAGCGCATGCAGACGCCATCACTGGACCTGCAATTTAACGTAAAACCCACAATACCCCAGAACTATAACGACATTCAAGGCACAGAGGAGTATTCTGCCGACCTGAAAACGCCGTCCAACATCACCTCGGAGGTCGAGTTTGACCCCGAGACAGGATGCTATGTCATCCACACACGACTGGGTGACCATGATATTGTCACTCCCTATATCATGTCGGCTGACGAATACAGCAATATGGATTTCAGGAAGTCGATGATGGAGTACTACCGCCAGAAGAATGCCGAGAATGCCCAAGATAAGGAAAAAGATCCGTTCAATTTCCTGGATATGCAGTTTGGAATGGGACCCCTCGAGAAAGTGTTCGGCCCTGGTGGTGTTCAGCTCAAGACGACAGGTTCTGTAGTCATCAAAATGGGTGTTAAAAGCAATTCTACCGATAACCCTGCATTGTCGGTAGCCCAGCGCAAAAAGACCTATTTTGACTTCGAGCAGAAGATTCAGGCCAATATCGCTGCTACAGTAGGCGACAAGATGCGCTTTAACATGTCTTATAATACTGGCGCGACATTTGACTTTGACAGTAAGAACCTGAAATTGGCCTACGAGGGCAAGGAGGATGAGATCATCAAGGAACTTGAGGCTGGTAATGTGAGCATGACGACCGGTTCACAGCTGATTCGTGGTAGTGCTGCCCTGTTTGGTATAAAGACGAAACTGCAATTTGGCAAACTTACCGCCACGGCATTGGTTTCTCAACAGAATAGTGAGTCCCAGACCGTGAGCAGCAAGGGTGGATCGCAAACCACCGAATTCCACATTTCGGCCGACAAGTATGACCAGAACCGAAACTTCTTCCTCTCGCATTTCTTCCGTGACCACTACGACGAATGGTGCACCAGGTTGCCGCAGCCTAATTCGGGCATTCATATTACTGATATCCAGGTATGGATTACCAACAAGCGCAATAACTATAATGAATCGCGCAACATCATGGCATTCATGGACATCGGTGAGGGCGACGAGCGCAACATTTGCAACAGTCACTGGACAGGAAATCCATTGATACCACCTCAAAACGAGTCAAATAACCTGTGGAGGGATATTGATACCCAATACCCAGATGCCCGATACAAAAGCATGGCTTCGGACGCATTATCACCGTTGAAGGAAGCCTATGGTTTTGAGGGTGGTAAGGATTATGAAATCATCGAGAGTGCGCGACTGCTTAACTCTTCAGAATATACCTTGAACGCCTCTCTGGGCTACATCATGCTCAAGACGGCTCTTGCTAGTGACGAAATCCTTGCCGTAGCCTATAAGTACACCTATAATGGAGAGTCTTTCCAGGTCGGCGAGTTCTCTAGTGATATCAATTCAACAGAGCAGTCACTGTATGTCAAGATGCTCAAGGGAACAACATCTTCGCCCTACTATCCCATGTGGGATTTGGCTATGAAGAACGTGTATGCCCTGGGTGCTTATCAGGTTCAGAAAAACAATTTCAAACTCAATATCAAGTATCTGAGTGATACCACAGGTAGTGAGTTGATTTACATTCCTGAAGGCAAAATTAATGGAACCCCTCTGCTTCAGGTCATGAACCTTGACCGCTTGGACGCTAATCAGGAGCCAAATATCGATGGTCGTTTCGACTACATAGAGGGTTATACTGTACAATCTTCAACAGGTAAAATCATTTTCCCCGTTGTTGAGCCGTTTGGCGAACACTTGCGCAAAAAGTTCGAGAATGACGAAATTGCGAAAAAGTATATTTACACCGAGCTCTATGACTCGACATTGACTGTCGCTCAACAGTTTAGTGAAAAGAATAAGTTTATTCTTGTCGGTGAATATCAGTCGAGTTCGGGTAGTGTTATCCGCTTGAATGCCACAAATGTGGCACGTGGTTCGGTGGTCGTGACTGCGGCCGGTCAAACACTTACCGAGAACAGCGACTATACCGTCGATTACACGATGGGTACCGTGACGATTACCAATCAGAGCATTATCGACGCTGGTACCAACATCAGTGTATCGCTTGAGAACCAGTCCACCTTCAGCATGCAACGCAAAACGCTGCTGGGCCTTGACCTGGATTATGCTTTCAACAAGGATTTCCATATCGGTGCTACCGTGATGCACTATGGCGAGAAAGCTATTGGTGATAAGGTAGCGATCGGTAATGAGTTGGTCAATAACACCATTTGGGGTGCAAATTTGTCTTACAATACCCAATTCATGTGGTTGACCAACCTGCTCAATAAGATTCCCACGGTTAATGCGGTAGCGCCATCGACCTTGAACTTCAGGGGTGATTTTGCTCAGTTGGTGCCTCATCAGGCCTCAACGGGTTCTAACTCTGGTAGTTCCTATATCGATGACTTTGAATCGACCCAATCTGGTATTGACCTGCGCTCGCCCTTCTCTTGGTTCCTCGCCTCGACACCCTATGACCCCTCGGCTGACGCCTTGTTCCCCGAGGCCGGATGGAGCAAGAATGTCGATTATGGCAAGAACCGTGCACTCATCTCATGGTACACTGTGGACCGCTTGTTCACCCAGCGTAATTCCTCGTATGCGCCAGGTTATATCAAGAATGACCTTGAGGCATTGTCATATCCCTACGCCCGTGAGGTGGCATTCAGCGAGGTGTTCCCGGGACGTGAGCTCAACTATGGCGAGTCGTCTGTTGTCCAGACACTCAACGTTTCTTTCTATCCCAATGAGCGCGGCCCGTATAACTTAGATGCCGAGAGACTTACCCCCGATGGTTATCTGCTTAATCCCGAGAAGCGTTGGGGTGGTCTCATGCGCAAGATTGATAACACCAACTTCGAGCAATCCAATATCGAGTATATCCAGTTCTGGATGCTGGATCCCTTTATGGATAAGGATAATTTGCACAACGAGGAGGGTGGTGACCTCTATTTCAACTTGGGTGAAATCAGCGAGGACATCCTCAAGGATGGACTCAAGAGCTATGAGAATGGTCTTCCCATTAATGGTGACAGCACTTATGTATCCTCCACCATTTGGGGTAAGGTGGCTACTCAGTCCTCATTAACCTATGCTTTTGATAACACCAATGGTGCCCGCATCTTGCAAGACGTGGGTCTTGATGGGCTGACAGATGCCGAGGAGATGAAGCATGAGACTTATGCCAAGTTCCTTAGAGAATTGGAAACTAATTTCCCATCGGCATGGGCTGCGATGCAGGATGACCCATTCTCTCCGCGCAATGACCCAGCGAGCGATAACTACGGCTTCTACCGTAACAATTATTATGACTTGATTAAGGCCACGATTAACGACCGTTACAAGCACTATAATGGCACTGATGGCAACTCGTTGTCTCAGACTGACGCTGCTGATGGTCAGTACCAGTCGGCTCGTTCAACGCCTGATGTTGAGGATATCAACCAGGACAATACCCTTAACGAGTATGAGCGCTACTTCGAGTATAAAGTGTCGATTCGTCCCGAAGACATGAAGGAGGTGGGTACGAACTTCATCACTGACAAGCAGATTGCCAGCGTTCATACCCGCAATGGTCAGACGCAGTTAGCAACTTGGTACCAGTTTACCATACCCTTGTCTAATTTCACCAAGAAGGTGGGTAATATCCAGGACTTCTCCACCATCCGTTTCTTGCGCATGTACATGACGGGCTTCAAGGGGACGACCCATTTGCGTTTTGCCTCACTGGAATTGGTACGTGGCGAGTGGCGCAACTACAAGTATAACTTGAACCTGCGTGGTGAAGTGCCCGCCAATGGCTCTATCAGCATCAACTCGGTAAACATCGAGGAGAATGCATCGCGCGAGCCTGTCAACTACGTGCTGCCTCCTGGCGTGTCTCGTATCATCGACAGCGGTCAGTCACAAATCACCCAGCTCAACGAGCAGTCCATGCAGCTCACCGTTGCCGACCTTGACGCCGGTGATGCCCGTGGTGTGTATCGCAATACGGAACTTGACCTGCGCACCTACAAGCGCTTGCAGATGTTTGTCCACAACGAGGCTACCGTTGACGATGAGACCAACCTGCGCAATGGCGACGTGTCGTTGTTCATTCGCTTGGGCTCTGATGTTAAGAATAACTACTACGAGTATGAGATTCCCTTGACGGTAACTCCTCCTGGCCGTTACAGCACCAACAGCTCCGCCGACCGTCTCAAGGTTTGGCCAGCCGAGAACTTGCTGGACATCAATCTTGATGTGCTCGTCAATGCCAAGAAGCACCGCAATGCCGACAAGCTGGCTGGAGTTGAGGGAGTAGGCTATGGTGTGCGTTATCTGGATTATGATGAGGCACATCCCAACAACAAGATTTATGTGATTGGTAACCCCTCGTTGAGTAAGGTGCGCGTGATGCTCATCGGTGTGCGCAACAATTCGCCGACGACCAAGAGTTGTGTCGTTTGGGTTGACGAGTTGCGCGTAACCGACTTTGATAGCGAGGGCGGATGGGCTGCTAAAGCTACCATGACGCTTGGCATGAGCGATATCGCTACTGTAAATATGGGATTCCACAAGGAGACAGCGGGATTTGGTTCGGTTGACCAGAGCCTGTCCATGCGTCGCCTGGACAATTATGACCAGTATAACATCGCTGTGCAGTCCGACTTGGGACGCTTTATCCCCGAGAAAGTCAAACTGCACGCCCCCATCTACTATTCTTACAGCAACGAGAAAACCACGCCCAAGTACAATCCTCTCGACCAGGACGTGAAGCTCAAGGAATCTCTTGACGGATGTGAGACAAAGGAACAGAAGGATAGCGTCATGAACTATGCTGTCACCCAGCGCACCGCTAAGAACTTCTCTATCTCGGGTCTCAAGTTTGATGTCAAGACGATGAAGGACCCCATGCCTTGGGATCCCGCAAACTTCTCCTTCAGCTACTCGTTCAACAAGCAGCACTTGAATGATCCCGATAATGTATATGAGAACACCAACGACTATCGTGGTAGCATGCAGTATAGCTGGACGCCCTATATCAAGCCGTTCAAGCCGTTCTCACGCTTCATTAACGAGAAAAACAAGAATATGAAGTTCTTCCGTGACTGGGAGTTGCACTGGTTACCGACAAATATCTCCTTCGGCACGAACATTTCGCGTTACTACTATGAGCAGCAAACGCGCAATGAGACGGGAATCGATGTAGAGTTGCCGGTTGCCGTCAGCAAGAACTTCTTGTGGGACCGTCAATTTGCCCTCAGCTGGAACTTTACCAAATCCCTCACAGTGTCGTTCAACAGCAATACGACAGCCCACATCCTTGAGCCTGTGGGTCAGGTGAACCGCAAACTCTTACCTGATAAGTATCGCAACTGGAAGGATTCCGTCATGAATTCGATTAAGGACCTGGGTACTCCGTGGGCCTACAACCAGTCATTCAGCCTCTCCTATAAGGCGCCGCTGAGTCAGATTCCCATCTTGAGCTGGATCACCGCCAACCTGTCCTATAGCTCAACCTACCGTTGGGACCGTGGTACTGTTATCGACAGTATCTCATCGGGCAACTCGATTGCCAGTCAGGCAGTCCGCTCGATTGATGGCCGCTTCAATTTTGAGCAGTTCTACTCTAAGGTGCCCTATCTCAAGAAAATTGAGGAACGTTTCTCGTCCAAGAGCAGCAAACGCTCGCAGCCGGCCAAGAAGGAAAAGCCCAAGAAGTTTAGCCGCACCATCAAGTTGAGTCCCGACAGCGCTGTCGTGATCAATCACAAACTTGGTGTCAAGAAGGTTAAGGTAACGGCTAGCACTACCGACGACAAGCCATTCAAGGTGGAGTATAAGGTAAAGGATAAAGACAATGTTGAGATCACGACATTGGGCGAAGAGAACCTCAAGTTCACCATCACTGAGATTCAAGGTGAGGATCGCCACAACTTCTTTACCGAGGCGGCCCAGTACATGACTCGTGTCCTGATGAGCGTTCGCAATGTTAACGTGCGCTGGAAAAAGACCACTTCGCTCTCAGTGCCTCAGTTCATACCTGAGATTGGTGATGCCTTTGGTCAAACCAACCGCTACGATATCATGGCGCCGGGTCTTGACTTCGCTTTTGGCTTTGCAGGCCAGTCCTACATCGAGAAAGCGAAGAGACATGACTGGCTCATTGGTAACCCAACCCAGACCACCCCAGCTATTTATGGTTCTACCCAGGAACTTAATGCTGAGGTTCAGTTGGAGCCGATATCCGGTCTCAAGATTACGCTGACTGGTAACCGTACCGACAACCGTACCAACCAGATCCAGTTCATGTTTGATAATCCCATGATTCAATACGGTGGTAGTTATACCAAAACCCATATTGCGATGGCCACGGCCATGAAGGCTGTCAAGGCGACCGATAATTACCACAGTGACGTGTTTGATAAGTTCATCGAGAACATTCCCATTATTACCGACCGCCTGAGGCAACAGTACTATGGCTCTACCTATCCCGATGCTGGCTTCACGAGGAAAAACGGTATGGCGGGTAACCCCTTCGATGTCAATAATGGTGATGTCAATCCGTCGAGTAGTGATGTGCTCATCCCTGCCTTCATGGCAGCCTATTCGGGCAAGAATGCCAAGTCGGTCAATCTGAGTCCGTTCCCCGGAATTAAGGATATTTTGCCCAACTGGCGCATTACTTATGACGGTCTGATGAGGATTCCGTTCTTCAAGAGGGTTTTCAAGTCATTCGCGCTCAATCATGCTTATCAGTGTGTTTACACTGTGGGTGCCTATAATTCATTCAACGATTGGGTAACCATTGGCAACGGCCTTGGCTTCATTGAGGATGTGCGCTCTAAACAAGCCATTCCGTCATCGCCCTATAATATCGCGTCGGTCACCTTGACCGAGAAGTTTGCGCCTCTCATCGGCTTCAATGCAACCTTATTAAACGATATTTCGCTGAATGTGCAGTATGAAAACCAACGCACATTGACGCTCAACTCATCGGCAGGACAGCTTGTCGAGGCAGCTTCTACTTCGTTTGTCGTGGGTGCCAGCTACAAGATTGCTAATTTCAATCAGGTGCTCAAGCTCAAGACCAAGCAGCAGAATGTGAACAACGACCTCACGCTCACGTTCAACGCCAAGATGTCGAGCAACACGGCTCTGATTCGCAAGTTTGAGACCCAGACCGCTCAGCCGACCAACGGAACCAAGACCTGGAGCATTAACTTCACAGCGAACTATGTGGTGAGCAAGCGCATCACAATGGGTGCCTACTTTGACTACATATCCAATATTCCGCTCGTCTCCACGTCGTCCTATCCCACCACGAACAGCAATTATGGTTTGACTATCAACATGTCGCTCGTGAAGTAAAATTATTGACCGCTATGATCCAAAGCCTTGTTGTTTATACTGGAACAGCCATTCTGATGGCATTGCTGGGATGGCACGTGAGCCGGCGTGAGCAACGGGTGATAGCAGCGGGTGGGGCAGAGCTGTCCTTCTTCTCCTGGGAGATTCTTCTCGCGATGCTCATCTATATCGCCTTGTCCTCGGTAAGGTGGTTGACCTCATGGGACTACAACATGTATTACAGTTACTATGTGAGCATGCAGTCCCTGGGAGAGTTCTCTCGTGAGAATTTCGAACCTGGATTTGAACTCATAACGCGTGCGATGGCCCATGCCGGAATGCACTATGCCTTCTACTTCTGTTTCTGGGCCACATTGCACATTGTGCTGTTATTCTATGCCTTGCGGCATCGCAAGGCGTTGTTGCCATGGATATCCCTGTGCATCTTCTTGGGCCCATACTATGTCCAGTGGATGAGCACGTTGCGCCAGGCTGTGGTCGAGAGCCTCTTTGTATTGATGGTCGAATTGATTGTCAACCGCAAGTTCTGGTGGTACCTGTTGCTGGCATTATTGGCCATGTGCATCCACAAGATGTCGTTATTGCTCATCCCACTGTATCTGGTGCCCCTTATTCCCGTGCGCAATACTAAGCGGTGGTTGCCCTTCACTTTGTTGGCGATCTGCGTCTTGCTGGGTTGCTTCCCGCAGTGGATTAGATGGTGTTTTGACATGGCCGGGCAATTATTTACGCTGGTGGGATATGGGCATTATTATCGACTTGCTTCGACCGATGCCACGTTTGCTTTCAGGACTGTGATAGGACCAACACGCCTGTTCCCCTTGATTGTGGGTTGCATCATATTGTGGTATTATCCCAGCATCAAGAGCATGTTTGCCTCCGACAAGTATCTACCGGCCATCTATCGTTTCATGTTCTTCAGTATTTGCTACTTGAACTTGATGGGCAGCACAACTCAGTATATAAGCCGTCCTGGAGACCTGATGCGCGGTTGCACGCTGATCATGATTGCCTACACCCTGTGTTACCTCTGGCGTGAGCGCAAGTGGTTGCCCTTTGCCGTGATGGTTATCTTGAACTTCTATTATATCTACTATGAGATATTCAAGGCGGTCCACATGGGTGGCAGCATCTATGCGCCAGAACTCTACAACACCTTCCTGTTCTGACAAATACACGGGTTACAACAAACAGAGATACCTGTCCAACGCATGCGGCGCGGGACAGGTATCTCTGTTAATGAGCATTAGTGGCCGATGCCACTCATCAATTACTTCTTGGCTCCAAACTTGTTGTAGCTGATGTTCTCCTCCTTGAATTTGTTCTTGGGTTCGGGTGACTCATCAGGATAACCGATGCGAACAACTGCCAGCGGGACAATGTTTTGGGGGCAATTCAGCACGTTGGCCACTTCTGAAACTCTTTCCATCATAGGATAAACACCGGTCCACACGGCGCCCAAGCCCAGTGCATGGGCAGCAAGCAGCAGGTTCTCGGTAGCAGCCGACACGTCCTGTACCCAGAACTCGGGCAATTTTCCCTTGCCATCGGGCATGGTGGTCTTGTCAGTGTCACCGCAAATGGCGATGAGCAACGGGGCATTGGTCGGCTGGCGGCCCGAGAGCAGAGCAATGGTGTTCTTGTCGTCGATGACGATAAAGTGCCACGGCTGCAGGTTCACTGCAGTGGGAGCTGCCATTGCGGCTTTGAGCATGATGTCGATTTTCTCTTGCTCCACGGGCTGGTCCTTGTACTGGCGGATGCTCGTGCGCGTCATGATGTTCTCGATAGCGGCCATATTATCGCCAGCTGTCTGATCCGTTCCTTCCTGTTGCTTGTCGGTGGCTGGGGACGTACAGGCACCCAATGCCAGCAGTGAAGTGACCCCAAAAAGTTGGACGGGTTAAACATTATTGATTTAAGAGTAAAGAGTTCGGTATTGCACCGGGCTCTTTCCTTTTAACCGTGATTTG
>CACYGX010000022.1 GCA_902774055.1 uncultured Bacteroidales bacterium
AAAGGAAAGAGCCCGGTGCAATACCGAACTCTTTACTCTTAAATCAATAATGTTTAACCCGTCCAACTTTTTGGGGTCACTTCAGAACGCGGATGCCATTGTTTTTATTGTACTTATTGTCTTCCTTTTATATAGGGATGAGGATGTCGACTGAGGAGTATCCTACAGGATGTCGAGGCCGTGCAGCATGCCGCTGTAGGAGATGGCGTCGCGGCCGCGGGGGTCAACGTCGATGGTGGTCTTGCCGTTCATGAACACCTCGATGTGGAAACGGTAATTGTCGTCGCCGTTATCGACCCTGAAGGTGACGCGGGCACGGTCCTCCTTGGGGTACTCGACCTTGTAGTCGAGAATCGCACTCGAGAAGTTGAGCGCCTTGTATCCGCTGGCGCCGTAACCCACATTCTGTCCCGAACCGACGTAGGGCAAGTAGCAGGTGACCATGCCATCACGAATAATCATCTTTTGGCCCTGGCTCACGCTCATCGTGGGGGCGGACATGGGACGCATCGAACCGACCATGACCACAAACTGGCGCTGCTCGAGCAACGCCCTGACGGCCTGGGCCCTAGCGGGGTCCACGGCATTCTTGCTGGAACTGCAAGCCATGAGCACGACAGCCAGCAGAGTTAATGAGATCAGTAATAACTTTTTCATAATTTTTTAAGTTTCGAAAATTGTTGCAAAACTCCACTTGATACCATTTAATCGGCCTAACGGCCGAGAAATCAAAAAAAATGTATTAATATCAATAATATTGAATCTTTATTATGATTTTTCTTGATTTCTCGCGCGTAGCGCGATCATTTATAAGAGATATGAGTTTGCAACACTTTCTCTCTGGTTAATGTTTAATGGTTAAAGTTTAAAGGACTCTGGCTTGATTCTCAAGAAAACTATCCTGAAACGTCTAGGAAAACGACTTCGGGAAAATCTCATTAACCATTATCCTTAATCCTTTAAGATTCTGGTTCTAAAATACCATCTCGCCGTCGAAGGATATCGCGTCGCGGTCGTAGGCAATGACATCGATGATTGCCTTGCCGTTGGTGAACATGTCGATGCGGTAATGGTAAGTGTCCTCGTCGTTGGTCACGTTGAACTCGATGACCAGGCGGTTGCTGGTGGACTTGGACATCTTGTAATCGTTAATCTTACCCTTGAAGTTCAAGCCCTTGCCGCCACCGTAGGGCAGACGGTAGGCTTCGCCAATGTAGGGGAGATAACTGTCCACATCGTCGCCATCGACCTTTAACTCATAGCTGGAACTCACATGACGCGGCATGCCGCCCAGAGGTTTCATCCAATCGACAGCAATCGTGTACTTGCGCGCCTCGATTGCGTCAACGACCTGCTGGACACGCTGTGCCTCACGCTCGGCCTTGGTCAGGCCGTCGCTGGTGCCACAGGACACGAGCCAGAGGGCCATCATTGACATCAACAATAATCTAATTGATTTTTTCATTGTGTTAAAGGTTACAGGTTAATAAAGGATAGAGAGCCTTAACGGATGATGGCAATCTTGGTGGCTACGCCCTCGCTGCCGCCGCTAGCGGGGGAGCACAGGACCAAATAGACACCCGTCTTGACGCGCTCGCCATAGCTGTCACAGCAGTCCCATGTTGCCAGGCCGCCAATGGACTTGATCTGGCGGATGACATTGCCGCTGGCATCAGCGATCTTGACCAGCGAGTTGTCCATCATGCCCGTGATTGTTACCTCGCCAGTGAAATCGGGGCGCACGGGGTTGGGATAGGCGTAGATGTTGCTGTAGTTGGGTTCGGCAGGGCTGCTGTCGCTGAAGTATTCATACAGTCCCGCAGGCGTGGTCACATAGACCGAGTTGCTGTTGGGATTGCAGCACACCCGATAGACGGTGTTAGAGGCCAGCGGGCTATTGGTGGTGTTGAACTTCTTGATGATTTTGGTACCATCGGCGCTCACCAGGAACAGGCCTGAGCTATGGGTGGCGATCCACTTGCGATTGGCCCCGTCAACGGCGATGTCATTGACCTGGATACCGCTGAGCAGGTAATCGGCCATGCCGGTGCCGTCGTTGCGCGGCACCTTGATGTGATTGATCCTGAAGTTGTCGCTGAAGGCCTGGGCCGGGTTGAACGAGATGACGCCCTCTGAGGTTCCCATCCATATCATGCCGTTGAGGTCCTCGGTCAAGCACATGACATTCAGCCAGGTGAAGGGCTGTCCGTCCTGGTCGATGAGTTGTTTAAAAACCTCTGGCTTGGGACGCGACGGGATTTCGCCATTGGTATTCCAGAGAATCAAGGGCATCTGGTAGTCGCCATCGTTGAAAATCTTGATGTCGTACTGGCTGTTCTTGGTCGAAATGAAGCTGGCGGTCTTAGTGTGTCCGCTGTTGAGGCCCTCGATGTTGGGGGTGGTCCAGTCAGCCGTAGTGACGGTGCTCTGCTTGGCCTTAGCGGCAGTCAAGACCATCGCGGGATGCTCGGGATTCTCAAAAGACTGCACTACCCACACGTTGCCATTGCGGTCGATGCTCGTAATGGGGTGCATGGCACCCTCGAGGCTCTTCATGGGACTGTTATTGCCATTATAGATCGTCGCAATCTGGTTATCCGTCACCTTGTACAGGCCACGCTTCCAGGTGCTCAACAAATAGGTATTGGGGTCATCGGGCATGAATTGGATGTTGAAGGAACCGCTGGCAGGTGCATTGTCGGGCGTGACGTCCCTCCACCTCACGCCATCATAGGTGTTGACGCTGGTAGGGTCATCGTCCTCAAAGAAGTAGTTGGTCGCCGTGCTGGAGACATATAGCAGGTCCTTGGACTTGTTATATGTCATCCAGAAGGGACGCCCAAATGACAAGGCATTGGGGAGGTAGTAGTTGGCGTCATCAAACATGTGCACACCCTTAGGTCCCGCGGCCCACAGCGAGCCGTTGCCATCGGGACTGGCGCTGCACACCTCTCCGTCGGTATCAATCTCGTTGGTGATATGACCCTTCTCATCAGTGATGTAACACTTTTTCAAGCCAGGCACATTGAGCAGGTAGCCGTCAACGGTCTCTTGTAGCTGTGTGGTTTTGTGCTCAATGATTGACGGAGAGCTGAAATGGACATTGCCGCTAGCGTCGATCTTCATCGAGCCCAGGAATGTCCAACCCGTAAGGTAAAAGTATGTTGAGTCGTTGATGGTGTACCAGCGGCAATTAGGATCGAACGGGGCCAAATCGAACGACTCGAGCTGATCATGATACAAACCGGCGGAGCCGTAATAAGTAGCATCGGTTGCCGACACCAACAGCACGTCGCCCACCTGTGCGACGCAGGTCAGCGGCTCGTTATAGACATGAGACTCCGAGACGACAAACTTGTTGTCATCAATCACGATATAGCCAAAGTCGGTTGCAACATAGATCACACCAGGGGCAAAGTTCACATGATTGATGGTCTTGCTTTGCGTCATCACGGCATTCTTGACCTCGGGCATGTTGACCACGGTACCATCGGTCAAGATGATGTCTATATTGGAGTTGGTATAAACCACCACCAGATAATCCTTATCACTATTGTAAAAAATCTGTGAGATGCCCATGTCTGACAAGTAGTTCATGCGGCTCAGGGCCTCATTTTCCTGGGTCTCCTTGTCGAGACGGAACAGATTCCCACCAGCGAGATAATAGACCCAGTTCTCGCTCTCGGCGATATGTGTCACCTTATCGCCCACAAACGAGGTGTGGATCATCCAATCGCCCACAGCGTTTTGTGCGCCAGCACCCAACGCCATCATCACAACTGCCAGTAATAAAATCTTTTTTACCATCACAAACTGTACAATAATTGATAATCGAGATACTCCTAATTAGGTGTGCCCCACCACACTACTTGATGACCATGATTGTGGTGCGCGGCTCGCCAGTGATAGCGGGTTGAGCGCCATTAGCCACATAGATGTTATAGACACCCGTGGCTACACGCTCGCCATTGGCATCACAGCAATCCCACATCGCGCTACCGCTAGCGGGTCCTAACTGCCTAACGACGTTACCGTTGTGGTCGGTAATGGTGACATAGGTATCATCCATCAGACCAGCAATCTTGACCAGACCGGTAAAGTCAGGCTCTACAGGGCTCGGGAAGGCATACACGTTGCTGAAGTCGAGTGCCGGAGCGTCACCCTCGGGGACATACTCGGCAAAGCCGTTGTCGGTAAAGACATAGACACGACCATGCTTGGTGTCACACTCCACACTGTAAACGACGTCGCTGGGGATATCGCTATAGGTGGTGGTGAAGTGGTTATAGACCTTGGTGCCGTCGGGCGATACAAAGTACACGCCGTTGTTGGTGGCAATCCACTTGTTGTGGTCGGCATCCTCGGCAATGTCATAGACCATGTAACCCTCGCACAGGTTGCCCTTGCCCTCGCTGAACTCGGCGACATAGGGGCGGATGGCCCTGGGGTGCTCGTCAAAGACCACTTCGGGGTCAAAAATGAACAAGCCCGTTGTCGAACCTACCCAGATGAGGCCATCGCTCATTTGCTCCATGTGGAGGAGGTAATTCCAGTCCACGAGTTGGTTGTTCTGGTCAACAAAACTTGAAATTTGGGTCAATCTGTAGCTACCTTGCCTAACATCCTCATTGAAGTTGTCCCAGCACCAGATATTGCGCCTATAGTCACAGTCACTGTATATCTTGACATTGTTTTTCTTGGAAATGACGAATCGAGAACGCTGCATCGAACCCGTATTCAGTTGCAACAAGCCACTAGGCTGGAACCAATCGGTCTTGGCCACCGAAGATTGTCCCACCTTGTTGCTGGGCAATACTGCCACGGGGCAAGAGCTGTTGCCATAGGAAGCCACTACCCACAAGTTGCCATACTTGTCAAATGCGGGATGTGCCTTGCCACCAAAATAGACGGGGAATGGCGAATTGTTGCCATTAAACGTGAGATTGAGCACGTCATTCTTGACGCGATGCATACCATTCTGCCAGGTGGTGCGGAAGTAGGTCGTCGAATCGGCAGGATTGAAAACGAACTCGTAACCCGAGCCGTTGGCCGTCATGCCGCTAGGTGTAGCATTAAACCAATTCTCGCCATCGTAATAATTGATGACATTGGGGGCCATATTGTTAGGGCTTGTACGGGTTATCGCGTTGAGCGCCGTGGTGCAGACGTAGAGCCTGTCCATGGCGGTGTTGTACTTGAGCCAGTAGGGCTCATCGGTTGTTAAGCTGTTAAGTTTATAGCTGATGGTACTGCCTTTAATGCGGAGTCCATCGCCATCGTTGATCCACACCGTGCCGTCGCCCGTGGGGTCGCTCGTGGCAAATCCCAACGTCGAGGAAGCCTTGGTAGCGGTCGTACCCTCGGGGTTGATCGTGTAGTAGAACTTCTGGCCAGCAAAGTTGGCGATAAAGCCAGTCGAGGTTTTCTGCACCGTGGTGGGAGCCGATGACACGAGCGTGCTCACGCTGGCCGAACTGCCCGAGAAAGCAAAACGCTGCAGGGCGGATGTGGTCAGCACAAAAACGCTGGTCTCGTTAATCGGGAACATCTTGGCTCCAGTGAAAGTTCCCGAGGTGTGGCTATAATTGCCCAGGGGGTTAGCATTGCCCACAGGACCAAAGTAGCAATCCTCGTTGGTCAAGAATACCAACGTGCTACCGATGACAGCCACCGAGTTGATATTCTTGGTCTTGGTCAACACGACGTTATTCTTGATGCTCTTGGTCGCCTCATCGATCACTACATAACCGTAATCCAGAGTGACATAGGCCATGCCGTTGGCAAACGTGATATCGTTGATTGTCTTACCGGTGTAGGACGAATAACCGTTGGCCGAGGGCACCATGTTGTGGACCGCCGTGACCACGTCCTTCAAGCGGTTGACGTTATAGACCTGTCCCGCCTCGTCCACGATGTCGATGTTGCAATCCTGGTAGGCAACGAACAACAACTTGCTCTGCCAGTCATAATATATCTGGGATATATTATTGTCGTTTAAGATATTGGACTTGTTCAACGCTACCGTCTCCAGCGTGGTCTTGTCGAAACGGAACAGACCGCCACTGTTCAGGTAATACACCTGATCACCCGTGTCATAGACATTTTGGATCTGGGTGGCCAAATAATAACTGTAACGCTTCCAGGTCGAAGCGTCGGCGCTGACACAGCACAGCCACATCAGCATCGTCAAGAGGAATAGTTTTTTTATCATCACAAAGCGCTTTTTGAATTAATTTAACTTGTTTACAAGTTCCTAAAGGGGCAAAGCCACTGAAGAAACTTGAGTACTTCAATATATACTCGACAATTCAAGGGGACAAATCAGACTCGCGAGAACCCGAAATGCCTTCCTTTATAATCCTATAACGTAAAAACACGTTATTTATTATTTAAGAGCCATCATCACTTGATAATCATGATGGTGGTATTAGGCTCGCCAGAGATAACAGGATAAGCGCCTTGAGCCACAAAGATGTCATAAACACCCGTGGCTACACGCTCGCCATTGGCAGCACAGCAATCCCAGAAAGCGCTACCGCTCGCGGGACCTATCTGCCTAACGACGTTACCGTTGTGGTCGGTGATGGTGACATAGGTATCATCCATCAGGCCAGCAATCTTGACCAGACCGGTAAAGTCGGGCTCGACAGGGCTCGGGAAGGCATACACGTTGCTGAAGTCGAGTGCCGGGGCATCACCCTCGGGGAGATACTCGGCAAAGCCGTTGTCGGTAAAGATATAGACACGACCATGTTTGGTGTCGCACTCCACACTATAAACGAGGTTGCTTGGGATGTCACTATTGTGGATGGAGAAATGGTCATATAACGAAAAACCATCGGGAGAGACATAATAAACGCCATTACTGGTTGCTATCCATTTGTTATGATCAGCATCCTCGGCGATATCATATACCGTATGACCCTCACACAACCGGCCCTTGCCTTCTTTGGGTTGGGTGATAATGGGCCGGACAGCCCTATGGACTACATCAAAAACCTCATCTGGATCAAAAATGAACAAACCTGTCGTCGTTCCCACCCAGACAAGACCATCGCTAGTCTGTTCCATGTGAATAAGATATTGCCAATCCACATACTGGTTGTTCTGGTCAATGAAGCTGGAAATCTCTACCAATCTATAGTTATCATCCCTAATATCCTGACTGAAGTTGTCCCAGCACCAAATCGAGCGTTTGTATTCACCATCACAATAAATCTTGACGTTATTCTTCTTGGAAATCACAAAGCGAGAGCGTTGCATCGCTCCTGTGTTCAATGGCCGCAAACCACTGGGTACAAACCAATCCGCCTTTGACACCGATGCATTAGACACTTTATTGGCAGGTAATACGACCACTGGTGTTTTGCCCACCGCCATAGTATCTTGATTATCTATATAGGAACTGACCACCCACATGTTGCCATAATTGTCAAATGCGGGATGAGCTTTATATTTTCCTATTGGAGAATTATACTTGGTATAATTCAATTTGAGCGCATCGTTGGTGACACGGTGTATTCCATTTTCCCAACTGGCACGGAAATAGGTTGTGGAATCCGCAGGGTTAAAAACAAACTCATAGCCAGAGCCATTAGTTGAATAAGGTGTGGCGTTATGCCAGTTCTCGCCATCAAAGTAATTGATGACATTGTCTGCCATATTGTTAGGAAAGGGCCTATTCAAAGCATTGAGGGCTGAAGAGCAAACGTAGAGCCGATCCATTGCTGTGTTGTACTTGAGCCAATAGGGCTCATCAGTTGTTAAGCTGTTAAGTTTATAGCTGGTGGTACTTCCCTTCAAGCGGAGTCCATCGCCATCGTTAATCCACACCGTGCCGTCGCCCGTGGGGTCACATGTGGCAAAGCCTAGGGTAGAGGAAGCCTTTGTAGCGGTCGTACCCTCGGGGTTGATCGTGTAGTAGAACTTCTGACCCGAAAAGTTGGCGATAAAACCCGTGGGCGTCTTCTGAACCGACGTGGGAGCCGAAGACACGAGCGTGCTCACTGACGATGATGTACCAGAGAAAGCATAACGCTGTAGCGTCGTTGTTAGCATAAACACGCTTGTTTCATCGATAGGATACATCTTGGCACCAGTAAACGTGCCTGAACGATGACTGAACTCATTCAGAGGGTTGCTGCTCCCTATAGGGCCATAATAGCAATCCTCATTGGTCAAGAACACCATCATGTTGCCGATGACGGCCACCGAGTTGATGTTTTTCGTCTTGGTCAAGACGACATTATTCTTGATGCTCTTGGTCGCCTCATCGATCACCACATAACCGTAATCCAGGGTGACATAGGCCTTGCCATCAGCAAATGTGATATCATTAATCTTCTTACCTGTATAGGACGAATAACCGTTCTCTGAGGGTACCATGTTGTGAACCGCCGTAACCACATCCTTCAAACGGTTGACGATATAGACCCGTCCCGACTCGTCCACAATGTCAATGTTGCAATTCTGGTACGCAATGAACAACAGCTTGCTCTGCCAGTCATAATATATCTGAGAAATATTGTTGTCATGAAGTATGTTAGACGTATTTAACGCAATGGTCATCAGACTATACTTGTCAAAACGGAACAAACTGCCATCATTCAGATAATAAACCTTGTCACCTGTATCATAGACATTCTGGATCTTGGACGTAACATAATAACTGTAACGCTTCCAGGTCGAAGCGTCGGCGCAGACACAGCACAATGCAATAAGCAACATCAATAAAAATTGTTTCTTTATCATCTCAAAGCGCTTTTTGAATTCGTTTATATCTAATTCACTTGATAATCATAATGGTAGTGTGTGGCTCGCCAGTGATGGCGGGATAAGCGCCCTGGCCAGCATAAACATTATAAATTCCCGTTGGCACACGTTCACCAGAAGCGTCGCATGCATCCCATAATGCGCTCCCATTCACGGGCCCCATTTGGGCGACAATATTTCCATCATGGTCAGTAATCTTGACATAGGTATTCGCCATCAGCCCAGCAATCTTTACCATACCCGTAAAATCTGGCTCAACAGGGTTGGGGAAGGAGTACACATTGTCATAATCCAGCGAGGGAGAATCGCCATCTTCTAGGTACTCAGCAAAGCCCTTTTCAGTATAGACATATACTCGATTGTGTTTGTTATCACACTCGACACTGTAAACTATATCGCTGGGCAAATCACTATTTCTTGTAGTGAAGTGTCTATATATCTCACTTGCGTCGGGCGATACATAATAAACTCCATTAGATGTTGCAATCCACTTGTTATGGATGCGATCCTCAGCGAAATCATAAACGGTGATGCCCTCACACAATTTCTCTTTTCCGCCTTGATCATTAGTTACATAGGGGGTATAAGCTCTAGGGTTCACGTCAAAGGCAACTTCAGGATCAAAAACAAACATTCCCGACATTGATCCCACCCATATCAGCCCATTGGAATCCTCCTCCAAATGCATGAGATATGACCATCTAATTTTATCATTGTTCTGATTAACAAAAGAATTTATCAAAGACAACTGATAATCATCAACGGTAATATCCTCATTAAAATTGTCCCAGCACATGATAGGTTGCCCATAGTCACAATCGGCATAGATTTTGAGATTATTCTTTTTGGAAATCACAAAGCGTGAACGCTGGAAAGAACCAGTATTTAATGAGAGCAAACCACTAGGTACGAACCAGTCCGTCTTGGTCACCGTGTTGCGGGCCACTTTATCCCTTGGCAAAACTGCCACAGGATTGCTGCCAGCGCCATAGGAACTAACTATCCACATGTTGCCATACTTGTCAAATGCAGGATGGGCCTTATTTGCCCCCATTGGCGTGTTGGTTGATTTATAGGTCAACACTAAAGCATCGTTGGTTACTTTGTGAAGGCCACTTGACCAGCTGGCTCGATAATAGGTGGTTGAATCCTGCGGATTAAACACAAACTCATAGCCTGAGCCAGACGATGTATAGCATGTCGCATCATACCAATTCGTCCCGTCAAAATAGTTGATGGCATTAGCGGCCATATATTTCGCATGAATCCTGTTTTTGCCATTGAGGGCCGAAGAACAAACATAGAGCCTGTCCATCGCGGTATTGTACTTAAGCCAATAGGGTTCAATGGTTGTCAAGCTATTCAACTTATAGCTGGCAGTACTGCCTTTCATGCGCAGACCATCACCGTCGTTAATCCATACGGTTCCATCACCAATCGGATCAGCCGTAGCAAAACCGAGTGTAGAGGAAGCCTTAGTAGCAGTCGTACCCTCGGGGCTGATAGTATAGTAGAACTTCTGACCCGCGAAGTTAGCGATAAAGCCATCTGGAGCCTTCTGTACCGATGTTGCGACAGCGTCAACTAGCTTGGTAAACGTTACCGTCTGGCCCGTGAAATCGCAGTAGTACAGGCCATTCTTTGACAGTAAGAAAACAGCATGGTCATTAATGGGATAAAACTTAGCGCCCGCATAGGAGCCCGAACGCCTGGTAAAGGTCTGAACGGGATTATCAGCGTCCTTGGGACCATAGTAGAAGAAACCATTAGTCATAAATGCCATCTTGTTACCGAAGACAGCAACCGAATTGACATTGGCAACGGTGACAAGAGCCACGTTCTTCTTGATCATCTTGGTGGCCTCATCAATGGCCACATAACCATAATCGACGGCCACATAGGCTATGCCGTTGGCAAACGTGATGTCATTGATGGTCTTGCCAGTATAATCCTCTAACACGCCCTCATTAAGCTTATAGTTGTTCACGTCAACCACGACATCCTTGAGCCTGCTGACGTTGTAAACCACGCCAACACTATCAATGATATCGATATTGCAACTCATATAAGCGACAAAGAGTAGTTTATTCTCCCAATCATAATAAATCTGGGAAATCACGTCATCAGATAATTTATTCTGACTTGTCAAGGCTACTGTTCGAGTGGTAGCCTTGTCAAACTCAAACAAGCAGCCACTATTCAGATAATAGACTTTTCCACCCATGTCATATATGTTCTGAATATTCGCCGTCATATAACTACTGTAACGCTTCCAAGTCGAAGCGTCGGCGCTTACCCAGCACAGCAACATGAGCAAAAGGATTAAAACATGCTTTACTTTCATAAAACATACATTTTATTCAACTATTAACAACCTTCCGAAAAATTGAGTTGGGTATAAACTCGTCTATTATTAATAACGCAGTTTCATACCAAGTTATTACAACACATCATAAAAAAAGCCCAACAGGAGGGCTATATGTTCAGTTTGACAACTTTAGGGTCAGGCGACGAGGTGTCGAAGGTGAACGTCGCCCACTTGCTGGTCACCTGGCTCTCGTAGCGCATGCGATATCTACAACCGGGTCTCAGGCACTTGACTATCGCCTCGCCACTGACCGGCTCACCAATCGAACGACGCCGGCGCACGCCCTTTTTCTCAACAATGGAGCACTGCTCGTCACGGACGGTGAAAACCAGGTTGACGGTCTCTTCAGGGCCGATTGACAAACCCGTGCGGGACAGACGCACACGTCCGCCGTCCAGCACCTCGATGCACAACAGGTCATCGTCATCGCTCGAGGAGGGCATGGTGAGGAGTTGGAAGATATAGGTACTGGGCGGTTTTTTCTCGGTGCGGCCCATGAGCAGGCCCACCAGAGCCATTGCCACGACAAAAGCTATCGTGTAAAACTCGACCGAATTGATATCCAACATCAATACCATAATCCGTAATCCTCGTCAGTACAACGAAGGGCATGCCCAAAATGACGGCATGCCCTCCCTCAGTTATCTTTTTAAAAGTGTCTTGCCATCCATCATCACCTGATGACCATGATGGTGGTTTTCGGCTCGCCTGTGATGGCGGGATAACCGCCCTGGGCTGCATAGACGTTGTAAACGCCCGTAGCCACACGCTCACCGTTGGAATAGCTGGCATCCCACAATGCGCTACCCATGACGGGACCCATCTGGGCTACAATGCTACCCTCGCGGTCGGTGATGGTGACATAAGAGTTCTCCATCAGGCCAGCAATCTTAACCAGTCCTGTGAAGTCGGGCTCAACAGGATTGGGGAAGGCATAGACGTTATCGAAGTTGAGCTGCGATGCATCACCATCGGGAATGTACTCAGCAAAGCCGTTGTCGGTGAAGATGTAAACGCGGTTGTTGACCGTGTCACACTCGACACTGTAAACGAGGTCGCTGGGGATATCGCTGTTGCTCGTGGTGAAGTGGTTATACACCTCGCTGCCGTCGGGCGAAACGAAGTACAGACCGTTGACGCCGGCAATCCACTTGTTGTTATCGCGGTCAACACCGATGTCATAGATCGTGTAACCCTCGCACAGGGTACCGCTGCCCTCCGAGGAGTTGGTCACGTAGGGGCGGTAAGCCTTGGGATACTCCTCAAAGGCCTGATCGGGGTCAAAGGCGAACAGACCGTTAGCGGCACCCACCCAGATGAGGCCATCGTTGTCCTCCTCCATGTGCCAGAGGTAGGTCCAACTAATCTGCCTGTTATTCTGGTCAACAAAGTGAGAGATCACCGACAGCCTGTAGTTATCAACACTGTAGTCATCATTAAAGTTGTCCCAGCAATAGATATCGTGCTTGTAGTCGCAGTCGGCATAGATCTTGACGTTGTTCTTCTTGGAGATGATGAAGCGTGAACGCTGCATCGAACCCGTCGTCAACGAGAGCAGACCACTAGGAACGAACCAGTCTGCCTTGGCAACTGTGCTGGCGGCCACCTTGTTGCTAGGCAATACTGCCACGGGATTGCTGGATGCACCATAGGAGCTGACAATCCACAAGTTGCCAGACTTGTCAAATGCGGGATGGGCCTTGTAGGATCCCATCATCGAGTTGCCCGAGTGATAGCGGAACACCTCGGTGTCGTTGGTCACCCTGTGAAGACCGCTATACCAGCTGGCGCGGAAGTAGGTCGTGGGATCAGAGGGATTGAACACAAAGTTATAACCCGAACCTGTCGAAGTATAGGGCGTTGCAGCATGCCAATTGGTGCCATCATAGTAATTGATGACATTGGGTGCCATGTTATTGGGCCTTGTACGGGTCAAACCGTTCAGCGCCGTGGTGCAGACATACAAACGGTCCAAGCCAGCATTGTACTTGAGCCAATAGGGCTCATCGGTGCTGATAGCGCTCACGCCATAGTTTACCGTTGAGCCATTCTGATGCAAGCCTGCGCCGTCATTAATCCAGGTGACAGAACCATTGCCATTGGGGTCGATGGTAGCAAAGCTCTCGTTAGTGACTGTCACCTTGGTAGCGTTCAGACCAGTTGCGTCAATGGTGTAGTAGTACTTTTGACCTGCAAAGTTAGCGATATAGCCGTTAGGGGTCTTCTGCACCGATGTTGCGGCACCGTCAGCCAGCTTGGTAAGCGCTACCGTCTGACCCGTGAAATCGCAGTAGTACAAACCATTTTTTGACAGCATGAAAACGGCATTGTCATTAATGGGATAAAACTTAGCGCCCGTATAAGAGCCCGAACGCCTGGTATAGGTCTGAACGGGATTTTCAGCGTCCTTGGGACCATAGTAGAAGAAGCCATTGGTCATGAACGCCATCTTGTTACCGAATACGACAACCGAATTGACACTGGCAGCGGTGACCAGGGTCACGTTCTTCTTGATCATCTTGGTGGACTCATCAATGGCCACATAACCATAATCGACGGCCACATAGGCCATGCCGTTGGCAAACGTGATGTCATTGATGGTCTTGCCGGTATAATCCTCCAAGACGCCCTTATTGAGCGTGTAGTTGTTCACGTCAACCACGACGTCCTTGAGCCTGCTGACGTTGTAAACCACGCCTTCACTGTCGATGATGTCGATATTACAGTTCAGATAAGCGATAAAGAGCAACTTGCTTTCCCAGTCGTAATACATCTGGGAAATCTGGTTGTCCGACAACTTATTCTGATTGGTCAGGGCAACGGTCTTAGTTGTAGCCTTGTCAAACTCATAAAGGCTTCCACTGTTCAGATAATAGACCTTGTCGCCAACGTCATAGACATTCTGGATCTTGCTTGTCAAATAATAGTTATGCTTTTTCCAGGTGCCTGCACTGACACTTACTGTTGCCATTACCATGAGCAACACGAGAAGAAGATGTTTTTTAAGCATATCGCGTAAGTTTTATTAAGTGTTCGTACAAATATAACATGCAGATTAACAGCAGGATAAGCGAAAGATACGCCCAAAACCCACTGAATCAAATGTCAAAGATATAAAATTCCAACGAATCAAATGCTTTTTTTAACACAACAAGTTGAAAAAAGATTCTTAAAAATTGCTAATTTGCAAATTTTCAAGGGCAAAGGCACACCCATGAGGCGGCCTTTGCCCTTGCATTATCATTGAGATGAACGTGTCTCTAGCGGGACGGGGGGAGATTATTCCTTTGTGGCAGCAGCGGCTGCTTCAACCCACTTCTTCACCTCGTCAACAACGGGCACCTTGTAGCCCAGTTTGTACTTCTTGTTGATGTCCAGCAGGTCCTGGAAGAGTTTACCGGGCTTCTCCAGGGCTCCCAAGGCGGCAACGGTAAGGAAACCAGCCTTCTGGATGGGAGCAACCCACTCCTCGGGGACGCCCAGGGCAGTGAAAGCCTCAACCTTGTCGCGTGCGGGCACCTTCTCGGGGCGCATCTGCGGGAATAGCAGCACGTCCTGGATATAGCTATTGCCGGTCATGAGCATCACGAGTCGGTCAATGCCGATGCCGATACCGCTCGTGGGAGGCATACCGTATTGCAGGGCGCGCAAGAAGTCCTGATCGATGATCATGGCCTCGTCATCGCCCTTGTCGGCCAGACGCATCTGCTCCTTGAAGCGCTCCTCCTGGTCGATGGGGTCGTTCAACTCACTGTAGGCGTTGGCAACCTCTTTACCGTTAACCATCAGCTCGAAACGCTCGGTCAGGCCGGGCTTGGAACGATGCATCTTGGTCAGCGGAGACATTTCTACGGGATAGTCGATGATGAACGTGGGCTGGATGAAGGTACCCTCGCAGAATTCACCAAAGATCTCATCGATGAGTTTGCCCTTGCCCATGGTGTCGTCAATCTCGAGTTTAAGTTCCTTGCAGACGGCGCGGATCTCGTCCTCGCTCTTGCCCTCCAGGTCATAACCAGTCTTTTCCTTGATGGCCTCGAGAATGGGCAGGCGACGGTAGGGCGCCTTGAAACTGATGACCTGACCATCGATCTCAGTCTCGGGTTTGCCGTTGACAGCAACACAGATGGTCTCGAGCAACTGCTCGGTAAACGACATCATCCAGTTGTAGTCCTTGTACTGGACATAGAGTTCCATGCACGTGAACTCGGGGTTGTGGTTGCGGTCCATACCCTCGTTGCGGAAGTTCTTGCCAATCTCGTACACGCCCTCAAAACCGCCCACAATCAGGCGCTTGAGGTAAAGCTCGGTGGCAATGCGCATATACATCTGGATATTGAGCGCGTTGAAGTGGGTGATGAACGGACGAGCCGTTGCACCACCAGCTATGGCCTGCAACGTCGGGGTCTCGACCTCGGTGTAGCCGGCATCATCCAGCACTTGACGCATGGTCTTGACAACCAGGGCACGCTTCAAGAATGTCTCTTTCACCCCCTTGTTGACCACCAGGTCAACATAGCGCTGGCGATAGCGCAGCTCGGGATCCTCGAAGGCGTCATAGGTCACGCCATCCTTCTGCTTGACAACGGGGAGCGGCTTCAAGGACTTGCTCAACAGCTTCAGGGACTGGGCGTGGACGCTGATTTCGCCCGTCTGGGTGCGGAATACAAAACCCTTGACACCCACAAAGTCGCCCATGTCGAGCAACTTCTTGAAAACGGTGTTATACAACTCCTTGTCCTCGCCAGGGCACAAGTCATCGCGGCTCACATACACCTGGACGCGACCCCTTGAATCCTGAAGCTCAAAAAAGGATGCCTTGCCCATGATGCGGCGGTTCATCATGCGCCCGGCGATACTCACCTGACGCGGCTCGGCCTCGTCGCTGAAATTTGCCACGATGTCATCGCTATAAGCATCCACGACATACTCGTCGGCGGGGTAAGGATTGATACCCATGGCCTTGAGTTGTTCCAGACTGTTACGGCGGATAATCTCTTGTTCGCTTAATTCAAGTACATTCATTTTATACCCTATTTTGATGTCATTTTTATTCGAAGGTGCAAAGGTACGAAAAAGTTTTCAGACTATTGTCCAATGGGCACCAGACTTTCATCATCTCGCCTTTTTGCCAAGCATCCATGGCAGATAACGCTCGACCAGCAGGGCCAAGGGATACAGGACGGCCATGACGATGACGGCGATGAAGACCTTCAAGATGATATTATCGTCGAGGAAGGCCGGGCCGGCCGCTTTGGCCACCAGCATCTTGATGATGCCGATGAGGTAGTTCTGCAGGGCCAGATAGGTGATGCTGGTGATGGCGACATTCTGCGCGATGCGGCTAGTACCATGGTGCTTCTCACACCACTTGCACACAGCCGTGTAAAGAGGCAGCACAAGGATCACAGCCTCCGGGGCCAGGACATAGGCGACGCCACGATCGATGTTCAACGGCGCGACAATGAGGAAACCAAGCCCTACTGCTGCCAGCAAGATCCACAACAATGAGCGGCCTGCAGTGGAGAAGTCAAATCGGTCCACCAGCGGGCGGCAACAGTTGCCCACAGCATAGATGGGCATATACAGCAAGGCCTTATCGAGGTTCCAATACCTCAACCAGGGCATATCGGGCATGACGAGCAACGACAGGTTCAGCAACAGAGCGACAGCAAGCGGCCAGTAACCCGAGAGGAAACGCCTGATGGGATAATAGATGACCTGCAGGGTAAATAATGCTGCCAGGAACCAGAACGGCCCCAAAACGACATCGGGCGTGCCTTGCACAAATTGCCAGAGCGGTGTAACGGGGTCGATGGCCATTTCCTCGGGGCCTGCCATGCGGCGCCCCACGGCGAGCCATAGGGCATAGAAGACGACAAAGAAAGTGGCGTAGGGCACCAGAATGCGGCTCATGCGGTGCCGCAAAAACGTGAAGAAATCTTTCTGCTTGGCAATGTTAAAAAGATAGCCGGCCGCAAAGAAGAAGACAGGAGCGCCCATATTGAAGAGCGCCACCTCGTGGGCAGTGTCATAACGCGACGGCGAGTGGTAAAGCACCACCATGAACATCGCGATGAACTTGATATAGTCGAGCCAGGCTTTCCTGTTCATATTCACGCTAGATAACAAAGAAAACAATAAGTACAATAAAGAACAATTAACGCTTGACTGTCAACTAATTGTCATTATTGTACTTATCGTTTTCCAAACGTTGACTGTTCCTTAATTAGTTGATGATGTCAAATCCCGTG
Organism: uncultured Bacteroidales bacterium; assembly: GCA_902774055.1. Taxonomy (GTDB): domain Bacteria; phylum Bacteroidota; class Bacteroidia; order Bacteroidales; family Muribaculaceae; genus Sodaliphilus. The sequence goes on from CACYGX010000022.1 coordinate 17,395, forward strand.
TAACGCTGCAGGGCGGCAGGGATGCGGATGCCCTCGGGCGTCTGGTTGTTCTCGAGCAGGGCGGCCACGATGCGCGGCAGAGCCAAAGCCGAGCCATTGAGGGTGTGGCACAGGTGGGTCTTCTTGTCATCCCCACGGTAGCGGCACTTCAGGCGGTTGGCCTGATAGGTCTCAAAATTGGAGACACTGCTCACCTCGAGCCAGCGTTGCTGGGCAGCCGACCACACCTCAAAGTCGAAGGTAATGGCGCTGGTGAAACTCATGTCGCCACCACACAGGCGCAGGATGTGCCACGGCAGCTCCAGTTTCTCGAGCAGGCCCTGGACATGATCCTTCATCTCCTCGAGGGCAGCATAGGAGTCCTCGGGTTTCTCGATACGCACGATCTCGACCTTGTCAAACTGGTGCAGACGGTTCAAGCCGCGCACGTCTTTACCGTAAGAGCCAGCCTCACGACGGAAACATGCCGAGAAGGCACAATTCTTCTTGGGCAGTTCCTCCTGCGGGATGATGACGTCACGATACATGTTGGTCACGGGCACCTCGGCCGTGGGAATCAGGTAGAAGTTATCCACCTGGCAGTGGTACATCTGTCCCTCCTTGTCGGGCAACTGACCTGTTCCCAGGCCTGAAGCCTCGTTGACAACGAAGGGCGGTTCAATCTCGACATAACCGGCCTTGCCTGCCTCGTCGAGGAAGAATTGAACCAGGGCACGCTGCAGGCGTGCGCCCTTGCCCACATAGACGGGGAATCCAGCACCTGTAATCTTGACACCCAGGTCAAAATCAATGAGGTTGTATTTCTTGGCCAAATCCCAATGAGGAAGGGCATCCTCGGGCAGCTCGGGCATCTTGCCACCCGTCTTCTCCACCACGTTGTCCTCGGCGGTCTTGCCCTCGGGCACGCCGCTATAGGGAACGTTGGGGACGCTGAGCAGGATCTCGGTAATCTCATCCTGAGCAGCGGTGAGGTTGTCGTCAATCTCCTTGTTGGTGGACTTGAGGTTAGCCACCTGGGCCTTGACGTTCTCGGCTTCCTCGCGGTTGCCCTGTTTCATGAGGGCACCAATCTGAGCGGCCATCTTATTGAGTACAGCGGCGTTGTCGTCGCGTTGTTTCTGCAGTGCACGGCGCTGCTTGTCCAGTTCCACGATGCGCATGATGGGTTCGCGCCCGTCAAATTGCTTGACAGCGAGTCGGCGAATCACCTCCTCGGGGTCCTGGTTAATCAGTTGTAATGTCAGCATTATTTCTTTATTGATTTCTAGTTGCCAGTGAAGGCAACACTCACATTAATTATTATATTAACCTTCTTGACAGAGGTTGTCCCACTCTTTTTTTGTTGACAGGGACAACCTCGTCATGGGTTTTTGGTTCAACTCTTGACCTTTATTAATCCATACCGAAGTCGATGGTTGGGGAATCACCCGAGCCACCGGGGCGCTTGGGCGACTTGGGCACATCGACGGCGGGGCGCTCCTGGTTGTTGGTCTGATGCTCCTTAATCTGGTTGCGGAAGTCAGGTTTGCGCTTGTAGGTCGGCATCTTCTCAATCATGTCGATAACATCGTCATCGTCCATTTGCTCGGGAGAGAGCACGAAGTAGCGGGCGCGGTTCTGGGCCAGATTCTGCTTATTGATAGCCTCCTCGCCATACTCCTTCTTCAAGCGGTCGTCATCAGAGATGTTGCTGTGTGAGGGAACAGTGTCGCGGGGCCTTGTCGTGACTGTAGGCACGGGAGCTTCCTTGTCGAGCGACACGTTAAAGCCGGCGGCAAGAACGGTGATCTTGATCTGACCTTCCTCGAGGGTGCGGTCATGAGCGGTACCCCAGATGACATCAACCTCCTGGTCAAAGTTGGCCATGAACTCCTGAATCTCGGTGGTCTCACCCATGCGCAGCGGAGTCTTGCTATCGGGATTGAAATAGACGTTCATCAAGATCTTGCGTGAGCCATAGACGTCACGGTTCTTGAGCAGCGGCGACTCCAGGGCGTCCTCGATAGCCTTAGAAACGCGGTGTTCGCCCGAGCCGTAGCCCGAACTGATGATGGCGGCACCACCATTGCGCAGGGTGGTGTTCACATCGTTGAAGTCGAGGTTGATGACGCCCTTGACGGTAATCAGGTCACTGATGCTGCGGGCAGCAGTGGTCAAGGTATCATCGGCCTTACCGAAAGCGTTGGTGAAGTCGAGGTCGCTATAAATCTCGGTCAAACGCTGGTTGTTGATGATGAGCAGGGCATCGACATACTTGCCCATCTCGTCGGCACCAGCAAGTGCCTTGAGAATCTTCTTGGGACCCTCAAACAGGAAGGGGATGGTCACGATGCCGATGGTGAGGACGCCCTTCTCGTGAGCGATGCGGGCCACAACGGGAGCAGCACCTGTACCGGTACCACCACCCATACCAGCGGTGATGAAGACCATCTTGGTATCATCGTCGAAGAGTTGTGCAATCTCTTTTTCACTCTCCTCGGCGGCACGCTTGGCCGTTTCGGGAATGTTACCGGCACCCAGGCCGTGGGTCGTGTTCGGGCCCAGCAGCACGCGATTGGGCACGGGCGACTCGTTGAGTTGCTGACGATCGGTATTGAGGACGACAAACGAGACGCCCTCGATATTCTGCATATACATGTGGTTGATGGCATTGTTGCCACCGCCACCCACGCCCATCACCTTGATGATTGTGGGCATCTGATTCTTCTCAGCGAAGCCAGAATTCTTATCCAGTGTTGCCATGATGTCAGGGTTGGTGCCACCAGCATTGAACATATCTTTATTATCAGTCATATTGAGTTGTATTTATTTTAATATTGGGTAAATGACACTTAACACATAACTATTACTGTTCGTCATCGGTATCTTCATCCTCAGACATCAGGTTCTTGAGTTTCTCGACCCATTTTGAGCCCCAGCTACTCTGCTTCTTGTTTTTTTCCTTCGTGGGATTATTAGGCTTTTCAGTACGTTCGGGCTCTACCTGCTGTTGGCGGGGGAATGAACCGTCAAATGTAGGATCCTCATAACGGTTGAGTTCCACACAGGTCTCACCCTCGGGAATCATGTCAGCAGCCTTGGCGAGCAGCGAGAACACCTCGATGTACTCCATGCGGTTGATCTCATTGTTGAGGATGTTGAGCGTGGGCGGATTCTGTCCCATGCGCACCTTGATCTTGATGGTCTCCTCAAGTTTCTGCTGCAAGCCGCCCAAGTGAGCACCGCCACCGATGAGGATGATGCTCTGGATGCCATCCGACGAAACGCCGGCATCGGCCAGTTGCTGGTTGATGTTGGCGATAATCTCACCAGTTCGTGCGGCGATATAGTTGGCGGCATCAGGTGCTACCACACCCTCGATCTTCACGTTGCTCACGTTGCTGGGATCGAGCGGGTTGTTGATATTCTTCTTGACGTTCTCGGCCGTCTCTTCAAGTACGCTCAAGCCATTCATCACGTCACGTGTCAGGTTGCGACCACCCAGGGGCAGGGTGCTCAAGTAGATGAGTGAACCGTTCTTGTAGATGGTCACGGTCGTTGTCTCGGCGCCCAGGTCCACAAGCATGCAACCCAGTTCACGGTCGCTATCGGTAAGGATCTGCTCGGCAACTGCCAGCGGGGTAACGATATAGTCCTTAACAGGGATGCCGAAGGTCATCAATCGGTTCAGGTTCAACTTGAGAGCGGGCTTGGCCACAATCAGGTTGACCTTGATCTTTATGGACGAGCCAAACTGGCCCACAGGATTGGTGGTCTCGACCTTATCGACGTAGAAGGCACGAGGCACGATATCAACCGTGTCATAGTTGCGGACTGGGGTACTGGTGGCTTCGTGAATGATGCGGTCAATGAGTTCGCGGGTGATGGGCTCGGTCGAGCCGACACTGCGGTTCACCTCACTGACGATGCTGTGCAGCGACCTGCCGCTCACGCCCAGATAGACCTGCTTGATGCGGCCATCAATCATTCCCTCAAGGTTGTGGAGGATGCGGTTGATGCTGCTCTTGATATTCTCGACATTCTGTACAATGCCATATCTCACGCTATTGAGGTGTTTCTCCTCTTGCAAGTGATAGACACTCAAGTGTCCGGCCAAAGTCTTCTCGGCGATAGCTCCAACAATCTTGGAACTTCCAATTTCAAGTGCTACAATATATTGGTTCTTTTCCATAAAACTGATTGATGAATGTAATATTGTTTTTGTTTTTGTTGTTATTTAATCTTGTTTTTTTTGGTTCTTGTTGTCGGCGGCGGGTTTCTCCTGATTGGAGTCTTCCTTCTTGGGCTCAGTTTTCTCTTGCTGCTCAGCCTTCTTGGCATCGGCAGGCGTGCCCAGGGTCATCGTCTGGATGTCAGGGGCCTGTTCATCGTCTTCGGGGTCATACTCGACAACCTTCTCTACAGCCTTGACGCGCCGGGTGGCGACAATCTGGTGATTCCACTTCACCGAGATGGTGTCATAGGTGTTCCAACCGCGCTTGGGCATCACCTGGGTATAGAACTGCTTGAGCTTGGCAAACTTGTTGTCAAAGCCGTCGGCGCTACCGATATTGATGACATGCCCGCTCATGTTGGGGATCAAGATGATGTTGTTGGTGTCACGCACCTGATACATCGATATCAAGGAGTGGAGCAATGAGTCCTGCTCGACATAGTCGATGAGTGAGAGCAGGCGGGTAGCGGGGTACTTGCGGGTAAAATGACCTCTCACCACGGGCACATCACAATGGTAGAAACTTGTCACTGCCATGTGCTTGCCGGCACGGTTCACGTAGTAGGAGTTGTCGCCGTCAAACACGCGGAGAACGGGCACCAACTGGCTCACGCGGATGAGCACGCGCCCGTCCTGGCACTTGACGCAGTCGGCATTCTCGAGATAGGGCGACTGGCGCAGGGCTTCCTCGATGTCCGAGGCGTCAATCTCACCCATGCGCTTGCCCACGACCTTGATGCCTTGCCCCTTCAGGTCATTGAGTACACCCTGAGGCGTGACAAATGAGGTGCTATCGGCATTGACGACCTCGACATCAATTGCCGTGCACAATTCACCCATTGACTTGTTGCGCGCCCACAAGATGCCCGTGGTGAGCGCAACCGCCATGATGAGAAGGATGCTATTTTGTATCAGTCGTTTCAATGCTTCTGTTTCTTAAATTCGTCACAAATTTGTGGCAGCAGATTGGCGATATCGCCAGCACCCGCTGTCAATAAAACGTCAAAATTACTCAAATGTATTGACTTAATCAAATTTTCTTTCGAGTAAATGAATTTTTTAGCACTTGTTATATTTTCAAGTATCATTTCACTGGCTACTCCAGGGATGGGTTGCTCGCGTGCGGGATAGATGGGAAGCAGGATCACCTCGTCGGCCAGCGAGAGTGCCTGGGCAAAGCCTGGGGCGAAATCTCGGGTCCTGGTATAGAGGTGCGGCTGGAAGATGACGGTCAACTGACGACCGGGGTACAGGTCGCGCACCGACGTGATGCTCGCGCGCAACTCGTCGGGGTGATGGGCATAGTCGTCAATCATGACCTTGCCGTGCTCACCATCCTCCTTGAGCCAGAATTCAAAACGACGCTTGGGTCCCATGAAGGTGCCGATAGCGTCACGCATGGCCTCCAACGGAGCGTCCACCAGTCGGCATGCCGCCATAGCGGCTATAGCGTTCTCGATGTTGACGGTCACGGGCACACCCAGGCTGACGTCCTTCAAGGTCTCCCACGGCGTCACCAGGTCAAACGTGATGTTGCCGTTGCCCTTACGGATGTTGACGGCATGGAAATCGCCCTCGTCGCGGCTATAGGTATAGGTTTTCACCTGATCCCCTACCCTGGGTTTCAAGGCTAATCCCGTGTGGATAATCAGGGCTCCACCAGGCTGAATCAGCTCGGTGAAATGGGCGAAACTCTCAAGGTAATTCTCGGCCGTGCCATAGATGTCCAAATGGTCGGGGTCGGTCGAGGTCACCACAGCGACGTGGGGCCGCAGGTGATGGAATGAGCGGTCAAACTCATCGGCCTCGATGACCGAGAACGGACTTGTCTTTGACAGCAGGAAATTGCTGTTGTAGTTTCGCAACACACCACCCAAGAATGCATTACAGCCTATGCCTGACGAGTGCAGGATGTGAGCCGCCATGCTCGATGTGGTGGTCTTGCCATGAGTACCTGCAAAGCACAAACCGCGAGAATGCTCGGTGACGATACCCAGCAGGGCAGCACGCTTGAGCACTTGGAAACCATGCTCACGAAAGTAGGTCAACCCTTGATGACTGTCAGGGACAGCAGGGGTATAGACCACGAGTGTGCGCTCGGGATCGCGGCAATCGGCGGGAATGAGCGTGGGATCCTCGTCAAAGTCGATGTGGACGCCCTCGCGCTGCAGGGCATCAGTCAATTCGCTAGGCGTGCGGTCATAGCCTGCCACACGCTTGCCCATGGCGAGGAAATACCTCTCCAGGGCAGCCATCCCGATACCGCCTGCACCGACAAAATATAATGAGTCAAAGTCCTTCATTTTACTGTTAATAGGCTGTTAATTGTTCAATTAAGTTTACTTCAAACCGATGATTTTCTCCACCTCGTCAACGATGTGCTCGGCAGCGTCGCGCAGGGCCATTTTCTCGACATTAGCACCCAGCTGAGCGATTCTCGGAGTGTCAACTACGGTATCGAGCATGACATCCACGAGTTGTGAAACGGCATCGGCATCGCGCACCATGATGGCCGCGTCATGGTTGACAAGGGCCTGGGCGTTTTTGGTCTGGTGGTCCTCAGCGACATTGGGCGAGGGCACAAGAATGGCGGCCTTGCCCAGGAGTTGCAATTCTGAGATAGAGCTGGCACCAGCACGCGACACAACCAGGTCAGCGGCACGATAGGCCATGTCCATGTTGCTGATGAAGGGCATCTGCACCACATTCTTCACGCCCGACGCCTTCAGGGCCTCACTGCACTGCTGGTCATAGATTTTTCCTGTTTGCCAGATGACCTGAACATCATAGGCCTGCCCTATCTTCTCCAGCCCAGCGATCATCGCATTGTTAATGGTGCGCGCACCCAGGCTGCCACCGATGATGAGGATGGTCTTCTTGATGGGATCCACGCCCATCGCCTGGCGTGCCTGTTCGGGTGTAGCGCCACAGTCGAGCAGGTTGCGCCTGACGGGATTGCCCGTGAGAACAATCTTTTCGGCAGGGAAGAAGCGCTCCATGCCCTCATAGGCCACGCAGATGCATTCGGCCTTGGCTGCGAGCAGCTTGTTGGTCACTCCGGCATAGGAATTCTGTTCCTGAAGGAGGGTGGGAATATTCTGTTTCTGCGCCGCCTTGAGCATCGGCCCGCTGGCATAGCCACCCACACCTATGGCGATATTGGGCTTGAAATCCTTGAGGATTTTCTTCGCCAAGCCCATGCTCTTGAGCAGCCGGGCCACCACTTTGAAATTGCGAAGCAGGTGCTTGCGGTCAAAGCCACTCACCGGCAAACCGATGATGTTATATCCCGCAGCAGGGACCTTCTCCATTTCCATGCGCCCCTCGGCACCGACAAAAAGGATTCTGGCATCGGGGTAACGACGCTTGACTTCGTTAGCGATCGACAGCGCGGGGAAAATGTGCCCGCCAGTGCCTCCACCGCTCACCAATACATTGATTTGTTGATTATTTCCAGACATTTTTTGGAGGTATTTCAGTTGGGTTTTCGGCATCAAGCCCCTCGATGATGGGGGTGTCCTCAACCTTGTTTTTCTTGTTTCCGTAGTTTGCGATCGTGCGGCTCACACTCAACATTACGCCAAAGGCCACACTGATCACGATGATAGACGTACCACCCTTGGAAATCAGGGGTAACGGCTGTCCCGACACGGGGAACACACCCACGTTGATGGCCATGTGGAACAGGGCCTGGAACGTGATGAATGACGCCATACCGATGACGAGCAACGAGGGTAGTACACGCTTGCTGCGCCGCACAATCATCGCGGCACGGCCCAGCAGGGACAGATAGAGCAACAGCACGAAGATGCCGCCCACAAGGCCCGTCTCCTCGACGATAATCGAGTAGATGTAGTCGCTGAAGGCCAGCGGCAGACGGCTACACTCACGCGACTTGCCGATGCCGCACCCCAAGGGGCCGCCATGGGCCTGAGCCATGCGCGAGAACATCTCTTGCTGGTTCTGGGGGGTGATGGGATAGTACACGAGCGAGTCGCTGTGCCACCAACGCTTGAGTCGGTTTTTCCAAGTGCCCTCACGGTTCTCGCTGGGAGCCGCATTGGACATCTCCTCGACAACGACACCAGGCGCGTTTTCCACCATCTGCACCTCCTGCATGGCACCCGTCTTCTTGTCATTATTGCTCTTGATGATGTACAGGCAACCCATCAAGATGCCAAAGAACACCATCAGGATACCAATCTTCTTGAGCCGGGCACCGCCAATGAGCAGCATCGAGCCACTGATGGCAATCAGCAGCAACGTGTTGGTCAAGCCGCTCTTGATCATCAAGGCGCCATAGAAGGCTACCGCTACCGCGGCCCAAATCAGGCCCGAATTGCTGATGTCCTGATTCTTCTGTGACTTGGCGAAGATATAGGACAGCAGCGTGACAATCGAGAGTTTGGCCAACTCGGCCGGCTGCAGGGTGAGCACACCAGGAATAATCGTCATGGCGCGACGGGCACCATTGATGAGTTCGCCGAAGAACATCACATAGATCAGGCTGATCACCGTAATGACAGCCAGACCAGGTATCATCAGGTAGAGGAACAACGGCTTGTTGTAGTCCAGCCGTTGAAGCCAGAAGACCGCTACAGCACCGCAACCCAGGAAAATGCACTGCTTGATAATGGGCATATAGATGCCCTGAGCAGCAATTTCGCGGCTCGACGCGCTGTAGCTCTCCACAATGGAGATGATGAGCAGCATGATGTAGATGCCCCAAATCCAGGGGTCACCATACTTCTGCGAGATCTCGGTGTATTTTTTTGTCTTTTCGTTGGGAGACATATTCTAGTGGAAGGGGTTAAATTGCATTTATAGGGGTTAAATATTACGCTTTCATCTTCTTGACACACTCCTTGAACTGGTTGCCGCGGTCGGCCATGCCGTTGAACAGGTCAAAGCTGGCGCAACAGGGCGAGAGCAGCACCGTGGAGCCTTCGTGGGCCAGCTGGCGGCACTTTTCCATGCACTCGGGCATGGAGGAGGCATCCGTCACCACAGGCACCTTGCCGTCAAAGAAGTCGTGCAGCTTGGCATTGTCCTTTCCCAAGCAGACAATAGCCGTCACCTTCTCCTTGACCAGCGGCTCAATCTGGCTATAGTCATTGCCCTTGTCGATACCGCCCAGGATGAGCACACACGGCTCGTTGACGCTCTCCAGGGCATACCAGCAGGCATCCACATTGGTGGCCTTACTGTCGTTGATATAGCGAACGCCATCTACCGTATCGACGTACTCCAGGCGGTGAGGAACGGCCTCAAAATCCTGCAACGCCTCACGAATGACGTCCTTGCGGATGTCAAACACCTGGGCCGACAAGCCAGCCGCCATGGTGTTATAGACATTGTGCAAGCCCTTGAGCGACAAACTCTCGCGCGAGATGTTCCAGCGGTCTCCATCAATGTTGAATTGGAGCACGCCATCGTGAACCCACGCGGCATTGCGGTCGTCATCGTCGGCCGTGAAACTCAGCAACCTTGACTCGATGGTGTGCTGATGCAGCTGCGAGGCGATGACAGGGTCATTCTGCCAGAAGATGAAGGAATCCTCATGGGTCTGGTTCTGGGTGATGCGGAACTTGGCGGCAGCGTAGTTCTCCATCTTGTAATCATAACGGTCCAAGTGGTCGGGAGTGATATTGAGCAATACCGCCACATTGGCCTTGAACTCATACATGTTATCGAGCTGGAAACTGCTCAACTCGATGACATACACGTCATGATGCTCGGTGGCCACCTGCAGCGCCAGGCTGCGGCCCACATTGCCCGCCAGGCCCACATTCAAGCCAGCCTTCTTGAAAATATGGTAGGTGAGCTTGGTGGTGGTCGTCTTGCCATTGCTACCGGTGATGCACACCATCTTGGCATCGGTATAGCGGCCTGCAAACTCTATCTCGCTCACGATCGGGATACCCTTCTCGATAGCCTGCGCTACCATCGGTGCGGTGTCGGGGATGCCAGGGCTCTTGACAATCTCGTCGGCATTGAGGATTTTCTCGGGGGTATGGCCACCCTCTTCCCATGCGACGTCATATTGGCCGAGCAGGTCTTTATAGGCCTGTCCGATGCTACCGGCATCGCTCAGCCACACGTCCATGCCTTTCAGCTTGGCAAGCACCGCAGCACCCGCGCCGCTCTCGCCTCCACCCAATACTACTAATCGTTTTGCCATTGTATTCTGTCAGGTGTTAAATGGTTACTGGTTTTTTAACGAATCTTGAGTGTAACAAACGTCAACGCGGCAAGCAGGATGCTCACCAGGAAGAAACGCATCACAATCTTGGCCTCGGGGATGCGGTGGTCAGGGGTCTTGACCTTGTAGTCCCACGTGATTTTCGCCGGGTCAATGGTGAAGTGGTGGTGCAAGGGCGTCATCTTGAACAGGCGGTGGTTAGCGCCGTGACGCTTCACATACCACACTTGCAGGATGACCGACAACTCCTCGATGAGGAAAATACCGCACAACAGGGGTATGAGCCACTCCTTGCGGATGAGGACGGCAAACACGGCAATGATGCCACCCAGGCAGAGGCTGCCCGTGTCGCCCATGAACACCTGGGCCGGATAGGAATTGTACCACAAGAAGCCAATGGTCGCGCCGATAAACGCCGCGGCATAGACTACAAGTTCGCTGCTATCTGGGATGTACATGATGTTCAGGTAGGACGAGTAGATGACGTTACCCCCCAGATAGCACATGATGGCTAGGGCAACGCCAATAATTGCTGAGGTTCCTGTCGCGAGTCCGTCAACGCCGTCGGTCAGGTTGGCACCGTTGCTCACCGCCGTGATGACAAAGATGGTCACCAAGATGAACAGGATCCAACCACCCAACTGCTTGTACTTGCCCATCCAGCCAGTGAAGAAGGCATAGTCAAAATTGTGGTTCTTGACAAAGGGCAACGTGGTCTTGGTCGCCTTGACGGCTTGGGACTTGTGAATCTGGACCAGTTCGGGGGTCTCGCTGCGACTTGTCACATGCACGTTCTCGTTCATGATGATGGCGGGGCTCAAGTACATGGTCAGGCCCACAATGATGCCAAGGCCCACCTGGCCCACAATCTTGAACTTGCCCTTGAGGCCTTCCTTGTTGTGGTGGAAAACCTTGATGTAGTCATCGGCAAAGCCCAGCGCTCCACACCACAGTGTAGAGACAATCATGAGCAGCATATAGACGTTGTTGAGCTTGCCCAACAACAGGCAGGGTATCAAAATCGAAATGATGATGATGATACCACCCATGGTGGGGGTTCCCTGCTTGGACGAGTTGCCACCCAACTTCTCCTCGCGCTCCTTGTCACACATCTGGTGGTTCTTGAGCTTAAAGATGATGCGGCGACCGATCACGATGCCGATAAACAGCGAGAGAATGAAGGCAAACCCAGACCTGAAAGTGATGTACTCAAACAAGCGCGCACCACTCACGTGGTGATACTGCTCGAGGTAGTGAAAAAGATGATATAACATATCCTTGTTGTGAGAGGGTTAATAATCAATTGGTTTCAGCGGCAAAGACCTCCAGCAACTGCTCACGGTCGTCAAAGTGGTGTTTCACACCCTTAATCTCCTGGTAATCCTCATGACCCTTGCCAGCCACGAGCACCACGTCGCCCGGCTGGGCCAGCTGGCACGCGGTGCGGATAGCCTGGCGGCGATCGGTGATAATCAACGTTGTCGGGCGGGACTCGTCGGGCAAGCCCACCTCCATCTGACGCAAGATCTCATCGGGATCCTCGTTGCGGGGATTGTCGCTGGTGAGCACGACACGGTCGCTGCGAACGGCGGCCTCACGCGCCATGATCGGGCGCTTGCCCGTATCGCGGTTACCGCCACAGCCACACACGGTGATGATGTGGCCACTGGTGCCCACCACCTCGCGAATGGTGTCGAGCACATTGACCAGAGCATCGGGCGTGTGGGCATAATCGACGATGGCGGTATAGCCACGCGATGAACGCAGGGTCTGGAAGCGGCCAGCCACCGGTTCAAGCATACTCATCTTGACAAGCACCTGCTGCGGGTCAAAGCCCAACAGGATCGATGCACCGTAAACCGACAGCAGGTTGTAGGCGTTGAAGCGTCCCGTGAACAGCACTTCTACCTGATGGCCGTTCAACTCGAGCGTCGTGCCGTCGAGGCGGGGTTCCACGATGCGACCCTTGAAGTCGGTGAGTGTGCGCAGCGAGTAGTGGTACTTGTCGGCACACGTGTTCTGCAGCATCACATCGCCCACCTTGTCGTCGGCGTTAACCAGGGCAAACGCCCCCTTGGGCAAGGCGTCAAAGAACATCTTTTTAGCAGCGATATAGTTGTCCACCGTCTTGTGGAAATCCATGTGGTCGCGCGTGAGGTTGGTGAAAATGCCACCAGCAAAATTGATGCCCTCGATGCGGCCCTGAACACAGGCGTGTGAGCTCACCTCCATAAAGGCATACTCACAACCAGCCTGCACCATTTCGTGCAAGAGATGGTTGAGCTCGAGATGGTCGGGCGTGGTCTGCTTGGCAGGAGTCCTGACCGTGTCGATGATATTCTCGACGGTGGACAGCAGACCCGCCTTGTGACCCATGAGACGCGACATCTCATAGAGCAGGGTGGCTGTCGTGGTCTTGCCATTGGTGCCCGTCACACCCACGAGGCGCAGGTGCTTAGAGGGATGGTCAAACCACTCGTCGGCGATATAGGAAAGAGCCGTAATGCTCTTTTCCACCTGCACATAGGTGACTCCGTCGCTCAACGTCTCGGGCAAGGTCTCGCACACGATGGCTCGCACACCAGCAGCGATGACGTCGGGAATGAACTTATGGGCATCGACCAGGACGCCATTGACAGCAATAAACAGAGCGCCCGGGGCCGCCTTGCGAGAGTCGTTGATGACATCAGTAATCTCAATATCATAGTCTCCAATGACCTGGAGAGGCTTGATTGACGTTAGCAGTTGTGATAATTTCTTCATGATGATTATTCTAGTTTTTTAGGAATTTCTTAATCTTAAGTTGATGCGTTGGCCGCGGGCATACTGCGAGCCAGCAGCGAGGCTCTGCCCCGTCACCATGCCCGTTCCCGTGAAGTTCACGATGAGGCCGGCGTCCTCGAGCAACTTGATGGCCTCGCGGATGTTCAGTCCTATGACGTTGGGCACGCCTTTCTCCACACGGGCGGGGCGAGCATAACTGTGGGCATTTTTCACACCCAGGCCACGGTTGATATTGCTGGCCGTGCGATCGCTCATCGACGCAAACAGCGTAGGATAGTCCTTGACATCCTTCTTGTTGACGTCGGCAGCATAGTCCGAGGTCAAATCCAGCAGACCCATGGCATACATCTTGCGGGCAACGTTCTTGAGCACCACACCACTGCTGGCACCAGCGCCACGGTCAGCCCCCAGCATGAGGACGATGCAAGAATACTTGGGTTTCTCGAAGGGGAAGAATCCGCAGAAGGCAAGACGCTTCTTGGCGCTATACTGGCCATGAGAGACGTCAAACGCGGTACCCGTTTTACCGGCAATTTCCACCTTGTCGTCCTGCACCCAGTGGCGAGCGGTACCATGGCTACCCCAAACCACGTCATGCAACATGGTGCGCAGTTTGCGGGCATTCTCGGGCGAGCACACTTGTTTGCGGATGTAGGTCACGGGGATAATCGAGTCGGGCTCACCCTCACGCGACAATTTCTTGAACAAGTGCGGACGCACATACTTGCCATCGTTGGCAATGGCATTATACATCGCCAGTGTGCACAGGGGCGGGATGCGCGAGCCGTAGCCATAGGCCTGCCTCGACAGGGTCACGCGGCCACCGTTCTTGATGTCGGCATCCTGGAACCACGGCGTGGTTTCGCCGGCGATTCCTGAGTGGAAAGGCTCAAAGAAGCCCATCTCCTCCAGGCGCTTGCGAAATCCCTGGGGGTCCTTGTCATACTTGCGGACGATAATCTTGGCCATGCCGATATTGGACGACGTCTCGATAATCTGTCGGGGCGTGCGGGTGGCACCACCGTGTGAGTCGGTGATGGGATTACCGCCAGCATAGGTCCATACCGAGCCCGTTGGGATAGGCTCCTCAATATTGCTGATGATGCCGTCCTCCAGGGCGACCATCATCGAGATGGTCTTCACCACCGAGCCGGGCTCGTAGCCCAACACAGCATGGTTGATACCCTCGACATACTCTCCAGTAGTCGGATTGCGCTCCAGGTTACTGATTGCTTTGATTTCGCCTGTCGCAACCTCCATCAGGACGCAGGTGCCCCACTCTGCCCCGGTCTCGAGGCACATCTTGTTGAGTTCGTTCTCCACGATGTCCTGCAACTGGATGTTGATGGTCGTGGTGATGTCATAGCCCTTGATAGCGGGCACACTCTCGGCACTGACGATGCCGTTGGTGAGCTGGATGTTCTTGGACTGGCCAGGCTTGCCATACAGCAATGAGTCAAGAGCCATCTCCAGGCCGGAGTGGCCGTGGATGCTGCTGCTCTTCTCGTTCTGGCCCACGTTGCCGATACTACGGGCCGCCATGTTGCCGTAGGGCTTGATGCGGCGGTTGTGCATCTCGTAATAGAAGCCGTTCTTGTTCTTGTTGCGGCACAAGAAGGGGAAATGACGCAGGCGCTCATACTCCTTATGGGTGAGCATATAGGGGAAGAGCCTGTAAGCCCTGTTCTTGCGCGGCTTCTTGCCCGGGGCGGGATGATTGGCGGCGTCGAGAATGTTCTTGCGGTCGTCCAGGATCTTCTTGCGCCACTGCTCGGCGGTCATCGAGTTGTCGAATGCGGCAAGGCTGTCGCACAGGGGGCCGATGTCCTTCATCAGTGTGGAATCCTTGATGCCATCGGTAAACCAGTCGATGCGGGGCACATAGTACTGCAGGTTAGCCGCCAGCACCGTGCCGTTGTCGGCAAGGAGCTTGCCGCGCTCGGGCTCGATGGGCGTTGTCGTCATCAGCACCGAGTTGGCCTTATCGTTCCATTCCTTGGCCTGGATGGTCGTCGTCTTGAGCAGGTCCCAGACGATGATGGCCGAGAAGAAGAGCATGAAGCCCACCACGATGCCGTATCTCACCAGGATATGTCGCTTGTTATTCTGTTTCATTGTCGTTGGCGTTAACTATCGGGGTAAAACAATCACTTGCCTGACTTCAGTTCATAGGGGGGCTCCTGGGGTGAACTCAGCCCAATGTGGCGTTCCTGCATGAGCCTTGTCATCTCGCTCTCGAGAATCATCGAGTTATAGTCGGCGCTGGCCTTGACCAGGTCGGTCTGGGAGTTGGCAAGTTCGGTCTTGAGCGTCATGACTTCCTGCATGCTGCTCTGACAAACGAATTTATTGGCGATATAAGCCAGGGTCATAACCACTAGCGCAATGATATACACAGCATTGCGCTTGAAGAAATCCAGCGAGAAGAAGCGGCCCTGGATGATGTCCTTGCCGGCCTTCTTGCCTGTAGATGTCGTAATCCTTTTCTCGCTCATCGGTTAACTTAATGCTTTGAGAGTGATTGTGTTTGTTTTGTTTTGATGTTTTACGATTGGCGTGAGGGCTGGGCAATGAGCTCAGCGACACGCAGCTTGGCACTGCGCGAACGGGGGTTGCGCGCAATTTCTTCCTCGCTGGGAGCGATTACCTTGTTGTTGACGATGCGCCACGGGGTGTTCACCCGGCCGTAGAAGTCCTTCTCCACGCGGCCCTCGATGTTGCCGGCGCGCATGAAGTTCTTGACCAAGCGGTCCTCCAGCGAGTGGTAGGTGATAATGGCCAAGCGGCCGCCGGGATTGAGCAACTGGGTGGACTGCGACAAGAGTTTGCGCAGGGCGTCGAGTTCGCCGTTCACCTCAATGCGCAGGGCCTGGAAGACCATCGACAGCTCTTTCTTCTCCTGGGAGGCCTTCAAGAGCGGACGGACGGCATCCACCAGTTGGCCTGTGGTGGACAGCGGGCGGGCCTTGACGATGGCGGCTGCCAGGCGACGCGATTGCCGCAACTCGCCATACAGGAACAGGACGTCGGCCAAGCGGTCTTCGTCGTAGGTGTTGAGCAGCTCACGCGCCGTGAACGAGGCATTGCGGTTCATGCGCATGTCCAGCGGTGCATCGGCACGGAAGGTGAAGCCACGCTCCACTTCATCAAAGTGATGGAACGAAACACCCAGGTCGGCAAGGATGCCGTCAACGGTATCAATGCCATAGTATCGCAAGAAATTCTTGAGGTAGGCAAAATTGCCGTGTGCAAATGTAAACCTGTCATCCATCAAGCGGTTGGCCCAAGCATCCATATCCTGGTCCATGCCCACCAGACGACCCTGGGGCCCCAAATGCTCCAAGATGGCACGGCTATGTCCGCCACCACCGAAGGTGACGTCAACATATATGCCATCAGATTTGATGGCAAGCCCAGCTATCGTCTCGCTGAGCAGGGCAGGAATGTGGTAAATATTTTGTTCCATTGCTATCAGGTGTGCTTCTTTTCCTCACTTCAATTTTGAGGACTCCAAAAGTACTGCTTTTTTCTGAAAAATTTGCAATCTCAAACCAAAAATTTACAATTTTGAAAATAAAAATTGTTAACAGCCCCTGTTAATAACTTTATAGCGACTGAATTTCAAATAGTTACAACGAAGTTTACAAGTGCAAAATCCAGCCCTGCGATTAACTTCCACCAAATCATCGAGATAGGCCTTTTCAAGCACACAATCCACTCAATAACAAGTAAATATATAATAATTTAACAGTATTTATGATTTATAAATATATTTTCAGTCAAATTTTTGATAATTTTGTCAGCAGAAATCAAGTGCAACCTAGAAAAGATTGTTATGGGAACGACAACGCATCGGCACCGATTTGCGATGGAAATTGTGAATCAATCAGACACGCCATTCTACTACTACGACATGGACGTGCTACACGCCACTCTGGACGAAATCAGCCGCCTAACGGCAGGCTTTCCATACAAGATTCACTATGCCGTCAAGGCCAACGGCAACCCGCACATTCTCAGTGAGATAAAGCGCTGCGGCATAGGCGTTGACCTCGTGAGTGGCGGTGAAATTATGGCTGCGCTCAAGGCTGGCTTTACGCCCCATGACATGAACTTCTCGGGTGTGGGAAAAAGCGATTGGGAAATCAGATTGGGACTGGAACATGAGATAGGCTGCTTCAACGTGGAATCGGTTCCCGAGCTCGACATTATCGACCACCTGGCAAGCCTCATGGACAAGAGGGCCAACATCGCCATCAGGGTGAACCCGGACATTGATCCCCACACCCACAAAAACATCACGACCGGCACTGCCGAAAACAAATTCGGCATCAAAATCAAGGATCTGGAACACATCATCCATCGGGCCATCCATCTGCCCCACATCCACCTGATGGGCCTTCATTTTCACATCGGCTCGCAAATCACGTCCATGCAACCCTATGTCCTGCTATGCGAGACCATCAACCGCCTGCTGGACCACTATGACAGCCAGGGCATCCACTTCGAGATGATCAATGTGGGCGGTGGTCTGGGAATCGATTACCACGAGCCCGACACACACGCCATTCCCGACTTTGAAGGCTATTTCGGCACCTTCAAGCAGCACCTCCACCTCAGGGATAACCAGCAGTTACACTTTGAGTTAGGTCGTGCTATCGTAGGGCAATGTGGCACACTGTTCTCGCGAGTGGTGCTCGTCAAGGAGAACAGCAAGAAGTTCATCGTCCTAGATGCCGGAATGAACAACTTGATACGTCCCGCACTCTACGAGGCCTACCACGAGATACAGAATTTGACATCAAGGGAAACAACGAATGAGGTCTATGATGTCGTGGGACCAGTGTGTGAGTCAACCGACGTGTTTGCCCACGACCGTCGTCTTCCAGTCACCCATCGTGGCGACCTCATCGCCATTCGCTCGACAGGCGCCTATGGCGAGTCCATGGCTTCGACCTACAACATGCGCCCCCTAGCCCACAGCCTCTTTCATTCGAGCAAATAACGGGTGAACATCGGCATAGCGCAAATAAACCTTATAAAACCAAAGAATTGGCTACAATTTCAGATTTCTTTTAACGCCCTATCACACAAACGATTAACCGATTTCTATTATTTTTTTTGAAAAATAATTACCGAAACCTATAACAACATGAAAAATTATTCTTACTTTTGCATCTATGATATAAATCTCTCACATCATGGAAAAAATTGATACCCTGGACAAGAAAATTCTTGAAATTGTTATGAACAACGCACGCATTCCGAGCAAAGATGTTGCTCAGGTTTGTGGTGTGTCGCGCGCTGCTGTTCATCAACGCATCCAGCGTCTCATCGATGATGGGGTCATCACTGGATCAGGATATAAGGTAAACCCCAAATTGCTGGGATACTCTACATGTACTTTTATCGGACTGACACTGGAGCGTGGCTCCATGTATCGCACCGTTGTGCCCGAGTTGCTGAAGATCAAGGAGGTAGTAGAATGCCACTTCACGACAGGACACTACACCATGATGATAAAAGTGTATGCACGAGACAACGAGCACCTCATGTCGCTTGTCAACGACCGCATCCAGCACATTGAGGGCGTCGCAGCTACCGAAACTCTCATCTCGCTCGAACAGAGCATCAGCCGCACGCTGCCCATCTATTACGATGAGTAGCCATCAGGCACCCATTCATAGCACTACAAGAGGGCACGAGCCACATCACCGGTGACAGCGTGCTCTCTTGACTTTTTGTCATGGGCGCCAACACCTTTTTATAAAAAAGGGCATCACATCAATCGATGTTGTGATTTTATTTGTATCTTTGTAACCACAATTCTAATAAAACTCTACATTAACACATTAAAGAAACCGTCAATAATGGATAACAACCGATATTGCGTTATCATGTGCGGTGGCGTGGGTAGCCGTTTCTGGCCTTTCAGCAAAGCCGCAAAGCCCAAACAGTTTATAGATTTCTTCGGCACTGGCAGGAGTCTGTTGCAGATGGCATTTGACCGCATGCAGGGCATCGTTCCCAACGATAATATCATACTTATCACCAACGAGAGCTACGAGCCGCTGATCAAGGAACAGTTGCCCGAAATCAAGGCCAACCAGATTCTGCTGGAGCCCGTTCGCCGTAATACGGCCCCGTGTATCGCCTGGGCCGCCCACCACATCAAGGCCATCAATCCCAACGCCAAGATGATGGTTGCCCCCAGCGACCACGTCATCCTGAATGTGGACCGCTTCAGGGAAAATGTCGTCAAAGCCTTTGAATTTATCGAGACGCGCGACGCCCTGGTGACCATGGGCATCAAGCCCAGCCGCCCCGAGACGGGATACGGCTATATCCAGATGGGCGAGCAGGTCGAGGACAACTTTGCAGCGGTAAAGACGTTTACCGAGAAGCCTAACGAGGAACTGGCCCGCGTTTTCCTCCAGTCGGGCGAATTTTACTGGAATTCAGGCATGTTCTTCTGGAGTGCCGATAGCATCATCAAGGCGCTCAACGACTGTGCCCCAGAGGTCAACACCATCTTTGAGATGGGACAAAAATACTTCGGCACCGACATGGAGCAGGAGTTCATCAATTCCTATTTCGAGGCTTCGCCCAGCATCAGCATCGACTTTGCCGTGATGGAAAAGGCGCCCAACGTCTTTGTCGAGATGGTGGACTTCGGTTGGAATGACCTGGGAACCTGGCGTTCACTCTATGAGTATTCTCCCAAGAACCGCGACGGCAACGTCACCCAGAACTGCAAGGCGCTCATGTTCAACAGCCACAACAACGTCGTTGCCATCAAGGGCGACAAACTCATTGTGGCGTCAGGCCTTGAGGGCTACATTGTTGCCGACGTGGACGACGCCCTGCTCATCGTTCCCCTTGAGGAGGAGCAGCGCATCAAGCAATATGTCAACGACGTGAAGACCAAGTTCGGCGACAAGTACCTCTAAGGACATTAAACATCACTTAAATACTCACGGGGCCCTCTGCCAAGACAGTGCAGAGGACCCCGTAAATTATTTTGCGGTAGATATTAATTGCCGGCAGGCTGTTGCGGAGCCTGGGGCTGCGAGGTGGCAACGGGACGAGCCAGCAGCTCGAAGGTATCCACGTAGATTTCAGTCGTGTAGCGTTTCACCTGGTTGCGGTCTTCCCAAGCACGTGTGCGCAGGCGGCCTTCAAGGTAAATCTGGGTTCCCTTGCGGATGTAGCGCTCGGCTACCTCGGCATTTTTTCCCCACATCACGATGTTGTGCCACTCGGTGCGCTCGGGAACCTGCACACCATTGGCATTGGTGTAGGCCCTGTCGGTTGTGGCTAGCGTAAACGATGCTACGGGCTGATTTTGTGCGACATAGCGCACATCTGGGTCTTTGCCCACACGGCCCAACAGAATGACTTTATTTACTGACATAGAATTTAATGGTATTTAGTTTTACTTTATTTTATATAATGTATATTATCATAACCTAGCAACCCGTCGCCTTGAGTGACAACCCCACGCGCTCGTGCAAGCCGAACATCAGATTCATCATGTGTACTGCCGTGCCGACGCATCCCTTGAGCAGGAGATCCATCGTGGCTTTAATGGTAAGCAAGCCAGTAGTGTCATCTTTACTGAGATGTATCAGGCACTTGTTGGTGTTTTCCACGTCGGCCGTTGCAACCGGACGATCAACCATGAACACAAAATTGTGGTCACTGTAATACTGCTCATACAGCTGCTTGATCATCTCGTCGTCCACGCCACACTTGAAAGAAGCCTCGGCGGTCAGTGCGCGCCGGTCTTCCAGGCGGGATATTGTCAATTCAACGGGTTGATTGAAACTCGATTGGCACTGGCTCAATGCCAGCACTACTTCACGCTGTTGCTCGTGTGCCCACTGGTAGGCATCCAGACCATCGAGGGTGAGCGGTCGTTGCGGGTCACCACTAGGGAATGCCAAGGATCCCATCGACACCTTTAGGGCAACAGGATTATTAATCAACAGATTGCGAGCCATGGGCATCAAGGCCAGCAAGCATGCCGCAGCGGCATTGCCCGGCACCGTCACCAGGTTGGTTTCATGCACGAGAACACGACGCTGCATCTCGCTCAGCCCATATTTCCACGGCTTGTCCGTGTCGTGATCCAGATTGTGGCTGCCACTCAGGTCCACGACGCGGGTCTCGGGCGGCAGGTTCTCTAACTCATGCGATACCCTGCCACGGGGACCGCAGGCAAACACAATGTCCACGGCACGATTGTCCTGCCCATCATCGGCATTGACCATGAGGTCAGTCTCTCCGATGACGCCAGGCACGATATGGTCAAGGCGCACGGCCTCATTGCTGCTGTTGGTCACCCACTTCAACTCCACATCGGGATGATTGAGGAGGACCCGCACCAACTCGGCGGCACGCAGATTTTCACATCCTGTTATTCCGACCTTAATCATTCACATCGCTCATTTGCCCGCTGCCCATGGAGTGAAGGGGGCTCTTGGGCATGAACTGCTCAAAGGCAGCCCTTGCCTGCTCCTGGCTCACACCCTCGGCAATGATGGCAACCACAGTATCAGCACCAGCAATAGTACCCAGCACCTCGGGCGGACGGCTCATGTCGATGTCATAAGCCAAACCGGGAGCATATCCATTACGCGTCTTGATGACGGCGATATTGCCCGAGAAGGTGATGGACACCAATCCCACCTGCTTGGCAGCACTGGCGTCGGTCTGGCGCATGCTCAGGAGCCGATCCTGCAACTGGTTGCTGTCGGGAATGATATACATGTAAGTATTACGATCCGTGGCGACTTTAGAGATTTTCAAAGCCTTCAGGTCACGAGACAATGTAGCCTGAGTCACATTGATGTTGTGCTCACGCAACATATCAGCCAGCTCACTCTGGCTTCCGATGCAGTTTGTCTTGATCAAGTCTGTGATCAATTGTAAGCGGTCACGTTTTCTTTTCACGAGTACTTTCTTTTTTCTAGGTTTTTTTGTTAATGTTGTCGTTTCCATTAGAACAATATATACTTGAATTTTGGTTTGTGATGCAAAGATAATGACATTCGCCAAACATGACAACATAATTATTGATTTTTTTACCGAATTTTGAGCAAACTGATGAATTTTAATAAAATATTCATCATATTCGGTAAGCCTCGAGCCGCATTTTTTGCTCCCATTGCGCCTCACAAGAGTTGTAAATTCGCAGGGTCGCCTGTTTTAAGCTGGGATTATGCCATTATACATTTTCTATACCAGTCACCATCCAGCGGGGGTTAAGTTGGAACTTTTTCCACGCTTCAAGCAGTTGTGGCTTGCAGGCCACAATCAAGCGATGGGCACTGGTAAGATTAGATGGATTTTCCTCAATTTTCTCAATATAGTCGAGCAGATTGTAGCACATGGTGTATTGTCCGGCAGCGAGCAGGGCCTGTGGCATGCCAGCGTCCTTATCGGCTTGGGTGAACCACAGGGTGGTGCCCATGCTGGTGGCAAGAATGCTGTTCTGTTGCATGGCATCGCTCGGTACCAAGTAGGCGGGCAACTCCATTTCGTCTTTATTCTTCCTCTTCCCTCTAGCATCGGGCCGGCGGTCGTGCCAGTTTTCATTGGGGCGCAACTCATAGACGGTGGTGGTTATCCTGCGGTTTTTCCATGCCGGATTCTCATACAGCACGCCATAATTCAGTTGTCGCACGCGTTTCAGGAACACCACGCTGCTCATCTGCAACACCGACTTGGCGCGGTTCATCAGCAACGACTCGAGCGTGGCAAACTTCATGTGCCTGAGAAATGCCGCATTGCTGCCGATAAAGGTCTTGGCAATGGCTGCGAATATCTTATTCTTCAACACAGCGCCAGCAATGTTGGCAACCGTCACGATGGCCAGGATGACCGACATCACACCCGTCCAGAATCCACTGCCCAGCACAATCGAGAGAATGAACAAGGCGATCACCACGGCCTCGGCAATCAGGCCGTAGTTGCGCAATCGGCCAAAAGTCAGTTTGCTGGCACTCTGGGACAGCATCTGCTCGCTGGGCTCATAGCCATCCATGTAGGGACTGGCCACGTCGCTCACGATAACCAGGTCCAGGGCCTTGTCGGTGCGGGTCTTGTCCTGACGATAGTCGTTCCGGCGCTCCTCGGCAAGCACGATCGACTCGATGCCCTGGTTATCGGTAATGCCGCCGTCCATGATGCCAAACCGCTTGGTAATGGTGGGGGCAATATCAGGCTGTTGCGAAACCTTGAAGTCATCAGGGTACATCATCGGCTCAAAACCGCTGGGGAAACACGACGAGCACGCCAGCGCCTCGCCTGCCGTGATATAGCGCGCCACCTTCAACCCGATACTGTTCTTGGCGTTGCCAAACACGCCGTAATAGAGCCGGCCGCCATCGGTCGAGAGGCCTTCGGTGACCCTGAAGCGAAATGGCAGCGCGTTGTCAAAGTCTGTCGCCAGCGCGGTATAGTCCTTTACGGGAATATGGTCCAGGTTGTCGATGATATCGCCCATCGTCGCATGGTTGAACAAGTGCTCGTCATAGATACCCGCCATGATCTTGATGAGCGATGCCTTGCGGTTGGCCTTCTCTGATCTCATTCCCTGCAACGCTTTGACCACCAGGTCCTCGTTACACAAGAAATTGAACAACTCGCTAATCATCTCGTTAATGGATTGGCCGCGAGCCAGAGCCAGCATATACTTCATCGCAGGAATCGTGCCGCCCGACACCGACGACATTGCCACCACACAGTCGAGCAACGTGCGCCCGTCCTCCAGGCGGATGGTGTTCAGGAAGGATAAGGTACCCAAACTGAAGGTTGCAGCCCTGTAACCGCCTCCCGAGAACGACAACCCTATGTTCAATTCATTTTCCATACCGTCAATCATGATGATTATCGACAAAGATAAGCATTATTCCCCACTAAGCCAAATCATGGCAGGACAAAAAGCAGGGGCAGGCCCTAATCGCAAAATAAGGCCCGCCCCGATAGTTGTTAGAATAGACGGATAATCTCGCTTTCTACTGTGGCATCAGTTGGCCAACAGATAGTCGATCAGAGCCGATACGTCGGCAATCGACACCTCGGTGTCTTGATTCATATTGGCCTCGGCGGGAGCCAGCGTGGGATCGTTCAACAAGTAGTCGATCAGGGCCGATACGTCGGCGATAGTCACCTCGTGGTCATGGTTCACGTCACCCAGCGGATACTCGGGCTCTTCGCTGTCTGCCAGTGTCACAACAATGGTGTAGCAGCGAACCTGCTTGTTCACCTTGAAGTTCACGACTTGTGCTTCACCCTCCCAAACGCCTCGGGTAGCACTGGGGGTGTAAGTACCAGACTGATCGGCGGGCAATGACAGGTTGCTGGGATTGTACTGACCGGACTGGCCGTTAATCTCAATCTTGAGGATGGGTGCACCTGCCGAAGTAAAGGTGAAAGCAGTCGAGTCGCTGTTATAGACGCGGTAATGGTCGGTAGAAACCAGGCCGTCGCCCACATACATGGTCACGGGATCCTTCACCACCGTGTAAGAGTGACGGCTTGAGTCACCGTTACCCTTGTCAACAGCGCCGTCAAAGGTCACCTCGACAACCGTGTCGGGCAACTTGGTATAGGTGGCGCTAACGGTCTCGCTCTCTACGCCTGCAAGCACAGCCTTGGCCCAGATGGTGATGCCATCGGTCACGGGGATGGGATCGATATACTCGTTCCACAACTCTTGATCCAGGCTGTAGTAAATCTTGGCGCCAGCGGTTGCACACGACAGGGTCACATCGATGCGGTCGCTGAAGGTGCCGCCAGCAGGTGTGAACACGGGAGCCTCGACAGTAGGCTCAACCTTGTTGAAGGTGACGGTCACATACTCGCTGATGTCACCACCCTTGGAGGAGTAGGCGGTGTAGGTCTTGGTTTCGGTCACATAGAACGGGCCATTGTAGTATTCAAAGCCGTCCCAAGAGCCTTCGGGCGTACCCTCAAAGTAGTAAATCTCGGCGTTCTCGGTCTGACAGGTCAGCGTCACCTCCAGACTACCTGTGAAGTCGCCGCCATTGGGATGGAACACGGGAGGAACCAACTCGTCCAGCATCTCCTCGGCAATGGTAACGACAATCTTGGTGCAACGGACCTGGGAAGCAGCCTTCAACGTGAAAGTGGCAGTGTCTCCTTGCCAAACGCCCACATTGCTGCCCGAATGGGCCAGGTATCCATCACCATAGAAGTCGGGACCATAGGTCTGGCCAAAGGATCCGACGCAGGTAAATTCCACCTTCTTGATATTGCCCACAGTCGAGGAGAACGTCGAGGTGCTGCCGCCACCAAAACGATATTGGGCTGTTGCAAATGCGCCCGACGAGCAAGTAATGGTAACGCCGTCAAGCGTCATTACATCTACGGCATTAGCCGATAGATTCTCGCCGACGGTCTCTCCAGGAATAAAGGTCACGGTAAAATCTGCCCATGCCGGCAAGGCCAGCAGAGCCACAAAGAGGAGAGCAAAAATTTTCTTCATAAATTTGGATGAGTTAATAAGTTAAATATGTGAGTAACAAATGGGTTGACATCAAGATTCTAGGGGTTTACCCCTTCAGAGCACATTTCACTGCAAAGGTACTACTTCTTTTCCGTTTTCTTGCTACAAGACAGCCTTTTTTCCATTCGTGTCTGCTAAAAAATGCTGTGGATGGCACGGCATGTAGGGCCTCGCCTTGGCGTGGCCGCTGGGCGACAAAAGGCAATACGCTCACAAATTCCACAATCCCACCTCCAGCCAGGTGGCCAGCAATCAAGTGTTGTGAACTATCCAACATGAACGGCCACGCCAAGGCGAGGCCCTACCGTCACAGGCAAACCCGCCCGGTAGCTCCCAGGATAATGTTGATGAGGGCGTTGATGTCGGCGATGTTGATTTCGCCGTCGCCGTTCACGTCGGCAGCCGAGGGATCACCACTGCCGCCCAAGATGATGTCGGTGACAGCGTTCACATCGGCAATATTGACCTCAAGGTCGCCATTCACGTCACCAGGCACATCAGGCTTCAAGTCGTCGACAATCTGCCCAAAATACGGATACCAGTTCACGTCAGCTCGGTAGGCATCAGCCATCCCTTGCAGCACATGAAGCGTGCGACCAGAGTAATCACCATCCTCCAATAGGAATTGATTATTCCCGCTCGATACTCTCGAGAGGTCAGCGATGTAGCAATACACATCCGTCAGATCAGGGCAGTGATAGAACGCCAACTCACCGATAGAAGTCACCGAGTTGGGGATGACGATGCTGGTCAGACCATCGCACCAATAGAACGCAGAGCCACCGATAGCAGTTACCGAGTTAGGGATAATCGTGCTCTTGCAACCTGCAATTAACGTATTACTGGAGGTCTCTATAATCGCATTGCAGTTGCTGCGTGAATCATATCTTGGATTGTTACTTTCTACCACCATGCTAGTCAGCCCAAATTCCCGAACGCCCAGCCACCGATCTCAGTTACCGAATTGGGGATGTCGATGCTGGTCAGACCAGTACAGCCATAGAACGCACCGTCACCGATAGCAGTCACCAAGTTGGGGATGACGATGCTGGTCAGACCAGTGGAGCCAGTGAACGACCAGGCACCGATTGAAGTTACCGAGTTAGGGATAATTGTGCTCTTGCAAGCGGCAATTAACGTATTACTGGAGGTCTCTATAATCGCATTGCAGTTGCTGCGTGAATCATATCTTGGATTGTTACTTTCTACCACCATGCTAGTCAGCCCAGGTGCATTCTCTTAACGCATATATACCTATAGAAGTCACCGAGTTGGGGATGTCGATGCTGGTCAGACCACTGCACCCAAATAACGCAGCGATGCCGATTTCAGTGACGGAGTTCGGGATGACGATGCTGGTCAGAGCACTGCAGTTATAGAACGCCATCTCGCCGATAGAAGTCACCGGATAGGTGGTTCCATTGTAGGTAACAGTGGCTGGGATGACGACAGCGCCTGAATATGTATTGGGCCACGGATTACTGTTTGTCACGGCGACGTCGTTGCCGTTGATGTTGTAATAAATGCCGTCCACCTCAAAGTCGTAGGCGAAAACAGTGGCAGGCATCAGGAGGGCCAGCAGCAGGAGCATAGATGAGATTAAACTTTTCATTGTCGTTGTAGGTTTTTATCATGTTGCCAATTGCTGCCACAAAATTATGTAAAATCAAGAAAGTAAACAAGTCTCGCAACGACTAATTACACCATAACGAATGAGTTTCCGCCTTGATTTTGCGGCAATGAAAGACTATAGGTCAAACTTTTCATCACCGCAAAGTCAGGGCGGACAACAATGATAAAGATTAGCGAAATAGCGTTTGATTCGTATAATTCGCTTAACCCGAGATTATATCAGAATTTCGCCCTTATTGCCTTGTGTCAGTTTAGGCCTAGGAGCATGTCGATGAGGAAGGAGACGTCGCTGATGGTAACCTCTCCGTTGCCATTCACATCGATGTAAGCCGGGAGTTCTTCACCAGAGAGCAGCTGGTCGATCAGGTTTGACACATCGGCGATGCTGATTGCTCCGTCGCCATTAATATCGCCAGGCCCAACACCAATAAACGGCACGATTTGTGTGAACCGACCCCACACTTGATGCGTACGGTAAACTTCCAGCGCTTCGTTAGGGACAAAAAGCGTGGCCTTGTCATAGTTGTACCAAAAAGCAGTCCAGAACGCGTCGGGAGGGGTTACTGCTTTGCAAATCACGCGCTTGAGATCGCTGCACCACCAGAAAGCATTTTGGTCAATACTGGTGACGAATTCTGGTAGGATGATGACTTCCAAGCCCGTACAGTCATCGAACGCACTTTGGTTTATTGACTCGATGGAATTAGGCAGATAAACACTGCTGAGATTACAACCCTCAAAAGCGTAAGCAGCGATGCCCGTTACCACATAAGACACTCCTTCATATTCGACACTGCTGGGTATAATTACGTCGCCTGAATAACATTGATCTGCGGCTTGGGGTTCATAATTCCAATCATTAGTACATTTCACAAGTTCTCTGGTTGATACCCAAACCGTAGAGTCATTTTTAATTTGATAATAGATTCCATCCACAACGAAATCATAGGCTTGAACATTTACAAAAACACGAGGAACCACGAAAGTAAGAACTACTGTGTCGCTTGCCAATTTTCCTTGAGCCTTAGCAAAAGCCTCAACACTATAGACCCCTGCTCCTTGAACTATTATTGGATCATAATAGTATTGCCACCCGTAAAAGTCACCATAACTACCGTTTAAGCCATAATAGATCTCTGCTTCTGGGTCTTCATCAGTATTCTCGATTGTAATTACACAACCGCTAGAATAATCGTTATTGAATTCTTGTACAGTAATTCTTGGTGGAGCCGTCTTTTCCGTGGGTTCGTCTTGGGCTCTCATGGTGGTAACAGCAGTTACCACAAGCAGAAGTGCTAAAAAAATCTTTTTCATCTTGTCATATCGTTTTAGTTGAACATTTTAAAGTTTATTTCGGCCAGGCCTAACTCGATGGCGCCGTTGACAGCGGCGCTGCGGCAGGTTGCATCAGGGTTTCCAGCAACACAATGTATGATGGCTGGACTATCTTCATAACATTACAGATTTATCTGGTTATCAATCGGCAAAGATAATAAGAAAAAAACCAAAAATCAACTTTTATTCACACAAAGCCGCCTAGCGGCCACGCCAAGGCGAGGCCCTACATGCTGCACCCCAGCATTATTATCGGACAACAAAAATCAAAAGACATCCTTTTTAGGGAAAACCATAGTTGAACTAGTTAAGATTTGGGAAATTAGTGTTACTTTTGCGGCATTAACCTAAAATGAAGACAAATGATTAAATTCTGCGTGCGATTAGTGCAACGTTGGTTGCCCGAACCGTTTATATTCGCCATCCTGCTCACCTTTGTGGCTGCGTTAGTAGCAATGCCATTGTGTCACCAAACCCCTCTCGAGGTTGTTGAGCACTGGGGTGGCGGTGTATGGAATTTGTTGGCGTTTGCCATGCAGATGGCTCTGGTTCTTGTATGTGGATCGACCCTGGCTGCGGCACCGGTTGTCAAACGGGCCATCGATGCCATGGCCCGCTTGCCTCAGAGTGCCCCCGCTGCAATAGCTCTTGTAACAGTCGTGTCGGCATTATCCTGCTGCCTCAACTGGGGCTTTGGCCTTATCGTGGGTGTCGTATTTGCCAAGGCGATAGCACGTCAGCGTTCTGATGTCGATTATCGGCTCCTTATCGCATCGGCCTACAGCGGCTTTGTAGTGTGGCATGCCGGCATCTCGGGCTCGATACCCCTCACCATGGCCACACCTGGCGAGTCACTCGCTATGGCTACCAATGGTGCGCTGACCGACCCTGTGCCATTAGCTCAAACTATCTTCGACTGGCACAATCTGGTGACGGTGCTGTTTGTGATCATCGGCATCACTGTGGCTAACACCTTGATGCTCCCCAAGCAAGGCATCCTCACCATCGACCCCGCGCTCCTGAAGGACGATGACCACAGTAAGACGACTGAGGCTTCCTCCCAGCCCAAGACACCGGCACAGCGGCTCGAGCAAAGCAAAATACTCTCGTGGCTCGTGGCACTGATGCTCGTGGCCTATCTCGTCATCCATCTCGGCGTGCGCGGTGCTGGCTTAGACCTTGGCGGAGTCATCATGATATTCCTCGCGCTGGGACTCGTGCTGCATTCCACACCAGTCGATTATGTGCGTGCCTTCGGCAAAGCGACCTCCGGCGCAGCAGGCATCATCTTGCAGTTCCCCTTCTATGCCGGCATCATGGGCATCATTACAGGCATCGGCGTCAGCGGCATCAGCCTGGGTGGCGTCATGGCCGAAGCCTGCATCCGAATCAGCAACCCCGTCACCTACCCGTTGCTCACCTTCCTGTGTGCAGCAGTGCTCAATATGTTTGTACCCAGTGGCGGCGGACATTGGGCTGTGCAAGCACCGGTCATGTTCACCGCTGGTGCCAACCTCGGTGTGGACCCAGGCCTGACGGGCATGGCCATTGCATGGGGCGACGCATGGACCAACCTCATACAACCATTCTGGGCGCTCCCGGCCTTGGCTATAGCTCGCCTTGACGCGAAGGACATCATGGGCTACTGCCTCATCGACCTTCTTGTCACCGGTTTCATCATCTGCGCCGGCCTCCTGCTTTGGGCAATATAGAGGCACACAATTAAGAGCGCTACCTGCCCCCAAAAAATTACATCAAAAGAACCGTCCCTTTTTTACCCTCTTGACAGCACGGGTGCTATCAGCTGGGACGGTTCTTTTGACTGGCCAAAGCGAAGCGGCGCCATCACAAAGACCCGTCCCAATGATGCACCACCCCAGCAGCCATCACCTCCCAAAAAATTACATCAAAAGAACCGTCCCCATTTTCCCTTCAGCACGGGTGCCATCAGCTGGGACGGTTCTTTTGACTGGCCAAAGCGAAGCGACGCCATCACAAAGACCCGTCCCAATGATGCACCGCCCTCGCAGCTGCCACCTTACCAAAAAATTACATCAAAAGAACCGTCCCTTTTTTCCTATTTTCCTACTCGGCGAGGCGCAGGCCCAAGGTATTTGAGTGGACTGTAGACGTATAGTCATCGCCATCGCGGTGCCACACGGTGCACCAGTCAGAGTTTCTTGAGTACGCACCACCCCTAATGATACGGTATTGATACATTTGAAAATCGACCCATCTAAATGACTCAACATCACTGCACCACTCCCTCACATTGCCGCTCATGTCATAGAGCCCCAGTTCGTTGGGCTTCTTTTGGCCTACAGGCTGCGTGCCATGGGAATTTTCCTTCCACCAAGCCACCTCGTCAATGTTATCACTACCGGCATAGGGGTAGTCATGTGTCTTGTTCCCTCCACGGGCTGCAAACTCCCACTCGGCTTCGCTGGGAATCCTGAAGTGCCGTCCCGTTAGCTCGTTTAGCTTAGAAATGAAGTCTTGGCAGTCATCCCACGATACCCATTCGACCGGGCGGTTAAAGTCATCTTCAAAAACCCATTCGTCATTATTGCTGGAGAAATAACTGGGATTCTCGCCCATAACGGCAAGCCATAAGGCTTGGGTGACCTCGGTCTGGCCGATGCTGAAGTCCCCAACTGTGACATTGAGTGTAGAGTCTTGATAACAAGAGAAGATTTCCATGTTCATTGTAAAGTTGCCGCCCTTGACCCTTACCATATTGAATGACACGCCGTTCACCTTGATTGTCTCGATAGCGGAATTCGGTTCATCCTTCTCATCGCAGGCTGTCAGTGCCAGCAGCCCAAGAAGCAGTAAATAAAGTAACTTTTTCATGTCTGTTTTCATAATATCTATTGTTGTTTAATTTGTTGATCGCTTGAACCTAAAGCTTAGAACCAAATTTAATTAACTGGTCCTTGGGTGCAAAGGTACAGACAATTACCGAAAGAAACAAGTATTCGCGCGTCTGAAAATAGGGACGGTTCTTTTGACTGGCCAAAGCGAAGCGAAAGATGGTGCAAGCCGAATGCCATAATGCTTGCATTAATGGCTAAGGCGCAGCCCATTTTGCGCGAAGCGACCCCATCACAAAGAACCGTCCCAATGATGCACCACCCAGCAGCCATCACCTCCCCAAAAATTACATCAAAAGAACCGTCCCTATTTTCCACAATGAAAGCCAATGGTTGACAACGAAAAAGCCAAACGGCTCATTACAAGTCATTTGGCTTTCCTCAAGGTGACCCCGGTGGGGTCATAAAATATGAATTGGCTTGTATTTTCGTTTTAAAAAGATGTTATAATAAGTAATTAAATATCAGATATTTGTTATGTTATGATGATTCTACGCCCACTTGATTCTGGCTCATCACTAAAAATAAAAAATCTGGCTTATATGGGGAAATAATGGAGGTTTTTCTTGGTGGCTTATTTTATTTACAGTACCTTTGCGTCAACAAAATCATTGGCATTATGGCATACGAATTATCCATCTCGAAAAAGGTCAACATCACCGGGAGGTCGGAGTTGCAGCTTCGCCTGCGCCTCGGCAAGGTTGACCAGCAGGCTTCAACACATTTGTTCGTTAATCCTCAACATGTGCGCTGGGAGCACTACTTGAGCAGCAAAGGACGCAAGTCAAAACGGCTAGTCCTCTCGATAGCACGACTTAAAACTCCCGAAGTTCAGCACACCGCAGAAATAAAAGAAAGCCTTGAACGAATGATCGCTCATATTGACAACTGCATTCTTGTGGATGGCATTGAGAACATCACTAAGGGATGGTTATCAAAGAAAATTGATGAGTTTACCATGGGACAAGCCGTAGCAAATACAGGGGCAGTCAAGAAAGGCAGCGGGCCGCGCAAGCCCAAATCGCCATCATTCTTTGAAGCCTACAATACGTTTGTGGAAAGTCGAGAATTGTCGATAGGCCGACGTCGTCACTTCAACGTGATTGGCCGTGTTCTGCAAAGGTATGAACTATACCGCCAATTACTGCAACCCAAATTTAAACTCACACTTGATGGCATGGACGATGCTATGTTGCACGACTTGGAAGACTACATCAAGAACGAGCATCAATTGCTCAAGATGTTCCCTCAGATCATTCAGGCAGTTCCCGAGAGTCGCACCCCTGCCGAACGAGGTCAGAATACGGTTAATGGCTACTTCAAAAAAATCAAAACATTCTTCTTCTGGGCCATTAAAAAGAACCTCACGACAAACGATCCGTTCAAAGAGTACAAAATTTCTCAAGACGTCTATGGTACACCCTATTACATCACTATCGAGGAACGGCACAAAATTGAGCAGACCGACTTAAGCCATCGCCCGGCACTCGCCGTGCAA
This sequence comes from uncultured Bacteroidales bacterium, assembly GCA_902774055.1. Taxonomy (GTDB): domain Bacteria; phylum Bacteroidota; class Bacteroidia; order Bacteroidales; family Muribaculaceae; genus Sodaliphilus. The sequence continues at coordinate 50,467 of CACYGX010000022.1, forward strand.
CGTGACATCTTTGTGTTTCACTGCTGCGTCGGCTGCCGTGTGAGCGACCTGAAGCGCATGACCAAGGATAATTTCATCAATGGGGAGATACACTACATTGCCCGCAAGACACAAACAGGGCATCCTGTGACATTGAAAATCCCCCTCAACGAAACTGCGCTTAATATCATTGAGCGGTATACTGACCCTAATCGCAAATCATTGTTACCTTTCATTAGCGACCAGAAGTACAATGAAGCCATAAAAGAGATATTCACGATTGCAGGTGTCACACGCAATGTCGTCGTACGCAACTCGTTGACCGGCGAGGAAGAAATACGCCCCATCAACGAAGTGGCAAGCAGTCACATGGCAAGAAGAACCTTCACCGGCATAATCTACAGCGTTTTCAAGGATCAGGCCCTCGTCAGCGAACTGACAGGTCACGCTCCAGGAAGCCGTGCCTTTGCTCGCTACCGAGAAATCGACCATAAGATGAAACAAGAAATGGTTGACGTCATCAAGTAATAGCTAACTCACAATATCACAGTCTGGCATCCATAGAGCTTTTAACTGGTTCTGGAACCGGACAGAATGGAAAATCGGCACCGTCTATAGCAATTGAGCGGTACCGATTTGGTGTCGTAGTATTGTCCATGAATGACTCAATCTACGTTTTAGTATCTGCAGTAGTTAAAAATCATTTTCTAGAGTAATTGCCGCTTCTTCGTTACCAAATTTGGCTGCTTTTTGATAATAATACCTTGCAGAGTCTTTATTAGCTTTTACATATTGTCCATCATAAAACATACAGCCGATATTATACAACGCGTGTTCATTTGCACTATCCAATGAAACGGCCTTCTTAAAAGATTCAAAGGCTTTTTTATTGCTAATATTTACTCCGCGCCCATTAAGGTACAATATTCCAAGATTTGAACAACTATAGGAGTCACCTAATTCAGCGCCACGTTTAAACCAATAAAATGCTTTTGCAGGATCCTTTTTAATTCCATAACCTCCTTCATCATACATCCAACCCAAATAAAAACAGCAATACGAGTCCTTTTCAGCAAACTGAAGTGCATAATATTCTGCTTTAGAATAGTCTTTATGCTTGTTTATTTCTCCACCTATTTTGTCAGTCCAATGAAGCCAAGCAAGAGCTCTATACCCTTTAGTGGTATTCAGTGCAGCCAATTTATCAGCAACTTTATATATCGTGTCCCAATTAGCTCTTGTATAATAAAGATCAACCAGATTAATTCCTGCGTTTGTATCATTCTTCTCAAACGCTTCCCATAACAATTTTTCTCCGCGAACTAAGTTTTTGTTGACACTATCATTAGAGGTTAAGAGGCTACCCAGTAATGCTTTGGCCGGGATGTAGTTCTCCTGGATCTTCTCTAATTCAGCAATTCCTTTTTCATACTGATTATTGTCGATCAAAGCCTTTGCCTCTTTATATATTTCTTCTGGTGTCTTCCGATCGCATTGGGATAAACTGATTACCACTCCAGATATAAGGAGAACTGTTGCCAACGAAATGGCGGCAATAATCCAGTTTTTTCTGTTCTTGGATTTCTTCACATCAACATCGGTTTTTACAGGACCCACAACTGATGGGGAAGATTCTGAGCTCTCATTCTTTGTTGTGTTTACGATTATCTCTTTCTTGGTTTCGTCTTCCTTTACCAACGATGCCAGACCATCCTTTACCTCTTCATTGTCATTTTTGATCTCACCTTCGTTGCTGATGAGTTCCAGATCATTGTTCTGCGATATTGTATCTGAAGATGAAGTAGTTGACTCCTCAGTGATAGTTTCTTTACTGATTGAAGCATCTGTTTCTGAAGCTTCTATCTGAACATCGTCATTAATCGTTTCTCCATCTTCAAAATCCTCGTCTGATTCAGCGATTCCAAGGACTTGATAGCCATTCAGTTTGGTTTTCTTGTTCTTAATAGCCATAAGTATCAAGATCAGAAGTAAAGCTAATGGAATTCTAAATACCCAAGTATCATCAAATGACTCAGGGTATAATAGACCGGCCAGCAACATTAGCACACAGGACCCAACAAATAGATAAAAGCCGCTCTTCTTGCGCATCAACATGAATAAAAGTCCCACTAAATAGACGACTTCACAGATTAAAACAAATATTGCGACAGCGGGTAACGGCATGGCTATAACATAAACGATACTGGCGAAAAAAGAAACAACGCCCCCTACCAACCAAAGTATCAAGATCAAACTAAGGCAGCCAATATATTCTTCCTTTGGATTTTGCATAACAACAAAAAAAGAAATAGGTTACTATTAAAAGTTTTCTTCTACATATGACTTTACCGTCTGCGGATAAACGTCAAGGGTAATCAAACTATTTTGCTTCTTATTTCTGAAGTAGTATTGGATTCCCATCTCGTTCACTGCAATTAAGATGATTAGCCCACGAGATACTTCGTCTTCAGCCTTTAGCACGTAGGAAGCTAACTGCCGTTGACCATAAGTATCGGTACTATGATCCCTCATACCCTTCAGCAATTCAACAGTCATAGCTGACTCATCATTATCAAACATATAAACAACTTTGTCATCAACAATATCTATACTTGTCATGGTTAATCCATTCCCCATATTCATTGGTAAACTATTCTGAGCTTCAGTAATAAACTTTCTGAGAAGATCACGAGTATAGTCATAATCGCTGCTTTCGGAATCTTGCACTGGGACTGATGATACTTGATTATTCCTTTCTAGCTTGAAGGTCACAGGTATTGTATACCACACATTAACAGGAACCCCATTCTGCCTACCTGGAATGAAATTAGGCAAAGAACGACAAACGCGAATAGCTTCTGCATCTAATTCAGGATCAACTGATCTCACAACTTTGATTTCACCAATACTCCCATCTTTCTTCACAACAAACTGAACAACAACCTTACCTTCAATATCATACTTAGCAGCTGTTGGAGGATAATTAATGTGTGATTGTAAATACTTCATCAATGCTATTTCTCCACCCGGGAACTGCGGCATCTGCTCAACTGAGCGAAATGTCTCCACTTTTACCTCCTTGGGCTTTTCGTTTGATTTTACGACAACTTCCTCTTTGAGAGTCTTCGTAACATCACGATCTTCTGTTCCTTTTTCGTAATATGAATTATGATTCCGGGATCCTGTTGAATTCCCATTTGACTTGACTTGGGCATTTATAGCGAATGGCATCAAACATACCATCAGTAAAAGAATAAACTTTTTCATATCGTTTCTGGTTTTAGTGTTTATAACTGCAAATATCGTCACAATTCTTTAAGTTAGCAAGTGTTCTGCATCATCTTTTTAATTTCAGTTTAATAGCACCGCTTGCAGGGAGTCCGGCCAAGTTCTTCAGCATAACCGATTGTCACGCACCTGACATCGGCACTGCAAGAATTTAGTCCCATACAATCAGAGGTTTTGTGATATCTCTTGGAACTAGGTCCTGTGCAGATATATACCTCTTCATCGCTTGTTGCCTCAACTTCTTCGTCAGAAAAGCTTAATGTGGAATAGACTCGATTAGAGTCCAGCTGCGGCATTGCTTGAGAGTTCTCAGTGCAAGAATACAGAATAAACATGGCCCCTATTAGGACAACTGACATCAAATACTTAATTGTTTTCATCGTAGTTCATTATTTAGTTCAACTTTAATCTTTACACCTCTATATCAATCAAGTTCCACTCAGGTAATCAAGAATTATCAAAAAAATGGGGGTAGCATCTTTTTTGCACCAATTGAACCTAAACCAAAAATAATAACTATATTTGCAAGTTATCAATATGGCTATGACTAAACTGCTTAAATATCTCTTCCACCTGGATCATTGGCTGATAACGATATTTGCTTTCGTTATACTATGGTTATTATATGCTGCAGTCAGTGGGCTATCCCTCTTCTCTCCTGTGAAAAGAGCTATGAGTGATATGTCCACCACTGACGTGTTTTTCCAAATAACCAACAAATCGAGTCAAGTCAATCAGGACATAACTATTGTAGATATCAAGGATGAGTATAATCGTGGTAGCATCGCAGAGTGTATTTCCGCTGTCGATTCCCTTAAGCCGTGGATAATTGGCGTGGACATCATTTTTGAAAGCATTAAAGGGGAACCGGAAGACAATTATAACCTGTTCCATACAGCTTCAAACATGACATCCAAGACAGTGTGGGCTACGAAGCTTCTCGATTATGCCCCAACTAGCCAATCATTTATAAACCAATCTAGTTCGTTCTTTGCAGACTCTTTGTCCGTGTCATCTGGCTTCACTAACCTCGATGACAATCTTGAGAATACAACTATCCGTAAGATGTTGACCGAAGAAACTCTGGATGGTAACAACGTTTATTCATTCCCCGTCGCGGTAGCGATGTCTCTCAATGATTCTATCGCTCTTAAACCAAGCAGCAAACTTTCGATTGACTACAGCACCAAATTCACGACGGTAGCCTACGACTCTATAGACAATAGTAAGGACTTAATAAGGGACCACATCGTGTTGATCGGAAGCACTACCGATGAATCAGACATGTGGCACACCCCAATAGGTAAGATGCCCGGTGTGATGGTACAGGCTTACTCTCTCAACACCATCAGGAACCATTCTGATATCAAGTATTTCAGTAAATGGACTAATCTATTGATTGCATTTATTCTCTGTTACCTGTTCGAAGTGTTCATTGATCTTGGATTCCAGCGACTACACAAACGAGATAGTGCACTCGGCCATTTCCTGATCGATTCCAAGTTACTTCTTCGAATTGCTACGATTGTTTTCATGGCGATCGTGACATGGATTATATTGCTAGTATTCGTATATCACAGCAAATACATAGATGCAGTACTCATTCTGGCAGCCCTTGGTATACTCATTGAGAGCCGTCGCATCTATAACGCTGCGATTAAAGCATTGTCTAAAAATCATAACTGGTGGATTCTCAAGAATTCCCTCTTAAATAACAATATATTCAAATGAGAAAGATATTTGTATTCATCACATTGATGATGACTCTATGCTTCATAAGTGCTAATGCCCAGCCTTATCAAGTTGAAAAGGCGTCAAAAGCTAAAGCCAATGGCAAAGTTATCACTATCGGGCAAACTCTTAACGAGAATGTGACCATCAGAATTGAGGATAATGGATATCTCTTGTTCGTTGATACTAAAAGCAATAAGAGATATTATATCAATACCTCATGCAATAATAAAATAAGGAAGCTCATCAAGAAAGCGAAGGCCCCAATGAAAGTAACGAAGAGTTACCTGGAATCGCTATTTACTCAGAATCAAGAAAAAGACAAATATGCAAGTGCTGGAAGTGTGAACCGGGGTGATGAAGGTGAAGCTGAATTATCTGATTTTGCATTAATGGATTTCACGAGAGGAGATGAACTTCCCGACTCTGTGCCAGCGCCAATTGGAGTTGATGTATTAACAACTACAGAGGAAACAATTTCGGTTTATTATATCATACCTTAACGGCATCTAATTCTCAAGCGTATGAAAACGAATAAATTGAATATCCTAATATTGGTTGTTGTCGCACTTTGCAATCAATTTGCAGCCTCTCAGACAATTGTTCAGATGGTGTATGATGGTGGAGTCTATAAAATTCCTTGCCGTGTTAATGGTCTTGGGATGGACTTCATACTAGATACTGGAGCATCGAATGTATGTTTATCTATGTCGAGAGCTGAAGCCCTTCTTAGGTATGGCTACCTTTCAGAAGATGACTTCTATGGAGTGGGTTATTCTTCTATTGCAGATGGCAGCATCGTTGATCATTTAAAACTAAGGATAAAAGATATCGAGATTGGTGGTCTCCATTTGAAGAATGTAGAAGCTATTGTGATTGCCGAGCAATCTGCTCCATTGTTGATGGGCCAATCAGCTCTTCAAAAGTTAGGAAGTTACACAATCAATGGTAATAAATTAGTCATAAATAATTACACAGCAGGCGAGGGCAAGCGACGAGAGCAGCTTATACAGTCAGCCGTTGAGAGTAGCAAGAAGGGCTATTACGCTTTAGCCATTTCATATTACGTTCAAGCAGAGGAGATCTATGAATTAGATTATGTTTATCTTGAACATCTTGCATGGTGCTATAAACGAGAGAACAAGTATAAAGAATGCTATGATGTCTGTAAAAAGTGGCTCTCGCTTTATGAGAATTTAAACAAGCGTAACTTTAACGAATCAATTTACGACTTGTTTTGGCGTTGTAATTACTATTTCGGCTATAACGATCAGGCTCTACTATATAAGCAAAAACAAATGCTGGTTAAATCTGAAGGAGTCACGAAGACATCATTGGGCTTTGACCAAGAGAATTTAGGCCAGATCTTCTATGCATTGGGTCGATACGATGATGCGATTTCTTGTCTTACCAAAGCTATTTCCCTTGCTGCTGAAGACAATAACGTCAAATCAGACTTGCCTGTAATAAAGGACAATAATTTATTAGGATGGACATATTGGTGGATGAGCCAATGTTATAGACAAAAGGCAGACAAAAAGAAATGCAAAAAATATCTTGAACTAGCACAGAAATGTGGCAATGAAAATGCCATTAAAGTATGTCGAAATAAAGATACCCGTGAGGCTTATTTTAGTCGAGGCAAAGTTCCCACAAAATAAGTAAAAGCTCTAGGGACATTAATCTAATCAAGGAGAACGAATGCAGCCCAATAGTAAGGCTCATGGAATCGTTTATCCTTGATTAGTTTTCTTTTAGCCAAATCTAAAGCCTTATGTGGTGTGTTACCGGCATTAAGACTTTGGTAAAAAGCTATCATAAGTTCAGCTGTCGCCTGATCATCTACTTTCCATAAACTCATGACAATGCATCCGACACCAGCCTGTTTGAATCCTCTTTGCAGGCCGAACACTCCATCCACAATATCAACAGTTCCCAATCCAGTATTACAAGCTGAAAGAACAACTAACTTGCAGTTACTCAAATCTACTCTAGATACCTCATCGGCAGTAAGGACGCCATCATCCACATCTGGACGAACGTTTACACCATTCCAGACATTATTTGCACCGGCAAATAACAATCCGCTATAGAACATACTCTCACCTTTCTGGGTATAGCTGTTAAGATTATTGAAGAACATCGCTTTCCTGTTTTTCGGTTCAGGGAAAAAGAATCCATGAGTCGCAATATGTAGTATATCTGGAGCATTCCCGTTTAGCGATTTAAATGATTCTTCGTTTGCGTCTCGTCCGCTTAAATATATAGTATTGACATTATTAGAACTCAGTTCTGTCTCAATTTGTGCTGCCTCAAATCCCGTTGCTGCAAGATTGCTCCAATTTCCTCTTACATCTATAGATCGTGTTGCCAGGAAGTCGCTAAATGAATTTCTCACCCGTTCTGATTCATGAGCCATATCTTCTGGAGACTCCGAATAATCAATGCCTCCATAAATAAGAGCGGACTTGTATCCTGTGCTCGTAGCAGCTTTCATCTCGACGAGGTTTCCTGTAGAGGTCAAGATGGAAACGTTATAGATGTCCATCAATCTCTTCTTTCCATTTGATAAAGCAGCTAAATTAATTTTACTCAATTCACCGACTAATGAACAATAAACGTTATCTCCTTTACGAAGATATGGCTCAAGGGGTTTCCACAATAGTTGATAAATTGTGTCATTTTTAACGTCATAGAAATCATTAATACCTATCTTACCATACTGGTTCTCTATTCTTTCATCCAATGTGTCCATTTCACATATTCTAACAAGTACGGGGTTCTCATAATCTGCCCGAGCTATCAAAGCTCCATAATAGTATTTATATGGTCTCTCGTCAATCTCAGGTATCACAATGAACTCTATGGCAACCTCTTTTTTCCCAAGAGTACCTCTCACCATCTGATAAGATGGAATCTCATCAACCACTTGTTCTCCAAAATTTGAAATTGAACTTATCAGTTTTTTTTCAACAATGTTGATTCTTTTCTGAAGATCTAAAATAGAGTCCTGATGAGTATTCTTGTCATTTAGCTTATCCTTCAGGCTAATCAATCTTTTATAACTATTTATCAGTTCGGGATTACCACTTTTGTTAATTATTTTCGGCAGAAGTGAATTGGATTCTAACAACATGCTTTTCGTGTAAATAGCATTATCATATGCCATGATCAACGATAAAGAACGATTCCCTTTATTCGCTACCACATTGTTGCATGCAAGTAGTGCCTGAGCTTGGTCTGTCCAATATGCCTCTCTTTCTCTTTCGGAAAAGGATGAAAAGACGTCAGACACGTGAACTCTGACAAATTTATTGTATTGCGATAGCCATTCGTCGACTGCAGGATCATTAGCTTGGTTTAAGCTAAGAATAATATTTTGGTACATCGGCTCCTTTGCCCTAAATTCTTTAATATCCTTTATGGCTTCCTTTGCGATAATCGATGCTTCTTCATATTTTTGTTCTTGTATTAAACAATAGCACAAATTATTAGTAGCCAGAACACGAATTCCACGAAATAATTCATCTGATTCTTGTGTACTAGCAAGAATCTCTTCCAATAAACCTCGTGATGCTGCCCAATCCCCCATTCTTACGTAAATCATTGCAATATTATTTAGGTCATAATAATATGCAGCATTCTTCGCGTTCTTTTTTTCTTGGAAATAATTATCTAATATTTCTTTCGCTTCTTCCAAATAAAGCCTTGAGTTAACCAGATCGTATGCTTCATACCCAGACACCAAAACCGTAGAAAGATTCATTAAGCATACGGCATACTCTTCGGTCGTATCATTTGTTTGCTCATACAAATTCTTTGCAAATATGAAATCTTTTTTAGCTTCTGACAGATTATCTAAATATTGCCATAGATTCCCACGATTCAGATATAACGTCCTTAAACATGGGTCATCTTTCTTACCTTTTTTTTCAAAAAGACTAAACGCTCCTTTAATAGAGTTGTCATACTTTTCTAGATTCTCCTGGGCTCCAAAGATTTTATTCATGCACCAAACCACATGTACATAGTTATAGGCATCGAATACAGGTGTATGCTCTAAAGAGTCTCTCATTTCAATCAATACAGATAAGAGAGCTTCTTCGTTTCCTAAGTCAATTGAATCGCTAATCGCCTCAACTCTATCTGTAAGCTTTGGGTTGGACGTGAAGCGATTTTGGCCAATCGAATAAAGAGCAAACCACGAGATGAATATGATTATATAGACGCGTTTCATATGTGTTTCTTGCATTCGTTAATATCATTAATTGTCGATTCAGAAACTCGACCAGACTCTTTTAATTCAATTTCCGAACTTCTCTCTAACATCGTTAGCGCTTTCTGATAATCACCAAGTTCCATTAGCCCTGAGGCCAAAGAGGAATACACCCAACTTTGAAGACCAGCTATGTCATTTGAATGGCTTTGTAGACAATCATAAAGGCCATTAAAAATTGATATAGCTTCGATATCTTTGTTAAGTAGTATGAGGTTGGCTCCCTTTAATAGACAATATTCAATATACTTTTGGTTCAATGTATCATTCAAGGATGCCTTCATCTGAATCAATTCTTCAAACACAGTTAATGCTTTCGTATATTCTTTTATTCCCATTAAAGCTATGGCGACATTGAATTTATAGTTATCGTATCTTTCGCCGTCATCTTTAGAAAGTTGGTTTTCTAGGAATGGATAATAATTCAGTGCTTCTTGGTAGTAGCCCAAATCATTACAAATAGCCATCAAAGACTTATAGATGCTTGTTTTATGCTTAATCTCATCCTCCACATGATTCCCTGAATCAAGATAGGAGACACATCTTTTGTACAAGAGATAAGCTTGTTGTGTATCTCCTTGTTCAAAAAAGATATTTCCAAAGATTTGTGAAACGTAAAACTCATTATAATACTTCGACGGATCTCGTTCAGCATATTCAATTGCCTTGGGGAAAAGTACATTGAAGCTTTCTATATTTTGTTCAGCATATAATCTTAATAAATTCATATACGCAAACATCGTTAAATCTGAAAACCCTTCAATATATTTAGATGATAATCTAATGCTATACAGATAGCACCATTCAGCTTCTTTATTTGCATCAATTCTCGCCAGATTCTCAGCTTCTAATCCAGCACTGCCAATAAATACTTCGTCATGGATATTATGTAAGTTACTATATTGATCCACCATAGTTCTGTAACTATTGTAACTATTTAAAATCTGGTTACCTAAAGTATCGTTTGGATGCATCTTCATATAGTCCTTTATCAGATAGTATTCTATCTTTTCTACATGAACCCGATCAGACCATAGGGTATCTCCTTTAGCGAAATATACATCCGCTAACTGAGAATATAATTCAACCGCATATGAGGGATTGGCTTCAAACTGGTCAACATATCGAATTATAGCCTTTCTTAAATAAGACGCAGGGGTATTAAAATCTCCTTTGTTCACATAACTATCACATAAAAACAGAGTCATATTTAGGAAATTATAGTCATACAGACCCTCTTTCAAGAATAATTCCCTTGCTTTTTCAAAATAATAAATGGCTTTTTCGTCATCAGCCACTCCATATTTTGCCAGCCCCTTTATGTAATAATAGTTCTTCTGCAAAGAATCGAGTTGCTCGATATCATTGTCATCTATCAAAGACGCTAACGAATCGGCTTCGGTTAGTCTAGAATCAGTTAGACAACTGATCACCTCCTGAATCCGTTGATGAGAGTCCTCTGTGTTCCCCCAAGATAACGTTGGTATAACGGTAAAGAGAATCAACAAAAAGAGCTGTATTATTCGCATTTTCTGTTTCATTCTACTATTAAATAAGGCTGTTGGTATCGTTTCATCGCATAGTTCTTATTCTTGAGGATCGCTTCGGCTAGTTGTTTGAAGTTGATATTTTTGGAATTCTTTACTTCCAGCCAGATTAAGTATGAGAGTGGGCCATAGGATTTACCAGTCCGGCGGTCTTTGTATTCGTGGCTGACCTGATTGGGCTGACAAGCGCTCAAAGCAATCATCGAGGAGTAGCCCCTGCCCTTGGGCTTTTTTAAGGCGTGACCTTGATAAACGACTTTTTTGTTGTATGGAGGATTCGGACAGAATATATCACTGACCCCACGCTGCTCACCTATGATGGAATCGTTAAGCTCTTCATCGTCGTCACCCCGGGTTCCATCTCCACTATGACAAGCGTCCAAGGTAACCATCAGCTGTCCTTTTTTACCCAGTTTCTTCCTGAGGTCATTCAGGTGTTGGTTGAGTTGGTCATCCGTGAAGTGGTTCTGTCCATGATATGATTTTGACGGTTCTCTTTTAGCATCATATGGTACCATCGTCTCGGTTAAGCCATCTGATTCATCACCCACCAAATCTATCATCTGCTGCCCATGACATGAGAAATGAATGTATACTTGGTCTCCCTTCTTACATTGAGCAGTTAACGTCTTCAGTGCATTAGAGATTCCTGAATGGGTTGCCTGTTCATCTACCAATGTTGTAACTTTAAAACCAGCTTGTCTAAATACAGGCACTAATAGGTCAACATCATTGCGAGAATTGATATTGACCCATCCAGACTTAGCCGGGTAATTCCCAACGGCGATGAACAGAGCCCGCTTGGTGGCATTCACAGACAAGACGGCCAATACAGCGATAAGTATGAACAGCAACCGTTTCATGGAGCTCTACTTTAGATTTTGACCACTCATGGCTTGGATAAGGGATTCAAGTTCGAGAGGAGTTTCGCCATACAATTGCTGGCTGATAGATTTAACACTATTAATCGTCTCCCAAGCCTTATCAAGATCATGTGCTTTGACATAGGCGTAGGCCAGGGACGTACCATATTCAATCCTCATTTCATCATTAGCCTCGGAATATAGTTTTTCCAAAGCGGAGATAGCATCAACCGTTTCGCCATGCTTAAGTCTGTTGATAGCCTCTGAATAAGCTTCAGAATCTCCTTGGTCTCCACTTCTAGTTAAAGTCATATCTGGATTAAAACCAGCAGTAAAGATGGCGTCACACAGCCTATTTCTTGTTTGGATCTGGTGATACTGGTATCCACCTGCACCTGCAATCATGACAACGGCAGCAGCGACAGCAACCCAACTATAGACTTTCCTCAAGGGAACAACTCGTCCCTGTGGAATGATTTTATTTCTTATCGATATCCTTTCTGTGATTGTTTCCATCTCTTGGTCTGAGAGATGTTTAAGGGCATTCTCAAACTCATGGTCGGCATTTGTCCCGGCTTGCTGAAGGCCTGCAATGAGTTCCTTATGAATAGAAAACTCCTGGCTCAAGTTTGCATCTGCCTTTAGTTGAGACTCAAAAACTGATCTATCTGTATTGCTCATCGTCCCATTCAGATAAGCGTCAAACATGTCTATATTGTCCTTGTAATTGTTCATCTCTTCATGCTTTAATTAGTTCAACAAACCTAATGCCAACTTGATTCTCTCTCTCAGCTTGTTCATGCACCTATTCTTCATCGATTTTACTGAATCTGTGGATTGGTAATGAATTTCAGACATGATTTCTGCCATTGAAAACCCACCATAGTAGTAATCTTTGAGTATGGTTTCACAAGGTTCCGGTAAGTATTTAATCTCACGCTCAAGAATGGACAGACGTTGTGATTTGGTTTCATTATCCTCTTCCTCCATTACCTCCTGTAATGAAAGGTAGGTCTCAAACCGATCAGTAGCGTCAATATCATCATTTGAAGTCATTTCTTTTACTTGAACGTACCGGCTAGATTGCTTTGCCTTGTTTACAGCCATATTATAGCCAATCTGAAAAATATAGGCTTTCCACTTAGTACCTGAAGCGACATTACCTTCCAATAAGTTTTTTCTAATGGCAATAAACGTCTCACTATAGATATCCTCAATTTCATCAAGTCCCAAAACAGGTAAAGCCTTATGGATGTAATTGATAAACGGATTTCTCAAGGATACGAACCAGTTGGTCACTATTTGGCTGAAATCTTCCATTGCATAAGGATAATTCAATACAAACTACAAAGTTATTATTTTATCCTCATAATGCGAAATATTTCAGCTAAAATGAATGAAAAGCACATCTTTAGGCATCATGATTTGCCCTTAGATGTGCTATGTGTGTTCATACTATTTTAATGATTTAGGGCCATTATCGTCTTTTACTACCAACCCTCTTGATGTAGCTGGCTGGCAAGCTGATGGTCCTGTAAGGGATATCATCACTTCCTGCATAATAGCGGTAATTGATGGTGATGCCCAACTTGATCATGTTATCAAGTATAGTATCCTTTTTCGAGTCCAAAGCGTGATACAGGTCATACAGTTCCTGGGCAACTTCTTCTCTCACCTCCTCTTCTTCCTCTTCATCCAGCAACTCATATATCATCACAAAGCTGTAAGGTGTGGTGGCATCATAGTAAATATTTGTTCCGTTTATTGAAACCCCTACAAGCGTGATTCCATCGCCCAAATCCTGAGGTGTGCTTGCGTCCCACGACTTCACCATCTGCCTAAAGGATTCCAAGTTGAAGGTGTGATTCTTTGACGGCACACCTCCGTTCTTTGTCAACTCGTTATAAAAGGACACATATTCGTTGGGGGTAACTCTGCCATCCCAGAGGACATCGCCGTAATTGTCTTTGAAGGTGATGTGGAATGAGATTCCCGTCTTGGCAAAAGTGTTGGCTGAAACGCCGATAGCCTTTATCATTCTGGAGATGGTAAGCTTTACATGATAATCCAGATAGCTGTAATCACTATTCATGTAAGTGCCAACTAAGTCTTCGTACTTGTCTGTGAGGGAATACGTCATACTGAAACACTTGTTTTTGAATGAAACCGACTCCAGAATTCCCAACCCATCATTAAAATCCATTGGGCACTGTGAGGACATTTGCTTGGCCAGCATACCGATTCCCTCGATGATTTCACTAGGCGTTGGCGCCACGGTCTTCGTCGTTCTGGCCTTTGTCCTATTGCCCTTCTTCGACGTTCTTGACTGAGCTTCGGCCTCAAATGATGAAACGGTCACCAGAACTATCATCACGACAACTAATATTTGCTTTAACGTTTTCATTGTAGTATGAATTTAGAAGTTTATAACTGTTTTTCTTCTATATCAATGCAACCCTCAAAAGGTAATCTAATTCTCTTGTCTTTTTCAGCTCTTGTTCCTGTCGCCGTCTTGGGCGCAACCGCTTGCAGGAGAAATAACCTGTTGTCCGTAAAAATCACCAAGACATCCATGACTTGTTCACCCTCGCTTTCGATGCCTTTACGCTGCAAAGGTATTGCGGCTTACCCACACGCAAGGCCGAGACGAGTTGCCTTCGGAAATTCTCCAGCCCTTCGGGTAGTAATTCCCGGGCAAGCCTTGCTTTAGGTGTGTCACAGCCGCACTTTGCAGGCAGTGTAAAGGCGATCGAAGCGAAGGCAAGATCAATGAATGTTTAACTTTTTAATTTTTACTGTTATGGACAACAATTCAATTTCTATCAATCCTGCAAGCGGTGCTGACAGCACCAGTGTTCAAGAGCAAGTTGTAAAAGGCTATCTCAGCTCAAGCAATCTCAATAAATGCGATGAGCTTGAGGAGGTCGATTTGGATTTCCACAAGTATGATTACCGCAGCGGCCATCCCGCCGTGTTCGTTTGCACCTATCACAAGTACAATGAAGGGAGGCCGCTGGCTGGCATGTGGCTTGACCTGTACACCTTCAGCTGCTACGAGGATTTTGTGGCCGCCTGCCGATGGCTGCACCGTGATGAGCAGGATCCCGAG
>CACYGX010000023.1 GCA_902774055.1 uncultured Bacteroidales bacterium
AATGCTTGCCCAACCAATAGAGTCATTGGTCTCGGCGAGCTTCTTGGTGAAGCCGAAGTAAGCAATGCCCAGGTCGCCCTGGTTCTGAGTGGTGATGTTGGCGGTGTAGATACCCTCGTTGAAGGTCATCTTCACACCATCGGTAGCGTTCCAACCAATGTTGTTCACGTCACCCAGGATGTAAACGTCAGCCTCGGGTTCGGGAGTAATGGTGTCGGTAGGCCACTCGCCGTTGATGGTGAACTTGTTGTTCACGAGGTCAACGGTAACAGTCCAGGTACCCTCGGGGATAGCGATAGACTGGTAGCTGCCATCGGTAGCCAGAGAGCACTCATTGCCGAGCAGTTCCTCGGTCATTACAAATGCGCCCTCGCTGACGGGACCAAAGCGGAAGGGAGCAATGCTTGCCCAACCAATAGAGTCATTGCGTTCCAACCAATGTTGTTCACATCACCCATGATGTAAACGTCATCGATGACGGGCTCAGGAGCCTGGCCAGCGGTCAGTTTCAGCTTGCCATTCTCGCCAGCGCTCAGCACAACGGTGATGTTGTAGTAGCCAGGCTCAATCTTGAAAGCACCTATTGAGCCGAAACCACCCATGTCAACAAACTCGTCAAGAACAGCGTCGGTACCATCCTCGGCAGCGCCGATGCGGTAACCGTCAGCGGGATAGCTCTGAGCGTCTAAACCAAGCATGGCCATGAAGCTAAAGTAGCCATAACCGTTACCAGAATCGGTGATATGAGCGTTAGCCAGGGTGAAGGTGTCGTCATCACCATCGTTAACCATCTCAATAGCTTGAGAGGGATCCCAACCATTGCCGTTCACCTGACCTACCATATAGAGGTGGCCAGTGATAGGATCGATCTCGGGACCTACCTGGGTCTGAACTGCATCAAGAGAAACTTCCTTGGTCTCAAGGTTGAACTTGAATGTCAGGTTGTAAGTGCCATTCTCGTTGAAAACGTAGTTCTGGTTGCCACTGGGGCCTTCAGGATCACCCCAGCTTTCGGCCCAACCATGATTCTTAGCCACCTTGTAATAAAGGGTGCCAGCATCAATCACAACATTCTCCTTTACCAACTTGTACAGACCGTCGGTTGTGTCCAGAGTCATGTCGTTGGCGGTGTTTTCGGGATCCCAAGTGGTGCCGAAAATAGTTGCATTGTCACCGCAAACGGTATAGGACTCTTCGATGGGAGCAACATAACCCTCAACTTTGAAACGACTGTTTGTCTTGTCAAAGGTGAATACGTAGCTGTCGCCAGTGCCAGTAAAGAAATAGCAGCCATGATCGCCAGCCTTCTGGGTGGCAATCCAGTTGCCAGCTTGAATGGTTGTGTTGCCAGTGGCAGGACCATAGCGATAGTTGCTATTGAATGTGACCCAATTAGAATTCTGGCCATCGCCAAAAACGAAACCTACTTGACCAGTAAGCTCAACAGTGTAGGAGTAGGTACCGTCGCCGTTGTCGGTCATCTCGACACCTGCACCGGGATTCCATCCACCGAAAGGTGCATCACCCACGATGTACATTGCCGCATTAGCATTTAAGCCAATGAGGGCAATCATCATAGATAAAATTAACGTTAATTTTTTCATTCTTGATAATTGGTTGTTAAGTTAAACAATATGAATAAAGTTGGTTTGTTCTGGTTTCCTGAAACTTTTTTTTAAAGTCGCTCAAAATTACTAACAATTTCCAAGATACATTAATAAAAAAGCACAAATCCATTAATTATTTGCGCAATCGTTTGCACTTGACCGGTTGGCCAAGTGTCTCTATGCTAGCATCTTTTGCCTAAGAAAAGTTAAAGTTGAATGCCAATCAATTCAAACGGCAATGCTTGGGTGATTTGCACTTGGGCAAACTCGCCCAGATTGAGCTTTTTGTCTTTACTGATAAGAACCTCGGGATCCACTTCGGGACTATCCCACTCGGTGCGTCCGACGTAGTAATCCTCCTCTTCGCGGTCCACCATGACGCGCAGTGTTTGCCCCACTTTTTGCTCTTGAATTTCCATCGAGATGTCCTCTTGTAGCGCCATGAGGCGTTGCAGGCGATCTTGTTTCACCTCCTGAGGGATGTCGTCGCTCAGGTGCTCGGCAGCCCACGTTCCGGCCTCCTCGCTATAGGCAAATGCGCCCATGCGCTCGAAGCGTGCCTCGCGCGTGAAGTCCATCAGCTCCTCAAATTCTTGTTCTCCCTCGCCGGGGAAGCCCACCATCAGGGTGGTGCGGATGTGTATGCCCGGCACCTCACGGCGCAGGCGTGCTAGCAGGTCGAGCGTCTCTTGGCGGCCGATGTGGCGGCGCATGTTGGCCAGCACCTTGTCGCTGATGTGCTGCAGGGCAATGTCCAGATAGCTGCACACGTTGGCGCGGTTGGCCATCACGGGAAGGATATCATAGGGGAATTGGGTGGGGTAGGCGTAGTGCAGCCTGATCCATTCCACACCGTCGATATCGGCCATGCGGTCGATGAGTTCGGGTAGCATCATGCGCCCTTCCAGGTCCATACCGTAGGAGGACAAGTCTTGGGCAATGACATTGAACTCCTTGACGCCACCCTCGGCCAGCCGTCGCACCTCGTCGAGCAATTGCGGCATCGGTACCGATGTGTGGCGCCCCGTGATGAGTGGAATAGCGCAGAAGGCGCAAAATCGGTTGCAGCCTTCCGAAATCTTTAAGTAGCAGTAGTGGGATGGGGTAGTCAGGCAACGCTCGTGGGCCAGGTCGTCGCGATAAGCGTGTCCCAGATCGGCGAGCATCCCTTTCCAGTCAAACTTGCCGTAGAAACGGTCCACCTCGGGCAGGGCCTCGATGAGGTCGGCACGAAAACGCTCCGACAGGCAGCCCATCACAAACAGGTTGCGGATTTTGCCTTGACGCTTGGCCTCGCCCAGGTTCAGGATGGTGTCGATAGACTCCTGCTGGGCATCGGCGATAAAACCGCAGGTGTTGACCACCACGGTCTCGCCGTCAACGCGGTTGCTGTTGTGGGCTACGCTATAGCCTGCCGCCTGCAGTTGCCGCATCAAGTGTTCGCTGTCCACCAGGTTCTTGGAACAGCCCAGCGATATGATGTCGATTTTGTTTCTCCTCATGAGCTCCAGCCTGTTCGGTTAATCCTTGGTGACCCCGAACAGGGATTTCACAAACTCCCGCTTGTTGAAAATCTGCAGGTCAGTCATCTGCTCACCCAGGCCGATGTATTTCACGGGAATCTGGAATTGGTCGCTCACGCCGATGACCACGCCACCCTTGGCGGTGCCGTCGAGTTTGGTGATAGCCAGGGCGTTAACCTCGGTGGCTGCCGAGAATTGTTTGGCCTGCTCAAAGGCGTTTTGTCCTGTCGAGCCATCGAGCACGAGCAGCACTTCCTGCGGCGCATCGGGCAGCACCTTGCGCATGGTGTTCTTGATTTTGGTCAACTGGTTCATCAGGCTCACGTTGTTGTGCAAGCGGCCAGCGGTGTCGATGATGACCACATCAGCATTTTGGGCTTTGGCGCTCTGCACAGCATCATAGGCCACGGCGGCGGGGTCGGTACCCATCTTGTGCTTGATGACGGGAACGCCCACGCGGTTGCCCCAGATTTCCAGTTGCTCATCGGCAGCGGCACGGTAGGTGTCGGCAGCGCCAAGCACGACCTTATTCCCCGCCTGCTTGAACTGATAGGCGAGTTTGCCGATGGTGGTAGTCTTGCCCACACCGTTCACGCCCACGACCATGATGACATAGGGTTTCATGTCCTCGGGGACGGTAAAGTCCTCGAGTTCGGCGTTATTATTGTCGGCAAGCATCTGCGAGATCTCGTCACACAACAGCTCGTTCAGTTCATCGGTGCCCACATACTTGTCGCGGGCTACGCGAGCCTGCAGGCGGTCAATGATCTTGACGGTCGTATCGACGCCCACGTCGCTGGTGACAAACACTTCCTCCAGGTTGTCGAGCACGTCATCGTCAACCGACGATTTTCCGGCAACTGCATGTTTGATTTTCTCAAACACGCCCTGTTTGGTTTTCTCCAAGCCCTTATCGAGCGTCTCTTTCTTCTCGCGAGAGAATAATTTCTTGAACAGTCCCATATAAATTCTTTTCGTTTTTTGATATTTGAGTACAAAGGTACAACATTTCTTGTGGATTTGTGACTACTGGGCTCTTTTTTTGCAGTTATGCGTAACTTTCACTACCTTTGTACTCATCAATTAGTATTATTTATGATATGAAACGAATCACTTTATATCTAATCTCACTGTTGCTGCTGGTGGCCTGCAGCTCCAAGCAGGAGGAGCAACAGCAGCCGCAGGAGCCATCGGCCTTGGAACAGGAGATGGCGGCGCTCTATGGCGAGAATAAGGTCATTGAGGGCGATTATCCCGATTCGCTGGCCGTCGAGGCCTCCAATGGCGTGTTTGTGGGTGAACGTGACAGCAATCTCCTGGCGTTCAAGGGTATCCCTTATGCCCTGCAACCCACGGGTGAGCGTCGGTGGCAGGTCGCCAAGCCCGAGCCTGATAGCCGATTGGTGCGCGAGGCCCGCTATTTTGGCCACACGGCTATCCAGTCGCGTTTCCAGAGCAGTGCCGCCTCACTTTACCCGCAGGGCGAGGACTGCCTGACCCTTAACGTGTGGACGGCGGCTAGCGGCATGCGCGGCGCGCGACGTCCCGTGATGGTGTGGATTCATGGCGGCTCCTATGTGAGCAATGGCACGGCCAATCCTCGCGACTGGTGCAATAACTTTGTCAAAGCGCACCCTGAGGTCGTTTTCGTCTCGATTAACTACCGTTTGGGCCTGCTCGGCTTCCTCGACCTCTCCACGTTGCCCGACGGCAAGGCCTATAGTCGCAGTGGCAACTTGGGCATTCTTGACCAGGTAGAAGCGTTGCGATGGGTTAAACGCAACATCGCAGGCTATGGTGGCGATCCCAACAACGTGACCATCGTCGGTCACTCGGCAGGGGCGGGTAGTGTGATGATTCTCGCTAGCATTGACGAAGCTCAAGGTCTGTTTCATCGCGCGATTGCCCAGAGTGGTAGCGTGGCCCTTACCAGCGGCCGCGAGGACTGCCAGAGTCTGACCCAGCGTGTGATTGACGCGACTGGTGCCAAGACTGTGGCCGACCTGCAGGCGCTCTCGACCGAGCTAATAATTGCCCTGAATGACGAGGTGGGCGAGTTCTTCCGCTTTCCCGAGCGCGATGGTGCCCTCCTCCCCGAGGACCCTTATAGCCGCTTCGACGGCTTTAATGCGGGCATCGATATGCTCATTGGTTCCAACAGCGATGAGACCCGCTACTGGATAGATGCCATGGGCGGAGAGGAGAAATTTGGAGCGGCGGTACAGTTGTGGTATCGCTATATCGCCATGTCGCTCGATGCTGATCAGCGTGAGAGTACCAGCCAATTCCTTGACGTAGTGCCCGAGGACAATCCTTGGCCCGTCGGCGAACTGCTCAACGACCTGATGTTCCGTGGACCCGCCATCGAGATGGCTCAGCGCCATGCCGCAGCAGGTGGAAAAACCTACATGTACTATTGGAACAAGTCCTTGAGTGACCCGATTTATGGCGCGTGTCACGGTTCTGAGGTGTCCTACGTCCTCAACACCGGCCGTCAGATCAAGTCGGGTGACCAACATAACCATGTCCTTGCAGCCGAGGTTCAGCAAATGTGGGTGAACTTTGCTACTACAGGTAACCCCAGTACCCCTAGTCACTACTGGCCCGCCTATGAAACGACACAGCGCGCGACAATGGTGCTGGGCGACTCGATTTATCTTGTCAATGACCCCTTGCCCGAGCAGCGGCGCCTCATCGCCCCGCTCATGAGTGAATATATTTCTCCCATCTTCAGCGACTTGCTTGACAAGGCCCCCTGGTATGCGGGTATAGCTGTCGGCACACTGGTGGCTCTTGTGTTGCTGCTCTGCTGGCTCATTGTGAAAATCCGCCGATTGTTCAAAAGAAAAACCAAATAATATGATGACCGTGAAGAGAATAATATTGGCCCTTGTGCTGGCTCTAGCCTCAAGTGTGGGCATTCAGGCCCAGCAGGCCGCCTATGTGCCCAGCCAGGAGAATCTGAAGGCCCGTGAAGAGTTCCAAGACAACAAACTCGGTGTTTTCATCCACTGGGGCGTCTATTCCATGCTGGCCGACGGCGAGTGGGTGATGCTCAATAAGCGCATCGACCGTGACGAGTATGCCCAGTTGCCCGCTGGATTTTATCCCTCGCGCTTTGATGCTGACGAGTGGGTGCGCGCCATCAAGGACGCTGGCGCCCGTTACATCACCATCACTTCGCGTCACCACGACGGCTTCTCGATGTTCAAGAGCGCTGCCAGCGACTACAACATCGTCGATGCCACCCCCTTCAAGCGCGATGTCCTCAAGGAATTGGCCGATGCCTGCCAGCGCCATGGCATCAAGTTGCACTTCTACTATTCTCACTTGGACTGGCACCGCTTGGACTACCCCCTGGGGCGCCATCAGGAGCAAATGCCCCATGACCCCTCGACAACCAACTGGCCGCAATATTACAAGTTCATGAACGACCAGTTGACAGAGTTGCTCACCAATTACGGTCCCGTGGGGGCTATCTGGTTCGATGGCAAGTGGGAGCATGACACCGATCCCGTGCCCTTCGACTGGCAACTTGACGAACAATATGCCCTCATTCACCGCTTGCAGCCAGCCTGCCTCATTGGCAACAACCACCATGAGGTGCCTTTCCCAGGCGAGGATATTCAGATATTTGAACAGGACGTGCCGGGTGAGAACACCGCTGGCTATTCTGGCGAGAACGGCATCAGCCAGTTGCCCCTGGAGACCTGCATGACCATGAACAACACTTGGGGCTACCGCATCACCGACAAGAATTATAAGAGTGGTGATGAAATTATCCGCACCCTCGTCCGCGCGGCAGGGCGTAACGGCAATCTGCTCATCAACGTCGGACCCCGTCCTGACGGCTGCCTGCCCACCGAGGCCCTTGAGCGCCTTCACCAGTTGGGCGAATGGATGCGGCAAAATGGCGAGAGCATCTATGGCACGCGAGGCGGCATCATTCCGCCACATGACTGGGGCGTTACCACCCAGCGCGATAACACCCTCTATGTTCACATTCTCGACCTTCAGGACAAGGCGCTCTACCTTCCCTTGGATGGCAAGCGCATTAAGCAGGTGCGGCTCTTCGCTGGCAAAACCAAGTTGCACTACATATCGGCAGGCGGTGGCGTTACCATCCTCCTCCCCGCCGCCCCGACAGGTGTAGATACCATTGTGGAAATCCAGCTGAAGTAGTGCTATTTAAACGTCGAATAGATTGTTTATGTGATTATGATTTGTAGCCTCGGCTGCTAAAAAAGTGACAATTTTATATTTTGTTAACACTTTTATTGTTCATTATTCAAATTTTTGTAGTAAATTTGGGGCGTTACTCCATAGCGAGAATAGCTCAAGGGGACACCTTGTATGCTTGAAGGTATTAATTATTAGTATGAGAATTCATTTTATTAACTTTTATAAACAACTTAAAAACATTCAGTTATGAAAAAGATTACTATTCTTTTGTTGGCTTTGATTGCATGCTCTTTTGCATCGCAAGCCCAGGATGAGAAGCCGCCCATGAAGTCGGCTATCTTTAACAGCCTCCCCTCGGAGTTTACGCAGTTGGATCAAACCTCTATCTATTACAGTATCCAGCAGCGTGAGGCCGCAGGTCCTGGCAATATTACTGCTGTCAGCATCCTCGGTAAAATCGGTAATCAGTACTATTCCTCAACCTATGAGGCTAATGGTTTCTTTTTTGGTTATCCCCAGAGGGCTGGCGCAGGTTTCCTTTCTGCATTCCAAGTTGAGGGTTACGATGCGGTTCAAGTGAATGCCGCCACTGGTACCGAGTCCCATGGCGTTACCTGCACCACAAGTCTTGCTCCTCAGGGTGATGTTGCTGCTAGGATTATCTACACCTTCACCAACAATAATGATGAGGCTGTGAAGATTAATGCTGGTGTTTGGGGTGATATCATGATTGGTGATAATGACGAAGCTCCACTGGAGCGCCTGAAAAATTCTCTGGAGGCCGTTTATGGCATCAAGATGAAATACTCGACCGCTCAGGGTGCTCCCCTGTTGTGTGCCCTCTTTGGTGAAGGCGTTACTGGTGCAACTCCCATCGATGACTACTGGTTCGGTTATTATCGTAATAACTACAATCCTAGCCAGATTGTTGGTAACTACAACACTAACATTAACAACTACATGCAGGAGAACGGCAACTATGACTGTGGTCTGGGCTTCTGCTGGAAGAATCGCGTGATTGAGGCAGGCGAGACCATCGAGTTGTCTTGGGTTATCAGCGTTGGTGAGATCGACATCGAGGAGCCCATTGTTCCCGGTGAGGACCGCTTCGAGTATGAGGTTGAGGCCTTCGACTTTGATGGCTGGAACGACCTGAACGTTGCTCACCCCGCTCACATCTGGGGCTACTATGAGCACCCCTATGGCCAGGAGGGTTACATCGAGTATCAGGTAGATGATGAGAACACCTGGCACCGCATTCCCACCGCATTGGTATCTGGTGAGAACTTCGACCTGCCCTTCGACATGATGTTCAACTCCGAGCGTGACACCGACCACGTGCTTGCCCTCCGCTTCAACGACGGTTTGGACAACACTGTAGATCTCGACGGTCTCAGATGGATCGATGTTCGTTCAATTCCTGTTACCGGTCTTGAGGAGCGCGTTTACAATGGCGAGGCTCAGACCTATGAGGTAACCGTTGGCGATAACGAACCGATTATCATCGGCGAGGATGGCGCTTACATCAATCCTGGTGTTTACAACTTCACCGTTGAGGGCGTATTTGCTGAGAACACCATTGGCGTGAACGTTGTTGAGTTCGAAATCGTTAAGGGTCAGCCTGTGATCGATGTTGATTTCCCCGAGTCAGTAGAGTATGATGGCCAGGCTCATGGCGCTACCGTTGAGGTAATTGTTGGTGACAATGACTACATCGTAACCTACGTGAACGTAGAAACCGGTGAGGTTATGACCGAGGCTCCCGTTGAGATCGGCGTTTATGAGGTATTCGTTGAGGTACTTGATTCCGAGCTCTATAATGGTATCGAGAACCAGTCCTATGGCGAGATCACGATCTTCAGAAAGCACACTGCTGTAGAAGAGCTGACCATTGACAGTGAGGACAACGGCGCATGGTACACCATCGACGGTATCCGTGTTAACGCTCCCACTCAGCGTGGTATCTACATCCACAATGGCAAGAAGGTTGTGAAGTAATCTCACAACTTCAACCATCACTAATTAACAGGGCGGCCCCGCATGACGCGGGGCTGCCTTGCTGTTTTATTATGGGTATTAATCATAAGCCGTAGAATACTAGAAAAATAGGCGTCAATTGGTTGGAAAACGCAAAAAAACACTACCTTTGCGATAGATAATATAACTAAGACACGGATTATATGAAAAAGAGATTGTTGATTGCCCTGGTAGCAGTGTTGGGCGTGATTGTCGTGGCCGATGCCTGTACGTCGGCTATCGTGAGCGGCAAACTGACAGCCAATGGTCGGCCACTGATGTGGAAAAACCGCGACACCAACGACTTGAACAACCGGGTGGAGCGCATTGTGGCTCATGACGGCCTGATGGAGTTTGTCGCCCTGTTTGACGCTCGCGACCTGCGTGATACCGCCGCATGGATGGGATTTAACGAGGCAGGCTTCGCTGTCATGAACACGGCGTCTTATAACCTTAACGGCAATGACGGCGTGAAGAATATGGACCGTGAGGGCGAACTGATGCGTTATGCACTGGAGCGCTGCAAGACGGTTGATGATTTTGAGACGCTGTTGAAGACGCTGCCTAAACCCCTCGGCGTGGAGGCCAACTTCGGCGTCATTGATGCACAGGGCAACGGTGCCTATTTTGAGACGGGTAATTATAAATATGTGAAGTTTGACCTCGCTGATGCTCAGGATGGCATCCTCATGCGTACTAACTTTAGCTACAGTGGCGTGCAGGATAAGGGTATGGGATATGTGCGAGAAAAGAATGAAAAGACGCTGCTTGCTCCACACATCGCCGCACAAGATATCACCCCAGCGGTCTTTACCGAAGAATTGTCGCGTACCTTCTACAATTCGCTCCTCGGGAAAGACTTTACCCGTAGCGGCGACACATGGATTGTGGATCAGGACTTCATTCCGCGTCGCATTTCCACTGCCAGTGTAGTCATCGAGGGTATCGTGCCCGGTGAGAATCCGCGTTTGACGACGATGTGGATTGCCCTCGGTTATCCGCCCTGTGCCGAAGTGTATCCCGTCTGGGTGGGTGAGGATGGCGTCGCTGTAGAACTGACCGGCACTACTGCCGAGAACCACTCGGTGCAGTGTGACAAGGTGAACAAACGCAAGGAGGAGGTCTTTCCTGTCGTGCGTGGAAATGGAAAGCAGTACTTGAACCTGTCCAAACTCTACAATAACGAGGGAACGGGCTACTGCCAAAAGCTGATACTGAAGAACAAGCAGGCCTACAAGCGTGGATATGAAGAAATTGCCCGCCGCCGAGCTTTGTATAATAAGTCTAAGAAGAAACGTTAAGGAATCACGGACACTACAAGCCAAAACCATAGAATGACCCTCGAGAATTGCTGTGTGACATCAGGTGCCTACATGAGGCACCTGTGCGCTATGTTTCTGGCCGACAACTGGCTGTGGATGCTGGCGCCAGTGGCGGTGTGCGGCATTCTAGCCGTGTGGGTGGACGTGAGGTTTGTCATCGTGGCAATGATGGTATTGTTCATCGTCTTGCCGATGCTGCTGGCATTGCTCTATTTTTACTATGGGTTGTCGCCTGAGGCTAGGTGGTCCATCATGGAGAAAACTGTGACCCTAAATGAGGAAGACATGACCCTTGATTTTGTTGATGAGCGCATGAAAAAACACGTCATCCGTTGGGATGACGTGCACTATATCATTGAAAAGGATGATGTTGTGACGCTGATGCTCGCTGGGGGCCGGCGTTACACTTGCCTAATGTTGCCCGCATCAGTTGTAAATCCAGACGTTGCGCAGCTTCTCAGGCAACTGGCTGCGAAGGCTCATTAACTGGCTGTAATCGTCGCTGCGTGCGACATACACACACATCATGCCCTTGTAATCCAGCATCTTCATGTAAGGAACAAGGGAAGCATATTTGTTCTTGAAGGCGTCCAGTTCGTGCTGGTTCCTTAGGGTGGCAATCACCATATAGTATTTACCTGTCGTGTTACCGACAGCGGCGATAGTGGGATTGGACTCAACCACCTCGATGGCTTGGGGTGTAACACCCTGTTGAACGGTCATGCCCAATTGTTGGGCTTGAGGTGCAGTGACCTCGGGTGCCATGCTTGCGGTATCATGGTTGCGGTCCACAATAATAGGAGTGCTCAACAGTATGCCGAGGCCTACCAGCACGGCAACTGATGCGGCAATCTGCCCAGCCTTGCGCAGGAAGGGGTTGCGGCGCATGGGAACAGTAACGGCCGGAGCCTGGTCGTCGGCCTCTTGTGCCGCGAGTTCGCGTTCAAGCACGTCAACCGACTGGATACTCAGGTCGGCTAAGCCGTAGTATTGGTCACAGGCGTTGTCGTGGGAGAAGGGCACAAATTCGATAAAGCGACCTTCGTTGCGGCGGAAATAGCCTAAACGTCCCATCGATACCTCGCAATCCATCGCAAGTTGCTGGCGGAAAGTGGTAACACTGTTAGCGATGAAACTCATGGCTTCGTCATAGTTCATGCCCTCACGGCGCACCAGCGACTGGGCCAACAGCCCGTCGTTGTGGCTCACACTGGCATTAAAGCCGATGGCCCGTCGAGGACGCTCCATAACCTCATCTGCCTCTTTGTAGAGGGATGAAGTGTAATTGGCGATAAACGCGCCCCAACCGGGAACGACCACACAATCGTGTTGGGTCGTCAAGTGTTCAATATGTTCAATAATCGAAAACATCATACAAAGGTACTCAGATTGTTCTCCATGACAAAATTTTTGGGCAAAAAATTATTAACAATCTGGCCAAATATGGGCTACTGGCCTTCAAATACCATGCGGTAGGCTGCGGCCTTTTTCTCTAGGGATAAAGGATAAGCCCTTGAGGTGGATGGCATTCGCCATAATGTGATGTTATGAGAGCCAACGCGGCAATCGACAGGATGCCCGATGGCGGGAATGGCGATAGCGGCCTGGGTTGCAATGACACCTGTCGCTTTTTCTCCGGTAGTGATAATGGTCTTGATGGTTGGGTGGGCGTCCAGCAAGGCCTCGAGGTCGATAGGCTCGACAATCTCGAGGAATTTATCACTGGCGTTGTCCTTGAGGCGCCTGACGGCCATCGCTGTGTCCCACATTGCAATATGTTCGCGATCGAGAAAAGCCTTGATGGCGTCAAGGTCGAACCGTTTATTCTCGCTCACCCATAGGGCATCGCGGTCGCCAAAGAAGATGATGCCCATGACGCGCCAAAAGTCGTTGATGGGGTTTGGGTAGAAAAAAGGCATGGACCAACGGATGGGCTTCGGAGGGAATGTGCCTAGGAACAAATAACGTGCTCCTTTGGGGATGTAGGGCGGCCAAGGATGCCGTTCCAGTGGTGGTTGATTGCTGTTCATGTTTGCAAAGAAAATGTTTTTTTGGCTCTGTTGACATGTTTTTCTTGAAAAAAACAATGAATGTCGCATTTTTTATTAATTTTGCAGGTTAGAAATATCAACCAAAAAATAAAAGAATATGAAAATCAGAAACCTTTTTATACTCGCAGTTCTCTCGCTGATGTTGTATTCTTGTGGTACTACAGGCAGCGAAATCCCCTATGTGCAGAACATCGATGAGATTCCGCCGGCTGCATTGGCTACCGTTGCTAGCCAGTCTGGCGATTTCACCATCAAGCCTGGCGACTTGTTGCAGATTAACGTTTCGGCTTCTAACTCCGAGTCTGTTGCTCCGTTCAATAAAATCCAATATGTGCCTACTCTGGGTTCAGGTTACGGTCTTAATTACGGTGCCATGTCATCAATCTTCTACCTTGTTGATGACAATGGCAATATTGACTTCCCTGTGTTGGGCCGATTGCACATCAAGGGTATGACCAAGCGTGCACTGGAGGATTACGTTGCATCATTGATTTATCCACGCTATCTGAATGAGAACCCTGGCGTGGAGTGCCGTATCCAGAACTTCCGCGTCTACTGTCTTGGAGAGTTTGGTCATCCTGGAGTGATTCAGGCCGAAAATGGCCGTCTCAACCTGATTGAGGCTATTGCCATGTGCGGTGACCTGACGCTTCAAGGACGCCGTGACAATGTTCTGCTGATCCGCACAGACCCCAATGGCCTGCGTAATGTTAAGCGCATTGACCTGACCAATGCTAATTTCATGACCATGCCCGAATTTGAGTTGCAGCAGAATGACGTGCTCTATGTTGAGCCTAACAAGTACAAGAAACGTACAGTATGGAGCCTGCCGCCAGTTTATGGCGCAGCCGTCAGCATCTTTGGCACTGCAGTTTCAGTCATAACTTTCGTTACAGTGCTGGCTACGAAGTAATTTTCACCTGATATATATCATCAAGCGGCTCATCCCATTGGGGTGGGCCGCTTGAAATATATAAAACTGACAAAATGGCAGTTTTGTGCTGTTGGCACAAGTGTTGAGAAGATGGAGATGAACGTCTTTATAGACCATGAATTAGCAAATGAAAGGAGAACAACTATATGAATTTCAACAACTTTACTATTAAAGCACAAGAAGTAGTGCAGAAGGCCGTGCAACTGACACGAGCCAGTGGAAACCAGGCTGTGGAGCCTGAGCATCTGCTCAAGGCCGTCTTGACCGAGGGCGATGCGGTAGTTCGCTTCATTTTCCAGAAACTGGATATCAATCCAGCCAATGTGGAGCGTCCGCTTGAAGCCGCTTTACTGCGCCTGCCGCGCGTGAGCGGTGGTGAACCTTACCTGAGTAATGACGGCAGCAAAGTCCTCGAGAAGGCCAATGATATCGCCAGCAAGGGTGGTGACCAGTATGTAACCGTCGAGGGTATCTTGATGGCTTTGTTCGAAGTCAAGTCAACGGTATCGACTATTTTGAAAGATGCTGGTATGACCCACGATGATCTCGTGGCTGCTATCGGCGAGTTGCGTAAGGGTAAGAATGCAACATCACAGAGTGCCGAGGAGCAGTACAACGCTCTGAGCAAATATGCCGTTAACCTTAATGAGCGTGCCCGTCAAGGCAAACTCGACCCGGTTATCGGTCGTGATGACGAGATTCGTCGTGTGCTGCAGATTCTTAGTCGTCGAACGAAGAATAACCCCATTTTGATTGGCGAGCCAGGTACTGGTAAAACCGCTATTGTCGAGGGTCTCGCACAGCGCATCGTGCGTGGTGACGTCCCCGAGAACCTGAAGATGAAACAGGTTTATTCTCTCGATATGGGCGCCTTGATTGCAGGTGCCAAGTATCAGGGTGAATTTGAGGAGCGCCTGAAGTCGGTCATTAACGAAATTACTCAGGCTAATGGCGAAATCATCCTCTTTATTGATGAGATTCACACCCTGGTGGGAGCTGGCAAGAGCAGTGGCGCGATGGACGCCGCCAACATCTTGAAGCCTGCCTTGGCCCGTGGTGACCTGCGTAGCATCGGTGCCACAACCCTCGATGAATATCAGAAGTATTTTGAGAAGGATAAGGCACTGGAACGCCGTTTCCAGATTGTCATGGTCGATGAGCCCGACGAGGAGAGCGCTATCGCTATCCTGCGAGGCTTGAAGGAGAAATATGAGAACCACCACAAGGTGAGGATTAAAGATGACGCGATTATTTCGGCTGTGCAGTTGAGTCAGCGCTATATCAGTGACCGATTCCTTCCCGACAAGGCCATTGACTTGATTGATGAAGCTGCAGCCAAGTTGCGCATTGAGATGGACAGTGTGCCTCAGGGACTTGATGAAATCTCCAGAAAGATTTCCCAACTCGAGATTGAGCGTGCGGCCATCAAGCGTGATGGCGATGAGGCACGTATTGCCGAGTTGGACAAGCAGATTGCTGAGCTCAAGGACCGTGAGAGTGACTACAATGCCAAGTGGAAGAGCGAGAAAGAACTCATCAACAAGATCCAGCAGAACAAAATCGATATCGAACAGCTCAACTTTGAGGCCGAGCATGCCGAGCAGAGCGGCGACTATGCACGTGTTGCCGAGATCCGCTACTCGCTTATCAAGCAAAAGGAGGCTGAGAACGCCAGTATTCAGGAGCGTCTGCGCGAGATGCAGGGCGACAAGGCGCTGATCAAGGAAGAGGTTGATAGCGATGATATCGCCGAAGTGGTTTCCCGATGGACAGGCATCCCCGTGACCAAAATGCTCCAGAGCGAGAAGGAGAAACTGCTCCACCTTGAGGAAGAACTTCACAAACGGGTTGTCGGACAAGATGACGCGATCAAGGCTATCAGCGATGCCGTGCGTCGCAGCCGTGCCGGGCTGAATGACCCGCGCCGACCCATCGGCTCGTTTATCTTCCTGGGCACGACTGGCGTGGGCAAGACAGAACTTGCCAAGGCACTTGCCGACTATATGTTCAATGACGAGAACATGATGACCCGTATCGACATGAGCGAGTATCAGGAGAAATTCTCAGTGACCAGGCTCATCGGCTCGCCTCCTGGCTATGTGGGTTATGACGAGGGCGGACAATTGACCGAGGCCGTGCGCCGCAAGCCCTATTCGGTGGTTTTGTTCGATGAAATCGAGAAAGCTAACCCCGATGTGTTCAATGTCCTGCTGCAAGTCCTTGACGATGGACGGTTGACCGACAACAAGGGTCGCACGGTAAACTTCAAGAATACCATCATCATCATGACGAGCAATTTGGGCTCTAGCCTCATACGTGAGCGTTTTGAGCATCTGACGCCAGACAATCGTGATGAGGTCATCGGCCGGACGCGTGACGATGTGATGGAGATGTTGAAGAAGACAATCCGTCCCGAGTTCCTTAACCGTATCGACGAGATTATCATGTTCACGCCGCTCGACGAGGAGCAGATTCGACAGATTGTCGCCATGCAACTCAAGGGAGTGAAGAAGATGCTGGCTAAGAACGGTATTACTCTCGAAGCCACCGATGCCGCTATCCAGCTGCTGGGTAGGGCGGGCTATGATCCCGAGTTTGGTGCACGTCCCGTTAAGCGAGCTATCCAGGGCATGGTGCTCAACCAGTTGAGCAAGGACATCATCGCTATGCGCGTCAACCGAGACCGTCCCATCATCATCGATGCTCAAGACGGCAACCTGGTGTTCAAGAATTAATGTTAAGAGTTAGTAAATAATTAAAAACCTAGGAATTCAGGGGTCATTTCATCAATGGAGTGGCCCCTGAGGTCTTTTTCGCTCAGCACCATCTCGCTGCTGTCGATGCGCCAATCAATGCCAAGTGCCGGGTCGTCAAAACGCAGGGTGGCCTCGCTTTGGGGAGCATAGATGTTGTCCACTTTGTACTGGAATTGGGCCTCGTCGCTCAACACGACAAATCCGTGGGCAAATCCCTTGGGAATGAACAACTGGCGACCGGTTTCGGCGCTCAATTCAACGGCGATGTGCTTTCCCCACGTGGGGCTGCCGTTGCGCAGGTCCACTGCCACGTCCAACACTGTGCCGCGTGAGACGCGCACCAGTTTGGCTTGGCTCCACTCGCCGCGCTGGAAATGAAGGCCGCGCAACACGCCACGAGTCGAGAAGGACTCGTTATCCTGAACAAAGTCCACATGTCCCACATGCTCGTCAAAAGTTGCTTGTTTGAACACCTCACTGAAGTATCCCCGCTGGTCGCCAAAACGATCGGGCTCAATGACCCACACGCCTTTAATATCTTGTTCGATGAATTTCATTTCCTGTTGCTTGAGGTTAAAATAGATGTGCAAAGTTACCCATTTTTGACAATCAATACAAGATATTTCAAGAAAATCAACTACTTTTGCCGCGCAATTAAAACAATGTGACGAGATGAAGAAGACAACACGCAACGTCATCCTCTTTGATGACAACGAGGTGAGAAAGCATTTGATGCCGTTTACCTATACGCGACCCACCGCGCTCCTGAGGGTGGGCATCACCACTATTGGCGAGAAGTGGCAAGCTATGCTTGGTGAGGCGACCTACAGCTACCTCACCGTGCCTTATCTCAAGAAAAAGTTCCCCTTGCACGCGCGCCGCAGCAGCAACCTCATGGTTGCAGGGCACGTTATTCCCACGCCCGAACTGGCCCAGCAGGTGCTTGACCTGCAACTGGGCGAGGCGTTGATGGTGGGCGAGGAACTCATCGCCTTCAACGGTAGTGCACATGATTATGATACGCGTCACTATACCCGTGTGCATTATCCCAAGAATTTACCGCTCGTTGTTAGACATCTGTATGATATCTTTGAGTTTAATGGCATTGTTTTGGCTCAGGATTTTGAGCGTCTCACAGCAGGACGTGAGTCCCAGCCATTGTCACCAACCAACACCGTTATCGGTGACCCTGCACGCGTTTTCATCGAGCAGGGAGCCTATGTCGAGGGTGCCATGTTAAATACCAACGAGGGTCCCATTTATATCGGCCCTAATGTGGAGATTATGGAGGGCGCTTGCATCCGCGGCGGTTTTGCAGCTTGTCATGACGCCAAGGTTAGAATCGGCGCCAAAGTCTATGGCGCAACGACTCTGGGCCCACATTGCAAAATTGGCGGTGAAGTCGAGAATTCGGTCTTTATCGGCTATAGCAACAAGGCGCATGAGGGCTTCCTGGGTGATGCCGTGATTGGCGAGTGGTGCAATATTGGTGGTGGAACCACGGCTAGCAACCTCAAGAATGACTATGGCGAAATTAAGCTTTGGAACTACGCCAGCAAGCGTTTTGAGCGCACGGGTCTTCAGTTCTGTGGCCTCTTTATGGGCGACCATAGCAAGATCGGTGTCAACGGTATGATTAACACTGCTACCGTCTTGGGCGTTGGCGTGAACATCCACGGCTCAGGCTTCCCGCGCAACTTCGTCGCATCCTTCCAGGAGGGCAGTGCCGCCGCCGGCTTCAAGAATGTGCCCCTTGAGACCTTCTACACGATTGCCGAGCGTGTCATGTCGCGCCGCAACATCGCATTAACCGACGTTGACCGCAATATTTACAAGGCCATCTATAGCATCCGCGACCGCTACAAGTAACTGAAGGGTACTATATGAAAACAATACAAGCAGCCAAGAAGTCTTGGCTGCTTGCTTGTTAATAGGGTTTAGGTAGCATTACCAGATGATGGCGCGGTCGGCGGGATCGAGCCACATCTTGTCGCCAGCCTTGATGCCGAAGGCGTCAAAGAAGGTGTCGATGTTCCTCAGCGTGGCGTTCACGCGGTAACGGCCGATGCTGTGGGGATCGCTCTTGGTCTGCTGGAAGATGGCCTCCTCGGTCATGTTGTCAGCCCAGATGCGGCCATAGCTCAGGTAGAAGCGCTGAGTGGGGGTAAAGCCGTCGATGCTTTTGCCCTCACGATATTGCTGAGTGGTCTTGAAGGCGTCATAGGCGATGCGCAGACCACCCTGGTCGGCGATATTCTCACCCAGGGTCAGGTGACCGTTGGCGTGCTGATCTTTCACAACGATAATCTGGTCAAATTGTGCAGCGAGCTTTTCGGCGGCCTCCTGGAATTTCTGGCTATCCTCTTCGGTCCACCAGTCGGTCATGTTGCCATACTGGTCGAACATGCGGCCCTGGTCGTCAAAACCGTGGGTCATCTCGTGGCCAATCACAACACCGATGGCACCAAAGTTGGTAGCATCGTCGGCTTCTACATCAAAGAAGGGAGGTTGCAGGATGGCGGCGGGGAAGCAGATCTCGTTAGTTGTCGGGTTGTAATAGGCGTTGACGGTCTGAGGAGTCATGCCCCATTCGTCCTTGTCAACGGGCTTGCCCATCTTGTCCAGGTTGCGGCGGGTCTCATACAGGCTGGCAGCCTTGATGTTGTCATAGAGGCTCTTGCTGGGATCTACCTGCAAGCCACTGTAATCGCGCCACTTGTCGGGATAACCGATCTTGACGGTAAAGGCGTTGAGTTTCACCAGGGCGTTGATCTTGGTCTGCTCGCTCATCCAGGTCAGGCCAGCGATGTGTGCAGCCAGCGACTTGCGCAGTTCGTTGATGAGCTTCATCATCTTCTCCTTGCTGCCGTGAGCAAAATACTTGTTGACGTAGATTTCGCCAACAGCCTCGCCCAGCAGTCCGTTGGGGGCGCTCAACGCACGTTTCCAGCGGGGCTTGCGCTCCTTTTGTCCGCTCAGCATGCGGCCATAGAAGTCAAACGAGGTCTCGCCGAACTCGTCGCTCAGGTAGCCAGCCGAGCCGCTGATGAGCAAACCAGCCATATAGTCGCGCATCTGCTGCTCGTTGAGCTTGGTCATCAGGTCATTGGCAACGGCCATCACCTTGGGCTCGGTCAGGATGACCCACTCCACGTTGGCAACGCCCATCAGGTTGAAGTACTGCTTCCAGTCGATGGCGGGATAGTCCTTCTGGAGCTGGTCCAGGGTGCGGATGTTGTACAGCTTGTTATAGTCACGGGCCTCGGCGCGGTCCATCTTGGCCTGGGCAAACTTGTACTCGATGTCATAGATGGTCTTGCTGGCGCGGTTAGCCTCTTTCTTGCTGTAACCGGCAAGCATTAACATCTTCACGAGGTAATCGCGATAGGCCTGCTGGATTTTCTTGCTGTCGGCGTCGGTGTTCAGGTAGTAGTCCCTGTCAGGCAGACCGCTGGTACCGGCGCTGAGCCACATCACGTTCATGTCACTGTTCTTGAGATCGGTCTCCACGCCGATGCCGAAGAACGGGTTACCAATCTTCAGGTGCTGGTCAGCAATGAAACTGGTCAAGTCTTTCTTCTTGAAGGCCTTGATCTTGGCCAGGTCGGCCATCATGGGCTGAGCGCCCTCGCGGTTCAGGCGGTCGCTGTCCATCGCCATCTTGTACAGGTCGGCGACTTTCTGGTAAACGGTGCCCATCTTGTGATCGGTCTTGCCAAGTTCCAGAAACATGTCGCGCAGGCGGTTCTCATTCTCCTCGGCGATTACATTGAACACGCCATAGCTCGAATACTCGGGATGCTTGCTCAGCGGGTTGGCCTTCATCCAGCCACCGCCAGCATACTCATAGAAATCATCACCCGGCTTAATGCTCAGGTCCATGTCGGCACGGTTCACGCCGTGCGTAATTTGTGCCTTCACACCAGGCACAGCAGCCATCATTATGGCCATAGCTAATAACATTTTCTTCATTGTTACTAAAAAATAATATCTAGGTTAATCGGTTTAGCTTTTTCCTTTTCAGACCGCAAAAATAGCAAAAACTCTCGATTGAACTCCCTTTAGGACGTATAATTGTTAGAAGGGGGTGCCTTTATCTTCGGAGTCTCTGAAGAAATCGACGTTGGGGGGTGGGGGAGTGAAACCGTCGTTGGCAGGCGATGCGCCACCAGCAGTGTCGGCGTTCATCTTGGACTCGTAGGTGGACTCGTTGGTGGTGAGGTCCTGCTCGCCCTGGTTCTCAAAGCGGGCGTACTTGCTGACGAAGTGCAGATTGATGGTTTCGGTGGCACCGCTGCGGTGCTTGGCGACGATGAATTCGGCCAGGCCCTTGATGTTGTTGCCCGCGGCGTCCTCGCTAGAGTGGGTGTAGTACTCGGGGCGGTGGATGAAGCACACGATATCGGCATCCTGCTCGATAGCACCCGACTCACGCAGGTCGCTCAACTGCGGGCGCTTACCCAACTTGTCGTCGGCAGCACGGGTCTCGACGCTTCGATTTAACTGCGACAGCGCGATAATGGGGATGTCCAACTCCTTGGCCAACTGCTTGAGGTTACGGGAAATGGTGCTCACCTCCTGCTCACGGCTGCCGAACTTCATGCCTGTGGCATTCATCAACTGCAAGTAGTCGATGATGATGATTTTCACGCCATGCTCACGCACCAGGCGTCGCGCCTTGGTCCTCAACTCAAAGATGGACAGCGATGGAGTATCGTCGATAAACAGCGGGGCAGTGCTCAGGCTGCGGGTGCGCGTCATCAGGTTCTCCCATTCGGGTTGTGACAACTGGCCGCTCTTGATTTTTTCACCTTCGAGCGAGCACACATTGCTGATGAGACGGTTCACGAGTTGCAGGCACGACATCTCGAGCGAGAACACGGCCACGGGGTAGTTATAATCCACAGCCATGTTCTTGGCCATCGACAGGACAAACGCCGTCTTACCCATGGCAGGGCGTGCAGCGATGATGATGAGGTCGCTGTTCTGCCAGCCGCTGGTCAGGCGGTCCAGTTTGTGATAACCCGACTCTAGGCCGCTAAGGCCTTCGGGACGGTTAGCGGCCCACTCAATCTTCTTGATGGCGTCCTGTACGGCGTTCTCGATGGGGATGACGTCGCGCTTGAGGGTGTTCTTGCTGATTTCGAACAGTTTGCCCTCGGCCTCCTGCATGAGGTCATAGACGTCAATGGATTCATCAAAGGCCAGCGCTTGTACCTGACTGCTGTAGCTGATAAGCTCGCGCGCGAGGTACTTCTGGGCCACGATGCGGGCATGGAACTCGGCATTGGCGGCGCTTGACACGAGGCCCGTCAGTTCACTGATGCGCAGGGCACCACCCACCTCGTCGAGCACCTTGTTGGAGCGCAACTGGTCGGTAACGGTAAGCATGTCGATGGGCTTGCCGTTGGCTGCCAGCGTCTGGATAGCCTCATATATCTTCTGGTTGGCGGGATTGTAGAACGACTCGGGCTTGAGGATCTCGCACACGTTGTTGTAGGCGTCCCTCTCAAGCATCAGCGCGCCGAGGACGGCATCCTCGAGCGAGGTGTCCTGGGGCGGCAGTTTGCCGAACTCGCTCACGATCTCGGGCTCATGGGTTGGGCGCGTGCGGCGTCGCGCCTGTTTGCCGGTTTCAAATTCTTCCATTGTACTTCATATTAACTGTGGATAACGCCAATCAGACTGATTCTTGCCATCCGCTCATTTTTTGTGGATGCAAAATTACAATGAAAACTTGGGATGTGCACTATTTTGATAGGGCTGTTATTTACATTCTATCGACACATTGTTGTTGATGGTTTCCATAAAAGTGTTAAATCGAGTTAAAGTGTAAAATTTACACAAAGAAATTTTGCAGTTTCCAAAACTGGCATTATCTTTGCGGTGTAAAAAATACACAAAGGACTTTTTTGCAATGAAATTCAACGAGAACACCAAGCAATGGGAATCTCCCTACTGGCACCCAGCCGTGACAACCGATGCGGTGGTCTTTGGCTTTGATGGCGAGGGACTTAATGTCCTTCTCATCCAGCGCGGCCTGGAACCCTACAAGAACATGTGGGCCTTGCCGGGTGGCTTCTTGCGGCTTGACGATAAGGACGCTCTGGCCTGTGCTTACCGCGAGTTGCACGAGGAAGCTGATGTGGATGATATCTACATGGAGGAGTTCCATACCTTCTCGCGTCAAGACCGCGACCCGCGTGAGCGTGTCATCACCATCGCCTTTTTTGCCCTGGTGGTGAAGGACAAGTATCACGTTAAGGGCGGTGACGATGCCAGTGCTGCCAAGTGGTTCTCGGTGAAGGAATTGCCAGCCTTGGCCTTTGACCACAAGGAAATTGTTGAATTGGCCCTTGAACGGCTACGCCAGCGCATCCATTTTGAGCCTATTGGCTTCCACCTGCTGGACAAGGAATTTACAATGCCCCAATTGCACAATATATATATCGCCATACTGGATCCACCCGAGGATGACACAAAACTGCGTGACCGGCGCAATTTCCCCAAAAAGATGCTAAAACTCGGGTATATCAAGGAGACTGGTAAGAAAGTCACTGGAAACCCTCACCGCTCTCCCAAGTTATACACCTTTGACGAAGAAGCCTACCACCGAGCCAAAAAGATAGGTATGCGCCTGGAATTCTGACAAGGAGGCTGGTAACCGAATCAATCTCATCCCTTCATCTTAAAAGTATTGAGGGGATTCCTTAGAAGGCAATTACCAATGCGTGAAATTTACGCATTGTATTGCTCCAGAGGACTGCACGTCAACCCTCAATGCGTAAAAAATACAAATTGCAAGGTTGCAGAAATAGAACATCCATTAGATTATGCGATACATTTGCATTGTCAACAAGAACAAGAAAACTTATATAAAAAGCATTAAATCATCGATTATTAACAATTTAACACAGTATTAACTATGAACAATCCATTTAAGAACAACAAGAGCGAGAATCAACAGACCGCTGACCCCAAGAAAGCGCAGATCTACAATCTGATTATCGTCGATGAGAGCGGCTCAATGTCAGGGCTGGAAAGAGTGACCATCGGTGGCATTAACGAGACCATCGCCACCATCAAGAAGGCACAGAAAGACTTTGCCGACACCCAGCAGCACTACCTCACCCTGGTATGCTTCGATGAACGTGGAGATGAAGTGCCTCCCATCCGCACACACATCGATGCCGAGCCGATATCATCTGTCGGCACCTTTGAGAACTACTGCCCCAATGGCTGCACGCCGCTATATGACGCGATGGGCGAGTCGCTGACCACCCTGCATGAGCGCATCAAGGACGATGAGAATGCCAGTGCCGTGGTGACCGTTATCACCGATGGCCTTGAGAACGCCTCCCGCAAGTGGACGGGCAAAGCCCTGCGCAGTCTCATCGAGCAGCTCAAGGAGGAGGGCTGGTCATTCTCCTACATGGGCTCGTGCCACGATGTGATGGAAGTAACAATGAAACTTTCTATCGACCATATCATGGAGTTTGACCACGACGTGGTGGGCGCGTCCAACACCTGGCACCGCGACAGTTCGTCCAAGCGCGCTTATTTTGAGCGCATGCACCACGACTTTAATCCCTGTAGCAGCCGCGAGGAGAAAATGGCCGTCCGCCAAGCCAATGCCCGCGCTTACTATGCCAATCGCATCACCCCCGAATGGATCGACCACCT
The DNA here is from genome assembly GCA_902774055.1 of uncultured Bacteroidales bacterium. Classification (GTDB taxonomy): domain Bacteria; phylum Bacteroidota; class Bacteroidia; order Bacteroidales; family Muribaculaceae; genus Sodaliphilus. Next base: position 24,075 of record CACYGX010000023.1, read on the forward strand.
GGAGGCGAACGAGGTCTTTGTCTTCGGCAGCAACGAGAGAGGCACCCACGCCGGTGGGGCAGCGGCCTATGCTGTGAAAAACTTCGGTGCCGTTGTTGGCCAGGGCGAGGGTATGCAGGGTCAGAGCTACGCCATCCCCACTACGGGTCATTTCGGCCTGTTAGCCCAGGCTGTTCAACGCTTTATCGACTATGCTGCCTATCACACCGACAAGCGCTTCCTGGTCACGCAGGTGGGCTGTGGCAATGCGGGACGTGATGTCCGCGATGTAGCTCCGCTGTTCACTCCTGCTGTAAAAATTGAAAACATCAGCCTGCCCGAAGCTTTCTGGGAGGTCTTGGGCCTCAAGATGTTCCGCTAGTGAGCCAGGAAGGACGCCCTCAAGGTTACCAATAGTATTGAATAACTGTTTTTACCCTACGAGATAGAAACACACACACACCGACTTATTTACCCCGATTGGAGGGCTTGCCACAACGACTATGGCGAGCCCTTCGTTTTTTTGTTTCGTCTGGTATCTGGTTGCGTTATCTGTTTTTTTGCAACGATTATCATCGTTTTCTTGAAGATTTATTTTATCTTTGCAACCACTGTACAAAGATAGTAAACGATTAAAAAGAGATATGACTATGAAACTTTACAGGATGATGACAGCCGTTGCGGTCGCTATGCTGGCGTTGGTGGCCACGGCACAACAGGCGACTTTGACAATCAGCGACGAGGAACGCCAACAGACCATCACGGTGACCGCCGTGGGTGATGACATTGTGCGTGTGGACGTGGTGCCCAATGGGTACGCCGGACAACGCTTGCCATCGCTGGCGCTGGATAAAAAGGTAAAGACCGAAGCCAAGGTCGAGAATCTGGGCGATGACATTAACGTGTTGCGCACCGCCAACGGCATGAAGGTGGTGTATGCCAACGGCAGCATCATGGTGGGCTGTGGAAATAATTTCTACATCACCGACTTGTGTGATCGCAGTTCCAACACGTTGCGGTTGCTCCATCAGGGTCAGGAATCGTTCTATGGCGCTGGCGAACGCGGTTACTCGTTCAACCTGGCTGGCGACACGCTCATCAACTACAACGCCCAGAACTATGGCTACCAGATGGGCGAGAAACGCACGAAGCAGATGGGCATCACCATGCCGATGGTGATTTCGTCCAAGGGCTATGGCGTGTTGTTTGACGACTTCTGCAAGTCCTCACTCTATTTGGGCGAGCAGGGCATCGAATATACCTCCACCTCGCCGCAGCCGCTGTCCTATTACGTCATCGACGGTAACGGTAAGGTCGAGAACGTTGTCAAGAACTTCACCTGGCTTGTGGGACGGCAGGAATTGCCGCCGTTGTGGACGCTGGGTTATATCACGTCCAAGTATGGCTACCGCGACCAGCGCGAGAGCGAGGGCGTGGTCGATACCCTCAAGCGCGAGGGCTACCCGTTGGACGGCATCGTGTTCGACCTGTACTGGTATGGCAAGGAAGAGGATATGGGGCGCCTGGAATGGGACAAGCAGCAATGGCCCGACCACCGCAAGATGCTGCGTGACTTCAAGTCGAAGGGCGTCAATGTGGTGACCATTTCGCAGCCCTACGTGCTGACCAACGGCCGCGCCATCGACAATTACCGCCTGCTGGATCCTCAAGGCATCTTCTGCAAGACCGACGGCACCGACACAACGCACACGGTGACCATCTGGGTGGGCCAGGGTGGCATGTTCGACGTCTCCAACCCCGCCACACGCCAGTGGCTGCGCAACCGTTACAAATCGCTCACCGAGGAGGGCGTGACCGGCTGGTGGGGCGATCTGGGCGAACCCGAGAAGCACCCGCTCGAGATCCGTCACTACAACGGCTTGACCGCCGAGCAGTATCACAACTACTACGGCAACGAGTGGAGCAGCATCATCTATGATATGTTCAAGGAGGATTATCCCGACCGCCGCCCAATGATCATGATGCGCGCCGGCACTGCTGGCCTGCAGCGTTATTCGGTCTTCCCCTGGTCAACCGACGTGTCGCGCTCGTGGGGTGGTTACCAGCCGCAGGTGACCATCATGCTCAACTCGGGCTTGAGCGGTATGGGCTATATGTCTCATGACGTTGGCGGATTTGCCGTCGATCCCAATAACAAACGCGACGGCGAACTCTACATCCGTTGGCTGCAGTTGGGCTTGTTCTCGCCGGTATTGCGTACCCACTCGACCTATCAGGCTGAACCTTATAATTACAAGGAGTTTGGTGACCTTACCTTGCGCATCATTAAGAGCCGTTACACTTGGCTCCCCTATAACTACACGCTGGCCTACGAGAACGCCCGCTATGGTCTGCCACTGGTGCGTCCGCTGGGCTTCTATGAGGATGACAACGGCATCGCCCGCTATGACGGTATCACCGACCAGTATCTGTGGGGCCGCGACGTGATGGTTGCTCCCGTGATGCAGCAGGGGGCTGTCAGCCGCAGCATCACTTTCCCCGAGGGCACTTGGGTGGACATCAACAACCCTGCCCGCCGCTACGAGGGCCACACGACGGTTAACTATGCTGCTCCCATCGAGGTGTTGCCGCTGTTTGCCCGTGCTGGTGCTTTTATCCCGCAGGCAAACTACGACATGGAGAATGTGGGCGACTATAACCCCGACCGCCTCGACATCGTCTATTATTGCAGTGACGCGCCATCGACGTTCACCCTGTTTGATGATGACCTCAACTCCACAGGCACCCTGGCCAGGGACAAGCACCGCGAGATTCAATTCACCGCCACCCCTCAGGGTAAGACGTGCTTCATCACCATCCAGGGCAAGGGCAACATCGTTGGCGATACCCCCAACAAGGACTACCGCCTTATCATCCCTGCCACCAAGTCAATGAAGGTTAAAATCAACGGCAAGAAGGCTCAGGGTGTGACCTACGACAAGCGCACTGCCACACTCACCATTCCCATTGCCATCGCCGACATCAGCAATACGACCATCATCGAACTCGCTGCAAAGTAATAAACGGCGAATTTAACGAATTTTACGAAAGCATCCGCACCCTGTTTCATCGGGGTGCGGATGTTTTCAATTCGTCTAATTCGCCGTTTAAGAAATTAGATGACCACGGCGGTGCCGCTAGTGGCGACCATGAGCATGGAGTTGCTCTCGCCGATGGTCTCGTAGTCGATGTCGATGCCCACGATGGCGTTAGCGCCCATTTCGTGTGCACGCTGCATCATTTCCTGCATTGACGTGTCTTTGGCCTGGCGCAGCACTTTCTCGTAGCTGGCCGAGCGGCCACCCACGATGTCGCGGATGCCGGCAAAGATGTCCTTCATGAAGTTGGCGCCGATTATCGTCTCGCCAGTCACTACGCCCTTGTACTCCCGGATAGGGCAACCCTCGATTTGCGGAGTTGTTGATAGTATCATATTCTTTATCAATTAAATGAGTTTAACACTTTATGTCATCATCTCCAGCAAATAATATGCCAACCGACAAAAACCGTGCAAAGATGTAATTTTGTACTCTTGTTCACGTTAAATAATTAAGCAATAACCTTATAAAAAAACAATAATATGGATAATGCGAGATTGAATATGGATGAATTGGAGCACTACAGCAAGGAAGAGTTGCTGCAGCGCATGAAGGCCCGGTATGCCCATCATGCCAAGACATGCAAGGTTCATGTTGTGGTGTGGATGGCTTTTTTGTTCTTGTTGGTGGTTTTGTTTTTCACAGGACATTTGACGGATTGGGAGCTGATGTTCGTGCCGTTGATGGTCGCAGGCTCGAATTTCTCTGACATGTTGTGGTATGGCAAGATGAGCCGGTGTGATGATGCCAAGACGCTGGTGGGCCTGTATGACAAAGGCTACAAATGGGGGAAAGTGGCTGCACTTCTTGCTCTCGTTTTTGTCGCTTTTTTCCTATATGAACTCGTTGTAAACACACTGATCGAGAATATGGGAATGGTCATGTTTGTGACACTGATCGTGTTGTTGTCAGCTTTCGCGTTTTTTGTGGTCAACTTTGTCTTTTTCAAGCACAGCATCATCAAGAATAAAGCCATTGAGCGCTTGCGAGAGCTCTCAAACTAAAAAAATGGCGAGAAAAATTTTATCTGTCGTGTAGTTTTTCGGAATCATTCTGCGTCTAAAAAGTAAAAAACGATAAAAACGATAGATTATGGAACAGACAAAGCAGAACAGGGACCGGAGTCTAGAAGAGTTGCGTCACGACATTAATACCAAGGCCAAGACGATGTATGAAGATGGCTCGGATGCAACAAGCGTAATTATTTTTATGATCATACTGTATGTGGTGTTTGAGGGCTTGAACTTATACTTCGGTTGGTATTCTCACCACTTGTTGATTGGCTGCATGTTTGCACTTTTCGCGTTTTGGACAATTTCTTCTATACTGGTTATCGGTCATCAATTCAAAAAGATGACCAAAGCCGTTGATGTTCGACAGCATCAGCGTGAAGCCAAGCGATTTGTTTGGTGCTATCAGCTGGAGAAAGTACTGAGTTTTCCGATCGCATTTTTTGTGGTTTCAATGATTATGGGGGGAGGATCCAGATGGTTTGACATCCTCATGGCTTCTCTACTAATCAGCGCATTTTATCTCGTGTGGTTATTATTTAAGCATGATTCTTATATCAACACTGACTTTTATAACGATGTTCAGGAGCTGAACGAATACAAGATTGAGGATTGAAAAAAAATGAGATAAGTGCAACCTTTTGATGTGTGAATTCATCTAACTAACAAAAACTAACTAAAACTCAACGATTATGGAACAAGAGAATAAAGATTGGGTCGAGATATTCAGCAAGGATGAACTGGTTGAGGACATTCAGCACGAATTTGCCACCGATGCAAAGAATAATATCGGCTGTGGAGGTTTTCTCCTGCTCCTTTTAGTGTACAATCTTGTCAATGGCTTTATTACAGGCGATTGGTTGTCTCAACTATGGTCTATTCCGGTTCTTTTCCTTCCACTCTTTGTTTTTGAAATTTGGTGGAAAAAGAGAATGAGCAAATGTGAAGATGCTCATCAGCTGGTGGACATGTACGCAAAGTATAATAAGACTAATAAAATCTTGGGCTACATAGCAGAGCTTGCGTTGGTTTTGTACATTAGTTATGACATCTACTCTGGTTTCGGAGAATTCGGCATGACAAGAACCATAGTGTTTGCCGCTATTGGTATTATCATTATTGGTGTTCTCGTTTGGTCCCTGTTTCGCAAGAGAGACAAGCAACCCGTTGAAAAAGAACTTGATCGCCTGCGCGACATGATTTCAAAAGAATGATTCCCGAAGAATTAAGAAATGGCGTCAAGCCATCAGGAACAACTTAAAAAACTGTTATTTAGTTGCAACTTTTTGTATGGCATCTACGTCTATTCTATAGGAACAAAAACTAACTAAACTCAAATAAATAATATGAAAACTTTATTGGTAAAAAGATTGTTTTGCGCCGCTTTGGTCACCCTGATGAGTCTTATCACGGTGGCTCAAGACTATAGCGGAAAGTGGACAGGCAATATCGAGGTGCCGGCCTATTCCCTCAAAATCGGTGTGATACTCCACATCGAGCAGAATGATGAAGGCATAACCGCATCAATCGATGTTCCCGAACAGGGCGCTTACGGCTTGAAGGCCCAGGCGAAGGTCAAGAATGAAAAGTTGAATTTGACTTTCCCCGATATGGGGGCTTCCTATGAGGCGAAGTTGAGTGGCGACGTGCTCGAGGGCACTTATAGCCAGATGGGCATGTCGATTCCCCTGAAATTGGCGCGCGAGGTGGTAGCAGCTCCCAGCGATGACGACGATTGGGTCAACGACTCGTTGTTGAGCGTGTTTGACAACATCCAGTTGAAGGATGTGGAAGTGACTGCTCAGCGCCAGCTCATCAAGCAGGAGGTGGACCGCATCGGCTACAGCGTCGCCGACGATGCCGACAGCAAGACCAACAACGTGTTGACCATGCTGCGCAAGGTGCCCATGGTCAGCGTCGATGCCAGCGACGAGATCCGCGTGAACGGACAGACCAATTTCAAGATCTTCCGCAACGGTCATCCCGACCCCTCGCTCTCGCGCAACGCCAAGGACATTCTCAAGGCGATGCCCGCCAGTAGCGTCAAGCGCATTGAGGTCATCACCGAGCCAGGCGCCAAGTATGATGCCGAGGGCACGACCATGATTCTCAACATCGTCATGGCCGACAACTCCACCATCAAGGGCGCATCGGGCATGGCAACGGGCAGGGTGAACCACAGGGGCGCTTTTGGCGGCTCATTGAACCTGACCACCCAGCTCGACAAGGTGGTGCTGTCGGTCGATTATGGCATCGAGCATGACGGCAACAATGGCCAGAGGACCAGAACCACCACCTATAACCGTTACACCCAGGGCGGTAACGAACTGATGAGTGACGGCATCTTTGACGTGGACAAGATGACGGTCCACTTTGGCGACGTGAGTGCCAGCTGGGAGCCTGACTCCTTGAACCTTGTCTCCTTGTCGCTGGGCGGATTTGCCTACGACTACGGCGGCGACGGCAACACCAACACCATCATGAGGGATGCGGCCGGACAGCCCCTCTACAACTATGGCATTGCCAACCACACCAGCGCTGACAGCTATAGCTTTGACAGCCGCGTTGACTATCAGCATCGTACCCGCCTCAAGGGCGAGTCTGTCACGCTGAGCTATATGCTCTCGGCATGGCACAACAAGAACAAGGACAACTCGCAATATACCGAGATCTTAAATCTGCCCGTGCCCTATTCTGGCATCTATCAGGACGGCAAGGAGGATTTCAACGAGCACACCTTCCAGCTCGACTGGACGCGCCCCCTGGCCGAGAAGCACACCATCGAAACCGGTGCCAAGTATATCTACCGCCTGAACAAGAGCCACAACATTCAGGACTACATCGGTATTGATGAAAACATGGACATGCGCTATAAGCACGTGACCCAAGTGGGCGCTGCCTACTTGAGCTACTCCTTCCACAGTGGCAATTGGGATGCACGTGCCGGATTGCGCTATGAGCACAGTTTCCTGCGCGCCACCTATCCTGGCGGTGACCAGCAGGCCTATGAAGCACACCTCAACGACGTGGTGCCCAGTGCCAGCCTGCGCTACAAGTTCGACTGGTCAAATAGCCTCAAGTTCTCTTACGCGGCCAGCATCAACCGTCCGGGTATCAGTTACTTGAATCCCGCTGTCATCGAGACTCCCACGAGCCGCTCCTACGGTAACACCCACCTGGGCAGCGTTCACTACCATTCGCTGAGTTTGACCTTCATGCACGTGGGACCTAAGTTGACCTTTAATGTCACGCCCCAGTTCCAGTTCAGCAAGAACGGCATCGGTGCTGTGAAGTGGGCCGATGGTATGGTGCAGGTTTCCACTTATGCCAACACGCTCAGGACCTACTCGACAACCCTGTCGGCCTTCGTGCAGTGGATGGCGACCTCGAAGACCAACATCATGCTCAACGGCTCTATCGGCTACAACTACTACAAGAGCAAGGAACTCGGCCTGAAGAACGACCGCATCAGGAGCAACTTCTTTGCCAACGTTACCCAGTTCTTGCCCTGGAAACTGCAACTGTCGGGCTTCGCCGGCATGTGGGGCGGCGGCATCAACGACCTGTATGGCCGCATGGGTACGGTCTTCTTCCACGGCTTCAGCCTGCAGCGCTCATTCCTCAAGGAGGACCGCCTGACCGTCCAGTTACAGGCCATCGTGCCCTTCAGCGGCAAGTACATGTCGATGAAGAACTATATCACCCAGGGCGACGTGACCGGTTGGACCCGCTACGAGCAGCAGGCGCGTCAGTTCGGCATTTCGGTCAGCTACCGCTTCGGTTCGCTCAAGACCTCGGTCAAGAAGGCCGACAAGTCTATCGAGAACGACGACCTCATCGGCAGCGGCAAGCAATCGGGCGGTGCTGGTAATACCCCCACTGGAGGTGCCATGGGCGGCGGCAATTAATGCCTCATAACCCTTCCTAACACTATCACACGAGGGAGTGTCATAATGTGAAATTATGGCGCTCCCTCGTGTTTTTTTAGAGATTGTGCAAAGCGGGACAGGACGCAGCCACCCTAAATTCCGAAAAGTAAAATATTGCAAGCAGATATCATCCATTCAGAAAAATAATGTACCTTTGCGCTAATTAATTCCTTCTATTACTATTATGAAAAGTAAAAAATTATTATTCACTTTATTTGTGTTTGCTTCGACGATGTCGATAATGGGCAATATGAACGCCCAAGCACAGACACGTGAAGCACCCGACTGGAGAAAACTTCATTACCTGTCCGAAGAAGAAATGCGAACCCCTGTGAGGAGCATCAACTTCGCGGAGACACCTGCGCCAACCGAGGCACCCCGCTTCGTGGCAGAGTTTGAGCCCATGCAGGGCGTGACGATTGCCTATCCGCTGGGCATACCACTTGACTTGGTTAAATCGTTGGCCGATAACTGCCAGGTATATTGCATCGCTCAGCAGTCCCAGCAGTCAACGGCACGGACGCGTTTCATCAACGCGGGTGTGAACATGGATCGTGTCACCTTTGTGGACGCGAGAACTGATTCCTACTGGGTGCGCGACTACGGCCCGTGGTATATCTTTGCCGGCAAGAGTCCCGCCATCGTCGATAACGTGTATAATCGTCCACGGCCCTACGACGATGAGATACCCTCGGCTTTTGCCACGTTCTGGGGTATCCCCCTGTACAGCATGAACCTGAAACACACTGGCGGCAACATGATGGAGGACGGACGCGGACACGCTGTTAGCGACGATTTGGTCATTTCAGAGAACAACAACGACGAGGCCAACGTGCGCAAGAAGATGCTCGACTACCTGGGCATCGACAACTACCACATCACCATTGACCCACAGAACGATTACATAGCCCATGTCGATTGCTGGGGAAAATACCTAGCCCCTGATAAAATCCTGATTGCTAAACTGCCGCAGAGCGACAGGAGATATGAGAACTATGAGTCCGTGGCCAACTATTTCGCCTCGACCAACTGCTGCTGGGGCTATCCCTACAAGGTGTATCGCGTCGAAGAACCCGGTGGCAGCACCCTTGCTCCCTACACCAACAGCCTTATCCTCAACAAGCACGTCTATGTGCCGATGGGCAGCAACAGCACTTACAATGAGAAAGCGCTGCAGGTCTATAGGGAGGCCATGCCCGGCTACGAGGTGACGGGCGTGTACAACACATCCAGCAGCATCCAGTGGCTCAACACCGATGCCCTGCACTGCCGTACGCGCGGAGTGATGGACTTCAACATGCTGTATGTCGATCACAGGGACGTGCTCTTCGGCACGCAGCAGTGTACTGATTCCATCGCCATCACGAGCAAGTTCATCGCCTATAGCGGAAAGCCCCTGAAGGCCGACTCGCTCTTGGTCTATTACAGCATTGACAATGGCCCCTACCAGATTGCACATATGACACCCACCGGCGTTCCCGATGAGTATGTGGGCTACATCAAGGGTTATTTCCAGGCGTCAGAGATTGACTACTACGTCTTCGGTGCCGACGAGTCAGGACACCGCTATCAGCAACCAGTGTTCGGCGAGCTGGATCCCCACCACTTCACTGTCAACGTTTCCTTTATCCTGGGCGACGCTAACGACGATGGTCGTGTAGATATTGCCGACGTGGCTACGCTGATCGATTACCTCCTGGGCAGCAATCCTTCGCCATTTAACACCGCGGCTGCCGATGTAGAAAGCGACCGCGACATCAACGTGGCTGACGTCTCAGCCCTTATAGATATGCTTTTGGCGAATTAATCACGTCCGTTGGCAGAACCAAGCGAGCCCATGCTTGATTCTGCCAACGGCTCTTTTTTTTGTTTTTTTTTCGCTATCGTCTATAAAAAATGCAACACTGCAATAGATGGTGCGGCAAGTAGGGCCTCGCCTTGGCGTGGCCGTACAGTCCTCAATTAGCATCCACACTCTTCAAGAAGGAAGACCATAAGTACAATAAAAACAAATATAAACGATTGCTAATCAATATATTGTATTTATTATACTTATTGTTGTTTATTAATAGAACACGGATGCCGTAATAGTATTTATTGTATTTCTTGTTGTTGTTTTATTATGAATGCGGATGCCCTCAGAAAATTCAGACTATTCAGTTGTTTTAATAAAAAAGATGATTTGTTAGAATTTGTTTGAGATTTGTTTCAATTTTTCCGAGCGTAGAAAGAACCCATCCACGCTGATTATAAAAAGGAAGACCATAAGTACAATAAATACAAATATAAACGATTGTTAATCAATAAATTGTATTCATTGTATTTCTTGTTGTTGTTTTATCTGAACGCGGATGCCCTCAGAAAGTTCAGATTATTCAGTTGTTGTTTTTTAATAGGATGCGGATGCCATTCGTGGAATTCGCCGTTTATTATTGGTGGTTTCGTGGTTGTTGTTTGAGCCGTGTGTATTACCTTTGCAGGGAGATTTGAATTGGCATGATGAACCGATTGCACATATTGGTCTTGGTCGCATGGCTCGTGGCGTTGGTCACGGGCTGTGGTGGTATACACCATTACGACGGACGGCTCACGGCGGCCGACAGCCTGATGATGCCTTACCCCGACAGCGCCCTGGCGCTTGTCACGGCCATCCCTGACTCTGCACTCACCACTGAGGGCGACCGCGCCTACCGTGACCTGTTGCTCACCCAGGCCCGCTACAAGTGCTATGTGGAGATCACCGCCAGCGACGACAGCGCCATCTGTTGCGCCATGGACTACTACCGCCGCCACGACGGCGAGCGCGACAAGCTCACGCGCGCCTACCTCTACAAGGGCGCCGTCATGGAGGAACTTGGCCATGTGGACAGCGCCATGTTCTATTACAAGACCGCCGAAGCCGCCGCCGATGAGAAAGACTACGCCAACCTCGGCCAGATCAACACCCGAATAGCTGGATTGTATCGCAACTATTATGCCGATTCTCAGATATGCTATGACAAGTATTATCAAGCACTGAAATATTACAAGTTGTCGGGGAATCAACAATTACAGCTGTCTAGCCTTATAGGTATGGCGGGTTGTAGCGGTATTACGAATAAAGGCGATGCTGAGCAACTATTGAATCAAGCCTCACAACTGGCAATAAATCTTAATGATAGTCTCAAATACTATCTGTGTCAGGAATTGTTATGCCGCCAACTCTCTTTTGAAGGCAGGTCTGTTGCAAAAGCCAAACTAATCGCCATGCATTGCCTTAACGATTACCGTGGCTATGTCAACCATAACCTCTTGCTCGATTTAGCCGACATTTATGTTTACAGCGGAATGCCTGACTCTGCCCGTTATTATCTGGATATGGTGACTGAAAATGCTGAAATGTTCGATCTCGACCAAGTGCAGACAAGGAAATATTTGACTTTGTCCAAGATTACACGTTTAGAAGGAGATACCGCCCTTAGCAGCCATTATGATGTGCTGTCCCATCAAGTTTCGGACTCAATATCTAACAGCAAGGTAAAGTACCAGATTCAACAGATCGAGAATGATAATAATATTGAGCAGAAAAAATTTCATGTAAAGACTATTCATGACCTGCGCTGGCTATTGAGAGGCATTATTGTATTAGCATTCTTGGCCTTGATAGTATTCGCGTTTTATCATCAACGACGAGTGCATCGTATCAAGGCTATCATTGAAGAGTTAAAACGTTCAAGCGTCAATAAACATGAGTCATTGGTGGAACAAGTTCCTCAAAACAGCGAAATAACTGTATTTATCGAAAACTTGGTCACATTTATGCAAACATTAATTGACTCAAGCCAGCACGAATCCCCTAGTGTGATCAGGAAACGCATCGAGGAAGGTATAGGAAGTATGACCGCTAATGAGGACTTCTGGAACGCCCTAAAGACACACCTTGACCAAAACCATGACGGACTTATAACACGACTAGCGCAAACACCCCGCATATCTGACAATGATGTGAAATTTATCGAGCTTTGCTGCTGTGGTTTTAACTACCTTGAGATTGCCATTATTTTGGGCTATGCCCCGAATTACATTAGCCAAAAACGCAAGGATGTTGCCCGAAAGCTGCACCTGAGGATGCCTCTTCAAGAATACCTCAATGATGCCATGAAACATACCTCTAGCCCTAAATAGGTGCTTGGCAAGCTATGAGATTTGTACAGAACTACTGTTTTTAATGGGGCTTAAAAGCGGGTTACAACCCGTTCATTATCAAACGATTTGCAATTATTAGGCATTCACGCTCAATATTTTTCTTTTTAGTTATATGTGTGTAACCAATTGTTTTACAGATGATTATAATCTGTAAAATTTCTTTTTATTTATCTTATTATATTTTTGTTGAAACAATAAAACGCTCATTAATTTTGTGCAATATCAACGAATAATCCAAAATAATATGAGACGTTTTTTTATTATTTTCTTCGCTTTGTTTTGCCTGAATTCTTATGCAGATCAAGGACCAATTGTTTTAACACCAAAAGGATCAATTCATGATCGTGATGGACAACCAATTTACTTCGACATCCCACAGGCCTATTATGATGAAGATCCCAAGACACATGAGATAATCATCGTTGGTGGGGACGCTGTGAGTTATTATGATGTGGAGATTACCTCGCCAATAACCAACGCGGTTGAGATTTCGACGCAGGTCGACGGGACTTATGACACTTTTGACGTGTCATCGCTGACCCCGGGCCAGCATGTCATTACCATCGAGTCACCATCGGGCAATATCTATGAGGGTACATTCACGACCCATTAACCTCATTATTCCGATACCATAAGGACAAAAAATGTCGATGAAATCGGCAAAATTTTAGTGTATTCTGAAGCATCGATTAATCATTTTAAATTTTGTTAATTATGGGATACAATCCTAATATCTCTAATCTTTTTTATTCTTATTCCTTGCCTTCATTTCTCGATACTAACACGTTTGACATCACAAATGGAGACACTGTTATTGAGCTTGGTGAAGGGATTTATACATTAGACTTTAGTATATCACTCAATCAGCACAACGTCACAATCAAGGGCCAATGTCGTGATAAAACGATATTGATCGTTCCTGCGAATATCAATTATTCTGATGATGCAATCATTAACCTTCAAGGTTTGTATAAAACGCAAATAGGTCAGGAAGCGGATATAAGAATAGCTGTTAACATATCAGGCCTTACCATAATGACTGATGTCTCTAAGGCAGCAGCAGAGGCTCGAGTAAATAAGCTGACAGAAAATGAAACTTATATTATAAAGTGTTATAACGTTGGTTCTCTTGTCATGAGGGATGTACGCATATGCGCTGAGAATCTTGAGACTACTTGCCTGGATGTCCGCAGGGGTTTCAATATAGACATCCGCAATTGTGAGTTCATCAATAGGAACCGTCGGTGGACAGGCGGTAACGTCTGGCTGCGCGGTGACACTGAAAACGTGATTATTGAAGATAATGACTTCTATAAATACGGTAACGATGAAATCATCGCACTCTACGGCTCCAATTCATTTGAGGACTACAACGTCTCAACCGCTATTACCAAGAGGAACGTGATGATCCGAAATAACCGCATATTTTGTCAGGATACCACAGGAGGATCCAACCCATCAGATATCATCACTGAGAATAACGGCAACTGGGATGGCATCAACCAACGCCTCATCTGTTTCATAACAAATCAGGATGACAACAAAGTTATTGTCAATAACCATACAGTCCAAAACCTGACGCCTTGCGCCTATACCATAGATGGCATTCACTTTGAGAACAATGATATCCACATCAACGCCCCGATATCACATCTCATCACCGCAGCCTTTGACAAGAACACCGATTTCAAGGATGTAGTCATCAAGAATAACATCATTTCCTATGGTAACTGGACGGTGGATAACAGTAATAATCCAGGATGGAATGAGCTGATGGATTTCTGCATATACTATGACACGCAGTATGGCACCTCCTTAGTGGATACATACAACCAGTATAGTGATGAGCCATTACTTATCACAGGAAACACTATTACCTGTGGAACAAATGCAAGAAACTATTATAATCAGAGCACAGGAACCTATGAAGATAACCACATTTGTGTCCATATCCGTGGCGCAAAGGTCATCTTTAATGACAATCATGTTTTATGCAGGCGCGAAGCGTTCACAATTGATGAGAACACCTTTGCCCAGAAAGGTATTGACATATTCCTTATTGACACTAAAAAGGGTACTGCCGTTTTCTATGGCAACTATTGTGAAGGAGTTAAAGCGCTTGCGACTATTAAAGGGGCTACTGATAACAAGATTTCGGAGTCCTGGATTCACGGGAGCGGTAACCATCTTTATGGAAACATCAAGCTGATTTACGAGAATGTAGCTTCAAGCCATGTCTGGTTCTCCGGCAATAACATCATTAGCGATTATCCTATTATCTTTTTAAGTGAGTTTGCTGACTCTGGTACGGCCGTGTTTACAGAAAACAGGGTATATAGAGATATGTCAAGGGTAACCTATTTCCAGAATCCCGAGGGGATCATCTACTATACTGGAAATAACAATAATAACAATAACAACATTGTATCCATGAAGCTAATTTGCTGCAATAATGTGTTTGATAACTTGAACTTTTCTAATGCTATCATGTATGCATATGTGGATAACATCGATAACATCTCAACAATTCACGATAACAACATTTTTGCTGATACAGTTGAATAAATGTGTATTTTAATCTTCAGGAGAGGTTGGCTTCCATTTCTTACAATACTCATTGCGTTCGGTGACTTCCTACCGGTTCATGCACAGTCGGGGATTCGTCCTCGAGGGGACGTTAACTGCGATTGGGAAGTGACCATTGCCGACGTGAACGTGCTGATTGCTTCTATCTTGAAGGGGACGGAGTACCATTCTTTCTATACCTATGACCTTGACATCAACAGCGACAAGGAAATCACAATAGCCGATATCAATCTGGTCATCGATGCTATCTTGGGCGGGAAAACATTGGCTCCCATGCCTTCCTACTCGGGGACGCTGCCAGTGCTCTACATCAACACCGAGGGATACCGCGACATCGTCAGCAAGGAGAACTACCTCCAAGCCACCTGGTGGCTTGACGCAATGGATGTTGAGGGCTATGAGCCCCTCGGGTCGGCGCGTGAGTCCCTCGGGATGCTGGTCAAAGGGCATGGCAACTACACCTGGACCGATGTCAGCAAGAAATCATTGAGGCTCAAGTTGGATGACAAGCAACGGATGCTGGGCATGCCGTCCAACCGGCACTGGGTATTGCTGGCGTGCGCCGATAACTGGCCCGTGGGACTGGTGAGCAACGCCCTGCCGTTTGAGATCGGCAACCGGATGGGGATGCCATGGAACCCCAAGATGGAACCTGTGGAAGTCGTGCTCAACGGCGAGTACATGGGCCTTTACCTG
>CACYGX010000024.1 GCA_902774055.1 uncultured Bacteroidales bacterium
TTCTACCTGTTCTCGGAATCTTGACGTGGACGCCTAAGGGTTTCCCTTCCTTGTCTCTGCACTGTCAATTTTCCTCATTGCAAACATTTCAATGATCTCTGCCCCGCGGCTCCCGGATGCCCTCGAAAAGGCGTCAAAAAAATCGCTCACGCAATTTGTCATATTGTGAGCCGCAAAAGCGATGCAAAATTACAACCGCACACCAAACCCACCAAATATTTCCATCAAAAAATTAAATAAATAACTTATTTTAACGAATTACGGGTATATATTTATTGTTTACCGATAAAAGTAGCCTATTTCTCTCGTTGCAAGCCAAAGGCTTGCAAAACTTGACTCAAATTACTGCCTCTTGATAGACGACTAGTCCCGAAAAGGCTAAAAATGAGCGCAAA
The DNA here is from genome assembly GCA_902774055.1 of uncultured Bacteroidales bacterium. GTDB lineage: Bacteria > Bacteroidota > Bacteroidia > Bacteroidales > Muribaculaceae > Sodaliphilus. The sequence continues at coordinate 396 of CACYGX010000024.1, forward strand.
ACATGCAGCCACTGAGAAAAGCAAGGGAGCGGTCGATGTGACCGCTCCCTTTATATATAGAAATATGTGATTAAGTTCTGGATTTAGAACAGCGACAACTGTCGAGGATCTTCTCCGGGATGAGGGGGCATGGAGCCGTCATCTTCCCAGTCGATATCATCGATAGCACGCATGGCGGGATCATCCTGCTCAACAGGAGCATCATTGCTGACGAAAGCAGCGGCCTGGGCGGCAGGTTTGCTCAGCTCCTCGACTTGCTGGTTCAGCGCAGCGATGCGGCGATCCTTCTCGGCGATGGCGTCGGCCATTGCTTGAGCCTCGTGCTGCTTCTTTTGCAAGGTGACCTGAGTGCGCTTGAGCTCGGCCTTGGCGTCGTCGCGCTCGGCAGTGATCTTAGCGAAGTTTGCGGCCTTCTCATTGCCGTCAACGCTCAACGAGTTGTATTTGCGCTTATAATCGTCGGCCATCGCCGTCACCGTGGCGAGTTGCTGCTTGAGGCCATCAATGAGATTTCCGGTCTCGATGCTACGACGGTTCTGCACCTCGGCATTCTGCTTTGCTGCCTGCTCGAGCTGCTCGATATTCTTCTGCAGGCCCTCGTTCTCCTCCTTGAGGACGATGTGAGCCTTGCGCATCTCATCAAACTCTGATGAACGGCGCTGCAAGTCGATGACCTGCTGGCGCAGCGAAGCGATCTCGGAATTCTTCTTGTCCTTGAATTCCTCGACCTGGCGGACCATGCCCTCGGCAGCTTTGAGTTCCTCGCTAGCGGCATTCAGGCGCTCCTCGAGATCGGTAGACTTGGTGCGCAAATTCTCAATGAGCTCATCGCGCTGCTCGACCTGCTGGGTCAGCTCCTCTACCGACGGGCCATCGTTAGCGGGCAAGGGTATGCTGTCACGACGTTCGATCTCGGCATCGCGCTCGGCAAGCTGCTTCTCCAAGTCCTCGATGGTCGAAGACATCTCCTGCACCTTATTGTTGAGTTCGGCAGAATCATCGCCACGAGCCTCCATCGCCTTGATGCGGCTCTCCAGGCTTTTCTTCTCCAAGTCAAGGCTTTCGAAATTAGACTCGAGTTCGGCGAGTTTTGCGGACAGGTCATTGGCCCTCGACTGTGCCTGACGGCTTTTAGCCTCGGCAACCTGTACCTTCTCCTTGGATTCCTCGACAACCTTTTTGGCATCCTCGGCCATGGCCATGAGTTCCTCGCGCTCCTTCTTCCAGTTGCCCTTGAGCATGTCAATGACAGCCTGTGTGTGCTCATTCATCAGGCGAGCAGCCTTGTCGGCGAACTCAGCGTCGATTGCATACTCCTCGTGCTCGTCCACCTCGATGTTCACCTCATCCTTTGCGTGCTCGTGGTCAGGCACATTCTTATCTTTGCTAAAGGGGTTTACAAATGTCGTAGGCTGACCGTAAACATCATAATCGTCACCGTCAGAGCCACCGAAAGCGTTCTTGATTGATTTGAAAAATGACATAATTTTTAAGTTTTTGTGTATTTGGTTTGTTTTTGTTATTATCCACCGAAAAACCTCTCTCAAAGAACAATCCTAAAAGTTAAAAACAACTTTAGGTTTCGGTTTGCAATAAATTATATTTCAATATATTGCATCTCTAGAGAGATTGGACAAAAAGCCGAAAACAGGCATCGGTTTTCTCTCCAGTCGGTAAAGTTACGATGATTTTTTCTAATAGAGGTTCAAAAAGGAAAAATATTTCGTTATTTGGACTGATTATTCTTTAAATGGAAATAGTCCTAAAAACACAAGAGGCTGCGTGATAAAATTTTATCAAACGCAACCTCAAGTAAAACTTTATATTTTTCTACTTTTTAGAAGACGTTTTTGAAGCCGTAGAACGGGTGCGTGTAGCGCGTCGGCGCGTGGTTCCCTTGGAGATATTGGACTCGTCGGCCACGATCTCACGACACTCCTCCAGGGTGAGCGATTCGGCATCTTTACCCTTGGGGATTTTCACGTTCTGCTTCTTGTAGACGATGTAGGGTCCATATCGTCCGTTCATGACCTTGAGGTCCGGTTCCTCGTCAAAGGTCTTGAGCACCTTTTTGGCCTCGGCGTCACGCTGAGCCTTGATCAAATCTATCGCCTCCTCGAGCGTAATGGCCGTGGGAGAGATATCCTTGGGGATGGACGCGTACTTGCCATTGTGCTTCACATAGGGTCCGTAATGTCCCACGCCGATGGTCACCTCGGAGCCTTCGAACTCGCCCAAGTCTCTAGGCAGGTCAAAGAGCTTGACAGCCTCCTCGAGCGTGAGGGTCTCGATGCTTTGGCCCTTCTGCAACGAGGCAAAGCGCGGCTTGGTCTCGTTGTCGGCGCTACCCATCTGCACCAGGGGCCCGTAACGACCAATCTTCACCATAACCGGGAGGCCAGTCTTGGGGTCATTGCCCAGCGTGCGCTCACCCACCTTGTGCTCAAGTCGCAGCGACGACACCTGGCTGATCGTGGGGTGGAAGCCATCGTAGAAGTCGGCAATTTCCTTATTCCAGACGACATTGCCCTTGGCCACCTCATCAAACTCGTTCTCGACCTTTGCCGTGAAGTTGTAGTCCATAATCGAGGGGAAATACTTCACCAAGAAGTCGTTGACCACCATACCCACGTCGGTGGGGATGAGTTTACCCTTCTCGACGCCATAGACCTCGCTCTTCTTGCCCGAGGTAATCTTGCCACCCTTGAGCGTGATGATTTCATAGTCGCGCTTCTGGCCCTTGTCCTCGCCCTTCTCGACATAATTGCGCTCCTGAATGGTTGAGATGATGGGCGCATAGGTAGAGGGGCGTCCGATGCCCAGTTCCTCAAGACGGCGCACCAGGGAAGCCTCGGTGTATCGGTTAGGCTGCTGGGTATAGCGCTGCGTAGCTACAATCGCATTGGCATTGAGCTGGTCGCCCTTGTCCAGCGCCGGGAGCGTGTGCACCTCGGCGTTGGCGTGCTTGCCGTCGGACTGCTGGTTATCATCGGTGCTCTCAAAGTAAACCTTGAGGAAGCCATCGAACTTCACCACCTCGCCCTCGGCAACAAAGACCTCCTTGCGGCCACTAACCGAGATGTTGGCTGTGGTCTTCTCGAGTTCGGCATCGGCCATCTGTGATGCGATGGTGCGCTTCCAGATGAGGTCATAGAGTTTCTTCTCTTGGGGCGTGCCAGTGATGGTGTGATTGCTGATGTAGGTGGGTCGGATAGCCTCGTGAGCCTCCTGGGCCCCCTTACTTGTCGTGCGATAGTGACGCACCTTGAGGTAACGCTCACCGATGTTCTCCTTGATCTCCTTGCTAATGGTTCCCAGCGCGAGGTTGCTCAGGTTCACCGAGTCGGTACGCATGTAGGTGATCAAACCTTCCTCGTACAGGCGCTGTGCCAGGCGCATCGTCTGCTTGACCGACAAGCCGAGTTTGCGAGCAGCTTCCTGCTGCAGGGTGCTCGTGGTGAAAGGAGGCGCGGGCGTGCGCTTGAGGGGCTTGACGGTCACGTCAGCCACCTGGAAGTCAGCCTGCTTGCAGTCCTCGAGAAAAGCAGTAGCGGTGTCATGGTCGGCCATGTGGCGGTTCAGTTCAGCCGAGAATTCCCCACCCTCTTTGCTGGCAAATTGAGCCGAAATGCGGTAATAAGGCTCACTCTTGAACTCCTTGATTTCCTTCTCACGCTCGGCGACCAGTCGAACAGCGACACTCTGCACGCGTCCTGCCGACAAGCCCGGCATGATCTTACGCCACAGGACAGGCGACAACTCAAATCCCACGATGCGGTCGAGCACGCGTCGTGCTTGCTGTGCGTCCACCAGATTCAGGTCGATGCTGCGCGGATGCTTGATGGCCTCCAGGATAGCAGGCTCGGTAATTTCATGGAAAACAATGCGTCGTGTGTTGTCGGGAGACAAGCCGAGCACCTCAAACAGATGCCAAGCAATAGCCTCTCCCTCGCGGTCTTCATCACTTGCCAGCCAAACGACGTCGGCCTGATCGGCTTCGTTCTTGAGTTTCTTAACTTGTTCTTCCTTGTCTTCGGGGATTTCATATAGCGGCTTGAAGCCGTCCTCAACGTCGATGCTAAAAGTCTTCTTGTGCAAGTCGCGGATATGTCCAAAACTAGACATCACCTTATAATCGTTGCCTAAGAATTTCTGGATGGTTTTTGCTTTAGCGGGAGACTCGACGATAACTAAGTTTTTTGCCATATTTTACTACTGCTTTAAAAATCGGCTGCAAAGGTAATCCAATAAATTGAAATAACGGTTAGGAGAAATGACATTTTTTCGCTACACACATCTTTTAATAATATATTATTAATGTGCACAAAGAACTATTGTTTCCAGTAAAGGACCGATGCTTGTCAAAAAAGAGAATGCGTCCTGACGGCAAACTGTGCCGCTGGGACGCATCCTCACACATTGGTTACTATATACTTAATACAATTTTCCCTCGATGTTATTTCATCACCTTGGCGGTAGAAGTCGTGCCGTCGGTGTAGGTGGTAACGACGATATTCACGCCGTCAAAGGGCACATCACTGGTCATGCCCTGCAGGTTGACATAGCGCATGCCGGCAACAGCCTTGTCAGCATTCACATCCTCGACCGAGGTGTGAGTGCGCTTCACCTGGAACTTGTCCATGCAGAAGTAGCTGGCGGTATTCATGCCATAGGCACCCGTATCAGTCGAATTCAAAGTAAAGTAAACCGACTGCACTTCGCCCAGACCAGAAAGGTCAAAATAGGTCCAGTCATTGAGCGCCTTGAGTTCGCCATCTACAAACTCGATGAGGTTGATGCTGACAGTGGTCTCAGAGCGATCAGCGGTAACGCCGTGAGCAATGAGTTCAAAATAGTCGCCCTCCTGGAAAGCGCGAGCCATGCCATCGCCATGCACGCAGCCATAGTAGGGCCAAGGATGGTTGCAAACATAAACGCCAACAGGAGTAAAGGTCATGTTGCCATCCTGATTGATGAACATCACCTGGTTGCTGGGACCTTCCATTGCCCAGCTGCTGTAATAGGCCACGAGGTAAGGCTGATCGGGATCGGCAGTCACCGAGCCGTCGGCATTGATGACGCAACCGCCACCAGCCATGCAGCCGCCATAATTAACCGTCCACGTGCCATTGGCACCAGGCAGGCCATAGTCGGTGATGTCGCCACCGATTGCAGGACAGAAACCGTCCCAATAATATCCACCCCAAGAGGCGCCCTCGCCGTCGATGAGGTGAGAGAGCAGGAATGCACCGTGGTTGTCGCCAAACTGCAGCCAAGTGTAGTCTGCGTCATTGTAACATCCCGTCCAGATGCCATTCTCGTTATACTCCAGTACGTCTGGATACAGGGGGCTGTTCAGGTCAAGAGTTACAACACTAGCCCATGAAGCCGAAGCCATCAGGGCACTTGCCAGTAAAGTAAAGATTTTCTTCATGATGTTTGTATTAATGGGTTAAACTAAATGTTAATTGTCAATTAATTTGTCAGCAGGATGTCGATGAGCGCCGACACGTCCGAGATGCCGATAGAGCCGTCACGATCCACGTCGGCAGCACCTGGATCATAGTTGGCCAGTACCGAGCCAAGCAGGACGTCGATCAGCGTCGATAAATCCTCGATATTGACACTGCCATCCATATTGAGGTCTCCGGGGGTCGAGGTCCTGGTTACCGTGACCACAAAAAATGTCGTCGCCAGTTTGCCGTTGCTGTCGGTTGTCACGTTGATGGTCGTCCTGCCCTGGGCCACGGCCTCAACCATCAGGTCTGTACCGCTCACCCACGCCCGAGCTACCGACTCGTTGTCGCTGACAGCGGTTGTCACAGCCAGCGCAGCCATGTTGTCCTCGTCACTGACGGCGTGCAACAAGTCAATGACATCAACCTGGCCCTGACGCAGTTGCCTGTCGGTGATAGCCACAATGGGCGCGCACACGTCGGGATAGACCGCCATTGCAGGGAACCAATAGGCATCCTGCAGACGCACTTGACGTTTCAGTTCCAGCGTGGTGGGGTTGTAGAAAAGAACCCAATTGTGATTAAAGTTCTGATAAGACATGGGAGCAGCCTCGACGGTTTGTACCACCATGTCGCCCGTGTGGGGGTCAAAACTGATGGCCGAAGCATAGAGGCCCTGGAGTTCCTTCGAGCCATCCCAATTGATCTCGACACCCTCGGGCAAAGAGATCAGAGCGTCGGTAAACGTCCTGGTCGTGAAATCGTAGCAACTGATATAGTTCTGGTACTCGTCGTAGTTATAATAAACACGCTCGGCATGCGGATCCACGCAGACCATTCTTGCCCGCCAAGCGCCCCAAGAGCTCATAGCGCCATGCAGGCCGTCGAGCATATGCACCTCAGCGGGACTGAGGGTGACAGGGTCGATGCGGGTAAAGTTGGCTGCGTACGGACCACCGCTGTAGTCGTAGATTTCGCGGGAATTGTTGGCCACATACAGATTGCCGCCCGCAGTCACAAACACGGTAACGATATTGGGGAAGGACAGCGTGGTCACTACCGCATCGGTGACAGGGTCAATAACATGAAGTCCCCTGCCCTGCTGCACGGCGAATACATATTGGCCAAAGCGCACCATGTCGCCACACTGGTCCTTATAAAGGCTATTCTGGTCGCCGCGAGCGCTGGACATGGTCCCGGCGATGGAACTCACAACACTCATCGTGGGCACATCGATGACAAAGATGCCAGCATTGGTCGAGGCATAGCCCTTGGTGCCATTCACCGCACAGTAAGCACGACCGTCATAGACACTGTCGGCACTCTGGCCGAAGCGCAGGATGCTACCCTGCTGCTTGAGGGTCGTGGCATCGAGCACCGCGAGGCGGGAGCCCACAGTGCTGCCCGAGGCCTCATTGGCGTTAGCCTGCTTGCTGACAACAAAGAGTTTATCCCCAAAGAGCTGTCCAAACTGGGTAGTCACGCCCAATTTGGTATCGGGATTGACCATAGCATAGACATTGTACTCCATCTCGTCATAATCATAATTGTAGAAGTTGATGGAGCCTTGATTGGGTCCGTAACGGTCCTCATTGATGAAGATGACGCCATTGGTGAACGTGTAATCGTCTGGTCCAGGGCCAGGTTCATCTGCCTCAGCATCGGGGTGAAGGTCCTCGGCGCCGCAGATCTCGGTCGATACCTCACCGAGCCATCCGCAATAGTCCAGTTGAGCGCAATAGACCTTGATGAAATCGATATGGTCGAGTGTAACGGGATTACCGTCCTCATCAATCGCCCAATCGATCATGAAGCCAGGCTCCAAGTTGTTGGGCAGATTGTCCACATAGCCTTCGCCAAAGAACGGCTGGAACCAGTTGTTCCCATTGCCACCGCTCATGTCAATGGATGAGTTGGGCAACCTAGTGCCACGCATGGTGATTACCGTATCCTCGATCCACAAGGGCCAGTAGGGCTGACTGTGGAAGGTGTTACGCCACACGTAACCATCACCCAGCTCAGCATCGTTGCTGGTCCAATGTACATACTCGATATCGTTGATAAAGCGCCAACTGGGGTGAGGCTCGCGCTCCTTGTTCTCATCGGGCTTGAAATAGGTCACCTCGAAGCCATGCTGGCAACGGTCGTAATCCGCGCCCTTGATTTCATACCAATGGTCGGCGGCGCTGGGCACGCCATCGTCGTCCATGTCCACGCCCACCATAATGATGCCGGGTTCACAACTTCCACCCATCTGATCGGGCACGGCCTGGCTCTGCATCGCATTGCCATAGATCTTCACATCATAGCCATGCTTATTGATCACGGGGTGGTCAAAGCCAAAAATGATATACCCGCCATAGCTACCCAGGCTGACGGAGCCACTTATGCCACCACACAGTGAAGCCTCGAGTTGCGCATTGATGCTGTCCTGGGTATAACCAGGCTTGTAAGCCGGGAAAACGTTGACAAACTGTCCCGGTGCAGGCAGGTAGTCATACACGTGGGCGATGTAAGGCGAATTGCCGGCGCTAGCCAGTAGCACGCTCATCACGGTCATCGTTGCGAGAAGTATCGTTTTCTTCATATCACGTTTTTTGTTTAATATCTGGTTTCGATTCCCTAATTATCAGGGAAATAAAGGTGGATCCAGCGACACGAAGGAACTGATTACCGCTAGTGATGACTTCAATAAAACACACAGATTGCTCTGCATCATCATTACTTCGCCAGGGTTCAAGTGCCGCGTGAACCACAAATCATTGGCTGTGTGAAGGCAGGTCTTCTGGCTTCTCCCCCTTCGCGTCGGCGCCTTCCCGGTGATGATGCATACTCCAAGCGTTTGCAACCAGTGGCATGATGCCGCGCGAAGTGTTGTCAGGGAGTTACAGCAGCGGGTACTGCTCAGGATTCTCACCTGATTCCCTTTTCATCCCTTGCCCCACAAGAGGCAGGGAACCTTGACACGTTCAATTTGGTCAATGCAAAGTTACAACAATTATTTGAGACAACAACAAAATTCTACATTTTGTTGCTCAAATGACAAGAAACTGTTGGTTGAGTAAAAATGGGTGCCCCGCGTAATGAGCGGAGCACCCATTTTGGGTGGTGAACAGTGTTGTATAGATACAATTACTGATTCTCCAGGAGATTGTCGATGAGGGCACTCACGTCGGCTATCGTGACTTGGCCGTCGCCATTCACATCGCTATATTCCGAGGTGCCAGTGCTCAACAATTGGTCAATCAAGTCGGCAAGGTCGTTGATATTGGTCTCGCCGTCCAGATTCACATCGCCATCGGTCGGGTCAATGGGCATGATTTGGGAGAAGCGGTTCCACGGGGCAAGATTCTTATAGGCCTCAACCGCATGAGCGGGCACTCGAAGTATTGCCTGGTCATAAAGCTTGTTGAACACATTGGCATTGACGGAAATGGGCTCGGGAATGAGGCAGGTGACAACCCGCAGGCTATCACACCCATTGAACAAGGAAGAACCGAATGTGGTGACGGATTTGCCAATGACCACATTCCTCAAGTTGGTGCATTTTGCAAACGCATTCATGCCGACCCTTGTGACCGCGTTTGGGATGGAAACACTCGTCAAACTCGAGCACAGGTTGAACGCATTGTTGCCAATCTCGGTAAGGGAGTTGCCCAATGTCAACTCCTCAAGCCCAGAGTTCTCATAGAAAGCATTCTGGTATATGACAGTGACCGAATTGGGGATATTCACCCGCTTCAATCCCGTACAATGATAAAAAGCACTGGAACTGATCGTTTTAACGGACTTGCCGAGGGTCAATTCCTTGATTCTAGTGTTCTTGGCGAAATTGCTGGGTATCACCACGACGCTGTCGCCGACTATCACTTTTTGGGTATAATTAGGAACAATAGCCAGCACTGTGGGCAAGCAATTCTTGACATTCCAGATAAAACGCTTCAGATTGGTACAGCCCGAAAAAGCCTGATTACCCACCGAGACAACCGTTGACGGGATGGACAACTCGGCCATACTGACGCAATAGTCAAACACGTTATGACCTATTGTGGTGACCGACTCCGGCAGCTTGACGTTTGTCAGATTTTCACAACCCAAAAACATTTTTGGGGGCACCTCGGTGATGCCTGTAAAGTACTGGAACTCATCAAACGAGTACAATTTTGCCATGTAAAACGGTTTCAGCTCAGTCACCGCAGCGGCCTCCTCCATCGTGAGCACACCATCATCATTCTCATCAGCCGCATGCAGGCAAGAGGCTTCGGCCAAGGGGTCAGCGAACTGGATTCCTACCCCAGTGGGTGGCAAAGCCGGCCTGGGCTCAGCAAAGAAAACAGCTTCTTGGTTTTGGGAATAATTGATGAGACCTGTGCCCAACGAGTCGATGGCCGTGAGCCGATAATAGCCATTTGTGTTCCCCCACCCCCAAACGATGTGGAAGAATCCATCCCCGTCATAACCATCGCAGACAAAGGCATGGCCAACTGAGTTTGGACGCCAACCGGCATATAAAACGGGGCGCGAGTTGCTCAGTTCATCATAAACCAGGCTTTCCCACTCCTCATCGGTGAGGCCACAGTCGCCTCGATCCAGACACTCGGCCTTAGAGCTATAATTGAAATAGGCGATCAGCGCTGGCGGCACACTCGCCGTATAGGCACCCGATGCTCCAGTCGCATAATTCATCTGCACCGATGAGCCGCAATACTTCATCAGATTGGCCACTGCGTCTATCTGTTCTTGGGTCCTGCCCTCGTCACTCCAGTAAGCGGGCATCATGTTGTCCCAATCGATAAACGTGCCGGCGGGAATCGCCTCAACACTCACGCCTTTTTTAGTGGTATAGGCTGGCATATCGTGAGTCGTCCTGTTCACCGAGTTGGCATGGTGGTAATACATCACTTGGGCCATCGCAGTTGCCACACAACCAGTCACAAAGTGCCTGCCAAGGGAATCAAGCGGACAATAGATGTTATAAGGGTAGGTCTGGTCCCAGCGGGTTGTCAACATCGGGGTTACAGGCGGCATCGCAGGGGATTTGATGCTCCCACGTGAAACAGACAAGCCATTGTCCCGCATAAACTGAATCTGGCGGGCATACTCATCGAGCCACCACTGCATGTTATCGGGCATATTGTCGATGTCAACCGAGCCCGTGTCAGAATAGCCCAAGATGGCGGGGGCGCAATCGTCACCGCTGGCAATAACATAGCCAGCATTGTCACCGATGTTGAACACATAGTAGGCCGACGACGGGGCCGCCATCGGAGCATGACGCAACGACGAGGGCATGACGCTCTTGCCACGCTGCAGGAGGAAGGCCTGAGCGTTAGCCTGTGCCTGTTGCCATGATATGGGTTTAGCCAGCATGTGGGGCGCAAATGCCCCACATGCTAAAGTTAACGCCACTATGATTGATTTAATTTCCATTTAACAAAGCATCAATCAGCGCCGACACGTCCTTGATATCCACCACGCCGTCACCATTGACATCGGCATTGCCGGGAGCAGGAGTACTGCCATCGAGTAGCAGGTCAATCAAGTTCGACACGTCCTTGATACCGATCTCGCCATCACCGTCAACGTCGCCAGCAGCGGCCAGGCCCTGGATATGGGCAAACTTGAACCAGAAATCGGCAGCGCTGTAAGCATCGATGACGGTATTCGGGACAAATAATGTAGCCTGACTGTAGGTCCTATTGGAGAACACGTTGGCATTTTCCATCACGGGAGGAACCAGGCTCCAGCAAGTGACGGACTGCAGGTCGGTGCAGTAGTTGAACGCTTTCTCGCCAATCGTTGTCACACCTGAACCCATCGTCACGCTGGTCAAGGCGGTGCAACCCTGGAAGGCCATCGAGCCGATAGCGGTCACCGAGGCGGGAATTGTCACACTCGTCAATTCCTCGGCGCCATCAAACGCATTGTCGTCAATTGATGTGACAGTAAAGGTGAAGTTTTCATAAGACACTGTGTCGGGAATCATCACGTTGCCCGAGTAATTGTCCGCGCCAACTTCCTTGCTTGTCACGCACACGGTACTGTCGCCAGTCACCTTGTAACGGATGCCATCCACCTCGAAGGCCATTCCCGGCACAAAGATGCCCTCGATGACTTTGAACTTACTCCAGTTAGTTGCAGCCCTATAGTCGTCAACAGCCGTGATGGGCACTTGCAGTTTACCATACGTCATACAGAAACTCTCAATACCATAGTCACGGAGGTCGGGTGGCGTGGAGGCCAAGGAAATCACCGTTCTCAAGTAATAACAATTGTTGAAAGCGTGTTGGCCAATGTAAGTGATTGAACTTGGCAGGGTGACACTCGACAGATTTGTACATCCATTAAATGACATGTAGCCAATCTTTGTCACTGAGTTGGGTATCGTCAAGTTCGTCAAGCCAGAACACTCATAAAACGAACAATAATCAGTTTCGGTGAGCGAAGTGGGCAAAACCAGTGTAGTTAAAGATGAACATTTACGGAAAGCATATCGACCGATTGAAGTGATCGTGTTTGGGAATTCTATGGCCTCCAATGCCGTGCAGCCATAAAAAGCCTCATCGCCGATAGCGGTAACCGAAGATGGGATATCGATGTGAACTAGGGTTTTACAATTCCGGAAAGATCTAGCGCCGATGGTCGTGACAGAATTGGGGATAACCGTGGCCTGGCATCCCACGACCAGTGTACCGGTAGCGGTTTCGATGACGGCATTACAGTTACCACGAGAATCAAATACCGGGTTGGCATTGTCAACCTGGATGCTGGTCAAAGACGTACAACCAGAAAAAGAGCCACTATGGATATTGGTGACAGAACTGGGAATGAAAATGCTTGTCAAGTTGGCACAATCCTGAAAAGCATAAGACCAAATCGTGTTGACGGTGTTCGGTATGAACGAATTCATACAGCCAACAATCAACCTATTGGTCTCGCTGATGATGATAGCGTTACAATTCTCGCGTGAGTCATACACTGGATTATCACTTGCCACATTGATTTCGGTGAGACCTGTACAGCCAGCAAACACCTCATAACTTATTGACTCTACTGACTTGGGAAGGTATAGACTGGTCAAACCAGAACAATTCTGGAACGATTCATAGTCGAGTTTTTTAACACCCTCACTGATTGTAAGGCTTGTCAAGCCTGAACAGCCGTAAAATGCTCGAGGGTTAAGAGTAGTCAGCGAAGCAGGGATCACCACACTCGTCAAGCCGGAACAGTTCTCAAAACCGGACCAACCAACGCTGGTGATGTTGTCAGGGAGATCGATGCTGGTCAAGCCCGTGCAAGAAGCAAAAGCACGCTCGCCAAACGAAGTGACTGAATTGGGAATCGTCACACTCGTCAAATTCTTACAATTGTAGAAAGCCTGTCCAGCTACACATTTGGTCCCTTCCCTGATCTCGATGCTGGTGCCTGCAGGCATCGTGCCCTTATAGGTATAGAGCACCTTACCCGCATAAACTACACCATCGGGCTGATTTGCCAGCCAGGGCGTATCGCGGAAAACGTCATAGCCGATAAAAGAGACCGAATTGGGGATGTCAAAATCCTCCATTTGGGTACAACCATAGAAGGCGCCGTCGCCAATCGTTGTAAGTGTTTCGGGTAAGACAATACTCGTCAATCCAGAGCACTGAAAGAAGCCATAACGATCAATTGTGGTGACCACATAAGAATGACCATCATAGTCCACAAAGGCTGGAATCACCACGTCCCCGCTATAGCTGGGGTCATAAGACCAATTCGGCTCTGTTTCGGTTGTAACAGTAACCGTTGATCCATCATCATTAATACTGTAGAAGATGCCATCAACCTCAAAGTCATACTGTGCCGCATTAACTACCGAGAAACCCAGTAGTTGGCAAAACAACACGAGTAATAGTTTCAGAAAGTAGGATTTTTTCATATCTCTGTCATTTTATCAGTTTAACATTATCATTTTCATCAGAAATGCCTCACAGGGGCAAAGATAATGATAATTTTTGATTGACAGAGGTATAAATCTAATAATTTGCAAAAAGATGGCTCAAAAATGTGTCGTTTTTAACGAAGCCACATAGGTGTTGGTCCAAACCCTGCGGGGCTAATGCGAATTTCACGAATTCATCTAATCTACTATGAATGGTAAAAAGGGTTAGCTAATTAGCGAATGGCATTAAAAAAGTTTTCAGGGTCAACGGCTTTATCGCAGCTTTTAATCATCCTTACTGCCACAGGGTGAGTTGACCCGTGGCAAGGGTGCGGGGAATGTCGATGAGGCGCTGGTTGGTGCTGCCGCGGAAACGGAGGCTGATGTCGCGCTGAGCCTGAATGAAGGGGCCGTCAACAAGGACATCCAGTTCCTGCACGACCGCCAACAGCTTGGGATCCTTTTCTATTTCCTCCCAAGTGTAGCCCGTGAAGCACCACACGTTGTAGCCCAGTTCCTGCTTGATGCGGTGGATGAGGGCGCGGGTGCCTTCGGGCTGCTGCAAGGGGTCACCGCCGCTCAGCGTGACGGGGGCCTCGTTATAGGCAATGACCTGCATCAATTCGTCGAGGGTGCGCTCCTGGCCGCCCATGAAGTCCCACGAGGCGGGATTATGGCAGCCGGGACAATGGTGGTCACAGCCCGCCATGTAGATTGACGTGCGCAGGCCAGGGCCATCAACACTCGTGCCCTCAACGATATGCAGAATGCGTAGCATTTAAGTTTTATTTAGGCTTTAGGACCGCAGTTGATCCTAAAGCCTAAATAACCTCATATTTTACTTGTGAACGACGCGGTCTTTCAGTTCGGCAAGTTTGCCGCTGTTCCAGCGGTCGGTGGTGCCGACAAGGTAACCGGTGATGCGCTGCAGGCGGTCGATGTTGTGACCGTGGCACTCGGGACACTCATGAAGGTCCTCGGTAGCATCCTCATAGCCGCAGTCCATGCAGCGGTTGCGGTTGTGGTTAACCGAGCAGTAGCCCATGTTGTACTTGTCCATGAGGTCCACAACGTTGGCGATGGCCTCAGGGTTGTGGGTGGCATCGCCGTCGATCTCGACATAGAAGATGTGGCCGCCACGCGTCAGTTCATGGTAAGGCGCCTCGACCTCGGCCTTGTGCTTGGGAGAGCACTTGTAATAGACCGGCACATGGTTGCTATTGGTGTAATAAATCTTGTCGGTCACGCCAGGGATTTCGCCGAAGTCCTTGCGGTCGCGGCGGGTAAATTTGCCAGCCAGGCCCTCGGCGGGCGTTGCGAGGACGCTGTAATTGTGCTGGTAACGCTCGCTGAACTCATTGACGCGGTCACGCATATAGGTGACAATCTTCAAGCCCAGCTGCTGTGCCTCGTCGCTCTCGCCATGGTGATGGCCGACCAGGGCAATCAGGCACTCGGCAAGGCCGATAAAGCCGATTCCCAGGGTTCCCTGGTTGATGACACTCTCCACCTTGTCGTTGGGTCCCAATTCACTGGCACCGTTCCACAACTGGCTCATGAGCAAGGGGAACTGCTTGGCCATCGCCGTCTTCTGGTACTGGAAGCGGGCATCGAGCTGACGCGCAGTGACTTCGAGCATATTGTCGAGTTTGGCAAAGAAGCGGTCGATGCGCTCTTGCTTGTCCTTAATGTCCATGCACTCGATAGCCATGCGCACGATATTGATGGTCGAGAACGACAGGTTACCGCGTCCAATCGACGTTTTCTCGCCAAAGCGGTTCTCAAACACGCGTGTGCGGCAGCCCATTGTGGCCACCTCGTGCTTGTAACGCTCGGGGTCGTCAGCACGCCACTGCTCGTGGTAGTTGTAGGTGGCGTCGAGATTGACGAAGTTGGGGAAGAAGCGGCGCGCCGTCACCTTGCAGGCCAACTGGTAGAGGTCATAGTTGGGGTCGCCTGGCTTGTAGCTCACACCCGTCTTCTTTTTCCAAATCTGGATGGGGAAAATGGCCGTGGAGCCGTTGCCCACGCCACGATAGGTCGAGTTGAGCAGTTCACGGATGATGCAGCGTCCCTCGGCACTGGTGTCGGTGCCATAGTTGATGGAACTGAACACCACCTGGTTGCCGCCGCGCGAGTGAATCGTGTTCATGTTGTGGATAAAGGCTTCCATCGCCTGGTGCACGCGACGCACGGTCTTGTTGATCGCGTGCTGGAGGATGCGCTCGTCGCCCTGCAGGAAGTCGAGTTCGCGCTCGGTGTAGTCATCGAGTTTGACGTCATAGAGGCGGCTATAGTCCTGCCCCATGAGGGTCTCCAGGTTCTTCACCTCCTCGATGAATGTGCGCCTAACGTAGGGAGCCAGATAGAAATCAAAAGCGGGAATGGCCTGGCCACCGTGCATCTCGTTTTGAGCCGTCTCCATCGTGATACAAGCGATAACGCCAGCCGTCTCGATGCGCTTGGCAGGGCGCGACTCGCCATGTCCAGCCATATAGCCCTGCTTGAGCACCTTGTCGAGCGGATGCTGCACACAGGTGAGGCTCTTGGTGGGATAGTAGTCCTTGTCGTGGATGTGCAGGTAATTGCCGCGGACGGCATCACGTGCTTCCTCGCTCAGCAGGTAGTCATCGACAAAGGGCTTGGTGGTCTCACTAGCGAACTTCATCATCATGCCTGCCGGGGTGTCGGCATTCATGTTGGCGTTCTCGCGGGTGACGTCGTTATTCTTGGCATTGATGATTTCCAGAAACAGGTCACGTGTTTTGGCCTTGCGCGCCACGCTGCGCTGGTGGCGGTAATTGATGTAGCAACGAGCGACCTCCTTGCGGGGGCTCTTCATCAGTTCCAGCTCCACCTGGTCCTGGATGTCCTCGACGCTCATCTGGCTACGGCCACGCTGGCCGATGCGGTCGGCGATGCGCTGGATAAGGCTCTCGTCCTCGCCATTGGCGGTGGCGAGCATAGCTTTGCGGATCGCAGCTTTAATTTTTTCCTCATTATAGCCGACAACGCGGCCGTCACGTTTAAGTACAGTCTGAATCATATTCTGGGTACCAAAAAGTTAGGTTGTTTATTATTGCTATCGCTACTTTTGCGCTAAAAAACCGGCCTTGCCGGTTTGGGATTGCAAAGTTAATAAAGCCCCTTGAAACAGCAAACAATTTTCAAGAAAAAATTCTAAGAAATTTTCGTTTTGGAAAACTTTTTGGGGCAATGTTGAAATTAACACATTGATTTACTGGTGGTTAAAAATATTTTTGGAAAACTTTTTACGATCCATGAATAGAAAAAAGCGATAAAACGGCGCAAACCAGAGGTTTGCGATACACAGACAGGCGGCATATAGACGGGCGATACATTGACGGGCGGTACATTGACAGGCGACAGATAGACGGGCGGTTCATATCGCTCAACAATCCATCACAAAAAAAGCAGGCCCCGTGGGTGGGGCCTGACTTTATCGTCTTGATTGCCACTTGGCGTGAAGCGGCAGGGGGCTTGTCTTGATTAATCCCAAGAACCGGTCAACAGGTAGTCGATCAAGGCCGAAACGTCAGCGATGCCTACCTCACCGTCGAGATTGCAGTTGGCATTATCAAGGTTGACACCTTCAGTTTCACCAGTCAGCAGGTAGTCGATCAAGGCCGAAACGTCGGCGATAGCCACCTCGTTGTTGTCGTCCACGTCACCACGCAGGCCCTGGGGCTGCTCGCCGCCATCCTTCTTGCAAGCAAAGGTCACCTTGGGCAAGAATTTGTCGGTCTTGGTGTAATGGCCAAAGTTGGAGCTATAGGTATAGTAGGCGGTGAGGCCTTGGGTAGATTCACCATAGAAATTAGTGGTACCAAAGTTGCCGGCCTCGGTCACAACGGTAGCGATCACCAGGTTGCCGCCATTGTACTTGTAAGGCTCGTCAAAAGTGATGACAAACTCCTCGGCATAGCGCTCAGGAACGACATTAGCGACGACAGTGGTACCCGTGATGGGCACACCGTTGTCCTCAAATACCGTCTGCTCGGTCTCCTTGAGCGAGAACTGCACATTACCATTATAGAATGCCAGTCCGTCCCTGGGATAGAATGTGAGAGAAATGATCTCCTTGCCGGCAAAGTCAGTCAGTTTCTCGGCAGGATAGATCATCTGGCCCTCGCCACCGGGGAAATCATAATATAAGCCATAGACGGGCAATGCACTCGTGGTCAAAGAGCCACCCTCGCCGCACACCGTGTACTCATCGGCCTCGGGGAGCCCCCTGCCACTGAGAGCCACCTGGAACGTGCCAGCAGCGCCACAGTCAATGGTCAACGCACTAGCAAAGTCGCCCTCGGCAGTTGGAGCGAACTTCACGGGCACTGTCATGGATTCACCAGCAACGAGTTCGGCGGGCTGTGCATCGACGCTGAACGGCGCTTGAACGTTAAAGGCGGGAGTGAAGGGATTTTGTCCCACATTCTTGATGACGACACTCATTTCCTCTTCATTACCGATGCGCTGCGGGTGGAAAGCGACCTCGGTGGGGGTCACCGTGGCAGCATACTCGGCGGGAGTGTATTCAAAGGTGGTCTTCGGGATAAACGACACCTGCGTGCTGCGGGATTTGCCCGAACTATAGAACGGATTAGTGCCCAAGAAATAGGCATAACCAAAATCGCCAGCCTCCTCCACATAGGAGTCAAACAACAGATTACCGCCATTGTAAACAAAGGGCTTGTCAAAGGGGATAACTATGTCCGTCACGCCATTAGGGATTGAAATGGTGGCGACACGGGTCAAGCCTTCGGTCACAAATTGATTGGTCGAGAAATCTCTCTGTTCCACGATACCCAGCGACACGGCAACCTGGCCACCCGAAGCGTCAGTCATTCCATTAATGTAGAATCTCATTGACGTGATGGGACGCCCGATCATCTCGGTCAGTTTCTCTGCCGGATAGATCACCTGGGACTGTGTGCCGACAGATTCCAGATAATAGGTGTTAATGGGGATGGTGCGGTCGGTAGCAGTGCCCTCATAGATGGTCAACTCGGCCGCCTGGGCAGGGGTGAACAGCCCCATTGACATCAGTGATACAATAAATAGTCTAAAGAATTTCTTCATCATACAGCATTAATGATTAAGTAAGTTAATAATTCAGGTTTCAGGTAAATGACTTTACAAGGCTCAAAGGTACACAAATAATTGTTATCCCCACAGCCCAATCGCCCTTAAAACAAGGAAAGATTACCTTACCCGAAAAAAAGTCAGGCCCCAAGTGTGTGGGGCCTGACTTCATCGTCTAATGCCGCTAGGCATTAGTCTTGTCTTGATTAATCCCAAGAACCAGTCAACAGGAAGTCGATGAGCTTGGAAACGTCAGCGATGGTGACACCGTCAACGAGGTTGCAGTCAGCGTTCTCCAGGTTGACACCAGTAGCGTCACCAGTCAGCAGGTAGTCGATCAGAGCCGAAACGTCAGCGATGGTTACCTCATGGTTGTCATTCACGTCACCGCGCAGGCCCTCGGGCTCGGGCTCAACATATTTCACCCAATCAAGGAGAGCGAACTCATAGACACCATTATTCTTGACAATAATGCCATAGGCATTCCAATCGCCCATGGTGGGCTGATTCACTGCCCAGGGATAGGAAGCAATCGTAATGTTGCCGCCATTCAGCGGTAATGTGCGGATCGGGAGGAAACCCTTGTTCACCTTCTCGACGTAAACATAGGCATTGAGCATGCTGTCATCAACGGGGAAGTCGGTGATCTTCTGAGCAGCAGCCAGCTCGGCATTGGTCTCACCGCTGGCGCTAAGGCCTGCAGCATCGGTGTACCAAACCCAACCGTCATTGCTGGTCTTGGTGGCATTCCAGCCCTGGCTCAGTACCTGACCATTCTCGAAGTTGCCCTCTACGCCAGAAATCATGGCGTAACCGCTCTCGTCGCGCAAGAACAGGTAGCCAAGATTGAAGGCGGTAACAACAGCGTCGCCGTCGAAGGTGAACGCAGCATTGTCCTCCAGTGCGTTAGCCTCGGACAAGAGAGCGATACCTTCCTCTTGAGCACCGCCACCTTCATAGGTGAAGGTGGCCTTGGGCAGATTGACATCACCCTTCGTGCTGCCAGCCCAGCCATAAGAGCTCATGACTAAGTATGAACCCATTTCCTTGCCATAGAAGTATGTGTCTTGATACTCACCTGCAGTTGACTGAACATCAATCAACAGAGCACCACCAGTGTAGGTAAAGGCATTGTCGAAAGTAATGGCCCAAACGCCATCTTCATCTGCAGCAGGAACTACAGTAGCAACAGCGGTTACAGGAACATTCAGCAAGTCACCAGAAACACCACCCCATGCGTCAGGAGTCCAAGGAGTCACATCGTCCATGTTGGCCAGTGAAATCGTTACAGAGCCACCCAGTGCGTTTACAGTACTGGGGGTACTGGTGTAGAATTTCACGCCAGTAATCTCGGTACCAGCAGCCAAGCCAGTCAACTCAGCAGCGGGATACTGCATCTGGTTGTGCTGATCGGTTTCGAAGTTATAGCCATAGACGGGAGCATACTCACAATTGGCGGTGCCATCAGCAGCAGTCCATTCTGTGGCCTGGGCAGCAAATGCTATTGCTGCCACAGCAAAAAGCGTTAAAACTTTCTTCATAAAAAAAACAGTTTAAGAAATTAATAAAAATATGTTAACAATACGAAATTCAGTTGATTCTCTAAAAAGAGGGCTTCATTATGGCGACAAAAATAACGCTTTGACGCCTAATTACAAAATAATTTTGTCGCATTTCATTATTATTCACCGAAAAAGGTCAGGTCCCCTGCAATTAGGGAACCTGACTTCTTCATGAATTATCACTCAATAGAGAGCGATACTAAAATTATTCTCTTGAATGATTAGTCCCAAGAATTGGTCAACAGGTAGTCGATCAAAGCCGAAACGTCGGCGATGGTGATACCGTCCTGGAGGTTGCAGTCAGCATTCTCCATGTTGATACCAGTAGGATCATTAGACAGCAGGTAGTCGATCAGAGCCGAAACGTCGGCGATGGTTACTTCATGGTTGTCATTCACGTCACCGCGCAAGCCCTGGGGCTCGGGGGTGTCACCGCTGCCGTAATCAAACGTTGTGTGAGGCAAGAAATAACGGGGATACCAATTGCCATAGGCCTTGGTGATGCCAGCGTAGTTGTCGGTCTCGACGCCCCAGAAGTAGGTCATGCCATAACCACCGGCTTGAGCCACCACAGTGGAGAGGATAAGGTTGCCACCCTGGTACTCATAGGGGGTGGTGAAGGTGAAAGTGATTTCGGTAGCGTCTGTGGTCTTGGTCATTGTGGCGGTGCCCACCAGGGTCAGCCCCTCGGTCACATACGCATTATTGAATGCGGTCAGTTCGGTTTCGCCCAGATAGATGTTGAGCAAGCCATCGCTCATCTTGCAACCGGTCTCGTCGGTGTAGAAGGTCATCGAGTTGATTGTCTTGCCCACCATGGCGGTAAGGTCGGCAGCGGGATAGAGCGTCTGGGTAATAGAGCCTTCGGAGTCATACCACTGGCTGTTGACGGGCACGTAGTAGTCAAATTTTTCGCCATTGTACAGGTCAAGTGTCTCGGCCGATGCTGAGAGCAACATCAATGCTGCAGCAGCAAGCGTAAAAAATTTTTTCATAAAAAAAATAGTTTAAGTAATTAATAGAAATATGTTAATAATACGATAATCAGTCGTCTCTCAAGTAAGAGATCTTTTTAATGGCGCAAAATTAACGCTTTGAGACCTAATCTCAAAATATTTTTTGCATAATTCATTATTATTCACCAAAAAAGTCAGGCCCCCTGCAATTAGGGAACCTGACTTCTTCATGAATCATCGCTCAATAGAGAGCGATACTAAAAAAGTTCTCTTGAATGATTAGTCCCAAGAACCAGTCAACAGGTAGTCGATGAGCTTGGAAACGTCGGCGATGGTGATACCGTCCTGGAGGTTGCAGTCAGCGTTCTCCACGTTGATAGCGGTGTCGTCACCGGTCAGCAGGTAGTCGATCAGAGCCGAAACGTCGGCGATGGTTACTTCCTGGTTGTTATTCACGTCACCGCGCATGCTCTGGGGCTCAGGGGTGTCTTCCTTCACGTAACCGAAGGTTGCCATGGGGAGGAAGTTGTAAACGTGGGTCTCATAACCCAGATCCCAGAAGTAAGCATAAGAAGCGCCAGCCTTCTCGATGCCACAGAACTTCTCAACGCCATATTCACCTTCCTCAGTCACCAGTACCTCGATAGCGAGGTTACCACCGTTATACTCATAAGGCTCGGTAAAGTTGAACACGATATCGCCATTGACAGGTGATGCGTTGGCAATAACAGTCATATCGGTATAAGGGTTAGCACTTGCAAATGCATCCTCTTCTACGGCCTTGATAGAGAGCTGAAGGTTACCATTAGCCATGTACTTGTTAGCGGGCTTCTGGCTCTGGAAAGTGATTGAGTTGATCTTCTTGCCTGCGAGAGCGGTCAACAGGTCAGCGGTGTAGATCATTTGGCTTACATTGCCACTATTCTCACGGTCAAAGTTCATAGCGTTTACGGGGACATTCCCTTGGACGACGTCACCTTCAGCAACAACGACCAGAGCGGGAGCCTCGGCTGCAGTGGCAGTCATGGGAATATTAAAGTTACCAGCAGCACCACAGTTAATGGTCAGGGTAGCATTGTAATCACCAGCGACTTCAGAAGCAAACTTCACGACAATATTCATTGCCTCACCATGAGCGAGTTCAACGGGAGTAGCCTCAATGCTGAAAGGAGCCTCAACAGTACCAATAACAGGGGTAAATGCATTCTGACCCATGTTCTTCAGGGTGATTGTCTTGGTGGCTTCTTCGCCAAGATATACGGTACCAAAAGCAACTTCTTGAGCGCTAACAGTAGCATTATCTGCTAAAAACTCATAGGTAAAAGTGGTCTTGGGATAGAAATTGGTTTCGCCACCAAAACTAGAGCTAGCATAACCCACATTATTCACGGGTGCACTCTGGCCATAGAAATTGACATGTTTATAAGAGCCATTTGCAATAACCACAGTCTCAATTACGAGATTGCCACCCTCGTAAGCCCAAGGCTCATCAAAATTGACAACAACCTCAGTTTCACCAGTTGTCATGGTAATTTCGGCAACCTTAGTCAATCCAGTAGTAATAAAGTCGGGCATATAGCCAGAATAAGCGGTCTTCTCGGTAGTACCTAAAGAAACGGCCAGCTTTTCGCCATTCAGTTTATTACCCTCAGCATCGGCAATGTAGAACTTCATCGATGAAATGAGGCCACCATTCATTGCAGCAAGATCTTCTTCAGGCATGATGGTCTGCACCTTGTAGTTGGCGACATCGCAATTGTAGCCATAGAACGGAGTGCACTCACTGGTTTGAACATCGTTATAGACGGTCAGTTCATCGGCCTGTGCGGACACGAACGAAGTCAGCGCGATGAGCGCTGCGGACATGAGTTTAAAACTTTTTTTCATAAAAGTGTTAAGTTGATTAGAAAGTTATAATAATACGAACTTGGTTTCATTTAATGGTAGCAAGTAGTCGTTTGTACTTCGTACAAATACGCGTCAAAAGTACTCAGATTTTTAGATTTTTCAAAATTATTCATGTGAAAACTTGTGAAATCATTCTCATTCCACCCAAAATCCATAGTCCAGTATGTTTTCCAAGTGCTCTCTTCGAGGCACAATAAATGCACTCAAAGCGCTAATTATCAAGCGTTTTGAAGTAAGGAAACGACCCATCAGCAACTATGCAAATATGAGAATGCAGTTGGCTGGTCGGTTATTGCAAGATAAGGTCGATAAGCTTATTTACATCACTGATATTTACCTCGCCGTCCTGGTTGACATCGGCAACAGTTGTCACCACTCCCGCCAGGATATAGCTTATCAGTGCATTAACGTCACTGATGCTCACCTCGGCATCGCCGTCCACGTCGCCCACAATAATGTCTGGAAGAACGGCATCGGGATGGAAATCGATGCCTGCTGCGACCTCGGTCGAGGTCTCGCCGGTCCAGCCGCAATACTGGTTCATCGCGTTGTAAATCTTGATGAAGTCGATGTGCGTGAGGTTGACGTGGCGGCCTTGCTCGTCCACAGCCCAATCGATCTTGAAGCCTGGATTATAGACACTGCCTTCTTCAGAGATGAAATTGGGGTTGTTAGGGAGGTTATCGACATATCCCCAGTCAAAGAAATATTGCACAAAATAGGAATTACCGTCGTTGCCTCCCAAATCCACGGCGTTACAACGCAGTTTTGAACCCGTGAACGTCAGGGACTCCTCGTCCTGCAGCCACAAGGGCCAGTAGGGCTGGTTGTGGGCGGTGTTGCGGCTCATGTATCCGCTGATGCTGTCAGGATCGACGTCGTTGCTGGTCCAGCGGATGTAGGTCGTGTCGTTCAAGTACGGATCGACATGGCTGGGCGTGCGCGGCTTGTTCTCGTCGGGGCGGTAATAGGTAATCGTGTAGTCATGTTGAGTCTTGGGGTGGCTATATTCGCTGCCGGCAAGCTCATACCAGGCGTCGCCGTCGTCGGGCACTCCATTGCCGTTCATGTCCACTCCCACCATGACGATGCCAGGCTCGCTGCTGCCGCCACGCGTCTCGCGGTCGCTGACAAAGGCATTGCCCTGAATCTCAAAATCATAGGTGTGCATATTGACAACGGGATGGTCAAAGCCGACGATGACATATCCACCATAGCCTCCGAGGGAAATCATGCTCTCGGCCCAAACGGTATCGACGCGGGTGATCACCTCGCCATGAAAGGTCACCGACACTGTATCGACATGGCCGCAGATGCTCCTGTGGCAACGTGCTAACACGCTATCGACAGGCTCCCCTACCCTGCTGACGGGCAAGGTGTTGATGAATTGCCCAGGGGCGGGTCGGTATTCATAAACGCGCGACAGCCACGGGTGGTTAGCCCACAGGGTCAAGGCCGACAGGATAACAAACGCGAGTGCTGTGATATTTCTTGAAAAACTCATATTTCGTTACGTTTTAATGTTCGTTGATATTGGTTCCCAAAAAGGCAAAATGGGCAGGAATGTCGCCCGTTCGCACATCCCACTTCTTGTTGCCGTAGCGGTCAAAGCAATAGAGACGTCCCGGAGAGACGTAGTCCTTGGCATCGGTGACATAGATGTCCTTAGTGATGGGGTTGACGGCCACAGCATAGGGGATGACGATGCTCTTGTCGGTGCCGTCGGTGATGAAATTGTCGCTCACCTTCTTGTGCGACTGTGCATCGATGATGGCATAGGAGAAGGTGTTGCTCATCGTGACATAACTCCACTGGGTGCTCACGACATAGACCGAGTCGCCGTCCACCCACATGTTGCTCACGGGGCAGTCGATGCTGTCCACGAGTTGCTGCTTGCGCGTGTCATATGCATATATCTTGCTGGGGCGAGAGAAATAATCGCCACGCGAGGCCACCCACAACACGCCACGATGGTCGCTCTTGACCCACGAGAGATTGATGGCGATGGGGACTCGGCGCTCCTCCTTGAAGGTCGCCAGGTCAATGATCGAGAGCGTGTTCTCGTAGTTCGGCACCATATAACCGCCCGAATTGGCCACATAGATCTTGCCCTCGACAATCTCCAATTCGTCGGGCTGGAAACCCACGATGCACGTATCCACAACCTGCATGGTGACAGTATCAATCTTGGCAACATAACCACGCTGCTCATAGTTCGGGTTGATCTGAACCGGGCCTGCATAACTCGTCACATAGGCATAGCCGCCGTAGAAACGAATGAAACGGCAATTGGGAATGTTGATCTGGTATTTTTTCTTACAGGTGTACTTGTCGAGCACATCCACCTTGTTGGAGCAGTTGATGACACAGTACAAGTTACTGCCATAGATGCCGATATCGTTGCCCACATCGCCCATCTCCTTGGGCACCGTGGGATTGGCATAGGAGAAGATGTTGCGGATGTACTCCCCCTCAGCGTAATCATAGTAGTCGAGCGTGGCCTTGTTCCAGCCCATATTACCCTCGCACAGCAGGTAAAAGCCCTCAATATCAGTAAATTCAGGCTGTGCTACCGACACATGCTCGGGCAGAAAAATCGTCACCTCCTCGCGACACCCCGCCAGCATCACCAATAAAACCAGCAATTGGGACAAAAGAACCGTCCCTTTGTACCATTTTTTTTGGATCTTTTTCATCAGATGTCGAATTTGAGGATGAGTTTGTAATTACGGCCTGGCATCGGATAATTCAAGATGACGTCGTAGTACTGGTTGAAGAGGTTGTTGACCTCGCCTGAGACTTTTAACGTCGTCTTGCCCAGGTGGAACACATAGCCGGCCGAGAGGTCATGGGTGTACCAAGGCTGCTCGTGGTTCTCGCGGGTGTTGGCACTGGTGTGGTAACGCTCGCCCACATAGATGAAACTGTAGTTCATGTCAAAGTCGCGCCAATTCAAGTGTCCAACTACCGATCCGCTGTGCCATGGGATATAGGCCAACTGGCCCTTGTAGGTGCCACCGTCCTCGTTGTCGGCAGGATTGGTGTAGTCCTGGGCCTTCTGGTAGGTGTAACTGAGGTTGATGTCCAGTATTATATCGGCTGGAAGGTTCAACGTGGTGCGTGCGCTCACATCAATGCCTCGGATCTTCACGATGCCTACATTCATCATCATCCAGCGGTACTGGCCCGTGCCCTTGGGGACGGCGATGATCTTGTCGGTGATATAGTTGTAATAGGCATCGGCACTCAACTTGATGCCCGCCAGCAGCCCCCTGTCGTTGAGCAGACGGTAGAGGAAGCCCACATTGTACTGGGTGGCATACTCAGGATTGAGCGTGATGTTGCCCATATCGGTGTAATACAGGTCGTTGAAAGTGGGCATGCGGAAAATGCGCTTGTAGTAGGCCCGCAGGTTGAATTCCCGCTCGTGCCACGGCTGCCAACTGAGGAAAACAGCGGGAGTCACCTTGTTCATGTACTTACTGCGCTTGCCCACTACCTGGCCGTCGAAACGAGCCGATGAGCGGTCGTTGACCATCGTGTAAAGGAGGCTACCCTGAGCTTTGAATCCACGCCAAGTATAGGCGGTTGCCAGCGCCGTGAGCACAGTGTGGCGGATGGGATAGGCAAAGTTGGTCAACGTGGCATCGAGGCGGTTCCACTGGTAATCGACCGAGAGATTCACGTCCCAGTCGGTGAGGATGGTGTATTTGTTAGCCGTGGAAAGGTAAATCTCGTCTTGCCAGAACTTGTTGTCGATATACATCAGCGTGGTGTCGGGATTAAGATAATGCAGACGGTCGCGAGAATACTTGGCATTGAACATCATCTCGTAGCGGTCGGTGAACTTGCGCTGATAGGCTCCCTGAAGGAAGAAATTGCTGTCCCACTGGCGTTGCGCATGTTTCCACACATTATTTACTATGGCGCCAGGAATGCCCTTGTTGCTGTCATAGTAATAGGCCTTGGCATGCCACTTGCCGCTGGACATCACGCCAAAAACGGCACCCTCCACGCGATAGGAGCGCACATCGCCATTCTGCCTCACCGCGGTCGTGTCCCACGCCAGTGACCCGTCGCTGTAGTGGCGCATGTAGCGAAAACGATACTTGCCCGTGGCATAGGTGAACTCGCTGTTGAAGGACAGGCTCACCGAACGGCTCAACTTGTGCTCCCAGCGCACACTGGGATTGACCAAGCCGAAAGAGCCCGTCTTGAACGACACGTTGAAGTTGTCCCGCTTGCCGTCCTGGAACTTCGGGCGACGGGTTCGCAGGTAGATTGTGCCTGCCGAGCCATAGTCGCGCGCACTCTGGAAGATGTTGCTGCGCTGACCGTTATAAAGCGAAATGGCCTCGATATTGTCAAGCGAGAATTTGCCCAAATCGACCTGTCCGTTCTGGGCATTGCCAATCTGGATGCCGTCATAGAAGACACCCATGTGGTTGGTACCCATTGAGCGGATATCGACAGTCTTGAGTCCGCCCACGCCACCGTAATCCTTGAGTTGTACGCCAGCAAAATAGCGCACAGCATCGGCGACAGAATGGCTATTGAGACCCTCCAACTGCTTACCCGTGAGTTCCTGGGCAGGAATCACGTCCTCATAGGGTCGCCGGCCATATATGATGACATTCTGTATATACTGCATCGAGTCCAGGCGACCATGACCCACGCTGGCCATGACCGAGTCGGCCTGGTGTGCGAGAACGCCCTCCTGGGCATGGGCACACAGGAGGCACACGATAATCATGCAGAATGTCACAAATGTTGCTCGCATTACACAAGTTACGGGTTTCTGAATCTAAGATTTGGCAGGTCTTCTGACTCGCCCCTACCCTAAATGCGCATCTGACCTTCCCACGTAAGTCCCCATCAAAGGGAGTTCGCGCAGTGGCCAACTGCGGGTATTTCGCTTGGGGGCACACAGCAGCACCGTCTGTCCGGGATTCTCACCCGGTTCCCTTTTCACCTGTAGCCTAAAGCCCTAGGCACCAAATCAGCGGCAAAGATACTACAAAAAAACATGTATTTGGCCTATTATACAAAAAAACTCCAGTGCGCATCACTGCGGGCTGGAGTTTCAATAAACAAATTAACTATGGAAAATATACGATTATTTCAATCTTTCTATTTCTCAGTTATGTATCGATGTCTATCAGTGTGGTTCACACACTAATATCAATCTTGCATCTCGGCGAGTTCACGCTCTTGACGAGCCTGCTCGGCAAGTGCCATCTCGTTCTTGTCACCAACGACGAGCGTCTGATAGTCGCGCAATCCGGTGCCGGCGGGAATGAGGTGACCGCAAATCACGTTCTCCTTCATACCCTCGAGATGGTCCACACGGCCGTTGATAGCTGCCTCGTTGAGGACCTTGGTGGTCTCCTGGAACGAAGCTGCCGACATGAAGCTGCTGGTTTGCAGCGCGGCACGTGTAATACCCAACAGGATCTGCTCGCTGGTAGCGGGCACAGCGTCACGAACGACAACAAGCTTCATATCACGACGCTTGAGCGACGAGTTGATGTCACGCAGCTTGCGGGCGGTGAGAATCTGTCCGTTCTGGACCTCGTCACTGTCACCACTGTTGACAACAATCTTCTTGCCCCAGATGCGGTCGTTCTCCTCCATAAAGTCGCGCTTGTCGACGGTCTGTTCCTCGAGGAAACGGGTGTCGCCCGGATCGATAATGCGCACCTTGCGCATCATCTGGCGCACGATAACCTCGAAGTGCTTGTCGTTGATCTTCACACCCTGGGTGCGGTAAACGTCCTGAACCTCGTTAACGATATAGTCCTGAACGGCCGTCGGGCCCTTGATGCGCAAGATGTCGGCGGGAGTGATGGCGCCATCGGACAATGCGGTGCCGGCGCGCACGAAGTCGTTCTCCTGAACCAGAATCTGCTTGGACAGGGGCACGAGGTACTTCTTCTCCTCGCCCAGGCGGTTCTTGACCGTAATCTCGCGGTTACCGCGCTTGATGCGTCCGAAGGATACCTCACCGTCAATCTCGCTGACGATAGCGGGGTTAGACGGGTTGCGGGCCTCGAAGAGCTCGGTTACACGGGGAAGACCACCAGTGATATCACCAGCGCCACCCGAGAACGAGCGCGGAATCTTCACGAATACCTCACCAGCGGTGATGGGTTCGCCGTCCTTCTTCATGAGGTGGGCGCGCACGGGCAACGAGTAAGACTTCACAATGTTTCCGTCGGCGTCAACAACCTCGGCCTCGGGGATACGGTTATGGTCCTTGGTCTCGATGATGAAGATCTCGGCATTGCCTGAAATCTCATCATACTCCTCGCGATAGGTCACGCCCTCGATGAGGTTCTTGAAGTTCAATGTACCCTCAACCTCACTGACAATAACAGCGTTGAATGCGTCCCACTCACAGATCTTCTCGCCAGCGTTCACCATGGAACCAGGCTTGAAGAACAGCTTGGAGCCGTACTCGATGGGGGCATGGGTGAGCACCATGTTGGTGTTGGGATCCTTGATTTGCATCTCGGCCATACGACCAACGACGATGTCAACGCCATCCTTATCCTGAACGGTGCGCAGGTCTTCAATCTCGATGCGACCGTTGTACTTCGAAGTGATGTTGGAAACAGCCGATGCGTTGCTTGCCACACCACCAGCGTGGAAGGTACGCAGGGTCAGCTGAGTACCAGGCTCACCGATGGACTGGGCGGCAATCACGCCGACAGCCTCACCACGCTGCACCATGCGGTGCGATGCCAGGTTGCGGCCATAGCACTTGGCGCAAACGCCGTGCTTTGCCTCACAGGTGAGGACTGAGCGGATCTCCACCGACTCGATGGGAGACTCGTCGATGCGCTTGGCAGCGACATCGGTAATCTCTTCACCACTCTTAACGATAATCTCGCCTGTGGTGGGATCAACCACATCGTGAACCGAAACACGGCCCAGGATGCGCTCGCCCAGCGTAGCAACCACGCGGTCACCATTGCGCACCTCGCGGCAAACGAGTCCGCGCAGGGTACCGCAGTCCTCCTCGTTGATAATCACGTCGTGAGCGACATCGACCAGACGACGGGTCAGGTAACCAGCGTCGGCGGTCTTCAATGCGGTATCGGCAAGACCCTTACGGGCACCGTGGGTCGAGATGAAGTACTCCAGCACCGAGAGGCCCTCCTTGAAGTTAGCAAGAATCGGGTTCTCGATAATCTGGTGACCACCCTCAACACCCGACTTCTGAGGCTTAGCCATCAGACCACGCATACCTGAGAGCTGACGGATCTGGTCCTTTGAACCACGAGCGCCAGAGTCAAGCATCATGAATACTGAATTGAAGCCCTGCTTGTCGGCGGTAATCTGCTTCATGAGCTCGTTAGTGAGCTCGGTATTAACGTTGGTCCAGATGTCGATAACCTGGTTGTAACGCTCGTTGTCGGTGATGGCACCCATGTCATAGTCCATCTTGATCTGCTCGGCCTTGGCATCACCCTCGGCGATAATCTCGGCCTTGCGATCGGGGATGAGCACGTCGTTCAGGTTGAACGACAAACCACCCTTGAATGCCATGTAGTAACCCATGTTCTTGACATCATCAAGGAACTGTGCCGAACGGGGCACACCGCAATTGCGGATAACACGGGTGATGATGTTGCGGAGCGACTTCTTAGAGATCAACTCGTTGATGTAGCCAATCTCGGCAGGCACAGTGTTGTTGAAGATGATGCGACCTACTGAAGTCTCCTCGATGAGCTTCTGCTCGTGCTCGCCGTTCTCGTTGACAACGTCGGCCATAACGCTGATGATGGCGTGCATGGCTACCTTGCCCTCGTTATAGGCGATGAGTGCTTCCTCAGGACCGTAGAACTTGAGACCCTCACCCTTGTCACCCTTGCGCAGCTTGGTGATGTAGTACAGACCGAGTACCATATCCTGTGAAGGCACAGTAACGGGATCACCATTGGCGGGGTTAAGAATATTGTGGGGCTCGAGCATCAGCATCTGGGCCTCGACAACAGCCTCGTTGCCCAGCGGCAAGTGAACAGCCATCTGGTCACCGTCAAAGTCGGCGTTGAATGCCGTACATGCCAGCGGGTGCAGCTGAATGGCCTTACCCTCGATGAGTTTGGGCTGGAACGCCTGGATACCCAAGCGGTGCAGCGTCGGTGCACGGTTCAGGAGCACGGGATGACCCTTCATCACGTTCTCGAGGATGTCCCAAACGACGGGCTCCTTGCGGTCCACAATCTTCTTAGCGCTCTTGACCGTCTTGACGATACCGCGCTCGATAAGTTTGCGGATGACGAAGGGCTTGTAAAGCTCAGCTGCCATGTCCTTGGGGATACCGCACTCGCCCATCTTCAGCTCAGGACCTACAACGATAACCGAGCGGGCTGAATAGTCCACACGTTTACCGAGCAGGTTCTGACGGAAGCGGCCCTGCTTACCCTTGAGGCTGTCGCTCAAGGACTTGAGGGGACGATTGGCGTCACTCTTGACGGCACTCGACTTGCGCGAGTTGTCAAGCAGCGAGTCCACGGCCTCCTGCAGCATACGCTTCTCGTTGCGCATGATGACCTCGGGGGCCTTGATTTCGATGAGTCGTTTCAGACGCGTGTTGCGGATGATAACGCGACGATACAGGTCATTCACGTCACTGGTAGCGAAGCGGCCACCATCCAGCGGAATCAGAGGACGCAACTCGGGCGGAATCACGGGGATGACCTTGAGAATCATCCACTCGGGACGGTTCATGCCCTTGCTGGCACGGAAAGACTCCACAACCTGGAGGCGCTTGAGAGCCTCGGTCTTGCGCTGCTGCGAGTTCTCCTTATAGGCACGGTCGCGCAGGGTGTTAGCCAACGAGTCAAGGTCAAGCTCGGCAAGGAGGTCATAGATGGCCTCGGCGCCCATCTTGGCGATGAACTTCTCAGGATTATCGTTCTCCAGGGACTGGTTGTCCTTGGGGAGCTTCTCCATGATGGCAACGTACTCGTCCTCGGTGAGGAGATCATACTTCTGGAGTTCGCGGCTATCGGTACCGTTCTCGTACTTCACGCCAGCGGGATTGATAACGACATAACGCTCGTAGTAGATAATCATGTCGAGCTTCTTGGTGGGGATGCCCAGCAGATAACCAATCTTGTTGGGCAGCGAGCGGAAGTACCAGATGTGAGCAACGGGAACTACCAGCTCGATGTGTCCGCTGCGCTCACGGCGCACCTTCTTCTCGGTCACCTCGACACCACAATGGTCGCACACGATACCCTTGTAACGGATGCGCTTGTACTTACCGCAATGGCACTCATAGTCCTTTACAGGACCGAAGATGCGCTCGCAGAACAAGCCGTCACGCTCGGGCTTGTAGGTGCGGTAGTTGATGGTCTCGGGCTTGAGAACCTCACCATGTGAATTCTCCAGGATCTCGTCGGGCGAAGCCAGACTGATAGAAATCTTGGTGAAATTGTTCTTTATCTTATTATCTTTCTTGAAAGCCATGATTAGTAAGCGTTATTAATCGAGTTTCACATTCAGACACAATCCACGCAGCTCGTGCAGCAGCACGTTGAGCGACTCGGGAATGCCCGGAGTGGGCATGGGATCACCCTTGACGATGGCCTCATAGGCCTTGCTGCGGCCCACAACATCGTCACTCTTGACGGTGAGGATCTCCTGCAGGACATGGCTGGCGCCGAAGGCCTCCAGTGCCCAAACCTCCATCTCACCAAAGCGCTGACCACCAAACTGGGCTTTACCGCCAAGGGGCTGCTGGGTGATGAGGCTGTACGGGCCAATCGAACGGGCGTGCATCTTGTCCTCGACCATGTGACCGAGTTTCAAGAAGTAGGTCACACCCACGGTAGCCTTCTGGTCGAAGGGCTCACCAGTGGCACCGTCATAGAGCTGGGTCGTGCCGGCACGCGGCAGACCAGCCTTGTCGGTCCATGCGTTAAGGTCATCGAGGCTGCAACCATCAAAGATGGGCGTAGCAAACTTGACATCAAGCTCACGACCGGCCCAACCGAGGACGGCCTCAAAGATCTGACCCAGGTTCATACGCGAAGGCACACCCAGGGGGTTCAGTACCAGGTCAACGGGCGTTCCGTCGGCGAGGAAAGGCATATCCTCCTGGCGAACGACGCGCGACACGATACCCTTGTTACCATGGCGACCTGCCATCTTATCACCGACGCTGATTTTGCGCTTCTTGGCGATATAGACCTTGGCCAGCTGCATGATGCCCGAGGGCAACTCGTCACCGATGCTGATGTCGAGTTTCTTGCGCTTGAGCTCGGCCTCAAATGCCTTGCTCTTGTGCAAGTAATTCATGACGGTCGAACGGATGAGTTCGTTGCGGTGAGTGTCGGCAGTCCAACGGCTCAGGTTGATGCTGTCGAAGTTCTCGATGCCCATGATGAGCTCACGGGTGAACTTCTCGCCCTTGGGCACGACTTCCTCGTCCATGTAGTTCTTCACACCCTGGGAGATGCGTCCCTCGGTCAGGGTGTTCAATTTCTCGATGAGAATACCGCGCAGCTCCTCTTGGCGTGCAGCATACTCCTTGTCCAGAGCCTCAATCTCGGGATCCACACCGCGGGTGCGTTTCTTGACGGCACGGGCAAACAGGCGGGTACCGATAACAACGCCCTTGAGCGACGGGTTGGCCTTCAACGAGGCGTCCTTCACGTCACCAGCCTTGTCACCAAAGATGGCACGCAGCAGCTTCTCCTCGGGAGTGGGATCACTCTCACCCTTGGGGGTAATCTTACCGATCAGGATGTCACCGGGGATGACATGGGCACCGATGCGGATGATACCGCGCTCGTCGAGGTCCTTGGTAGCATCCTCGCTCACGTTGGGGATGTCGTTGGTGAGTTCCTCCATACCGCGCTTGGTCTCGCGCACCTCGAGGGTGTACTCGTCCACATGCACACTGGTAAGGATGTCCTCACGCACGAGACGCTCGTTGATCACGATAGCGTCCTCATAGTTATAACCCTTCCAGGGCATGTAAGCCACCTTGAGGTTACGTCCCAGTGCGAGTTCGCCATCCTGCGTCGAGTAACCTTCGGTAAGGATCTGGCCCTTGGTGACTCTATCACCAGCAGCGCAGATGGGGCGAAGGTCGATGGTCGTGCTCTGGTTGGTCTTGCGGAACTTGGGCAGCTTGTACTCCTTGACAGCACTGTCGAAGGAAACAAACTCCTCGTCCTCGCTACGGTCGTAGCGGATGCGGATGACGCTAGCGTCAACAAACTCGACAACGCCATCGCCCTCGGCCTGCAACTGGGTGCGGCTGTCATAGGCCATGCGCTGCTCGATACCGGTACCCACGATGGGGGCCTCGCTACGCAACAGAGGCACAGCCTGGCGCATCATGTTTGCACCCATCAGCGCACGGTTAGCGTCGTCATGCTCCAGGAAGGGAATCAGGGCGGCAGCAATCGATGCGATCTGTTGGGGCGACACATCCATGAGTTCAACCTCCTCGGGGGCTACCACGGGGAAGTCAGCGTTCTTGCGGGCCTTGACACGGTCGCGAACGAAAGTGCCGTCCTCGTTAAGGGGCGCATTGCCCTGAGCGATGATACGGTCTTCCTCGTCCTCGGCGGTCAAGTAAACGATCTCATCATTCTTGAGATTCACCTGACTGTTCTCCACCTTGCGGTAAGGAGTCTCGATGAAGCCCAGGTTATTGATCTTAGCATATACACACAATGACGAAATCAGACCGATGTTGGGACCCTCAGGGGTCTCGATCGGGCACAGACGGCCATAGTGGGTATAGTGAACGTCACGCACCTCAAAACCGGCACGCTCACGCGACAGACCGCCAGGACCCAGGGCGCTCATACGGCGCTTGTGGGTAATCTCGGCCAGCGGGTTGGTCTGATCCATGAACTGGGACAGGGCGTTGGTGCCGAAGAACGTGTTGATAACGCTCGAGATGGTCTTGGCGTTGATCAGGTCGATGGGAGCAAACTGCTCGGTGTCGCGCACATTCATGCGCTCGCGGATGGTACGCGCCATGCGTGCCAAACCCACGCCGAACTGGTTGTACAACTGCTCACCAACGGTGCGAACGCGGCGGTTGCTCAGATGGTCGATATCGTCCACATCCTGCTTGCTGTTAATCAAGCCGATGAGGTACTTAATGATCTCGATGATGTCCTCCTTGGTCAAAACGCGCTTCTCGGGGTCGGTGTCAAGACCCAACTTGGCATTGATGCGGAAACGTCCCACCTCGCCCAGGTCATAGCGCTTCTCACTGAAGAACAGGTTAGTAATCACCTCACGAGCGCTATTGTCATCGGGCGGCTCGGCGTTGCGCAACTGACGGTAGATGAAGTTGACAGCTTCCTTACCGCTGTTACAGGTGTCCTTGTTCAGGGTGTTGAAGATGATCTGGTAATCACCGGTGTTGACATCCTCGCGGTGAAGCAGGATGGTGGCCACGCCAGATTCCAGGATCTCGGTGATGTTCTCCTCTTGCAACTCAGTGTCACGGTCAATGATCACGTCGTTACGCTCGATGCTAACAACCTCACCGGTATCCTCGTCAACGAAGTCCTCACTCCATGAACGCAGCACACGTGCGGCGAGCTTACGGCCGACAGCCTTCTTGAGGTTGGTCTTGTTGACCTTGATCTCCTCGGCAAGTCCAAAGACTTGAATGATGTCATTGTCCGTTTCCAGTCCGATGGCACGCAACAGCGTGGTCACCGGTAATTTCTTCTTACGATCGATGTAGGCATACATCACGTTATTGATGTCGGTAGCGAACTCGATCCATGACCCGCGGAAGGGGATGATGCGCGCCGAGTACAATTTCGTGCCGTTAGCATGCAGGCTCTGGCCAAAGAAAACGCCAGGTGAGCGGTGCAGCTGTGACACAACGACGCGTTCGGCACCATTGATGACAAAGGTGCCTTTCTCGGTCATATAAGGGATGGATCCCAGATAGACGTCCTGAATCTCGGTCGGGAAATTGTGGTCCGGGTCGGTGCAATACAGTTTAAGCTTAGCCTTGAGGGGTACGCTATAGGTGAGTCCGATGTCCAGACACTCATCGATGGAATAACGAGGCGGGTCGATGTAA
Source organism: uncultured Bacteroidales bacterium (assembly GCA_902774055.1). GTDB lineage: Bacteria > Bacteroidota > Bacteroidia > Bacteroidales > Muribaculaceae > Sodaliphilus. The sequence goes on from CACYGX010000024.1 coordinate 36,383, forward strand.
TAGTCGAGGAATTCAAGTTTAAAGTTGTTGCGGGTGTCCTCGATGGGGAAATTCTCGGCAAAAACTTTATAGAGTCCTTCGTTTTTTCTCTTTTCAGTCGGTGTATCCAGTTGCAGGAAATCACGGAATGACTGTAACTGCACGTCGAGGAAATCGGGATAAGGATAGGGATTTCTTACTCGCGCGAAATTTACTCGTTCTTTTTTTGAAACTGACATTGACAAAGAAGTTTTGTGAACTCGAATGAGATTGATGAAAGATGAGATAACAGAGTCCTTAAACACTCATCCCCAGGCTTGAGTTGAGCCCCTATCGGGATGACGTAACAGGCTGAGTTCCAATGATCATCAAAAAGAGTTGGTCGCTCGCAGGTTGCCCGCTAGACGGCCAACTCTGATGAATCATGATATGCAGGTCAAAATTGACACAAAAAGGTTAAGAACCCACTCGTGGTGGTGGTTCTTAACCTACACACCTGTTAACAGGTGCTATTATTTCAGTTCAACCTCGGCACCCAGGCCCTCGATCTCTGCCTTCAGAGCCTCGGCCTCGTCCTTGGATGCACCCTCCTTCAGGGTTGCGGGAGCCTTGTCAACAAGGTCCTTAGCGTCCTTCAGACCCAAGCTGAGGAGCTCTTTCACCTTCTTGATCACCTGGAGCTTCTGAGCACCAGCGGCCTTGAGGACAACATCAAAAGAGGTCTTCTCCTCGGCCTCGGCGGCACCACCAGCAGCGGGACCAGCGGCAACAGCAACAGCTGCAGCGGCGGGCTCGATGCCATATTCGTCTTTCAAAATCTGAGCGAGTTCGTTAACTTCCTTAACGGTAAGGTTCACTAACTGTTCTGCAAAAGCTTTCAAATCTGCCATAATAGTATGGATTTAAAATTGGTTGTTGTTTGTTTTTGTTTAATTTTCTTTTTTGGATAAGGTTTCCAGGACTCCGTGGAGCTTATTGCCACCCGACTGCAGAGCGCTGATAACGTTCTTGGCCGGCGACTGCAGCAATGCCACAACATCGGCGATGAGCTCGTTCTTGCTCTTGATAGCCACGAGAGCGTCAAGGTTCTGCTCGCCAACATAGACGGTCTCCTCGACATAAGCGGCCTTGAATGCGGGAATGGTCTCCTTCTTACCGCGGAATTCCTTGATGATTTTAGCAGGCGCGTTACCAGTGTCGCTGAGCAGCAACGTGGTGGGGCCAGCCAGGGAGTCATAGAGGCCACTATAGTCGATGTCACAAGCATCCATGGCCTTCTTCAACAGGGTGTTCTTGACAACCATCATCTTGATACCGGCCTTAAAGGCAGCGCGGCGCAAGTCCACGGTCTTCTCGGCGTTCAGCGATGTGGTGTTTGCCAGATAAACTACACTATACTTGTCAAGAGTCTCTTTGATCTTGTCGATCATTAAGGTTTTATCTTCCTTCTTCATTTCGTTGTAATCAATTTAAAATGTTTAAGCCTCAATCGACTTGGGATCAACCTTGATGCCCTTGCTCATGGTGCTCGAAAGATAAATGCTCTTGATGTACGTACCCTTAGCGGCAGCGGGTTTCAGCTTGATGAGCGTGTTGATGAACGCGGCAGCGTTGTCGCGGATCTGCTCGGGGCTGAAGGACACCTTACCGATCGAGGTGTGTACAATACCACCCTTATCGACCTTGAAGTCGATCTTACCTTGTTTCACTTCTTTCACAGCCTTTGCAACGTCAGGAGTAACGGTGCCACTCTTGGGGTTAGGCATGAGGCCACGGGGACCGAGAATGCGGCCCAAGGGACCTACCTTACCCATGATCTGGGGCTGAGTGATAATCACATCAATGTCAGTCCATCCGCCCTTAATCTTGTCGATGTACTCGTCAAGACCGACATATTCTGCTCCGGCTTCCTTAGCAGCGGCTTCGGCCTCCGGTCCACAAAGAACCAGGACGCGAACCTGCTTGCCAGTGCCATGAGGCAGCGACACAACGCCACGAACCATCTGGTTGGCCTTACGGGGATCGACACCAAGACGTACGTCGATATCCGTGGAAGCATCAAACTTGGTGAAAGTGATTTCCTTAACCAATGCTGCAGCTTCCTCAAGGGTGTAAGCCTTCCCCGTTTCAACCTTCGCGTTGTACAACTTCTGATTTTTCGTTAATTTACTCATAATCAATAAAGTTTTTAAACGTTCTCAGGGAATTGACCCTTTACAGTGATACCCATACTTCTTGCTGTTCCGGCCACCATACGCATAGCCGAGGTTACAGAAGCCACCTTCTTGCGGTTGGGCTCACCAGAGCCACCCTTGATCTTAGCGGCCTCCAGCAACTGAACGGGCACGGGAGAAGTCTTGACGATGAAGTCAAAACTCTTGTCGGCGTAGTAAGAGATAACTACGGGCAACACCTTGCCAGCCTTGTTCTGGGTGCGGGCGTTGAATTGCTTGCAAAAATCCATGATATTGATACCCTTAGAACCCAGAGCGGGACCTACGGGAGGAGAGGGGTTTGCTGCCCCACCCTTAATCTGCAATTTGATCTGTCCAGCAATTTCTTTAGCCATTGTACAAATTCAATTTAATATGGTGTAATAAAAACAATGTAAGTATTGACTCAGTAGCGTAACATCAACCTCGCCATTACTCACGTTCGACTTGCGAATTATCCAACTTGAGCGGCGTCTCGCGTCCAAATACCTTTACCATCACTGTCAACTCGCGCTTCTCGTGGTTGATCTCCTTGATCTCACCAATGAAGCCGCTGAAGGGGCCGAAGTTCACCTTCACCGACTCGCCAACGACATAGTCGTTGACCGAATCAGCTGCCTCGGCCTCACGGGCCTCGGCCTGGCCGAGCATCGTCAGAATCTGCTGCTCGGGCACGGGTTCCGGACGGCGTTCACCCTCGCGTGAGCGCACAAAGTTCACCACGTTGGTGGTGTCCTGCAGGGTCACTTCGATGTCAGGGATAAGCTCCAGCTTCACGAACACATAACCCGAAAACATGACCTTCTCTTTGAGGACCTTCTTTCCGGCACGCGTCGTGTAAACCTTCTCGGTGGGCACGAGAATCTGAGAGATGTTCTCGGCGTACACAGGATTGTTCTTCCTGTAACCCTCGATCATCTCCTTAACCTTCATCTCCTTGCCTGAGATAGTACGCAGGATGTACCACTGATGCTTACCTTGAGACATAGTTGTGACTAGTGCTGTGACAGTTTGTTAAAAAATACTTGATGCTGTAACGTCCACCACGAGTGGACAGGAGGTTTTCAAGCGCCCTCGATCAGGAAGCTACACCGTAAACGAGGTGCATCACTTCATTGATACAGAGGTCGATTACCCAAATGACCAGCGACGCAACGATGGAAGCAACCATTACGACGATGGTACTGTTGGCCAGTTCACTCTTAGTAGGCCAAGAAACCTTATTAACGAGCTCGTTATAAGATTCCTTGATATCCGTAAGCCTGTTATTAAAAAACTTTTTCATTTGTTTATTCGTCTTTCTGTTTGCACGGGAAGTAAGGCTCGAACTCACGACCTACGGTTTTGGAGACCGTCGCTCTACCAACTGAGCTATTCCCGTATTTAAAAAGGGTCCGGCTGGCTTGATGATGCCAGTGATCTGACCTGAACCTACGGTGCGGCCACCCTCGCGGATAGCGAAACGCAGACCTTCGCTGCAAGCAACCGGGGTGATCAGCTTGACGTCGATCTCGACGTTGTCACCAGGCATTACCATCTCGACACCAGCGGGGAGCATGATCTCACCGGTTACATCCAGGGTGCGGATGTAGAACTGGGGACGATAGTGGTTGTGGAACGGGGTGTG
>CACYGX010000025.1 GCA_902774055.1 uncultured Bacteroidales bacterium
ATTTCGCTTACAATACTTAGCTTTTCTTCAAAACTGTACTTCATAAACAAACTGCACTCCAAAAGTTTTGTGTCTAACTTTTGGGGTGCAGTTCACTCCAACAGGGACGCGGATGCCATAATAGTATTTATTGTACTTCTTGTTGTTTTTTATCTGAACGCGGATACCCTCAGAAAATTCAGACAATTCAGTTGTTGTTATATCGAATGCGGATGCCATAATAGTATTTATTGTACTTCTTGTTGTTGTTTTATCCCGGACGCGGATGCCCTCAGAAGATTCAGACAATTCAGTTGTTTTAATAAAAAAGATGATTTGTCAGAATTTGTTTGAGATTTGTTTCAATTTTTCCGAGCGTAGCGAGGACCCATCCACGACAAGCCTAGCGACCGTAGGCCTCCACGCTCTTCGAGAAAGAAGACATAAATACAATAACGACAAAAGCATCCGCGCCTCCAGACAATGGAGGCGCGGATATCTCTCTAATCTCTAATCTCTAATCTCTAATCAAAATCACCAGCTGCCGGAGAGCAGATAGTCGATGAGGGCACTGACGTCAGCAATGTTGACATCGCTATCGCCATTGCAATTAGCGCCAGCCAGGTTGACGCCCGTGGCATCGCCGGTCAACAAGTAGTCAATCAATGCCGATACATCAGCAATAGTCACATCGCCGTTGCCGTCCACGTCACCGCGCTGGGACGAGCTGCCGGTATACGAGTCCCAACTAGAATTACTCCAATTATAATGGTAGAGATCCCAATGCTTTGCGCTGGCTTGGTTGATATGGGCGTCAGTGATGACATTCCCATCGGTGGCACCAGTATTGGGATTGGGGTCAACGAAAACATATGCCTTCCCCGTATCACCGCTGCGTGTGGGCAGCCCGGCAATCAGATTTCCCATCGCGTTACTCTTGAGCTGGTTGTAATAAATACTCATGTTTTTAAGATTCGGGCAATTGCTTACATTCATGCTCGCAATCTGGTTGGAGTGAGCACTTATTAATTCAAGGCTGGTGCAACTACTCACGTCGAGGCTTGTCAAATTGTTGTATTGACACCACAGTTCCTCAAGATTCGTGTGGTGAGCGATATCAAGGCTGGAAATCTGGCAGCGCATGCAGTCGAGAAAGGTCAGGGCGGTACAGTCACTCAGGCCAGTGATTTCAGTAAGGCTGGGGTTTGACTCGCACGTGAGCGTCGACAATTGGCTGCAACCGGTCACATTAAGACTGACCAGTTCGTCATTGTAGGCACATTTGAGGCTCGTGAGCTGTGAATTGTCATCCACCCACAGTTGCACCAGACTGGGCATATTGTTAAGCACTAACGAGGCCAGGTTGTTGGCAGAGCAAACAACGACCCTCAAATACTGCAGGTCTTGTAAATCATCGAGGCTGGTCAAGGCGCAGCAATAGCAGCTCAGATTCTCCAGCGCCGGGCATGCATCCAAACCGTTAATCGTCTGAAGATTGTAATTGTTGTTACAGGACAGCTGTGTCAATGCGCTACAGTCCGCCAAGTAAAGGTTCTGCAGGTTGCAATTATCGCATTTTAGCTCGGTCAAGCTCTGGTTTCCAGCCACCCTGAGGGATTTCAGTTTTCTTAATCCCGAAACGTTGAGTGACGTCAGTTTGTTGTTGGCGGCATACAGGGATTCCAAATCAGGCATGCTCATGACCGCGCTCAAGTCGCCAATCTTGCAGTCCTCACAGTTCAGATAGGTGATAGCCGTACAGGACCCCAAATTGCCAATATATGATAGATTAGGGTTACTGTTACAGTTGAGATTGGTCATCGCTGTACAATTATAGACATCCAGATTGGTCAACGCGTTGCTATAACACGTTAATGACTTCAAGTTCGGGTTGTTATTCACCCACAGGGTTTTCAAGGCGCTGTGATTGACGACATAGACCGAGGTGAGGTAGTTACTCTGCAGATACAGTCCCTGCAAAAGCGTGTTATTATTCACATTAATAGAGTACAACTGGTTCTTACCCACATTCAGGTAAGTCAACTTGGTGTTGGCGCTCACGTCGATCGAAGTGAGTTTATTATCGTAGAAATCCAACTTTGTCAATTGGGTAAAGTACTCGACACCCTTGGCGTCATAGATGTGCTTGCTCTCCACCACGAGCTCGGTGCGGGCATTGAGTTGCGCCGTGGTGATAGTGCCGCTCGGATACTCGTTCATCAAGTAGGAGCGGAAGTTCGCGTCAGGGAAGTTGGTGCTGTTGATGATCACATCGGCGTGGACTGCCATTGCAGCCATCAGTGCAGCAATTGAAAAAAGTAATAATCTTTTCATAATCGTAATCGTTTTATCAGTTAGTAAATGTTTCAATATTCATGTCTTGCCGCAAATTTAGCGATAATTCCCCGCATATCCAATAAAAATAACGAAAAATGCACATATCTACTCGCTTCCCCGCCAACCCCTCATTAAGGGAAAACAAGTAATACAATAAACACATTTTTAATTAATTGTTAATGAATAAATTGTGCTTATTGTATTTATTGTTGTTGTTTTATCAGTATGCGGATGCCATCAGAAAGTTCAGATTATTCAGTTGTTGTTTTGTGTCGGATGTCGCGGTTAAGTGTGGCCGCAAGCGGCCAAAAATCAAAACAAATCTTCAACAAATTAAAAAAGATGATTTGTCAGAATTTGTTTGAGATTTGTTTCAATTTTTCCGAGCGTAACGAGGACCCATCCCCGCCATTTTTAAAAGGAAGACAATAAGTACAATAAATACAAATATAAGCAATTGTTAATCAGTAGATTGTGTTTCTTGTATTTTTTGTTGTTTATTAATAGAATGCGGATGCCATAATAGTATTTATTGTACTTATTGTTGTTGTTTTATCCCGGGTGCGGAAGCCCTCAGAAAGTTCAGATTATTCAGTTGTTGTTTTATCTGAATGCGGAAGCCCTCAGAAAATTCAGACTATTCAGTTGTTTTATTAGAGTGCGGATGCCCAGTCAAGGCTTGACGGTGACGCGGCTGACCGTCGTGTTCTTCTTGTCTCGCGCGACTTCGATCTTGGCCGTGACGCTTTCCTTGAGTTGCTCGACATGGCTGATGATGCCCACTCGCTTGCCTCCCATGTCATAGAGGCGGTTCAGCGTCTCCATCACCTTGTGGATATAGTTGTGGCTCAGCGAGCCGAAGCCCTCGTCGATAAACAGCGTATCGACACTGAACATCTTGCCTGTCGTACTCGACAACGCCAGTGCCAAGGCCAGCGACACCATAAAGCCCTCGCCACCCGAGAGCGTGTTCACCGTGGTGAGGTCGCTCTGCAGCTGATCGCGCACCAGGATGGTCAGCGTGCCGGGCTTCGCCTCGAGGGTGTAGCGGTCGTTGAAGTGGCGCAGGTAGCCGTTGGCACAGGCCAGCAACTCGCCCAGGATATAGCTCTGGGCAATCTTGCGAAATCGCGCACCCGTGCTGTCGCCCAGCATCTCGTTGAAGGTGCGCCATTGCTGGTATTCGGCGTCAGCGGCCTCAAATGCCTCTTGCTTCTGGCCAGCCAGCTTGCGGTTCTCATCATCGGCCTTCAGCGCTGCCATGCGTTCAGCAATCAAGTGTGTTAATTGCTCGATGCGCTCTTGGCAGTTCTGGAATATCTTGGCCAGCTCACCGCGGTCTTGTTCGGTGAAATCGGGCTTTTTGCCGCTAATCTCGGCCTGTTGGCTCTTGAGCGAAGCGATTTCGCCGCGGGTATGGGTAATGAGCTCGGCCAACTGTTGTTGGCTCAGTTTGATGTCGGCAATCTCGGCCTGCGCGTGCTGGTCGATGTCGGCGAGCCGCTCCACGCTCATGCCCTCGTGTTGCTGCAGGTAGTCGTCGAGCGCCTGCTGCGCGCTGCGGGCATTCTCACGCTCATTGTCAAGTTGGCTGTTCCATTGCAGGTGCTTGTTCTCGAGCTGTCGCCACCGCTCGTCCAGTTTCTCGGGCACCTGGTCACACGCCTTGCCGTTGTCGATGAGCCCCGTGATGTTGGCCTTGTTCTCCTGCATGGCGGGAATGACGGCCTCGGCGACGTGGATGGCGCTCTCGAGTTGCTGTTGCGATTTGACTTGGTGCTGATAGGCCACAGCATGCTGCTCCAGCCCACTGATGAAGCTGTCGTCCATGGCGGCCAGTTCCTGCCAGTTGCTCATGGCAAACAATCCGTCGAGTTCGTTGGTGATTTGGTCCAGTTTCTCCTTGCTGCGGGCGAGGGCTTCCTTCTGGTACTTGATGCTGTCGTTGGCCTTACTCAGGTGAATCATCGCCTGGTTGTGGGCATCCTTGCACAGCGAGAGCTTGTTGCGCTCGGTGGTAATCTGGCCATTCAGCGTTGTGGCCTGCTGCAGGATGACTTTCATGTCGTTGAGGTCCTTGTCGAGCACTTCGATAAGGGCATCGGCCTGCGCGTTGTCACCGATTTCATCGACGTTTTTGCCGCAGTTGGCGAGCAACCGTTGTGTTGTCGCCCAGTATTGGTCACGGTTCTTGATTTTGAGTTCCAATTCTTTCTCCAGGTCTCCGATGTCCCGCTTCAGGCGCTTGATGTTGTTGTCGGCGGTAGCCATGGCCGTCTTGCTCTGGCTCAGCTGCTCCTCGGCTTGGTTGAGTTGCTGGCGCAGTTGGTCAAGCACATTCTTGCCTTTTGGGGCTTGCAGGTGGCCGATGGTGTTGCCGCACACGGGACACGTCTGGCCCTCGTGCAGCGACTTGTGGGCCTGCTCGATGAGGGCGTTCCAGTCCTTCTCGCGCTCGAGGGCTTCGTGGGCCTGATCTCTCAAAGCGCGTTTGCCCTCCATCACGGCCTTTTCCTTGTCGAGCGTCTGCTGCTCCTTGCCGAGTTCGTCCTTCCTCTTCTCGATGAGGCCGGTGGTTTGGGAAATGGCATCGTGTTTGACCTTGAGTTCGGTGAGTGCCTGCTTGGCCTCGGCCACGGCATCCTTCCTGGCGTTGATGTCGGCCACTTTGAGTTCGTCATATCGCGCCTGCAGCCCCTTGACCAGTTGCTCTTGTTGCTCCAGGGCGGTATGTGCCTCCTGGAGTCGTTTTTCGACCTCAGGTAGCAGTTTTATCTCGGTGTCGAGCGCCTCGCTGAAGGTCGTGATGTTGTCCTGCTCGCCTTTGCGTTGCCCCATCAGCGTCTTGATGGTCTTGATGGCGTCATACATCGCGCGGTTGCCTTCTTCCTGCTGGAGGAATCTGCCGATTTCATCGACTTTCTCGCGTTTTTTCTCCACATCGTTGACCGTAGCGCGCAAGGCGGCGCACAGCAGGTCAAACTCGGCCTGCATTGCGGGTTGCTGCTCGAGCAGTGACTGGATGTGGCGCGAGGCTTGGTTTTTGTCCCTTAATTCACGTCGTGCCTCTACGGTGGCTTCCCAGTCGCTCACCAGTTGCTGGCGGGCAAGGAATTCAGCGTCGCGGGTCTTTTCCAGGTGGCCTTCCAGGTCTTGCAGTTTCCGGGCCAGATTTTGCTGGTTGTTCTCCATTTCATCGAGCCAATCACTCATTTTCTTGGCTCCGTCGCTACGTTGCTGCAGGGCGGCTTGTTCCGTGCTGTATTGGCCGATTTCGCCCTTGATTTGCTCCTGTTGTTCCTTGTCCATGAGGGCAATGCTCTGCAGCAGGGTCAGCAGGTTGTTACGCTCATTCTCTTTCTCGCGAAATACCTCAAAGATTTTCTGTCCCAACTGGGTGAACAACTCTGTCCCGGTCATCTTCTCGAGCAGGGTGGCCTTTTGGGTCTCGTTGCTGTTGAGAAACTCAGCAAACTTGCCCTGGGCGAGCACGACGGTGCGGAAGAACTCGTTCATGTCAAGCCCGATGAGCTCAACGATGTGGTCGTTGATTTCTTTGATCTTGTGCAAGTCAACCGGGGGATTGACGCCCTCGTCGGTCTGCAACGAGCGCTCGGGAGTCATGATGTTGTTCTCGAGCTTCTTGTGGGCGCGCCTCACGCTCCATGTCGCCGTGTAGGGGATGCCGTTGTTGTCGTCGAAGGTGAGGACCACGCTGGCGCTGACGGTGCCGCGCCTGAGCAGCTGCTTGGGGTCATAGGCCTTGATGGTCTCCCCGTTGTTGTCCTCATAGCCGCCCTCGCGCCTGTTGGCCGACTCGAGTCTGGGCGTACTGCCATACAGCGCCAGGCACAGGCAGTCGATGATGGTCGATTTGCCCGAGCCGGTCTCGCCCGTGATGAGGAACAGGTGCTCGTCCTTGAGCGGCGCGGCGCTGAAGTCTATCTCGGCATGTTCGATAGACGCGATATTGTCGATAGTGAGTTTCTTGAGTTTCATTGTCTGCCTCCTTCCTTGACCAATCGATAAACGTGGTTGAACATCTCCTGTTGCTGTTCATTCATCTCAATGCCGAGCATATCCTTGAAATACTGGTTCGCAATGTCAAACGGCTCTTTATGGTGAAATTCCTCTAGGGTCATCTGGGTCGTTTGCTGGAGTGGGGTAGTGGTGAGCGTCTTTTTGATGTCGCAAAAGCGGCAGGCCTTGTCGGCCAGCGCCATGGCGGTGCGCTCCTGGGCCGCTGTGGGCAGGTATTGCTCGACAAGCACGTTCAGGCGGATGTAGGCGGGCTCAGTGGCATCCAGCGACGCCAACTGCTTCAAGGCCTCCTCAAATTCTTTGGGCTCATCAGCGGGAACGGTGTGCAGGGGCTTGATGTTCTTGATGCGTTTGGTCTGAACGACGGGCTCCGCTCCGTGGTGGTCGATTTCGACAATGCTCACCGAGTGCTCGCACTGCTCGTCAAAGCTTACGGCAAGCGGTGTGCCGCAATAGCGCACCCGTGATGTCAAATTCTGCGGACGGTGGATGTGGCCTAGCGCGGCATAATCATATCCCTCGCCCAGAGCGCCCACGCCGACGGCCTCCATCATGGCGATGGTGTCATGTCCCGTGATGTCACAACCCTTGACGCCAAGGTGGGCCATCAGCACCACGGGCAGACCCTCATCATTGGCGCTGTTGGCGTGGTCGAGCAGGGCCTGAAAGTAGGCCTGTTGGCGTTGGTCGGTGGGCAAAGGCTCTTCTCCGGTCTGGGGGAAACTTGACGGATAGGCAAAGGGCACGGCGGCAACAATGGCCTTGTCGCCCACATTGATCGTGTGGCGCTCCAGGTCGGCCATGCCGTTTTCCTTGCGGGCTATGCCGCCCAGCACGGATACCCCGGCCAGTCGCCACAGGGGGCTGTCGCTGTCCAGGCGTGACGCACTGTCGTGGTTTCCCGCGATGACGATGATGCTCATGGTGGGGCAGGCTTTGTGGATTTCAAGCATCGCTTTTACATAAAGAGATACGGTGGCGTTAGAGGGGGCTGGTGTGTGGAAGATGTCGCCACTGACAAGCAGCGCGTCGGGCTGGTGCTTGCGCACAATGCCGACCAACTGGTGCAGGAAGTCCTCCTGCTCCTCGCTGCGGTCATAGCCGTAAAAAATCTGGCCTAAATGCCAGTCACTGGTATGAATAAATTTAAACATGTGTGAAAAGTTGGTTTTTAAAATGATGTGTCTGCAAATATACAAAAAAATGCTCATTTTTGAGCATAGTAGAGCCTACTATTTTTCCGTAAAAATTCTTCGGGATAATTCGTCGGCGATGACCTTGGCCGCTTTGTATGACCAGTGGCTGTCATTATACAGGTACACGTCCTTCTCGCCCTGCTCAATCATCGGCTGGAGATAATCCTTGCTCACCAGCAGGTGGGGGTCATTTTTCAGGATGCGGGCAATGTCCTCGTTCACGGTCTTCATGCCGTTGGGATTGTTGATGATGTGGCCCTGGTACATGTCATACTTGTCGGCAGCCACCATGAAGATGAGTTTTATGTGCTTTTCTTGTGCCAAATCCAGCAGCCGCTGGTAATTCGCCAGGATAGCGCCTTCTTTCTCCTTGCTGATGCTGAGGCCGTCCAGGTCCTCGTTGTAATAGTAGAGTGCTTGGGGCTTGTCACTCGAGAAGTAGTCAGCGTCCAACTGCTCCAGGATGACAGGGTTCTCGACATAGCCAGTGCGCAGGAAGAGGAAACTTCTCGCCCGCTCCAGCGACCATCGGGTGGGGCGCTTGTCCTTCAGTTTTTTCCTCTTGGTCATGAGGGTTGACTTCTGAGGGTTGGGCTCGAAGTGGGTCATGAAATTCTCAACATATCGCTCGACGATTTCGACAACAAGGACCTTCACACGCGTGGAGTCGATAATGTCCAGATTCATCACCTCGTAGGCAAATGTCATGGGATTATAGAACATGTGGCGCTCACAGTTCACAACCGAGAGCCCCTTGTAGCACATGTAGTTCTGGTAAGCGTCTTCGTCGCGCTGCGAGAAGGAGTCGCCGATGGTCAGCACGTCGGCATGGACCTGCTGCAACTCCTCGATATCCTCGACGGTGGCAAATTTCATTTCTTTGGGCCATTCCTTCCCAATCAGGTTCTCATAGTCGTGGCCAAAGGGCAACAATCCCACATGGCTGATGTCGCCGCATATTTCAGGATAGATGAAAAGGGCGACATAGGCTGTTCCCAGAACAAGGATTAGCCATATCGGCAGCAGGGTGTAGGATATTTTCTTCAGGAATTGCTTCATGGCCTTAGATTAGAATTGGAAATAGATGAATGTCTGGACTCTGCCTGCACCGAAGAAAATGAGGGCAAGCAGGGCCAGATACAGCGCATATCGCATGTAACTGTGCCTGAACAGGGCCACGCCGTCGAGCTGCAAGGCGTGTTGCTTGTCGCGCTGCAGCCACTCGAACAGCATCACCATGCCGCACAGGGTCAAATTGTATTTGCCGAAGTCCATGGGCGTGTAACTGAAGAAGTTGGTCACCATGTGCGACAAGAAATCCCATGCCTGCGCCATGCTCTCGGCGCGGAAGAAAATCCAGCCCACCACCACGAGCAGGAACGTGAACAGGGTCTGCGCGATGGCGATGACGGTGGCGACGAGTCGGCTATGCTCTCGGGGCGTTTTGTCTCTCTTGCTCAACAGCCGGTACGAGATCAGCAGCACGGCATGGAACAATCCCCAGCAGACAAACGTCCACTTGGCGCCGTGCCACAAGCCGCTGATGGCCCATACCACCAGCACATTCAGCGCCACACGCGGCCACTTGCACCGGTTGCCGCCCAGTGGGATATAGATGTAATCGCGGAACCATGTGGTCAACGATATGTGCCATCGTTGCCAAAACTCCCGAATGTTTCTTGCAAAGTAAGGATAGTTGAAATTGCGCATCAAATTGATGCCGAACAGCCTGGCGCAGCCGATGGCGATGTCGCTGTAACCCGAGAAATCGCAGTAAATCTGGAAGGCGAACAAGACCCCGACAAGGAGCAGCGACAGGCCTGACATTTCCTCATAATGCCCCCACAGGGCATTGACGTCTGAGGCGCATCGGTCGGCCACAACGATTTTCTTGACAAAGCCCCACAGCATCTGCCGCAGGCCATCTACCGCCTGGGTGTAGTCAAAGCGGCGGTCGCGTTGGAATTGTGGCAACAGGTGGGTCGCGCGCTCAATGGGACCAGCCACCAGTTGGGGAAAGAAACTGATGAAGGCAAAAAACTCGACGATGTCGTGCGTGGCGCGGATGTTGCCCCGATAAACGTCGATGGTGTAACTCAGCGCCTGGAAAGTATAGAAACTGATGCCCACGGGCAGAATAATCTCGCTGGCCACCCAATCCAGCCGATATCCGAACAAGGACTGCAACAGCAGGTCCAGGTTCTCGACAAAGAAGTTGGCATACTTGAAGTAACACAGGATGCCCAGGTTGAGGATGATGTTGGCAGCGCTCACGAGCCGTTGCTGGCGGCGACGGCCGTCAAAACGCTCGATGAGGATGCCGCTCGCGTAACTGCACAATGACGTCAAGGCGATTAACCCCAGGAAACGCCAGTCCCACCATCCATAGAAAACATAACTCATCACGACCACCAGCACATTTTGCCAGCGGCGATTCTTGAAGACGAACCAATAGAGTGCAAACACTATCGGCAAGAACACCAAAAATTGAAATGAGTTAAAAAGCATTGTTTGTCGCGATATACATCATGCAAAATTACAAACTTTTTTATTCTCGGCAATAAGGTGAATGGGAGTTATTGATAGCACGGGTGCTATCGGCTGGGACGGTTCTGCTTGATGCCAAAGCGAAGCGACGCTATCAAGAGACCCGTCCCAACGATGCACCATTCTTGAAGCAGCCACCATATTTAAATATTCTCACAAGTGTAATTTTCATAACTTCTATGCCTTAATGGCGGACCTTGCTTAACGGCTTAGTGCCTTAGCGTGGGATATATTCGGCTGACAGTTGCGAATGGGTGTGTGCCAGTTTTTGGCAAAATTGTTCCCTAAGAATGATTGCCTTTTCAATCAATTGCACTATTTTTGCGAGGTGATATCAAATATTAGTAAAATAATGAAATTGACAAGAGTCTTTTTGTTGTTGACGGTGGTGTGGACGTCTCTCGCCTCGATGACCACCCTGAATACGTGCAGTAACCGTGTGAACAAGAGCGCCGCGGGCAATGTGGCTAACAATGCCCAGCAGGAGGCCTCTACAGCGCAGGCCAGTGGCGACGTGGTGATGGGCGCGGCACGCACCAGTGAATATGTGCCCTTGCTCAAGGGCAAGCGTGTGGCGCTGTTGAGCAACCAGACGGGCATGGTGGGCGACAAGCACACCCTGGACCTGATGCTGGAGAATGGCGTGAATGTGGTGACTATCTTCTCGCCCGAACATGGTTTCCGTGGCAATGCCGACGCTGGCGAGCATGTGTCGAGCAGTGTGGACGAGAAAACGGGTGTTCCCATCGCGTCGCTCTATGACGGCAAGTCGCCGATGCCCAGCAAGCAGGTGATGGACGGCATCGACGTCATCGTGACGGACATCCAGGATGTGGGACTCCGTTTCTACACCTACTATGTGACGATGATCAACCTCATGGACGCCGCGGTGACCTACGACAAGCAGTTCATGGTGCTGGACCGTCCCAACCCCAACGGCATGTATGTTGACGGCCCTATCCTGGACATGACGCTCAAGTCGGGCGTGGGACGACTGCCCATCCCCACGGTGCATGGTATGACCCTGGGCGAACTGGCGCAGATGGCCAACGGCGAGGGGTGGCTCAAGGACGGCAAGAAGTGTGACCTCACGGTCATCCCTTGCCAGAATTATACCCACCAGACGCGTTACGCCTTGCCCATCGCCCCGAGTCCCAATCTGCCCAACATGCTGTCGATTTATCTCTATCCCTCGATGTGCTACTTCGAGGGAACGACGGTGAGTCTGGGACGTGGCACCGATTGGCCCTTCCAGGTCTATGGCCATCCCGACATGACGGGCTACGACTTTGAGTTCACCCCCAAGAGCCGCCCGGGCGCCAAGACTCCGCCCCAGATGGACAAATTGTGCCATGGTGTGGACTTGCACAACCTGGATCCCGAGAAAGTCATCTCCAAGGGCATCAATCTCGAGTATGTCATCGATGCCTACCGCAACTTGACCAAGAACGGCCACGAGTTCTACTTGAAGAGCAACTTCTTTGACCTGCTGATGGGCACTAAGACCGTGCGCGAAATGATTGCCCAGGGCAAGAGCGCTGCCGAGATCAAAGCCTCCTGGCAAGCCGACGTGGACCTCTTCAAGGTACAGCGCCGCCCCTACCTCCTCTATCCCGAATAAAAAAGGAAGAGAAAAGAAGAGTCAAAATAACTATTAACTATTAACTCATAACTATTAACTAAATAAATGACTCCCTGGATTGTACTTGCCACGATTGTTGGCTATTTCATTCTCCTGTTTATCATCTCGTGGGCCGCGTCGCGCAAGAGCGACACCTCTACCGCCCTGAGTGGCGGTCGTCAGGCCCCGTGGTTCATTGTTGCCATCGCCATGCTGGGCGCGCCCATCTCGGGCGTGACATTTATCTCGGTTCCTGGCATGGTGGTTACCAAGGGTTTCAGTTACCTGCAGATGGCCTTAGGCTTCATTGTGGGTTACTTTGTGATTGCCTATGTGCTCATCCCCTTGTTCTACAAGCGCAATCTGGTATCCATCTACGGCTATCTGGAGCAACGTTTCGGTGGCAGCACCCACAAGAGCGGCGCGTGGTTCTTCTTCATCAGCAAGATGCTGGGTGCCGCGGTGCGTTTCTATGTGGTGTGTGTGACCTTGCAGTTGCTGGTGTTCTCACCCTTGCACATCCCCTTTGTCATCAACGTCATCGTTACCATTGCCCTCATCTTCCTCTATACCTTGCAGGGAGGAGTGAAGACGGTGATTTGGACCGACACGCTCAAGAGCTTCTGCCTCATCTTGTCGGTGGTGTTGAGCATCTATTTTGTCGCTAAGGGTCTGGGCTACGACTTGGCAGGCTTGTGCAGCGCGGTGGCTGGTGACGAGACGTCGCGTGTCTTTTTCTTTGACAATCCCAAGGAGGGCACCTACTTCTGGAAACAGTTCATTGCCGGCATCTTTATGGTGATTGCCACCACGGGTCTTGACCAGGACTTGATGCAGCGCAGCCTGGCGTGCAAGAATGCCAGCGAATCGGCCAAGAACCTGATTGTGAGCGTTTTCCTTCAGGTTATTGTCATTGCGTTGTTCCTGGTGCTGGGTACGTTGCTCGCCATGCATGTCAAGGCCAACGGCATCGCCATGCCCGAGAAGACCGACGAACTCTTTGGTACGGTGGCCTTCAGCGAAGGTATGCCTGTGCTGCTGGGTGTCGTCTTCATCATTGGCTTGATTGCTGCCGCCTATTCGGCTGCTGGCTCGGCCTTGACCTCGTTGACGACGTCATTCACTGTCGATATCCTTGAGGCCGACAAAAAGCAGGACGAGAATGCGCTGGGACGCACGCGTCGCATGGTGCACGTCGCTATGGCTGCCGGCATGGGTCTGGTAATCCTCATTTTCTACGCCATCAGCAACAGTGATGCCATCAGCGCGGTTTACACCCTCGCCAGTTACACCTATGGTCCCATTTTGGGCTTGTTTGCCTTCGGCATGATGTGCAAGAGCCCCGTGCGCGACCGTTTGGTGCCTGTGGTGTGCATTGCAGCCCCTGTTATCAGTTTCTTTATCCAGATGTGGTTGAAGAACCAGTATGACTACACCCTGGGCTTTGAACTCTTGTTGCTGAATGCCGCCTTGACGATGATTGGCCTCGCCCTGCTCATCAAGAAGTCTTAAAAACAATGGCTCGCAATCTGATAACGCGATATGCGTGGCTGGTGGACACCATCAGCCGCTATGGCCGCATCACGCTCAAGGACTTGAGCGAGGCGTGGCTGCGCAGTGAAATCAGCGAGGGAAAACCTTTGGCCCGACGCACTTTCTTCCATTACCGTGACGGGGTGGAAGATATGTTCGACATCAACATCCAGTGTGATAAGTCAACCTTTGAATACTACATTGATGACTCGGGCGACGAGGATCACCTCCGCTTGATGTCGTGGCTGGTCGACTCGGTGTCGATGAGCGGCATGTTGAGCAATGCCCACGACATCAGCGGGCGCATCGTGCTCGAGAATGTGCCCTCGGCGCGTCAGCACCTGCCGGTGATTATTGATGCGTTGAAGCAGAACCATCGCATCAGTTTCTCTTACAAGAGCTATACCCGCTCGCGCCCCACCCACGGTGTCATGCTTGAGCCTTACTTTGTCAAGATTTTCAAGCAGCTGTGGTATGTCATTGGCTATAATGTCAAGGACAGGCAGATTAAGACCTATTCGCTCGACCGCATGAGTTCCCTGAACATGTTGCCTGACGTCTTTGAGATGCCCGATGGCATCAACCCGTCGGAGTTCTTCAAGGACTGTTTCGGTATCATCACCAACAGGAACAGTGCTAAACGCATCGTCCTGCGTGTAGAACCCACCCAGGCCAAGTATTTTCGCGCCCTGCCGCTCCATAGTTCGCAGCGCGAGGAAATACACGACCAGTATTCCTTGTTCTACTACAAGATGCGCATCACCTACGACCTCAAGGAGGAACTCATGTCCCATGGCGCCAGCATCGAGGTGCTCGAGCCCCAGGAACTGAAAACCCTCATCCTCACCGAACTCCAACAAGCCCTTAACAACTATCAATAAAAGAAACAACGACAACCATGAGACGTCAACTTCTTGTTATACTGGCAGTGTTGCCGCTGTTGCTGGCGGCACAAGTGGGCGACCTGCAGCGCAGCACGCCCGCGGCCGAGGGCATTAGCACCCAGGCGGTCATCAATATGATGGACTCGCTCATGGCGCTGCCCGAGTGTGACATTCACCACGTGATGGTCCTGCGCCATGGCAAGGTGGTGGCCGAGTTGCACCCTTCGCCCTTCCGCGCCGAGGATGCCCACACGCTCTATTCGGCGAGCAAGACCTTTACCGCGCTGGCGGTGGGCTGCGCCATCGATGACAATCTGCTGCGCCTCACCGACAGGGTGATGACCTTCTTCCCCGACAAGCGCACTAACCGTGTCAGCGACAACATGGCGGATTTGACCGTGCGCGACCTGCTGATGATGGCGTCGGGAATGAAGCCTGATTGGACGATGCGCAACAACAGCACTGACTGGGTCAAGGACTGGCTTGCAAAGTCGGTCGATGACAAGCCCGGCACGGTGTTCCAGTATGACTCGATGTGCACGTTCATGCTCAGTGCCATCGTGCAGCGGGTGACGGGCCAAACCATGCTGGAGTATCTGCAGAAAAAACTGTTCGCTCCCATGCACATCACTGTGGCCGACTGGGAAACCAGCCCCGACGGCATCAACACAGGCGGCTGGGGACTGCGCGTCCAGGCCGAGACGATGGCCAAGTTGGGACTGTTGCTATTGAACAAGGGTAACTGGAACGGCCAGCAACTCGTCAGCGCCGACTATGTGACCGAGGCCTGCTCACGCCTCATCGATGGCGGTGCCAAGGAAACCGTGCCTCCCACCGATGGCAACCAGGGCTATGGCTACCAGGTATGGCAGAGCAAGTGGTCGGGCTCCTATCGTGCTGACGGCGCAATGGGGCAATACACCGTTGTGGTGCCTCAGGAAGCCCTCGTGGTGGTCATTCTGGGCATGAAACTCTATGGTCACGAGGAATTGGCCTGCATCTGGAATCAGTTGATGCCTGGAATAACAAGCGCCCCGCTCCAGCCCGAGAAGAAATTGCAGAATCGACTGGACAAACTTTGTGCTACGGCAAAATTGTCCCTCCCAAAAGGCAAAAGCACCTCCAAGAAGGCCAAGGCCTACTTGGGGAAACAATTGCAGTTGCCCAACAACCGCTTTGGCCTGAAATGGCTGGCAGTGGATGGCTCTGCGCTTCAACTTGCCCTCGAAGACGGCACTCAGGAGCAATGGATCATGGGCTGCGGCCGCTGGCAATATAACACCATGACTGGTTTCCCCTACTATTCCATCAATGCGATTCATCGCATGCAGGGTTTCAGCCATGGCTTCACGGCTGCGGCCGCCTATGCCTGGAC
The DNA here is from genome assembly GCA_902774055.1 of uncultured Bacteroidales bacterium. GTDB lineage: Bacteria > Bacteroidota > Bacteroidia > Bacteroidales > Muribaculaceae > Sodaliphilus. The sequence continues at coordinate 15,514 of CACYGX010000025.1, forward strand.
TTCGCCCATGGTACTCGAAATACGTGTCCACTACGTTGACTGGATCAGCGGCATGAAGTTCGTCATTGATTTTGAAAAGAACGAAGTGACCCTTTGTGACACATATCCCAATTCCAAACCCGAAACTATCCATTTTACCGTAAAATGAAACGATACTGCATCTTATTTTTCCTGTTACTGGCCGCATGTGTGGCGTCTGTAGCTCAAGTGGGCGACCTGCCGCGTAGCACCCCCGAGGCCGAGGGTGTGAACCCCGTGTGTATTTCTAACCTCTACCATGTGCTGGACAGCAACCCTGACGTGGATGTGCATCACTTGATGATACTGCGCCACGGCAAGGTCATCGGCGAAATCCACGCCTCGCCCTATAAGGCGACCGACAAGCACATGCTCTACAGCGCCAGCAAGACGGTAACGGGCCTTGCTGTGGGTCTTGCTGTACAAGACGGCTTGCTCTCGATCGACGACAAGGTATCGAAGTTCTTGCGGGATAAAATGCCGGCAACTTTGTCCCCTGCTCTGGATAGCCTGACGGTGCGCAACATGCTCATGATGGCGTCAGGACGCAAGGAGGACACCGACCTCTACCTGAGCAAGGAAGACTGGCTTACCTCGTGGTTCCAGGGCGATTTCCAGGGCGTGGGAACTGAGTTCCACTACGACTCGATGGCTACCCATGCGCTGGCGATGATTATTTGCCGATTGACGGGCAAACCGTTGTTGCAGTATGTGAAAGAGCGCATTTTTGACCCCTTACACATCACCGATTTTGACTGGGAACTGGCTCCTGACAGTGTCGAGATTGGTGGCTGGGGATTGCGCTTGCATGCCGAGAGCGAGGCCAAGTTGGGCCAACTCATGCTGCAAGGCGGCCAGTGGAATGGACAGCAACTCGTGAACGAACAGTGGATTCAAGAGATGACCAAGTGCCAACTCGTCACCGATGCCAAAGATAAGCCCAATCTGTCGTTTTTTGCCAAGGTCAGGAGGTGGTTGAGCAGGACATGGCACAAGATCCTCTCCTGGTTTACGGGTTACAATAAGTCCTCTTACAAGGCAGGCTATGGCTATCAGACCAAGACGGTCACCAAGCCGCGGGCCGATGCGTTTTTTGCTGCTGGCTATGGCGGACAGTTGATCTATGTGGTCCCCAAGTGCGACCTGGTGGTCGTTATCAATGGCAGGGCAAAAACCTACGGGGACGAGCACAACGCTTTCTATGACTATCTGGTTGTACCCTTGGTATCTGGCGATGATCCCGTGGAGCTTCCCAAGTGTGATACCATGACCGTTGATATGCCACAGGGCGAGGCCACAAATCCGCTGGAGCAGAAGATCCTCGGCCGCCGCATCGTGATGGGCGACAACCCGATGCTCATCGACGACATCGTGGTGAACCGCAAGGGCGATGACCTCATTTTCACGATGAACGACTACAAGGGGGCCTTTCGTGCCGTTGCCGCCTGTGGCGAGTGGCGTTACACCACGGGCGATGAGCGTCCCTTCTACATCATGGAGAGTATTGCGCAGTTCGTGGGCACGGCACGCCCGTTTACCAGCGTTGCCGCCTATGGTTGGCAGGGCGATACGCTCGCCATGCGTGTCGATTGGCTCGATGGTGGCGACAACCGTCGCATGAAGATGGCCTTTGACGGAGAGGATGTTTCCATCGCCATCAGTGACGGCTATGACCATTTGTTGACCGATACCATCTACGGAGCTTTATCAAATAACCTTGACTTGTAAACCCATAGGCGATAAGGTAAGACCGTTAGTTGGGATGGAGTGAGTCACTAACAAAAAAAATTTTGGAAATGCTTGTGTATTCCAATATATATGGCGATATTTGCAAATAAGTTGTGAAACGGTGATTTGACATTGATGATTGAATCACTTGTGAGTTTTTATTAATCATTGAGACATATCTTTATCACATAGTCCATATTAACACTCCGTTACGGTAACGGGAAATTAAATCCATATTCCATGTTAAAGAGAATCTTTCATAAATTGGGAAATTTATTGATGATGCCTTTTAGAGAGCACTTTCTCTTTTTCATAGCTTTCTTTTTTTTGGCAACGAGTCCATATTTTTTATGGTATCAGATTTCCATGCAAATGATAGATCTATATGCTATCTTCTTGATTGCTCATAGCCTCGTTTTTTCCTACTTAATTACTTTGCTCGTCTGTCTTGTAAAGCCCGTTTTTCTACAAAAGACGATTCAGGTAATACTGCTGGCTCTCGCAGCTATATGTTTTGCCATTAATTTTTATTGCAACTTTGCCCTCAACTCCCGGTTTGATGCTGATATTGTCATGCTTATAATGGGCACTGACATTAAAGAGTCTAAAGAATTTGCATCTACTCTGCTACCCAAATGGATTGTTCTATCAATAATTGGGGTCTTCTTGGTTTTCATCGCTTTATGGCAGATATCAAAACGCCATCAGCTCAACTTAGGAAAGAAAGCCTCATATCTGGCCTTGGGTGGGTTGTGTATCTGCGTCCTGCTTGCAGCCCGCAATTGGAAGGCGTGGGAAGACGGTCCCCTCAAACTATTTGTAGATATGACTTCAATGGAAAGCATCGATGACTTAAAATCTCACTACACACATCCAAATATTACTTTTATAGGCGAGAATCCTATATCCACCAATGTTGTTCTCATCATTGGCGAGTCTTTCACCCGGAGTCATAGTTCTCTGTATGAATATGACAAACCTACAAATCCCGAATTGAGCGCCTATAGAGATAGCTCACTTCTATTCACGTTTGACAACGTTGATGCTCCAGCTTCAAAAACATCCAACTCCATCTTATTCATGCTGAGCACATATGATAAGACTGACAAATCTTCGGATGACTCAAAAAAATGGTATGATTACACTAGTATTGTTGAGTTGATGCAGGAATGTGGCTATGTTTGTTATTGGTTTAGCAATCAGGAAAGAGTAAATAATAGCAACTGTATTGCTCGTATTTATGCTGATGCTTGCGACAAACAGTGGTTTTTATCAAAATCAGGTAAGGATGACTATATTTTGGTAGACTCTACATTTGAGTTGGCCAGCAATCTGATTCATCGGGATAATAATTTCATTATCTATCACTTGATGGGTTCACATTTTGATTATAGCCAGCGCTATCCTAAGGAATTTGCTAAATTTACCGAAAAAGATTATCTCAAACAACCTCAGGGCCACCGTGCAATTCTGGCATCCTATGACAATTCTATTTTATATAATGACTACGTCGTAAGCCAGATTATCAACTTGTACAAGGATAAAGACGCTATTATCCTGTACGTTCCCGATCACGGGCAAGTTATGTACCGCGACCCGAAATCTCCTCACTACTATGCTCACGGGAATAAAGATGACAAAGTTAGCTATGCTTTAGGAGTTGAAATTCCTTTTATGATCTTTACCACTAGGCATTACCAGAAGAATCATCCCGAAATAATGCAGCGCATCAAGGCAGGCTATTCGCAAACCAAGTTCTGGAACAGCGATGATTTGCCCTATTTGATCATGGACTTGATTGGTGTGAAAGATGTCGATGGAGAAAACGTCAGGATCAAATCAATTCTTAATTAGATAGATTCAGATAAGGTTTGCGGGAGATTACTGATATAGCTGACGTGAAGCGTCGTTTCCTGGCGCACTTGACGCTGGAAAAGGGCATGAGTGCCAACACGGCCCAGGCCTACAGCGACGACGTGGACAAACTCATTCACTTCCTCACCGATAGTGGGGTGGGGGTGGAGCGAGCCACGCCCGATGACCTCGAGCGTTTTGTCTGCACCCTGCAGGACGTGGGCATACAGCCGCGTTCCCAGGCCCGCATCATTAGTGGTGTGAAGAGTTTCTATAAATTCTTGGGGCTGGAGGGCTATCTGGATAAAGACCCCACCGACTTGTTGCTCACGCCCAAGATAGGGCGGCATCTGCCCGAGGTACTCACTGTCGCCGAGATTGACGCGATGATTGACTGTATCGACATGTCCAAGCCCGAAGGGCAGCGCAACCGCGCCATCATCGAGACCTTGTATGGCTGTGGCTTGCGCGTGACTGAACTGGTGACGTTGAGGCTTTCGCAACTTTTTCTGGAAGAGCAATATGTCATCATTCAGGGCAAGGGCAACAAGCAGCGCATGGTGCCCATTTCGCCCGTTGCCATCGAGCAAATCAACCTCTACTTGGAGCAGACACGCTCCCATCAGGTCGTGAAGCGTGGCAATGAGGATATCTTGTACCTTAACCGTCGCGGTGCCATGCTCACCCGCCAGATGATTTTCCACATCGTCAAGCAGTTGTGCGAATTGGCGGGCATCCGCAAGGTCATTAGTCCCCACACCCTGCGCCACAGTTTTGCCACCCATCTACTTGAGGGTGGCGCGAACCTGCGTGCCATCCAACAGATGCTAGGCCACGAGAGTATCACCACCACTGAGATCTACGTCCACATCGACCGCTCACGCCTGCGCGACGAGATCCTCAACCATCATCCCCGCAATCACCCCGCCCAGTGACGCTTCACCCCTACCATTTTCACTTTCTCTTAAAAACGGCTCTTTTTACTGATAAATCAAGACTTTTTCTTACTTTTGCACCGAAAAGAAAAACCAGTAAATACTTAGCATCTACTAACTGAAAACATAGAAAGGAAATCAAATGAGAAAAGTGTTATTACTCTTATTGGCATTCCTCTCGGTGACTGGAATCGCCCAAGCCGATACTAATTATCCGCCCGACAACAAGAACGTGCGACTCACTTCTACCAACCTGCCCATTGTGTGGATGACAGTGAATGGGGCAACGATTGACCGCTATGATCGCATCACGGCCCGCATGAAGATTATCCACAACGGCAACGGACAACTCAACTATGCCGATACCATTGCCCATCCGGGCCAGAAGGTAAATTACGAGGGCTATGTGGCATTGCGCTACCGCGGCAACTCCACCTTTAGCGGCAGCGACAAGAAGCCCTATTCTTTCCGTCCCTTGGACAAGCCGCTAGAGGATGGTGGCTCCAAGAAGAAAGTCGATATCTTGGGCATGGGCAAGGACAACAACTGGGCCCTGCTTGCGCCGTATTCCGACAAGAGCATGATGCGCGACATGTTGGCCTTTGAAATCTCACGTCCGTGGATGGAATACACGCCCCAGGGTCGCTATTGCGAATTGTTCCTCGATGGCACCTACTATGGCGTATATATCCTCTCTGAGGTCGTTTCTAAGGGCAAAAAACGCCTCAACCTTGATGACCCGACCGAGGAAGGTGATGGCCTCACGGGTGGCTACATCGTGGAAGTGGACCGCGATGAGTGGGGATGCTATATCTCGAAGTATCATCCGGTCAATAATGTGGGTAGCCCATATTCCTATCAGTATATCCATTTTCAGTTCAAGTCGCCCGACGTAGATGAAATCACCTCGACACAAATGGATTATATCACAGCCCGTATCGACCAGATGGAAGACTCCTTGTGGAAATACTCGCTGGGCCGTGAACCGACTTATCGGGAACTCCTTGACGAACAGAATTTCATCGATTACCAGCTCGCCATGGAACTGGGCCACAACGTGGACGGCTACCGCCTGAGCGGAAAGTTTTTCAAACGCCGCGACAGCGTTGATCCGCGGTTCAAGATGGTACTGTGGGACATGAACCTGGCCTATGGCAATTCCGACTACTACAATGGTTGGAAAACCAACACGTGGATGTACAAGAACAATCCCACCCTCGATCAATATGGAGACCCGCAGTTGATTCCTTTCTGGTGGTACAAGTTGAACAAGAATCCGGAATATACCGCAGCGCTCAAGAGCCGTTGGGCTCAATATCGCCGCAGCAACCTGCGAGAAGATCGTCTGATGGCCGTCATCGATTCGTTGGCCAATGTGCTCACGATTAACGGAGCCGAAAGCCGCAACAGCCAGGCGTGGCCGCGATGGGGATGGTATGTTTGGCCCAACTACTATGTTGCCGACAACTATGCTGATGAGGTGGCGTGGCTCAAGGATTGGCTCCTTGAACGCATCGCTTGGATGGACACCCAGCTGGGCTATGACCCGAATGAGTTCATGCGCGGTGACGTGAACGGTGACGGCGAGGTCAATATTAGCGATGTGGCGGTCCTTATCGACTATCTGTTGACTGAAGTGGAACCAGATGGTGGACGGGAAGCCGCTGACTGTGACCAGAATGGCCAAGTGTCAATTGCTGACCTTTCGCTGTTGATTGATTACTTGTTGGCAGGCCAATGGAGATCACTGCCGTGAGAGGGCCCCAGCCTGGGTCTAATCTTCTGTAATCATAACGCCTGTGAGGAAAAATCCCTCACAGGTGTTGTTTTATGGTGATTATTGTATTAATTTTGCCGTAATGGAACATCCCAAGTTTATCATAACCAGTGGTGGGCATTTGCGTTTAGGTATGGTGACGTTGCACCGCGACCTGCTGATGCCGCACGAGACATGCCTGGGTGGTGGATTTTACGAGTTCGACTATGCAGGAAATATTTTGATACTCTCGGGCAAGTCTTTTGATTATGGTCCGCCTCGCTGGAGCAAGATAGAGGTTCTTCTTGTCCCTGAGGCCTACCAGGGCGTCCCCATTGTCTATCGTGATGCCTGGGGCGATGAAATCAATCTCACCAACCACTTTACTATCAGGTATTATTGATTTGAGACTGCAATGAAACGGTTTTTGGATGAAATAAAGTCTTTTCTGCCTAGCGACAGCGTTTACACCGATGAATTGCGTACGCTGGCATGGGGCACTGATGCGAGTTTTTACCGCTTGACGCCCCAGGTCGTTATCCGCGCCAGGGATGAGGCGGAGGTGTCAACCGTCGTCAAGATAGCCTGCAAATATGGCCTGCCGTTCACGTTCCGTGCTGCGGGCACGTCATTGTCGGGGCAGAGTGTGAGCGACAGCATCCTCATTGTGGCAGGCAAGAACTGGGAGGAATATAGTATTGCTGAAGATGCTTCAAGCATCACCTTGCAGCCGGGCATTGTGGGCGCTAGGGTCAACCAAATCCTGAAACCCCTTGGGCGCGTCTTTCCGCCCGATCCCGCCAGTATCGGCTCGGCCATGGTGGGTGGCATTGTCGCCAACAATGCCTCGGGCATGAATTGCGGCACTCATGCCAATAGTGACCGCATGCTCTTGTCAGCCCGCCTAGTGCTCCCTGACGGCACTGTGCTCGACACGGGTGACAAGGCGAGTCGTGAGGCGTTCAAGCAGTCCCATCCTGACTTTATTGCCAAGATTGAGTCCCTGCGTGACCGCATCCGGGCCAACCAGCCGCTGGCTGACCGCATCCGCAAGAAATACAGCATCAAGAACGTGACGGGACTGAATCTGCGGCCTTTCATCGCCTATGATGACCCGTTTGACATCATCGCCCACTGCGTGGTGGGTAGCGAGGGCACCTTGGCATTCATCAGCCAGGTGACGATGCGCACCCTGCATGACTATCCCTGCAGGGCGTCAGCCATGCTTTACTTTTTCTCGATGAGGGAGAGTTGCGAGGCCGTAGTGGCGCTCAAGCAGTTGAAATCCAGCGATGCCGACATCACCATGAGTGAGGAAAACCTGATGGTAAAGAGTGCCGAGATGCTCGACTACTTGTCGCTGGCATCGGTCGATGACCCTGTCTTCCTGCAATACAAGCGGGACGTGGATGCCGGTCTCATTCAGGGTGTGGAGCCAGGTGATTACCACAACCTCACCGCCATCCTCACCGAGACCAAAGCCGTCACCCCCGAGGACTTGCAGCATCGCATCAACACCATCACCGACTGTCTGTCGCGCTTCAAGACCTATATTCCGGTCGAGTTCACTACCGACCCAGCCGTCTATGGCAAGTATTGGGCGATTCGTTCGGGTATCTTTCCCAGTGTGGGTGGTGCACGCCCCGTGGGCACGTCGTGCCTGATCGAGGATGTCGCCTTTGCGGTCGAGGACCTGCCCGAAGCGACCGTCAAGTTGCAACGTCTTATCGCCAACCATGGTTACAAGGATGCCTGCATCTATGGTCATGCCTTTGAGGGAAATTACCATTTCATCATCAACCAGCTCTTCAGCGACGAGAGCGAGGTGCAGCGCTATGCTGCGATGATGCGCGACGTGGCGCGCCTCGTGGTCGAGGAGTATGATGGTTCGCTCAAGGCTGAGCACGGCACGGGCCGTAATATGGCTCCGTTCGTCAAGTATGAGTGGGGCGAGGAGGCTTTTGCCGCCATGCGCGAGTTGAAAGAGATTTTTGACCCGCACGATCTGCTCAATCCTGGCGTGATTTTCAACGATGACCCCGAGTGCTTCATCAAGCACTTCAAGCCCCTGCCCGAGATTAAGATGCAAGGACTTGACGAGTCTATACCCATCAACAAGTGCATCGAGTGCGGTTTCTGTGAGGTGAACTGCGTGACCTGCGGCTTTACACTCTCTTCACGACAGCGCATCGTCATCCAGCGCGAGATCTCCCATCTGCGCGAGACGGGCCGTGATCCCGAACGGCTGGCGATGCTCCTCAAGCAATACCGCTATCAGGGCGATCAGACCTGTGCTGGTGACGGCCTGTGCGCCACCTCGTGTCCCATGGGCATCAATGTCGCCGACTTGACCCACCTTGTGCGGCAACAGGCGTTGCCGCAGGGGAGTATAGGGTACAAGACGGGCGATTTTGCCGCACGTCATTTTGCGGGCATCAAGAGCGGACTGCGCTTTGTGCTCGACACAGCGCGTTTGGGACACAATGTCCTCGGCTCCCAGGCGATGAATGGTATCGCAGGGGCCATGCACAAGGCGGGATTGCCTTTGTGGACACCCGCCATGCCTGGTAGTGCCCGTCAACCCAGGGCTGGCAGGGTAGGAGAGGGCGATCTCAAGGTCGTCTATTTCCCCTCCTGCATCAATCAGACGATGGGCCTGTCCAAGGGCGCTCCAGTAAAGAATACACTCGTCGATGAGATGGTGCAGTTGTGCAATAAGGCGGGCTACGAGGTCATCTTCCCCGAGGGCTTGGAAAAGATGTGCTGCGGCACCATTTGGGAGTCCAAGGGAATGCTCGACATTGCTGACCGTAAAACCGCCGAACTCGATGAGGCCCTCTGGCAGGCCAGCGAGCACGGCAAGTATCCAGTCGTTTGCGACCAGAGCCCATGCCTGCATCGCATGCGCAAGTGCATCAAGCGCCTCCACCTTTATGAACCCGTGGAGTTCATTTGGGATTACCTGCGTGACCGCTTGGAATTTACGCCCATCGACCGCCATGTCGCTCTGCACTTCACGTGCTCGACCCGCGAGATGGGCCTAGTGGACAAAATGACCAGCCTGGCACGCCTGTGCAGCAATAACGTTTTCTTGCCCGAGGGCGTGGGGTGCTGCGGCTTTGCGGGCGACCGGGGATGGACGTATCCCGAGGTCAACCGTTGGGCGCTTAGGAAACTGCGTCGCCAACTCGAGGCAAACCGCATTGAGATGGGCTACAGCAACAGCCGCACCTGCGAGGTCGGCCTCCAGACCAATGGCGGTATTCCTTACCAGAGCATCGTCTATCTCGTGAATGAAACGACAAAACCCAAAACTAATTAATGATACAATAATGATTGAAGTAGGATTAACACATACCAGCCAGTTGACGGTCAACGAGGCCGTCACGGCGATTGCGATGGGCTCGGGCGACATGCCTGTTTTGGCTACGCCGGCAATGATGGCCCTCTTGGAGAATGCCGCCATGCTTGCCGTGGCCAGTCATTTGCCCGAGGGCAGCACAACCGTGGGTGGGCACATCGCCTCGTCTCACTTCAAGCCCAGCAAACTGGGCGATACCGTCACGGCGACCGCTACGGTCACCCGCGTTGACGGCAAGAAAATCGAGTTCAAGGTCGAGGCCCATTGTGGCGAAACGCTGCTGGGCGAGGGCACTCACCTGCGTTTTATCGTGGACCGAGAGAAATTCATGTCAAGACTATAAATCACAGTTTTTTATGAAAAAGATATTATCTATTATCATTCTTGCACTGGCATTGTTCACCACAGTGGCCAATGCACAGGAACAGGCACCTCTCAAGAAGGTGTATAACGAACAGATTAACCCCTTGGAGCAGATTGACCAGGCTCTGGCCCAGGCTAAGACCGAGGGCAAGTTTGTCATCTGTCAAGTGGGCGGAAACTGGTGCCCCTGGTGTCTGCGTTTTGCCGACTTTATCACCAATGACAGCACCATCAACAGCGTCATTGAGCAGAACTTTGTCTATATCCACGTGAACTATCATCCCCGCAAGGCGACCGAGTGGTCTGCGGCCATGATGAAGCGACTGAACAATCCCGAGCGCTTCGGTTTCCCCGTTTTCGTCGTGCTCGACGAGCAGGGCCATGTGCTTCACATCCAGGATTCGAGTTTCCTCGAGGAAGGCAAGGGATATAACAAGGAAAAAGTCCTGCGTTTCTTCCAGAATTGGACGCCCAAAGCCGTAAGAGAATAACATGGCAAGCAATTCAGACTTTGTACAGTACATCGCCGACCAGTGTGCTCAAGCAGGCGAAATCAATGTCAAGAAGATGTTCGGTGATTATGGCGTCTATTGTGATGGCAAGATCATTGGACTCATCTGTGATGACTGTTTTTACCTCAAGCCCACCGAGGCCGTGCGTCCCTTGCTGCGCGTTGTGGAACTGCGTCCCCCTTACGATGGCGCCAAGGATTATTTCTTGATTGCCGATGTGGATGACCGTGACTACCTCGCCACAATCGTGCGTGAGACTTGCAAAGCGTTACCTGAACCTAAACCGAAAAAGAAGAAATCATGATTAACGAGATTATTGAATTTAACAAAGCATTTGTTGCCCGTAAGGGCTACGAGCAGTATGTGACCGATAAATATCCCGACAAGCGACTGGCGGTGCTTTCCTGCATGGACACGCGATTGACCGAGTTGCTACCAGCAGCCTTGGGCTTGAAGAACGGTGATGCCAAAATCATCAAGAATGCCGGCGGCTTGGTCATCTCGTCATTCGACTCGGCGATGCGCAGCCTCGTGGTTGCCGTCTATGAGTTAGGTGTGAATGAAATCATGGTGGTCGCACACTCCAATTGCGGAGCCTGTCACATGAGTTACAAGCATTTTCACGAGGAAATGATCAAGCGCGGCGTGACCGATGAAACGCTCGACACCATCCGCAATTGTGGCATTGACCTCGACCAGTGGCTGGAGGGTTTCAAGGACACTCCAGAATCGGTCCGCAAGACCGTAGCGACCATCAAGGCCCATCCGTTGATGCCCCGTGACATCACCGTGCGCGGTTTCATCATCGATTCGGTAACTGGCGCCCTCGAGGAAATCGCCTAACAGTTCTTTTCATGGAAGATCGTAAAATCGTCATATATCAGAGCGAAGACGGACAAACACAGATTGATGTCCGCCTGGAAAACGAAACCGTCTGGCTCACCCAAGCCCAGATGGCCGAACTGTTCCAAACAGATCGAACTTCTATTGTTCGTCATGTTCATAATATCTATAAAGTTGGCGAATTAGATAAGGAATCAACCTGTGCAAAAATTGCACAAGTTCAAACTGAAGGAAATAGGCTGGTACGAAGAACAATACCTTACTTCAGCCTTGATATGATCATATCTGTTGGCTATCGAGTCAATTCAAAGCGAGGTGTAAGATTCCGTCAGTGGGCAAATAAGATTTTGAAGGACTACCTCATCAAGGGCTTTGCAGTTAATGAGCGCATTCGTCGCGAACAAATCGGCGAATTGCGGCAACTTGTCGGCATTTTGGGACGTACAATCCAAAGTCAACCCTTGATGCCGTCAGAAGAAAACCAGGCATTATAAAACCAATTGAATTATGTTACAACTCAATAAAGTACATCACATAGCTCTGATTTGCTCCGATTACCAGCGGAGCCTCGACTTCTATACCCGCGTCGTTGGCTGTCAGGTCCTTGCTGAACATTGGCGCGAGGAGCAGGAGTCCTATCTGACCAGGCTGTCATTGAACGGCGAGTATGTCATCGAACTGTTTTCGTACCCCTCACCGCCGCAGCGCCCGTCCTACCCCGAGGCGGCCGGATTGCGGCATCTGGCCTTCGAGGTCGATGACATTGTGGAACAGGTTGCTGAACTTGACCGCTTGGGCGTTGCTCACGAAGCCATCCGGACCGATGCGACTACAGGCAAACGCTTCGTATTCTTTAATGATCCCGACGACCAACCTCTAGAAATGTACGAGAAATAACCACATAATTCATTTAGGTTGTGAATGGGATAATTTTGTGGTCTAATTGATAAAAATGACGATATGTTTTTCTTGATTATAGCATTGGCAATGGGCTTGTTGGTGCCCTTGCAGACGGCGGCCAACTCAAGGCTGCGCGGGGTCGTTGGCCCTGCTTACGTCTCTACACTTGTGTCATTCACTGTTTCGACCCTGGCGTTGCTGTTGGTGTCACTGATAGCGGGCATACCCATCATGCCCACCAGCCAGATGCTCGATGCGGCACCCAGCTGGAGTTGGTTTGTCGGCATCATTGCCGTCATCACCATCACCATTGCCATCCACTTGTTTAAGGAAATCGGGCAGTTGCAGGCCATTGTGATACCGATGTTCAGTCAACTGATTTTTAGCCTGTTGATTGACCACTTTGGCTGGTTTGGCGCCCATGTCATTCCTTTGGGCATTAATCGCATCGTTGGGGCGTTGTTGCTCATCGTCGGTGTGATTCTCGTGGTCATTCTGCCTAGATTGGGAGCGCAACAAAAGGCGGCCACCACCCCTACTACAGGCGGCTCCAGACAGGCCTTTTGGCAACTCATGGCCATCCTGTCGGGCTGCATGTCGGCCAGCATCACGGGCGCCTATGCCCAGTTGTCTGCCGCTGTCGGTAATCCCGTTCAGGCAACGACTGTTGCCTTCTTTGTCGCCACAGTGGTGTTGCTGATTTTCTGCACTTGCATGGGCAAGACCCAACTGATTGGCAAGGCGTTTAGCCGCGAGTATCCCTGGTGGATGTGGATGGGCGGCCTGTGTGGCGCGACTATCGTTTTTGGAAACGCTTGGCTTGTGGCTCATGTCGGTGTCGGCGTTTTCACGATGTCGCTTCTCGTTGGCCAACTGGCCCTCAGCATGCTCATGGAACGCAATGGCTGGCTCGGTGCTCCGCGCAAGTCCATCTCTTGGCAGCAGATCGTCGGTATCCTGCTCATGCTTGCGGGCGTGGCGCTCATCCGCTTATAGGTTGGTGATTTCCTCCAAAAAGAGCGTAAGATCGATTGTTAAGTAAATACTCTTACTTTTGTAAGACGATAATTGAATTTTGACGATGGCAAAGAAAATCTATTTTGCGGGATCAATACGTGGTGGGCGAGTGGATGCTGACCTATATCACCGCATCATCTCTTATATCCAGCGCACCGATGTCGTGCTCACCGAGCATGTGGGCAAGAGCAACCTGTGCCTGACGGAGCAGGGCCGTAGCCGTGACTCGGCCATCTATGACCAGGACACGGCGTGGCTGCGCGAGAGCGACCTGCTCATTGCCGAGTGTACCTGCCCCTCGCTGGGCGTGGGCTACGAATTGGCCTATGCCGAGCATCGCGGCATCCCCTGCCACATTTTTTATGACAGGGGCAAAACACAACTGTCGGCGATGCTCACGGGTAATCCCTACTTCCACATCCATCCCTACGACAGCGAGCAGGACATCTACCCCCAACTGGACAAGATTTTACAGGAATAATTAAAATGATTAGGGCGATGATACAAAATGCGACGGACTTAATGGGCTATATCCAGCAGGTGGGATTTCTTCCACTGTTGGACAGCGGCATCGCGGGCTTCTCGGCCGACGAGGCGGTGGACCCCGACTGTCGCTATGTGCTGCTCGATGATGGCGGTTGGGAATGGCCCTTGTGGCAATGGAAAGGCCCCATTGTTACCGAGAGTGATTGCGTCTATGGCAAGTTCTTCAACAAGAAGGCGGGCTTCGTGAGCCAAGCGTGGTGGCCCGACTTGTACAATTGGCGCCGACATGCCTATCCGGCCCCTTCGGCAGGCTCCATCGAGGAAATCATCCTGCTGACCCTACGTGAGCACGGCAGCCTCATCACGCGGGATTTGCGCCGCGCCTGCGGTTTTACTGAGCCCAAGATGCGCAGTCGTTTTGATGGCTATATCACGCGCCTGCAGATGGCTTGCCGCGTCGTGACCGAGGATTTTGTCTATCCCCGTGACAAGCATGGCCATGAATACGGTTGGGGCTGGGCGTTGCTCACCACCCCCGAGCAACTGCTGGGCAAAGAGTCCTGCAAGTGTGGCCGTTCGCCACAGGAGTCGCTCGACCGCATGCTCGACCACTTGCGTCATCTACTGCCATCTGCCTCCGAAAAGCAACTTATCAGACTTATCAAATAAAAAACCATATCATCATGAAACGAATACTCCTTTCTCTCATCATCATGCTCTTGGCCGTCGCGGCCATGCAAGCCCAGAAGATCAGTTACATCGAGACGACGCGTTCGTGGCATTACGTCTATGACGAGAACGGCAAGAAGATTTACACCTTCAGCACTACTCAGGGCGAAGTGGTCGCCTACAGCGAGTCGTTCTACATTGTCAAGCATGGGAGTTGGTACTACACCTATACGCCTAAGGGCAAGAAACTGTACACTTTCTCGGTGAGCAATGTGGGCGAGGTCCTCTCGGCCACTGGCGATACCTTCACGAGCCGGCATGGCAGTTGGATTTACACATGGAACAAGAACGGCAAGAAAATCAACACTCGAGCGGCCAAACAATGAGCCCGAGCTCCCAATAAACAACAAAGCGCGGCAGCATTGTGCTCCGCGCTTTTGTTAATATAGAATAATGTGATTATTGGGCTACAATCTTGCAAATTTCCACAATAGTCATCATCGCTTTTTCCATCGAGGGGATGGGCACGTACTCAAAGCGGCCGTGCATGTTCATGCCGCCAGCAAAGATGTTGGGGCAGGGCAGGTTCTTGAACGAGAGTTGGGCACCGTCCGTACCGCCGCGGATGGGTTGCACCTTGGGCGTCACGCCGGCATTCTCCATGGCCTGCTTGGCGATGTCGATGATATTCATCACGGGCTCGATCTTCTCGCGCATGTTGTAGTACTGGTCCTTGATTTCGCAGGTCGCGCAGTCGGGGAACTCGCTGTTGATTTTGTTGCACAGGTGTTCGATTTCGCGCTTGCGGCTCTCAAAGCGTGCGCGGTCGTGGTCGCGGATGATGTAGTTCAATGTGGTCTGCTCCACGCCACCCTCCATGCGGATGAGGTGATAGAAGCCCTCGTAGCCCTCGGTGTGTTCGGGCGTCTCCCAGCGGGGCAACATAGCGGCGAACTGCATCGCAACACGCATTGAGTTGATCATCTTGTGCTTGGCGGCTCCGGGGTGCACGTTCAGGCCCTTGAAGGTGATCTTGGCACTGGCGGCGTTGAAGTTCTCAAACTCCAATTCGCCCACGGCACCACCATCCATGGTATAGGCCCAGTCACAACCGAATTTCTCCACATCAAAGTGATGGGCGCCCAGGCCGATCTCTTCGTCGGGATTGAAGCCCACGCGGATGTTGCCGTGCTTCACCTCAGGGTGCTCCTGCAGCCACTCGACGGCGCTCAGGATCTCAGCGATACCGGCCTTGTCGTCAGCGCCGAGCAGGGTGTCACCGCTAGTGACGATAAATTCCTGACCCGTGTAGTCGTTCATCTCGGGGAACTGAACGGGATCCAGCACGATGTTGTTCTTCTCGCACAGCACGATGGGGTTGCCTTCATATTTGACGATGCGGGGTTTCACGTCGTGGCCGCTCATGTCGGGGGCAGTGTCCATGTGGGCAATGAAGCCGATGGTGGGAACTGCCTTGTCGGTGTTGGCGGGCAGGGTGGCAAACAGGTAGCCGTTGTCATCGAGCGAGATGTCGCTCAGACCCATGGCGTGCAGTTCCTTCTCCAATTCCTTGGCAAATATCATCTGTCCAGGGGTGGAGGGTGTCAGGTTAGTGAGTTCGTCACTCTGGGTGTCAAACTTCACATACTTCAAAAATCTGTCAACTAATTTTGTCATAGTGATATACTTCTGTTAATGGTTATTATCTTCTTTCAATCTGCAAAGATACAAAAAAGCGATAAGTTTTTTGTTTCCAGTCCCCAGTTTTTTGTTTTTACTCCTCAGTACTCAGTTTTTTGAGGGGGTGGGTGGTGGCAAGTATGGCTTGATGGGTATAAAATAGTTAAAATGTGTTAAATTATTAGCCATAGCCATTGCTGGTTCAAAAATTGCATATATCTTTGTGATATCAAAACGATATCATTTTAATAAAAACTAAATATTAACTTTTCAACTTTTACGATTATGGAAACGAAGGAATTTAATTTCAAGGGTATGACAATGAACGGTTTTTTGATGTTGTTCATCGTCATTTTGTTGCCGATTCTCGCTGTGTGGGGTATCTATCAGAGCGTTATCCTGTTTGATATGCCTGGTCACAACTGGCAACCCACAGTGCTGCTCATCGTGAGCGTCCTGTTCATCATCTGCACCTTATTTATACTCGGTGGATTCATTATGCTCGAACCCAACACCGCAAGGGTGACCACTTGGTTCGGTAAGTACAGCGGCACCTTCACCCGCACGGGCTTCTACTGGATCAACCCCTTCTATGGCACCAAGAAAGTATCGCTGCGTGCCCGCAACCTCGATGCCGAGCCCATCAAGGTCAACGACAAGGTGGGTAACCCGGTGATGATCGGTCTGGTGATGGTTTGGAGACTGAAGGACACCTACAAGGCTTTGTTTGAGGTGGACTCTCAGACGATGGCTTCGACCGATGGCACAATCAGCGGCAATGCCAAGGGACTGATGCGCGCCCTGGAGGACTTTGTGAGCGTCCAGAGCTATGCTGCCCTGCGTCAAGTTGCCGGCCAATATGCCTACGACGACAACGACGAAGACACCAAGGAACTGACCCTGCGCTCGGGTGGTGACGAAATCAACGAGCAGCTTGAGGACAAGCTCAACGAGCGCCTCTCGCTGGCTGGCATCGAGGTGGTTGAGGCTCGTATCAACTATCTGGCCTACGCTCCCGAAATCGCTGCCGTGATGCTGCGCCGCCAGCAGGCTAGCGCCATCATTACCGCCCGTGAGAAGATTGTCGAGGGCGCTGTGAGCATGGTGAAGATGGCCTTGGACAAACTCTCGAGCGAAGAGATCGTGGAACTTGACGACGACAAGAAGGCCTCGATGGTGAGCAACCTGCTGGTTGTCCTCTGTGCCGACGAACAGGCCCAGCCCGTTGTCAATACCGGCACCCTGAATATGTAACTATATTGAATTGTTTAGGAACAAGGATCGTGCTATCGCACGAGAAATCAAACATAATTTTTAAAGGGAATGAATTCGTTTTATTGATTTTTATTGGATTTCTCGCCCAAAGGGCGATCCTTGGTTCCAGCAATCCAATTAAACATTAGCAGACTATGGCAAAGAAAGCCACAAAGAGTTTTATCCTGCGTGTCGATAGTGACACGATGGATGCCATCGAGAAGTGGGCAGCCGACGAGTTCCGTTCCACCAACGGCCAGTTGCAGTGGATCATTACCGAGGCGCTGCGCAAGGCCCGCCGTCTGCCCAAAAAGAAGAAAACCGAATCCGATGTCCAGGAGGAGGTCAATGATCCTGAGTAAAAACAATAGCCTGTCTAGTGACCAACGGCATCTTATTGCCATAGATGGGTATCTCGGGCTTCAATGTCAATCGTACTAACCCGATAATTTTTACAGCCATGAGTAGAAAAAAAGCAATGTGCGCGCTTTCCATCATCGAGACGCTGGTGTTCTTGCTCAATGACGTGCTCTATACGATGGATAAGTTAAGCACGACAGGATTCATTATCGTTTTAGCTGTCGCCATCCTGGTGTGGATAGGCGTAGCAGTCATCATCGTCCGCAAGACAGAGTGATAATCTTATGAACAAGCACTTGGAGCGGTTGTGGCAACGATGGGGTGATGCCGTCAGGTTCCTCTTGTGGGGCCTGACGGTAGCGTTGGTATGCTTTTTGCTGTATAACGTGGCGATGAGAAGTCAGCATCCACATCTGGTGCCCCTGAGCAAGGGCGTGCGTGACAGCCTGATGGCCGTCGGCGTGCCTCGAGACGTGAGTGACACGCTGGTGAGGTATGGCGCCTTCGACGTGCACTTCAACAGCGAGCAGGGCATTGCCAACTGTGCCGCCTATGAGCTCATTGATAGCGAACTGAACGGGACGGTAGAGCGCATGGGCGAGTTCATGCCTGATAGTGGCGTCAAGGGCTGCCCGTCTCCGCAGGACTATGCCGGCAGCGGCATGGACCGCGGTCATCTGGTGCCAGCAGCCGACCTCAAATGGAGCGATGACGCTATGCGTCAGTCGTTCCTGCTGACCAACGTGTGCCCTATGCACAAGGCGCTCAACGAGGGCGGTTGGGCAAAACTGGAGGAGAAAGTGCGCGAGTGGACGCTTCGAGACAGCGTTTTGCTGGTGTTTACGGGACCCGTCGTCAGCGCTGGCGACACGACGCTCTCAAGTGGACGGGTGATGGTGCCAAGTGCCTACTACAAGGTCATCATGGCGCCATGTGTGCGCCCGATGCGTGCTATTGCCTTCATCTACCCGAACGGGCATAGTGGCGGCCGCCTGCAGCAATATGCCGTGAGCATTGACGAGGTCGAGCACAGGACAGGACTAGACTTTTTCCCCTTCCTGCCTGACCGCGATCAACAACAGTTAGAAAGCCCCGTCAACCTCGACGCATGGGTCAATTAGTGAATAGTGAATAGTTAATAGAGAATAGTTAATAGTTGATAAGATGAGGCAAATAGTCAAGATTTGGTTTCTGGTAGCAGCGATGGTTATGGGCGGTGCCCTGCCACCTCAAGTGATGGGCGATAATGGCATTACCACCCAATGGTCAGCCCAAGCCAAGAGCAAAAAGAAGAATAAGAAATCAAAAAAGAAGTCCTCCACCAAATCCAGCAAGTCCAGCAAGTCCAGTCCGTCCAGCAAGTCCAGTCCGTCCAGCGCGTCCCGTCTGGTAACCATCCCCACCATCGGCAAGACCGCCTCGACGACAGCCATCCCCCAACAGAGCACCAACGCCCTGTTGTCGGTCGGTATCCCCAAGGGCGTCTCCAACCAGGTGCTGAATTACCAAGCCATTAGAGTCAACTTTAACCCCTCGCTACGCATCCCCAACTGCGTCGCCTATGAGTTGACGGCGACGATGGTCTCGATGGCCGACGCCCCCGACCACGAGTCGCGCAAGAACTACAACTATGCCAAGGACAGCAGCGTCAAGTCCTGCCCCGAGAATTGGGAATACCGCGGCAGTGGCTACAGCCGTGGCCACATGGCACCCGCGATGGATATGCGTTGGGATAGAACCGCAATGAAGGAGTGCTTCTACATGACCAACATGTGCCCTCAGGACACCAAACTCAACAACGACCATTGGCGAGTACTCGAGGAGAAAGTGCACCGATGGGCCAAGCGCGACAAGCGGCTCATGGTCTTTACAGGCCCCATTATGGGCAAGAACCCCAAGATGATTGGCAAGGACAAGCAGAACATCGCCGTCCCCGATGCCTTCTTCAAGGTCGTCTATGCCCCCGAGCAGGGACGGGCCATCGCTTTCATCTATGAGAACAAGCCCTGCCCTGGCAATTTCAGTAAATATGCCGTCACCGTTGCCGAAGTAGAGCGCCGCACGGGCCTTACCTTCTCCACCGCCATCCCCAAGCACCAATGCACCCCCACCGACTGGCAATAATTTAACACCCCATAATTGGTTTCTGTATTCTTTTTTAGTAACTTTGTCGGCAAGAAACAACAAGGATTATGAAAAAGAAACAGAAAAGGAGTCTGTATTATGTGCTGGCGGCGGTGCTGATTGCGCTAGCTGGCTATCAGGGCTATCAAAAGAATGGCTTTTACAAGAGTGCCTATAATGATGAATTGCCCACCGAGCAGAGCCAACAAGACACACCTGAGGGCAAGGAGTACAAGTCAACTGGTGACCTGTCCTTGCTTGATGTGAAACTGCCTGATCGCCTTGAAAATCAGACGGTGCACTACAAGTCCATTGTGGTGTATTTCAACAAGAATTATCGTGTGCCCAACTGCGTAGCCTACGAGTTGACCAACACCATGACGTCGATGGCCGACTCGCGTGATGCCGAGAACCGCGCCGACTATAAGTTTGAGCGCGACCACAACGTGAAGGGCTGCCCCGACTGGTGGGATTACAAGGATAGCGGCTACACCCGCGGCCACATGGCCCCGGCGATGGACATGCGCTGGGACAAGACGGCGATGGAACAATGCTTCTTGATGACGAATATCTGCCCCCAGCTCGACGAGATGAACGACGGCGAGTGGCGCCATGTCGAGGAAGCCGTGCATCGGTGGTCAAGAACCGCCAAGAGGCTGATTGTGCTCACTGGCCCCATCTTCTCCAACGACATGGAGTTCATCGGCAAGCATAATGACATCGCAGTGCCCAAGAGCTTCTTCAAGGTGGTGTATGCCCCCGAACTGAATCGGGCCATCGCCTTTGTGATGGAAAACAAGAAGATGCCTAACAGCTGGACAAACTATGCCACCACCATCGACAAGGTGGAGGCCCTCACTGGATATGACTTCCTCACCTCGTTGGAGGACAACGTGGAGAACGTCACCGAGAGTAAACAGAACATTAAAGACTGGCCCGCTTATTATCCCCGCCGATGAATACGATTGATTTGACAGACTTTGGCAGTGGCACCATCTGTGCCGTTTCCACCCCGCAGGGTAGGGGCGGAATCGCCGTTATTCGCGTGAGTGGTCCACAGGCGCTGGACATCGTTGGACGCTGCTGGCAAGGCAAGTCTCTTGCCGACATGCCATCACACACAGTCCACCTGGGGCACCTGATTGACGCCACGGGCGATGTGCTTGACCAAGTGGTGTTGACCATCTACCGTGCACCCAACTCGTTCACTGGTGAAGACGTGGTGGAACTGGCTTGCCACGGCTCGACATGGATTCAGCAACAGGCAATCCAGACGTTGATTGACGCGGGTTGCCGCCATGCCACAGCCGGTGAGTTCACACGTCGTGCTTTTGCAAATGGTCGTATGGACCTCTCCCAGGCCGAGGCCGTTGCCGACGTCATCGAGGCACAGTCCCGTGCGGCTCATCATGTCGCGATGAGTCAGATGCGCGGCCGCTACAGTGAGGAGTTGAAGGGATTGCGTGACAAGTTATTGCACTTTGTGTCGCTGATTGAATTGGAACTGGACTTCAGCGAAGAGGATGTCAACTTTGCCGATCGTGGCGAGGTGACCTCGCTGGCCCAGGAGATCCACAGCCTCATCAGCCGCCTTGCCGACAGTTATCGTGACGGTAACGCCATCCGCAACGGTATGCCCGTCGCCATCGTCGGACAGACCAACGCCGGCAAATCCACACTGCTCAATGCCCTTCTGCGCGACGACCGCGCTCTGGTGAGCAATATTCATGGCACAACGCGTGATACCATCGAGGATACCATTGTCATGGGTGGCATCCTGTTCCGTTTCATCGACACGGCAGGCATTCGCCAGTCTAGCGATGCTGTCGAGCGGATGGGCATCGAGCGCACCTGGCAAGCGATAGACAAGGCCAATGTCGTGCTCTGGATTGTTGACGTCACCAGTGCCGACACCAGCATGTCCAGTGACATCCTGAACCGCTGCGACGGTAAGGCCCTCATCACCGTGCTCAACAAGACCGACCTTGACGACGATTATGCCGCTAGAAGTGAACTGAACGACATCCTGCCTGAGGGCACACCTGTCGTGGCCATCAGCGCCAAGAGCGAGCAGGACATTGAGGCCCTGAGCGAACTCATCGTCAAAACGGCAACCCTGCCCAATGTGGACAGCGATGCCGTCATCGTCACCAATGCCCGTCACTACCAAGCCCTGACACGCGCTCGCGATGCCATCTCTCGCGCTATCGACGGCATCAACAACGGCCTCAGCGGCGACCTCCTCGACCAGGACATCCGCGAATGCCTCCACTGGCTCGGCGAAATCACCGGCGAAATCACCACCGACAACATCCTCGCCGAAATCTTCTCCCACTTCTGCATCGGCAAGTAGCCCCTTATAAACAACTCTGAACAACTTTGAACAACTTGAAGTAAACCGCTATAAATTAGCGGTTTACTCGTTTTTAACACTTCGGGTTGCATATTTTTTTCTTCAACTTTCTCGTACTATTTTTGTATCATATTTCTACCGCGAGTGTAAACTGTGTTCAAAGGACAAACTTGGAACAGCATGAAACTTATCCAAAACGCTATTGATGGGACAAAGTGGAACACAGTGGGAAATTGCGGAACTGAATGGAACAAAAATGGCGGTTTTTCCGCAGAGTTAAACCTTTATAATGACGCACATTTATGGAAATAGAGAAACGATGTCAGTGGTGCGGGAAACAATTCATAGCGCACAAAATGACGACTCTTTACTGCTCTTCAAGCTGTGTTAACAAGGCTTACAAGACAAAAAAGAGACAGATGATGAAAGAAGAAGTCGAGCATGAACAACACTCCAAGTTGCCCATCGTTGAAAGTATTGGAGACAAACCATACCTAAGCCCAATGGAAGCTGCAAAGCTTCTGGGTGTGGGAAAAACAACCATATATAGGTATATGGCTCAGGGGCAATTCAAGGTTCTTAGACTACCGGCTAAGACCCTCGTAAGAAGAATTGATTTGGAGGCCATGTTTGACAATGCCCCCGCATATGTCAAGCGGAACAACCGCAGGCATAAGATCGAGCACGATAGCTATACAATGAAGGAGATTTGTGAGAAATATCAAGTGACCCGAAAAGTGGCCATGCGACGGATTGAGCAGTTCGACATCCCAAAGATATACGAGGGACGCAATGTGTCCTTCTCAAAAACTGCCGTTGACAGGTACTTTTCCGAACTCATCGAGGACTTTGATAAGGAGAATTACTACACCATCCAACAGGTTATGGAGAAGTTCAACATGTCCTACTCTGCCGTCATTTCTTTTGCCAAACGGCATAAGTTACCAAGGGTTACCAGGCGGAGGGAAGTGTTCTATTCCAAACCCCATATCGACAGCCTGAAAGGTAATGGTGAAGCTATTGATCCTCTCTACAACACTTTCAAAGAGGTGATGGAGAAGTACGGATTCACAAAAGATCAAGTGAGCCATTATCTCCATACCTATCATATAGACCGCTTCAAACGAGGCACCTTTACAATGATTAACCGGAAGGAGTTTGACAAGACAATCAAGGAACGCATGAATGGATTCACAAGCATCTCTGAACTCAACGCAAAGATTGAAAAAGCAAAGGATGACCGAACAAGAACAGAGCAAATCACACCTCATTCTGGCAGCATTGACATCATACCAAGTGTGGAATCAGAGAATGATGCAGATGGGTACGAAGGCTATATTAGTGCCGAGGAGATAGCAGCACGATACAAACAAAGTAAAAAGTGGGTTGGCTTCCTGCTGCGTCAGAAAAAAATACCGAGGGTGCAGGTAGCAGGAATCCTGCTCTACGATGAGACAGCGGTTGAAGATGTCTTCAGCAGATATTCGTCACCAGATTCTATCACAGAATGGTACACCACAGATGATATAGAAAAGATGTACAACATGACACCTGTGGCCAGACGCAGCTTTACTCATCGTCACAATGTCCCTACAAAAAAGGAGTATGGCATCACGTATTACTCCAAGCTCCATGTTGACTTTGCACGTAATCCAGGGCTCCAATATGCCGAAGACTACTACATGGTCGAGCAGATTATGGCCAAGTATCATGTTGACAGGGAAACTGTGTATGGTATTGTCAGATACAAAAAAATCCAGAGCGTCAAAGATGGGCAGTTCAGAGTCTATCTTAAATCCGCCATCGATAAGTGCTTTTCCGATAGACAAGAGAAGGACAATAAGAAATAATAAGCTCAGACTTATCCCAGCATTATTTTCAATTATAATCCGCTGATTGCCATCAGCATAAAATAAGTAAAGACATTTGCAAACTAATAAAACAATAAAGACATGCAGTGCTGCAAGACAATCACACTTCGGAAACGCATCCTCAAATGCGGGATGATTTCCCTCTATCTGGACTATTATCCAGGCTATCGTGACATCATTTCCATGAAGACCATCCGTCGTGAATCGCTTGGTATTTACATTTATCCCAAGCCCCAAAACAAGCGTGAGAAGGACTTCAATAAGGTAATGATTGAAAAAGCTGAAGCCATCCGTTGCAGGCGTTTTGAGTCCATCGTGAACGAACGTTATGACTTTTTTGATAAAAAGAGATTCAACGGCGACTTCCTTGCCTACTTCTATCAGATGCTTCAAAACAAAGACCCCAAGTGGAGGTTTGTCTATGAACACTTCTCATACTTTGTTGGCGGCAAGTGCCGCTGCGAAGAAATCGACGTTGATCTGTGCAACAAGTTCCGCGAATACCTTCTGACAGCAAAGAACATGCGCAACGGCAGACCGATGGCCATCAACTCAGTCGCTGGCTATTGGTCAACATTCCGTGGCTTCCTGAATATTGCTTACCGTGACAAGATGATCCGAACTAACCCCAATGATTTCTTGGACAAGATCAAGACCATTCCTGTTGACAAGCAGAGTCTGTCAATGGAAGAGCTTCGCAGGCTTTACCGTACTCCATGTGACATCGACGTACTGAAAAAGGCATCAATTTTCGCTTGCTTAACAGGTATGCGCCGAAGTGACATCATCAATCTCAGATGGGAAAACATCAAGGAATACGCCGACGGCAACAAGTATGTCGAGTTCTATGCACAAAAGACTAAAACACGTAACCTTATCCCCATCACCATGGGAGCATACGAACTCATCTCTGAGGGACGAAAATCCTTATATGGGCCCGTATTTGACGGGTTTGAGATAGACATGGCACGGAAACCGCTGAAAACCTGGCTTGCTAAGGCTGGTATCAGAAAGCGGATAACATTCCATTCATTCCGGCATACTTTCGCATCGCTTCAAGTGGAACTTGGCACTGATCTCTACACTGTCCAGCAGCTCCTGGCACACAAGAGTGTCACAACCACACAAATCTATGCTTGTCATGCCGACCCAAAGAGACGGGAAGCTGCCGAAAGAATATCATCCATGCTTCTCGGTGATGATGGTAAAAAAGCAACGGCTCAAACCAAGAAAACGAAGAATTGTGGCTAAAGATTGCGAAACCCCTCAATATATTGAGGCAATGAAGAAACAAGCCAATTAACCACAAAACCAATAATTATGATGGAATAATTGCTGTTATTAGTGGATAATTCCGTAACTTTGCGCTCAAATTATTGATATTTTATTGATATGAAGAGCAAAAAGGTTACGGAACTTTTCTTTTTGGTTGTAGGCTGTATTGCAATGGGTTTATATACAGCAATGCTTTTCGAGTGGATTGATTGTGCCGACTGGTTCATACTTCCCTCAAAGTTCATCAGCGGACAGTATGAGCAAGCAAAAGCCTTCACACCCATCTTATATATTACCCTGGCGCTGCTGGTTCTTATCAGGATGACATTCATCAGTTATGCAATGGGCAAGACGGTAGTTGTTATCCCTCATAGTAAGCAGCAGTTGCGTCTTGTCACTGGATCAAAAAACGATTCAATGACAGAAGAGCCGGAGAAAGATAAGACTGAGGTCATCAGAGAACGCCATCAGCAGCAGCTCATCCAACGTAAGCGTCAAATTATGACATGTGTTTTGGAGTACGTGAAGCTCACACTGGCCCCCTACATGAAGACCTCTGACCTCAATGTCTTTTGTGAAAACATCAAAAATTGGGAGACCTCAAAGGACATTGCACCGTCGCCGTCCATAACCAACGGTCAACTTTCAACATTGGACCTCAGACATTTAGCCTGGAACATCGGAGAACGTTTCAAGTGGAATGGTGAGCAACGGGCCATATTTATTAAGCGGTCGTTCCCCAATGAGTTCCGAGATCTTGAAATCAAATCAATCCGGCAAAACCTGCGACAGCATGGTACTTGCATCATCCCGATAGACATCCCGGACAAAGGCTGTTTCAAGTTTCATACCCCATCCGCCAGCTTGCCATAAAACATTTACCTGCTTGTTACAACTTATTCTGACTTATTCCAGACTTAACTTTTGATGACATCATCCAGCATTGAATCAGTCTGTTACTTTGCCATCGGAATCATAATAATTTCGACAATATGCAAGAACAGATTACATTCAACGACCTTCCCATGATGGTCTCACAGGTGCTCAGCAAAATGGAGCGGCTTGAACGTGTAATTGAAACCATCAGAGAACGGATAGACGGCAATTCCACATCTTCAGCCGAACATATTCCAATGACTATTGACGAGGCATGTGACTTCCTGAAGATGAAGAAATCAACAATGTACTATCACGTAGAACGTGGCAACATCACAGTCACCAAACGAGGGAAAAACTTCATTTTTTTCAAAGATGAACTTGTACATTGGCTTGAAGGTGGCAGGAAGAACCAGGAAAGCAGCATGAATCCAGACGAAGAGAATGACATGCGCCTGGCTTCATTCAGACGAAAACCCAAAGGATTCTATCCAAGAAGATGACTCATCCCCACCCAAGATGCGCCCATGCCAAATTTCTGTGTCTTTCTACTTTCCAGCCATTGGCATCGCTTTTGTCCATCACGTCTCGGCCTTTCGTGCAAGCATGAAAGCCTTCGCAGTATTGGACAATGACCAGTGAGAGTCGCCGAGAAACTCTGTGATGTATGTACTGGAGAATGCAAGTCAGACAACAGACATGCCTTCTCTTTTCCGTACATATAACACGGAGTTTCTTTTTCGACGACACTCAAAGGTCACCACCATGCAATGGCCTGGCAGGCAGATTCATTGTTGGCATGGACTGCATCACCACCCTCATTCATCTAAAGCAAAATATCCTCACACCAGATTGCCTATCTTTCATATATCCAAATAACCAAATTCAACAAATACTTATATTGTGTTAATTATGCTGAAGCCTTGCGCCCGTTTGATTGTTATTTGTTTCCGTCTTTTCGACATCCCAGTTTCCGTGGCCACCACCCATCCACTTACCTGTTGAAACCCATATTTCATAATAGTACATCCACTCTACCGCCCAATGCACTATCGTATTTGCGATAACCATTGATGACCTCCATTCCCCTGACCATGGCAAATACAGGCACAATTGTTGTTTGCCATCTTTAAAATTATATGTATGTGGCAGACGTTTCGCGCCCTCAGCTAATGGTAGTGGTTTTGGTGACACAATAAATACCTTCGGGGCAGCACCGAGGGTATAAGAAATCTTCAGCCTATAGGTGTTTGATAAAGCCGAAGGTGTGAACTCCCCAAACCAAGTCATCGTGCCACAATAAACTGAGCCTGACGATCCG
Organism: uncultured Bacteroidales bacterium; assembly: GCA_902774055.1. Classification (GTDB taxonomy): domain Bacteria; phylum Bacteroidota; class Bacteroidia; order Bacteroidales; family Muribaculaceae; genus Sodaliphilus. The sequence continues at coordinate 43,070 of CACYGX010000025.1, forward strand.
GGGAATTCATGCTTCAGTAAGTTAAATTGACGTATTGGTGTTATCGCCTTACTCTCCATAAAAGGTGTGCGCAGTGTTTATTATTTTCCCATTGGGACTTGCTGCAACTTTCCCTGTTCTTGTCAAAAGAACAGCACCAGTAGCAAGCTTTGATTTCCTTCGTTCGACCAAAAGAGATGCAGCTTTTGTTGTAACTTCCTTTCCAAACACGCGCCCCATGGTGGCCTGAATCTGCATTCTCGTAGAACCTTTCAGGATCTCGTTCACATCATTCTTGACAGTAGCAAGCCAATTGTAGAAATTATTACGTCTTGTAGGATGGCTTGGCCATTTATCCGCAAAATTCTCCTCAGGGTTAACTGGATTTGACACCACATCCTCACCTTTCTCATTCTTGGTGATAAACCTCTCCATATTATCGACCACATTTATCAAACCGTCAAGCAGGTTTTTCTCACCACTGTAGGCGCGAGCTGCCAATGTTGTAATGATAATGGATATCGGCTTGTCATCCTTATTATTGCAGAACATCATGTCCCTATGACGTTTTAGTATCTGAACAATGCGTTGTAGAACGGTTTTGTTCTTCGTGTACTTCCCAATCGGCACAACGGCCTCAGCCATAAGCTTTACGGACTCATCCGCTTTACACCGGCTAGCGAACCACAATGCATAACCGTCTGGATTGCTCTTCAACCAGTTTTCTTTACGGGTAGAAATGGCATAATCCCAAGCCTTTTTATCTGTGATGCGGATAGAAATCTGATCAACAGTTTCTTCCGAAAAACTATCAGAATACAAACGAGCCATTTTTTCATTATATTTTCCGTCAGCCACTGCAGGTAAAATATCCATGTGATATTTCTCTTTAGGATTATCCGAGTTATCTCTATATAGCAATGTCCAGCAACGGCGACCTTCTGTCTGTGACAACATCGAAGCATAGCGATCACTGCGCTTGAGTCGCGCACCTACCTTGTCTTTCAAATCCTTCTGTGTCCACAGTGGACTCTTCTCCGTCAATCGGAACACCAAATCCACATCTATGTCTTCGTCTGAATTAATAGGCTGAATGATGGTTCCCAGTCTAAGAGAGCCTTGTGGTGTCACAACTGGTGTATAAGGTTCAAACGTTGGGTCATTCTGCAAGAAATCTCCAACGGCTTTATAGCTCCTTGCAAGATTGTCAAATTGAGTCTCGTTAATGTCCAATGACTCACCCAGAGTTTCAAGAATATCCTTAAACTCTTCTTTCTGTTCCTCACTTAAATTACGTTGCATTCTACTCTATTTTATTTTATTGTTAGTATTTCTATATCTTCATCCGTTTCGGCTCTATAATCAAACAACACCCAAGGCAAGTCCGCCTTAGGCATCCTGATGCGCCCTAGTTCTACAGCGCAAGAAGCTGGAGCCGCCATAAAGATTTTCAAATTGTCAGCCTGAGGATGGGCGGTCTTGATAGCATCCATTGTTGCTCGTGCCACTCGGTTGAACTGATGGAATTGTTCTTCGCTGCGCATCATATCATTCCCTGGTTCATCACATGTGATAACCCAGATACTTGCTTTTTCACCCAAACGCCTTATAATCCTTTCTTTGATGGCCTTGGCACTCAATGCTATCACTAACACAGGATTCTTACCCTCGACAATGGGCTTTTCTAACCGAATGTCGTTTTTAACATCCTCATCAAGCCAACGCCAAGTGCGTGGTATACGATGCATTTGATACACGCGTACATGGTATTTGTCATTTAGCACGGTGCCGAGTTTCACCAAAAGCGGTTGGGGACCTAGTGGAAATAAAGAGACGTGAGCCGTAATACCATTCTCAATGGCCTTGAGAACCTTATCTGCACACAATTTGTCTATTTGAAGTTTCTCGATAAGCCAGTAGTCTGGATCTCCCTCATCGAGCACCGAGTTCTTCATTTGGATTTCCACAGGATCTAAAGTTGCTGGGTATCGATCAGGGAAAATAGCATTGTGAAGCTCTTCTTTTTGAAAGTACGGAACATCTTTTCCGATCTTAGGACCATATGCCACCACCAAGCTCTTATTCTCTGGCTGTATGGCTGTAGCCATCCATATGCGGTCTTCGTGTTCTTTTTTCATTGCCCTCAGTAATTCCTCTGAGTATTTTTCCACTCCTTCGTGATCAATCAGTTTGTGGCACTCTGGGCAAAGCAACATAAGATTACTTGGATCTTTGGCAAGTTCTTTTGATCTGCTATCGCCCCTTGGACCATCCTCAGAATCTCCAATAATATGAGCATAGTTTGAGATATTACATTTATCCATCGTAATACCGTTCACATCCAGTCGTTTATTACAGCCCCTAAACTCACACCTTCCATGAGCTGCGAACCACAGTTCTCGTCTAACGTTAATATTAATATGTGTTTTACTCATGCATTATAATATTTTAAACTATTTACTATAATTCACTTCAATTATCGTGCCAACAAATAAAACCATGCCAGTTTGTCACTTTATAGTCCATTTCGGCAAAAATGTCAGTTAATTATCCGATTAAAATCGCATTATTTGAGCATTTTATTTTTTTGTCTCAAAAAATATTTGCATCTTTGCAGCCAAAAATCAACTGACCAATTATGATACAAGAAATTAAATTCCAGAACTTCCTCTCCTTTCGCGACGAGACCATTTTCAGCTTTGAGCCGTTAAAGGATGACCCGATTAACCGTGTAGTCACAATGCCTGACGGAACCAAATTGCTTCGGTTCGCCGCCATTTTTGGGGCCAATGCCTCTGGCAAATCAAATTTTCTTGAAGTTTTCGACTTTCTGCTTAATTTCTGGACACAATTACCTTCGCGTAACGATCTTTCTACTAGAGTGTCACCGTTCTTGCTTGACAAAGACACACCCTTGCAGGACTCTCTATTTGAAATAAAGTTCTATGTTAAGGGTGTCCGCTATTGGTACAAACTGGAACTTAACAATGAACGTGTTTCAGGCGAGTCTCTTTATTTCTACGAATCCAACCAGCCAACTCGTATTTTTTGGCGCGAATACATTGATGGGCAATCCGTGGTTAAGTTTAACTACGCAGTTGTAAAACTGAAAGTTGCAGAACTTGACGCCATCAACCTTAATTGCTGGAAAAACATGTCTTTCTTCGCATCCATGACAAAGGTCAATCTACATATTGATCGTATTGATACTGTCCTCCGATGGATTAATGAAAAACTCATGCCTGGAATCAATCGAAGTACAGAACTGTCTGGATACGCCAAAAGCCGTATGCTTAAAGATGAATCCTTCCGCAATTATCTCATGTCATTTACTCAGAAGGCCGACTTGCGCATATCAAGGATAGATGTCAAAGAAACGCCCTTTAGTCTCAACGAGAGTCAACTCAAAGCCATCTCTGAGGCAAAATTCATTAACGAGAAACAACGGGAAGATATTCTTGCTAAAGGCTTTATAAATGACATTCAGACAGATTTCGTTGTTCACGTTAAGAACACTCGCGGTGAAGAAGAATACATCTTACCCGAGACCAGTCAGTCAGCAGGGACTACACGTGTAATCGAAATTGAGTCTGCCATCCATACCATTTTGGAGAATCAAGCCTTTCTGGCTATCGATGAGGTTGAGGCATCACTTCACCCCTTCCTCTTGGATTTCATCTTAGATAGATTCCTCAAAAAAGAAGACAATGAGTCACAATTATTGGTTACAACGCATTATGATCCACTCCTTGATACCATAGATGACCTATTTGGAAAGGATTCAGTGTGGTTTACTGATAAAAGAGAAGATGGAAATACGGAACTCTACCCCCTAACTGACTTCAAGGGCTTGAACAAATTAAAATCTATACGAAAATCATACAAAAACGGTCAATTCGGAGCTGTTCCAGAAATTTATGTTTAAATAATATGGCAAGAAAAAGAAAGGAACGAGAATTGCGCCGCTCGCGAATAACAGTAATTGGTGAGGGGTTGACAGAACGCTGGTACTTTGACCATTTGCGCACTGTTATGGGTTTCCGTTATGACTGCAAACCCCGTTTTTTTACACATCAATCCTATGACGAGATGCGTAAACTAATCGAGCTGGTCCTTCAAGACGACGGCATTGCCGTGTGCGTCTGTGATGCTGACATTACCCGCATCAACCCGGTTGAAAGCGTGCGACTTAAAGAAATGAAAGATAAATATGCCTCGAACGACAAGGTATTTATCTGTGATAGCATGCCTTCTATCGAATTTTGGTTTTTACTCCACTTTTTGGAAACCAGTCGATTTTTTAATGATTCTAATGAAGTTTCCAACATCCTCCGTCGGTATATACCTGCATTCCAGAAACACAGCTTTTTCTTGGAGAAAGTTCACTGGGTATCAGACCTTTGTGCCGACGACAAGTTAGCAACCGCTTGCTCGCGCGCCAATTTTTTAAGCCAGAACCAACAAGCCAAATCGTATTCCAATATATTCAAAGCAATAGAACTGTTTTTAGCTAACCAAAAAACGAAACAATTGTAGACGATGAAAAAATGATCATAATTTGCACACCTTTGCTTGTGTTACGGTTTATATAAGATTCACAAGTCGTCACCACGCACTTGGCGTTGACAGGCAGATTCATTGTTGGCATGGACTGCATCACCACCCTCATTCATCTGAAATATAATAGCTTCATATGAGATTGCTTTATTTTCTTGTAGCGATGTAGCGAAGCAGGAACGGCCCCATTTTTCTTTTTAAATATCAGTGACTTACGTTTCGCTACATGGTTTATTTCAGGTTTTGTTTCGCTACAAAAAACAGGGGCGGCCTGCCAAAGGTGACCCCTGCATTGTTTTATTAAAAACTAGTCGTATGAAATGAAAAAAGTTAGTTGGTGTTTGTATTGCTGCGATTATTTGAACTCATTACACTTTGGACAGAACCAGTATGATTGCTTCTTCTTTTTACTGTACACGCTTATCAGCGGCAGACCGCATGTCGGGCAAAGCTTGATGACAGGCTTCATCCGCAGGTCCGCATAGAAGATTGGTTTCAGAGTGGTCGGATGTACACAAGAATTCTCCTGACAGATCCAGAAGTGCTTCTTGGTCTTCGGGGAATACTTGCGTACAAGCGTTTTACGATGGCATACAGGACATTCCCTATTGGGAACCACCTGACCTTCAGCTGCCTTGATCGTCAATGACATACAAGGGGAGCTCTCTTCTGCGAACTTAATGTTTTCCTGAACCATCCTCTCGGTCTGCTCCATAAAGTCATCCAACCCCATCTTGCCATCGGCAATGGCCGAGAGATTATACTCCATTTCTGCCGTAAGGTCGGGCTTGGTCAATGATTCGTGAATGCTCTCGATCATTGCCACGCCTAAGTCAGTCGGAACGAGTTCCTTGCCCTTTTTCTGAATACAGGGAAACGAATGAGACTTTCCTGACGATATGGCGAGCAAGTCAGCAATGATGCTATCACGAGTTGCCGGCGTTCCAATGCCTTTGCACTCCTTCAGTTTCTCTCTGTTAGGATTGTCCGGGTTGACAAAACGCCAGATATTGGTCATCGCTGCCAGCAGCGAGCCTTCCGTAAAACGCTTAGGGGGAGCCGTCTTCTTATCCTCTATAATATATACAGGTATAGGGAACTCATCGCCAACCACAAGGTTTGGAATGTCTTTGACTTCATCCTCCTTGTCATCCGACTTAGCAACACTACGCCATCCTGGACTGACAACCGCCTTGCCAGTTCCTGCGAACATACATCCTTGTGCCTCTATTTCGTATTTGATGGCGTTGTATTTACAAGGGGGAAAGAACTGGATGATGTACCGCATGGCTATCATTTCATAGATCTTGCGCTCCCATTCGTCCAAGTTTTTTGGGACAACGCCAGTAGGTATCAGCGCATGATGTGCGCTGACCTTGTTGTCATTGAAGCAGCGACTCTTTATTGTGGAGTCGGCATGGAGTGCAGCCTCCATGCCATAATCGCCAAGGGATTTCAAAATTCGGACACCATCCTGGTGTTGACTTGATGGGATGTAATTACAGTCAGAACGTGGATAGCTCACGAACTTCTTTTCATACAAGGACTGTACCCTTGCAAGCACACTCGACGGAGACATGCCATAACGCTTATTGGCTTCCACCTGCAAAGTATCGATGGAGTAAGGCAATGGCGAACTTTCAGTCTGGCTATGCCTCTCGCAGTGTGTGACCCTTGCGGTTTTATTTTTGATTTCTTCCTTGATCCGCTCCAGATATTTCCGGTCAATGATACGCCCTTCGCAGTCAGTCGGAGCATCCGCTGTCGATGTCAATGTTGCCGTGAAGGGGATGCCGCCCTTTGAGAGGTTAGCCTTCAATTCATAGTAGTTGATGGAATGGAAATCTTTTATCTCCTTTTCCCGATTGACCACCAAAGCAAGCGTGGGTGTCTTCACACGCCCTACACGCCAGACACAACCATTACCGCCTGTCCGGGCACTGATCGTATATGCCCTCGACAGATTGATGCCTACTAACCAGTCTGCCCGTTCACGCGCCATGCCTGCATGGTACAATGAACGAAACCGTTCATTCGGCACGATATTGTCAAACGCCCGTTTCATACTGTCGCTGTCTTTGGCATTGATGAGAATGCGCCGTACATCCCCCTTATAGCCTACATATTCCAATATTTCGTCAATCAGCAACTGCCCCTCACGGTCAGGGTCACCGCCATTGACTACGACATCGGCCTTCTTCAAAACAGTGCGGATATACTCAAATTGTCCCTTGGCTGTTGGCGAGGGGAGTTTCTTCCATTCTGTCGGGAATATGGGATATTTCTTAAAATCAGCATATTCCTTACCGTAGGCCTCAGGCATAGCCGTCATCAAGATGTGGCCAAACGCCCATGTCACGATGACATCATCTTTCTGATAGCAGTGCTTGCTCCTACAGGCGACAAAATCAGTCCACAAGTAAGACGCTATGGCTGTGGCGATGTCCGGCTTTTCTGCAATATAAACTGTCATAACGATTATGTTTACAGGTTCCTTTGAATGATATTTGGTGACTGGTGTCTTGTGCGGACCATCGTTGGGTATTCCAGCTCCACATTGTACATGTGGAGAATCCTGTAGATGTTGCTCTTCCCGTGATAGCCCGTCCTTGACATGATTTCCTTGATGCTGTAACCCGCATTGTACATATTGATGACCATGCGGTATTTCTTCAGTTTCTTCTCCTGGTGCTTGTCTGCAATGAGTTCCGCCTCAAAGTCATCAAAACCTTCATCACGCTTGTCTGTACGCACATTGACAATGGCAGAGAGCACATTCCTGGTGCTGCCATTTGGGAACAACTCATCGGAGGTGTCCAAACCATCGAACAAAGAAATAATCCGAATGTGCCGACTTAGGCAGTATTTCAGGAAAAACACCAGATCCGTGTGATTCTTGAAGGCATTGTCAAATGACAGAAGCACCGCTGCGTCGCCTTCATTGAGTTTGCCGAGAAAGCACTTCCATTCAAGGCGATCATTGTCGTCCCTTTCCTCAATATGGATAGGGGAACATTGAAGCTGTTTCATCTTTGAAAGCCCCACTTCAATATTATCAACATATTGAGCATTGTTTATATATCCGACACAACTCATATTGTACTTCTTGCTGCAAATATTGAGCGCAAAGTTATATTACAATTATTTAATAGGCACTTTATTTGTCAACTTTAACACTTTGTCTTGCAATCAAATAAGCAATTTGGTTCTGTTTGGTTCTATTTCTCAATAAAATGATACCAATAATTAAAATATTAGGAAATATTATCAATATTTTGAGCAAAACACAGTAGTTTTGCATCCTGTAAATCAACCCAAACATTTTTTATAAGGATATGATCACATTTAACACGTTCAAAAACTCAAAACATTTGACATTAAAACTATGTTCATTATGCCTGTCGGTTTTCCTGTTTTCATCATGCTCCAGTGATGACAAACTTGATTTCAGATCTTCAAATGATGCGTTAAGAGCATATCAGGATTATCTGAGTTCCGTCAAAGAAACAAAGACCTGCAACACTTCATCATTCTGTAAAGAAATCAAGGTATGGAAGGAGATCTCAGATACCGTTTACCACTTTCTGATGAAGGATTCCACATTCATTAAAGACTTACATTGTGCAAATGACTATGCATCAATCCACGACTCCATTCGTTTTGAGTTTCTCAGACTGACTGAGACATGGCGGTACTCATACGAGGATGTTCTGCAAATCAAGGAGCAGACATCCATATTCCATGAGGACAATGAGCTGCACGAGGCCGTCATTGAAGCGAAGCCTTTCTTTGTCGCATTAGATAGCCTTCCTGTCATAGAATCCGACAAGAAAGATATTCTTTCTCAATATCGCAGCCTACTGAAGCACGCCATTCAATCCGGCATCCATGATAAGGCTGCCATGCTTGACTTCATCGGCAGGGAGGATATTTTGTTCCGCTCATTCCTGGTTCACATCTATGAGATGGATAACGAGCCGTTATCTGACATCACACAAGAAACGGAACGGATTTGCCGGAACATCTTTATTGCTGCGAGAAACGGAGAGATTGCTGCACGTGACGCCATGGTCTATATGTCTATGCGGACAGTCAGACGGCTTTTGCAAAACTCCACCGCCTGCATATCGGACATCAACAATCAGAAGACAATGAGCAAATCACAGGGAAATGCCTATCTCTGGATGATTATTCAGCCGTTCATCAGCATTGACCAGTTTTCGATCGCCACACTCACGCCACAGGAACATAGTCATTTCAACTACATCATCGCACAACTGCCGAAGTCGGTCAAGTTTGCCGAGACATTCGGCATTGACCAACGTGCCTTAAACTATCTCCTTCCTCAACAACTCTTGAAAATGTATGTATTAACACTCTAAATATTCAAAGATATGATTAAAGACGAAGTAACCAGATTTATGGCCTTAGCGCCGCTCATGCTGCCAAAGTTGATAAAAAACACGACAGCCGAAGAAACGGACATCACTGACGATTCCGCCATATTGTATTTCACATTGGAGGAGGCATTGCCAATCGGCCTCGTGATGGATATGCTTGAAGATGACATGGAACTGTCATTGCTTTATCATGGCACAAGTAAGGACAACGCAAAGCTGCATCATTGCTGTTTCTTTACAAGCCCTGCCAATGGAAAGAACATGTTTAAGTTCAACATGGTCTCAGATAACCGTGAATATGTCAGTGACCTGACCATTTCCATTTTCGACTCACTTGACACGATGGAGAGTGAGCTGGAATCAGATCTGACGTCACATGCCAAAAGTTTCGACTTCATTCAGGCCATGGAGGTTTCTGAAGTGCTTGGCTTATTCTGCCTGTTGGAATGAGAACAGAACTCCTATATAAGATAGCCGACATGATCAACGCCAACAGCACGAAATACCGTGCTGTCATCCCTCGCGCTAAAAGGCAGTATATGACACAACAGGGCAAAATCCTTGTCAAGTCCACTTGTCTTGTCCTTAATGTTATGGTGACGACCCGACCGAAGAACCATGTGAATCGGAGCATCTGGAACATTTATGAAAATGACATCGACAGAATTATCACAAAAATCAGTCGCAGGGATA
>CACYGX010000026.1 GCA_902774055.1 uncultured Bacteroidales bacterium
TGAGATTGGTTGTAGGGGTGAATTGGCAGTTCTGCCAGGACTCGTCGGAGCCTAAAGCGGTGGACTTGCGGTAATAGTTGATTTCCATGGTGTTTTTCAATTTAAAAATTAATAATGTAGCAAAGGTAAAGACACTGGCATGTGGTTGTCAATGTCAAAAAGCACAAAAAAAGTTGTGTTCGTTGGGTTTAGTGTTGTTGAGACGTGTGGGGGAAGGTGAGGGTGACGGGGTCGTGGTCGAGGCCCAGGGCGGGGAACTCTATCTGGGAGATGGAGTCGGACAATGAGGGGAAGATGAAGTATTCACGGCCCTGGTAGAGTAAGGGGAAGTAGAATTGGGGCGGCATGGGAGCGGCGTGGGTGTCCTTTACCGAGGCGAACTGGTAGGTGTGGGAAACGGTGTCGCTCGCCATCCTGACGGCGATATAGGCGGTGTCTGGCGGCGCGAGAACGCTCTCGATAGCGGGATGGGTCGAGGTGAAGGGCACGGGCATAGCCCCGTCTAGCAAGCGGCCCTCGTTGAAACGGCGATAGACCGTGTCGTTGACAAACTGGATGTTGTCTTTATCGAAATGGATGCACCACGGCTCCTCGTAGATGAAGTAGTTCCATGAGTTGAGCCAGTAGAATTTCATGAAGCGGGTGTAGTCCTCATAGGACTCGACGTTGAGCAGCACCTGGCGGTCGGGCGTCTGACGGATGGTGTCCTCAATGCCCTGGAAATAGGTCTGGAAAGCCTTGATGGCACGCAGGTGATGAGGGTACTTATAGACACACAAGGCCACGCACACGACAACGGCCAGCGGACTCAGCCAGCGCCAACGCTCCAGCACCATGACCATCGCGATAGCCATCACGATGAAGGCCACGACGGCAAAGGCGGTATAGGGGCGCTCCTGCGCCTTACCGAGCACCAGCACAAAAGCCAGCAGGCACACGAAGACCAACGGCCAAGGTGTGGACACCAATTTGCCACGCCAGCGCGGCACCACCAGGGCAATCAGGCAAGCCACGACGGCAAGAACCGGAGCGATATACTTAATGGACTGGGAGAGTAGCAGGCGGAAGTGGTCGATCAGCGGAATCGTCGCTCCCAGGTCGCCGCCCACCTCGCCCGTACGCGCCCACAGGCCCGGGCTGGTGAGCATCATCGCGTTGCCCAGCAGATAACCCATCATGGCAATGACCACAGCACGATCGACGCGGTCGCGGTTGAAGACGTAATATAGCACCAGTCCCGCGGCGAAGCCCAGTGTCGTGCCCTCGTTGCTGCCGCCCACCAGGAACGACAACACCAGCACCACGGCGCCCATCAGCCAGCCAGGATGCGGATTGCGGTGCCACATCAGATAGGCGACAAAGGCCAGCGAAGCGGTCACCGCCCACATGTAGTTGCAACTGCCAGCGAGCCACAGCATCGTCTCACCAGGCAGGGGAAAAGCGGCAAGGACAAAGGCAAAGAAGGCCGCGAGCACCGCCAATGAATTGCGCCCAGCGGCAAAGCGCACCACCAAGTGGGCCAAGGCGCCGAACACCAGCGTATTCACGACGTTAAACAGGGACTTGCCCAGCAGGCCGTTAAAGAGGTAATCCACCAGGTTGGCCGTGCGGCCGTTGCACAGCAGATAATGATTCCACCAGGAGCGCAGGACATCCATCAGGCCGTTGATGGGTTGGCCATGCGTGCCCTCGATGGTGGCATGGAACATGTCTTCTTCCATCAAGACGGTGTAGAGGTTCATCAAGTAAAACGCCACACAGGCGGCAGCCATCAGCAGCCAGTAGGCCACGTCATGCCACAGGCGGCGCTTGCCCGATGATATACCGTCGAGGGGAAGGGTCATAGAACTTTCTCGTTGTTGAACTCGCGGACGATGTAATCAGGACGGTTCTTGGACTCGTTGTAGATGCGGCCGATGTACTCACCGATGACACCAAGCGACAAGAGTTGGATGCCGCCCAGGAAGAGAATCAAGATCACCAGCGTGGGATAACCCTGGACGGGATCGCCCCAGATGAGCGCCTTGACAAAGACGACAATCATGTAGATGAAAGCTAGGAGCGAGACCACAAAGCCAATGAAGGTCGAGATGCGCAGGGGCAAATTGGTGAACGACGTGATACCATCGATGGCAAAGGAGAAGAGTTGGCGGTAGTTCCAGGACGACTCGCCAGCGACGCGGTCGCCCTGCTCAAACTCGACGTCCTTCTTCTTGAAGCCTATCCAACTGTACATCCCCTTGGTATAGCGTTCGCTCTCGCGCATCCTCCTCAAGGCGTTGATGCAAGAGCGGTCCAGCAGGCGGAAGTCGCCCACATTCTGCAGCACGTCAAATCGCGCCGAACTCTGCAATATCTTGTAGAACTGCAGCGACAAGTGCTTGCGCAGCCAACTTTCCTTGCCGCGGGACTTGCGCTTGGCATAGACATCGTCATAGCCCTGCTCCCACCACTTGATCATCTCGGGGATGAGCGTGGGCGGATGTTGCAGGTCGGCATCAATGATGACCATGCAGTCACCCGTCACATAGTCAAAGCCAGCAAGCATGGCGACCTCCTTGCCGAAGTTGCGCGACAAGTCCACGTAGTTGACGCGCTGGTCCATGGCACGCAGGCGTTGCAACTCCCGCAAAGTGCCGTCACGGCTGCCGTCGTTGACAAACATCAGTTCCCAGGCATAGGCAGGGTTGGCGTCCATGAGTTTCACCAGCTCGGGATAAAGCAGTGGCAAGGATTTCTCCTCGTTATAACAAGGGATGAGGATAGATATCTTTTTCATAATTGTTTCTGTAATAGGTCACGAAAGTAGTCATTCTCGGGCGTTTGTGCAAGAATTACGGGTAAAAATCACTGGAAGGTGAGCGATGACAGGGTGTCATGGGCGAGGAAGGCGGCGACTTGGGCGATTTGCTCGGGGGTGACAGCCTGGATGCGGGCGATGGTCTCGTCAATCGTTGCCACCTGGCCGTGATAGAGCAATCCGCGCCCGGCACGCATCGCCATGAACTCGGTGCTGTCGGCAGCGACCACGAGTTGGCCGCAATACTGTTTCTTGTAGGCATCCAAGCGGCGCGAGGGCAACAATTCGCCATTCAGTCGGCTGGTGATGCGCTCGATGACGCGTAGGCTCGACTTGACGTCATCGGGGTCACAGCCCAGATAGATTTCCATCCATCCGCAGTCACTGAGCAGCGTCAAGGTCGATTCAACAGTATAGACATATCCGCGCCTCTCGCGCAACTCGACGTTGAGCAACGAATTCATGCCCGGGCCGCCCAGGATGTTATTCAGCAGCATCAAGGCATAACGCAGCGGATGGTTCATGTCGGGCACGCGGGCGCCGACGATGGTGTGGGCCTGGTGGGTGCCAATCTGGATGGTCTTCCTGAAAGGCTCCACCGTCACGGGCACAACGCGATGACGGGGCGCCAAAGCATGGCTCATGCCGCCAAAGGCTTTCTCGGCCGTGCGGAACACCCGCTCGGGGCGCTCGGGGCCTACCGAGAAGAAGGCCATGTTAGAGGGCACATAGAGGGTCTTGAGGTAGCGCAGGCAGTCCTCGCTGGTGAGCCTTTCCAAGTCCTCCTTGCGGCCCAAGATGTTGTGTCCCAACTCGCTGCCGGCAAACAACAGGTCCTCGAAGTCGTCATAGACGGCGTCGCTGGGCGTGTCGCGGTAACTGGCCGCCTCCTCAAGGACGACATCACGCTCGCGGTCAAGTTCCTCCTGGGGGAAAACCGACCACTGGACCAGGTCGGCCAGCAGGTCTATGGCCCGCGACAGATGCTGCTCGGGGAAAACCGAGTAGAGCATCGTGCCCTCCTTGGTGGTATAAGCGTTCAGTTCGCCTCCCACGCGCTCCATGCGGTTGAGGATGTGCCAAGCGCGACGGTGCTTGGTGCCCTTGAAGATGGTGTGCTCCACAAAGTGGGCCAATCCGTAGTGGCCGTCGAGTTCATCGCGGCTACCGGCATTGATAGCGAGGCCACACCAAGCCACCTGGGTCGCGGCGGTCACGTGAACCAGGCGCAGGCCATTGGCGAGGGTATGATAATGAATGGTCATGCTGATTACAAGATTTAAAGGCGTGTGTTGATGTGGAGGACATGCTGCACGAGCAACAGTTCGTGGATGTCGGTTCGGCGCACGTCCATGTCGTCATAGTTGGGGTTCTCGCTGCGCAATACGACCATATTGGGGTCGGTATGGCGGCGTAGGTATTTTACCAACCTGAAGTCATCAAGTTGGATGACATAAATCTGGCCCCAATAAATCTGGTTGGGGTTGCTCACCTCACGCACCGCGACAAAGTCACCATCCATAATGACGGGTGCCATCGAGTCGCCGCTGACGCGCACGATGCGGCAATTGGGGCTCATGTTGGGCAGGTTGACCCAGCCGACGATATTCTCACTGGCAAAAAGTTCGTTGCGTCCCGACGCGATTCCGGCCGTAGCATCCACGTCATAGACCGGGGTGCCAGTACCGCTAGGGGCGGCAACAGCAGCGGTGATGGGCGCTTGCGTTTTGCCAAAGGGCAAATCCGTGCCATCGAGCAGCCACTCCTTAGACACGCCCAAGTTGACCACGAGCCGATTCAGGAACGACTCGCTCAGCGGCATGTGGGCATTGAGATATTTCGACAAATTGGAGGTATCCACGCCGATGCGCTCGGCAAACTGGACCTGACGCACGCCCATTTCCTTCATCAAGTACTTGATGCGTGCGATGATTTCGGCATTTTTCTGTGTATCCATTGTTTATGGGATTTGATGTGTTTTTACAGCGGCAAAATTACCACAGATAATTGTAATACACAAATTTTTCTTTCCATAATTCAACTTTTCACCACCCACAAAAATCATCTACCCCAAGTCCAAATTTTTCAAAAAATTGATTATCTTTGTAGCTGGAAATTAGTTTGGCATTTTTTTTAATTTAACTGATCGATATGAAACAATATACTCATGCATGGTTGGCCATGATGGCCATTAAGAGACTGGAGAAGGTGGAGATACCCGAGACAATCAACGTTAGCGGCAAGCCCACGCCTCTGGCCAGGGACGCTAAACTGCTGGTGCGCCTGTTCAAGAATTATCGCGACTTTGTCGTCAAGGGCGCTTGGTATCCCGATCATGTTCTTGCCGACAATGCGGGGGATTACTCCCATAGCCTGAAGCACACGCCGTTCCTGGCTGGGGAGAAGCCCCAATTCTTCAAATTGCCCGACACGATGGAGGTCTATCAGGCGATGAAAGCCCACTCACCCATTTACAAGAACAAAATACCATATCTTGTTGTGAAAGGCAACTTGCCTGACCGTTGCGACGCTATGGCCCACACAATCGTGGATAACTTCAAGATCCAATACCACGAGGAGAAGGGCAATCCCATCTTGCCGTCATCTACTCACATGGCATTGCGCTTTTTCATGCTGAGCCACTATCTCGCCGACGCCCACATGCCGCTGCACTGCGACGCCCGCTCACTGGGCACAATTCACGCGGTCTTCGAAGAGGAATGGGAAAAGCAAATCAAGAATTCCTATCATATCGATATAGATAATGAACGATTCTTCTATAACCCCGAGGGATATCCGCTAGCACTCGATACCATGACACATCTCATCAAAGCTGTCGAGGAAAAAGTCATTACACGGCCATTCAATTACAGCTGGGGCAACGCGAGCGGCACAAGAGAATATGCCCAAGCCATTGGCCAATACTCCTACATGCTGGCCCAGGAAATGGTTCCCGAGTCGGTTGGTAACGCCACCAGTATGACCCAATACAAGAAAAGTGAGGCCTATGCACACTTTGAGGAGTACAGCGCCATGTTGATGGCCGATGCTGTTGACTCGATTGCCCGCGCTTGGCTCCATGTGTGGGTGCGCTACCGCAACTGGGGTCCCGACCATGCCCTGGTGAATGCTGCTGCCGAAGAAAAAAAGAAAGCCAAGAAAGCTAAAGAAACCGAGGAGACCAGCACAGCCGAGGGATAACGTCGGTTTAACACCAAAATGAAGGCAATGATATAGTTGCTGGCCCGTGACCCAGCGGGGCTAATGCTAATCACACAAATTAATTAAATGATTGCGAACTTCTCTTCTATATCATTTCCGAAATGAATAATGGGATGCTCCAAAAAACGGAAGCATCCCATTTCTTAGCATAGGGTTGACTGTGGGTTACTTGAGCATCTCCTCGATGGCGCGTTCGAGCTGACGGTCGTGACCAATGAGGTAGTCCTCGGGAGTGTTATAGACCTCAATGTCGGGCAACAGAGGCGTATTCTCACAGTAGTTGCCGCGCATATCCCTGCAACCCACTTGGGGAATGCCAAAGATGAGTGAACGGTCGATGAGCGTCTCCCACCACACTGCGGTCATCGTGCCGGGAACCGGAGTGCCGATGAGTTTGCCGATGCCCAATTCGCGGTAAACAAAGGGGAAGCCATGGCCGTTGCTGTAGTCATCCTCGCACATCAACACGCAGGAGGGCTTGGTCCACTTGTTGAACGGGTCAGCACCAACGACCTTGCCATGAGGCACAAAACTCTGGTACTGCTTGCCACTGAGCAGGGTGCACAGGTCATCGTGCAGCCATCCACCGCCATTGTGACGCTCGTCAACGATGACGGCCTTGCGGTTGCGGTTCTTGTCGCTGAGCAACTCGCGATAAACGGTTCGGAAACTCTCGCTGTCCATCTCCTTGACGTGGACATAGGCCAACTGCCCTCCTGAGAGGCTATCCACCAGCGCGCGGTTACGATCCACCCAACGCTTGTAGAGCAGTTCAGTCTGCTCTCCCTTGCTGATGGCCTTGACTGTGACATCAGAGCGCTTGCCCGTTTTGGGGTCAAGCACGGTGACGCGGATAGGCTTGCCAGCCTTACCGTCAAGCATCCAGTTATAGTCTTCGCCAGCGAGGATGTCATGACCATCGATCTTCTCGATGATGCAACCCGGCTTAACGCCAGTCTTCTTCACGGCAAAAGGTCCGCGCTTAATGACTTCCTCGACACGCAAGCCGTTGCCCTGGTAAGTATCATCCAGGAAGAGGCCCAAAGCCGCTGTCTTAAGGCTTGGTCCCTCAGGGTTATAGCGTGCGCCCGTGTGTGAGCCGTTCAACTCGCCGAGCATCTCGCTGAGCATGTCGCGGAAATCATAATTATTGTTAATATAAGGCAAGAAACGCTTGTAGTTCTCGCGATAGCCTTCCCAATCGACACCATGGATATCCTCGACGTAGAATTTGTCCTTGACTTGCTGCCAAATGTGGTTGAAGATGTATTCCCGCTCATCCTGGGGACGATAGTTGAAGTTGGCCTCAAAGGCGACGGGTTCAGGCTTGCCCTTGGCAAGGTCAATCTTCTTGATACCGCTACCCGTGCACAGGAACAGGTTTTTGCCGTCCTTGTCGGCAGTCATAGGTCCATAGCCGACGTCCTTGAGGACAATCTCGGTCTTGTTTTCGCGCAGGTCGTGCTTCCATAGGTCCATGCCGCCCTCAAAAGCCGCCTGGTAATACAGCGTGTCGCCGCCGTTGCTCAGGACGGCATCGCCCAGGCGCGACGAGTTCACTGTCAAGCGGGCAATGCGGTCACGGCAGTTCTCCAAGTCAAACTGCAGGGCAGGCACAGCAGGCTTTTCCTCGCTTGCACCTTTTTTCTTCTTATCGTTTTTCTTTTTGGCGGGCTTGTCATTTTTCTGTTTTTCGGCCTCTTTCTTCTGCTCTTTTTCGGCCTCCTCGCGCAGGACCTTCTCCTCCTTGGTCATCCTGAAGCGCTCATAGGCATCCAAGTCAAAGAACATGATGTAGATGTCGTCTTCGGTTCCCCAGCTGCCGTGGCTGCGGTAACCAGCACGGTCGCTGGTAAAGATCATCGCCTTGCCGCCGAGAACCCACTTGGCATTGCCCTCGTTGTAGCCACTCTCGGTCAGATTGTGGACTTCGCCATTGCCGCTGGCGTTGACCAGCGCGACATCCTGGCTGTTCCAGCCACCCTCGCCAATATAGGACGACAAGAGCCAACGGCTGTCGGGGCTCCATTCGTACCACACATCGCCATCACTGTAGGAATAGATATACTTGCCATCCATCAAGGTGCGCACCACCTTGCTCTTGACATCCACAGCACGCAATGTAGCGCGGTCCTCAAGGAAGGCCACGCTCTTGCCGTCGGGGCTATAGGAGGGTTGAATGGAGGTGTGACCGGTGTTGGTGAGTTGAATCTCTTCGAGGTCGGTGGCATAGGTAAACAGTTTCTCGTCCTTGTTCTTGATGGACGACTGATAAATCTGCCACATGCCGCCACGTTCGCTGTCATAGACGATGCTGCGCCCGTCGGGCGAGAAATCGATGGTACGTTCTTGCTCAGGCGTATTGGTCACCTGCTTGGTGGTTTTGAACTCCACTGATGTCACATAAACATCGCCATGCATCACAAAAGCCACTTCCTTGCCGCCAGGCGACACGCTGATGGCCGTTGCGCCGCTGCTCTTAATCTGGCGGATGAGTTCCTTCTCGTTGCAGTCGGCAGCGACGGTGATGTTAACGCGCTGGGGCTCGCTGCCCTCGCGCACCGTGTAGATTTCGCCATTATAACCATAGCACAAGGTGCCGTCACCAGCCACCGAGAGGAAGCGCACGGGATTGCCCTTGTGGTGGGTGAGTTGCTGCGGGTTCCCGCCAACAGTGTTCTTATAGACGTTAAAGGTGCCGTCCTGCTCGCTCAGGTAGTAATAGGACGAGCCGTCGGGCGCCCAGCGGGGCGTGCGGTCCTCACCATTGAAGGAGGTGAGTTTGGTAAACTTGTCGCCCTGCTTCAACCAGATGTCACGCGTGATGGACGAAGTGTGGTGCTTGCGGAAAGGGTCCTCATAGCCCTTGATGTCATGATAAAGGACATCGCCACGGGCATTGATGCTCAAGTCCTGCATGGGCAAGGCCGAGAACAGGTGTGCCCTGCCGCCACTGGTACTCACTTGATAGACCTGCGGAAAAGTCCGGTCGGCAAACAATATCGACTTCGCTGTCGGCATATTGGTCGCCTCGAACAGCACAGTTTCATTACCCTGGAAACACAGCGGAGTCTCGTTGCCACTGTCGGTTGTCAAGCGCTTGGGAGTGCCGCCATCCTTGCCGACGACGTACACGTCGAGGCTACCCTCGCGTGCCGAAGCAAAGGCGATTTGCTGCCCGTCGGGGCTCCACACGGGGTAAGCGTCATAGGCCGCATTAGACGTCAACTGATGGGCCGTCCCACCCAGTGACGATACCGTAAAGAGGTCCCCCTTGTAGGAGAACGCGATTGTCTTTCCGTCGGGCGAAATGGCGCAAAAACGCATCCACAACGGGTTCACTTGTGCCACAGCACCAATGGTCATCAACAATGCGACAACCAATGTCAATTGTCTCTTCATATACATATTGAAAAACAGGTTTAGTATTATTTTTGCAAATGTACATAGAATTATCAAAACTCCATGTCCACAGGTCAAAAAAGTCAAGAAACGACTCAACACCCCTCCCACCCCCATGTCATGCTCTCATGCGGAATTTTTGAAGTGCTACTTCAGATTTTCAGTGAATTTTTGAAGTACCACTTCAGATTTTCAGTGAATTTTTGAAGTACTACTTCAGATTTTCAGCGAATTTTTGAAGTACCACTTCAGATTTTCAGCGAATTTTTGAAGTACTACTTCAGATTTTCAGCGAATTTTTGAAGTACCACTTCAGATTTTCATCCAATAGAGGCGTTCGTCGGGGGACATTTGCTCGATGGCGTAGCGCAGGGCGGTGCGCGGCATCTCGTGGGCATGGCGCTCGAGGAACTGGCGCAATAGGTCCATGCTGCAACGCTTGCCCACCTCACGCAACATCCAGCCCACGGCCTTGTGCATCAAGTCGTGAGGATGGTGCAGATGCCACTCGGCATAACGCAGGCACCACGAGGGGTCGCCTTGCTGGGTGGTTTTCCAGGTGCTCACCATGTTCATGCGCTGTTTCCACAGGCAGGGACTGGCCGCCAATGTGTCCATTATCTGCTGTTTGTCGCCTAGATGGGTGGGCAATAGCAGCCAGTGCCCAAGGATTTTGGGCGCCGACAAATCGACCAAATCCCAATTGTTGGCTCGCTCGGCATGACGGAGATACATCGTCACGATTTCATCGCGCCCTGCGATAGCCGTCTCATCGTTTTCAAGCCGCTTTTTCGCCAATCGGCTGAATTTCTCGACCATAATGAGCAGTCCGCACAAGCGCACCTCGTGCCACGGCGACATGAGTAACTCTGGAACCTCGTCAAGCGGAGTATCGCCGACCGTGAGTTTTACAATCTGGCGCGTTTGGGGCACCTTCAGCCCCAAGAACTCATCGCCCTCGCCGTACTGGCCCGCTCCCGTCTTGAAGAAGCGCATCAACACCTGCCGCTGTTTCTCGTCCTGCAGCGACTCCATATACCCAATAATTTCCTTTGCCGTCATCATATCGCAAAGTTACACCATAATTCCTCACCAACTCACAAATCATGAAAATTAATGATGAATGGCCGTTGAAAATGCTGGAATGCGGTGGATGCCTCGCCTTGGCGTGGCCGATATAGGCCTGCAAATAGCCATACCGGCATGGTCTAAAATCTGGTGCCAGTGGATGTCCTGCGGGAGCGGCCACGCCAAGGCGAGGCCCTACAGCAAAATGTGCGTGGATTGTATTGTTGATTAGCGGATTACAATGAGTTTAGGGACACTTGCCGCTGATGCGCTTGCGAACATAAAGACAATATAATGCCATTTTTGGTAGTATTTTGCTTGCTGGGTTCAAAATTAATTGTACTTTTGTAAAGCAATTGCGGAAATTTTCTGTCATTTGCTCATTTTTCAATTAACTATCAATTAATCATTCATGTGTGGAATTGTAGGATATATAGGCAAAAATGAAGCCTATCCGATTTTAATCAAAGGACTGAAAAGACTGGAATACCGCGGCTATGATAGCGCGGGAGTAGCACTCATTAACAACGATGGCGGCCTGAACGTTTATAAAGCCAAAGGCAAGGTGGCCGACCTGGAATCCTATTGTGAAGACAAGGACAAGACAGGATGCGCCGGCATTGCCCACACCCGTTGGGCCACACACGGCGAACCCAACAGCGCCAATGCCCATCCCCACTACTCGGCATCGGGCAGGCTGGCCCTCATCCACAACGGCATCATTGAGAACTACATGACGCTGAAGGAGAACCTGGTGGAACGCGGCATTGCCTTCAAAAGCGTGACGGACACCGAGGTGCTGGTTCAACTTATCGAGCACATCATGCTCAGCAACAATATTGAACTGCTCGAGGCCGTGCAAGTGGCACTGCACCAGGTCATTGGAGCCTATGCCATCGCCATCCTCGACCGCAACCACCCTGACACCATCGTGTGTGCCCGCCAGAGTTCGCCACTGGTAGTGGGACTGGGTAAACAAGGAGAATACTACCTTGGGTCTGACGCTAGCCCCATTGCCGAATATACCGACCGCGTGATTTACCTCAACGACGGCGACATCGCCGTGATGCGCTTGGGCGAGGAGTTGAAGGTCGTCAACATGGACAACGAGACCCAGCACCCCAAGGTAAAACAGATTGACATCACCCTCGGGCAACTCGAGAAGGGCGGTTACCCCTACTTCATGATCAAGGAAATCTTTGAGCAACCGACATGCATGCGCGACTGTATGCGCGGACGCATCAATGTGGATGCCGACCGCATCACCCTGTCGGCAGTCATCGACTACCGCGAACGACTGATTACGGCACGTCGCATCATCATTGTTGCCTGCGGAACCAGCTGGCATGCCGGCCTCATCGGGAAACAGCTCATCGAGAGCATGTGCCGCATCCCCGTCGAGGTGGAATATGCCTCAGAATTTCGCTACCGCGACCCTGTCATCATGCCCGATGACGTCGTTATCGCCATCTCACAGAGCGGCGAAACCGCCGACACACTGGCAGCCATCGAACTGGCGCGCCAAGCTGGCGCATTTGTATTTGGCGTGTGCAACGCCATCGGCGCCTCCATTCCTCGCCAGACACAGACGGGCGTTTACATCCATGTGGGGCCTGAAATCGGTGTCGCCTCGACCAAGGCATTCACCGGCCAAGTCACCGTGTTGTCGATGCTCGCCCTGAGTATCGCACGTGAGAAACAGACCATCGACAACGAAACCTACAAGCGCATGGTTGCCGAACTCACCCGCATTCCCGACAAGATGGAGCAGGCCCTCCAGACCAATGAGCAAATCGAGCGCCTGGCACCCATCTTCACCTACGCCAAGAACTGCCTGTACCTGGGACGAGGATATAACTACCCCGTAGCCCTTGAAGGAGCATTAAAACTTAAGGAAATCAGTTACATTCATGCCGAGGGGTATCCTGCCGCCGAGATGAAACACGGTCCCATCGCTCTCATCGACTCAGAGATGCCCGTGTTTGTCATAGCCACTCGAGATAAACTATATGAGAAGATTATTTCCAACATCCAGGAGGTGCGTGCCCGTGGAGGTCGAGTGACGGCACTGGTGACGCAAGGAGACACGCAGATACAGCAATTTGCCGATCATGTCATCGAACTGCCCGACACGATAGAATGCTTCCAGCCACTCATCGCCAGCATTCCGCTGCAACTGTTGGCCTACCACATCGCCGTGTGCAAGGGCAAGGACGTTGACCGTCCGCGCAATCTGGCCAAGAGTGTTACGGTAGAGTAATGACAAGGAAAAATGATGGTAAAAAACAAAAAACTGTTTTGTTATCCGCTCGACTTGAACTACCTTTGTAACGGTAAAAGTTAATCACGAGACGCTCAATCATGAGTAAAACAATGGAAACCAACCATCTAACCGTTGCACGAAAAACGATTGTAGGCATTCAGTTCCTTTTCGTTGCCTTTGGCTCTACCGTTCTCGTCCCCTTGCTTGTGGGACTTGACCCCGCCACCGCACTATTCACCGCCGGCATCGGCACTTTTATTTTTCACATGGTCACCAAAGGAAAGGTGCCCATTTTTTTAGGCTCTAGTTTTGCTTTTATCGCCCCCATCATCTCGGCGTCCAAGCAGTGGGGCATGCCAGGCACGCTGGCGGGCATGATGGGCGTTGCGCTGGTCTATTTTGTCATGTCGGCGCTCATCAAGTGGCAGGGACGCCGCCTGCTGGAGCGATTGTTTCCGCCTGTCGTCATTGGCCCCGTCATCATCTGCATCGGCTTGTCGCTGGCCCCTGCTGCCGTCAACATGGCACAAGAGAACTGGTTGCTGGCCTTTATCTCGCTCTTGACCGCCATTCTGGTTCTCGTGCTTGGACGCGGTCTCCTCAAGCTGGTGCCTGTGGTGTGTGGCATCATCGTGGGCTATATAGTTGCTTGGTTCATGGGGCTTGTCGATGTGTCGGCCGTGGCCGATGCGCCATGGTTTGCACTGCCGCCGAGCATCACCCATTTCCAATTGCCACAATTTGCTTGGGAACCATTCCTGTTCATGATACCTGTTGCCATCGCGCCCGTCATCGAGCACATTGGTGACGTGTTTGTAGTGAGTGCCGTGGCCGACAAAGACTTCGTCAAGGATCCCGGCCTGCACCGCACGATGCTGGGCGACGGCTTGGCATGCGTGACGGCGGCCCTGTTCGGCGGTCCTCCCGTGACCACCTACAGCGAGGTGACCGGCGCCATGCAGATCACTCGCATCACCGCCCCATCGGTCATCCGCATTGCCGCTGGCACCGCCATCGTGATTTCGGTCATCGGCAAACTCAGTGCCGTGCTGCAGAGCATTCCAGGCGCTGTGCTGGGCGGCATCATGATGCTGCTGTTCGGCTCGATTGCCTCGGTGGGTATCCAGAACCTAGTAAACCACAAGGTGGACTTGAACCAGACGCGTAACATCATCATCGTGAGCGTGGTGTTGACCCTTGGCATCGGTGGCGCCATCCTACCGATGGGCTCGTTCTCGCTGAGTGGCATAGGCCTCTCGGCCCTTGCGGGCGTGATCCTTAACCTGGTGATACCTAGACATAAATAATCCATATCATCGGTTGGAATCAAAGAAAAATACTATATTTGCCAATCGAAATAGCCTTTGATTATGAGTGACGACAAAAAACAGATTGCCCGCATACGGCAGATGGAGCGACGGCTTAACCGTGCAACGGCAGCCGTGAAGCGGCTTACCACAGCGCTTGAAAAATGGGATTCCACTGAGGCCGATATTCAAGCGCTGGATGAATACTACGGCAGCGACCTGTGGCGGCAAGACTTTGCCGATGACGAGGCGGGCCTATTGCCCGCCGACCTGAAGCGAGGCGTCCTCAGCGAGGACGGCATCTGGAACCTGCTCACCGATGTCCGCGAACTTAACAAACGCCTGAAAAAATAACGTCATGACACTACAAGAAGCCATCGAAGCCCGACATAGCGTTAGGGCATACAAGAACCAACCGCTAGCCAAAACCCACGTAGAGGCGCTGCAAGAAAAAATTGATGAGGTGAACCGTGAAGGGGGCTTGCACATCCAGTTGATACTTAACGAGCCGAAGGCCTTCCTGGGCCCGTTTGCCAGATATGGCAAATTCAGTGGCGTTACCAACTACCTGGTCATGGCGGGCGTTAAGGCCGATGATCTTGACGACCGCATCGGCTACTATGGCGAGCAAGTGGTGTTGTTTGCCCAAACCATAGGGCTGAACACCTGCTGGGTGGGGCTCAGCTATACAAAAATCCCAGGAACCTATGTCCTCAACGAGGGCGAAGTTATCCAGGCCTATATCTCCATTGGCTACGGCGCGACCCAGGGCGTGTCACACAAGATCAAACGCATCGACCAGGTGAGCAACGTCAGCGACACGACACCCGACTGGTTCCGTCGCGGCGTAGAAGCCGCCCTGCTGGCCCCGACAGCCGTTAACCAGCAGAAGTTCTCGTTTGAGTATATTGGGAATGTCGATGGCCGCCCACAAGTGCGCGCCAAGAAAGGTTTCTCGTTGATTGGTTACACCCACATGGACCTGGGCATCGCCAAATACCACTTTGAGATCGGCGCTGGGAAAGAAAACTTCCAGTGGGCGTGATGCTTGATGCGCGCTGCGCGCGCAGATTAGAGATTAGGGATTAGAGATTAGGGAGGTCCGTTGTGATGGTTACTGGCTTGGGAGTTGATGCTGGAGTGATTGGCGCATGGTCATGAGTTCGTTGATATTCCCGATGAATGAGGTGATACCAATAGTCAACAGCAACGAAATGGCAGTGATGGTGACCATTCGGGAATTGCCGCAGAGCCATTCCAGCAAAAAGAGATTGTGGGTGTCGAAATTGAATACAGGAACGTTGGTGGGCGACAAGAGGAGATAAGCGATGGTCCCACTGCCAACAATAAGTCCCACAACTAACGCGGCGACCACAGCCATCCTATAGCGGCGGATTATGGCTTCCTGATGCTGCTTGATGAATTCCACAGCGTCCAAACGCTTGGAGAGTGACTCCATAAAGGCATCACTGTCGTCGAAATGTGGTCGATGAGCGAGGAAGAGTTCCTCAAGGGCTTTATCTTTGTTCATAACTGTAGTCTTGCTTTAAGTTTGTCACGGCCCCGTGAGAGTTGTTGTTTCACAGCGGCCTCTGAGTTATCGGTAATTGCAGCTATCTCCTTGATGCTGTAGCCATTGAAATAGAAGAGCGTGATAGCAGAGCGTTCCTTGGGCGAGAGGGTGCGCAGGGCCAGATAGAGGTCTTGATGTTCATAGGAGGTATCGGTGGCCGTGCTGCTGATGAGCGTCCGCGCCTCGTCCAGAGTTTCCATCGTCCGGCACCCCGCCTTGTGATTGAGGAAGGTGTTATGGGCAATCTTGAAGAGCCACGAGCGGAATTTGCCTTTGTCTCGATAACCCGCCAACGACAGATAGGCTTTGACCAGGGTGTCCTGGGCAAGGTCGTCGGCATCATCCTTGTTGCCACAGCACAGGGCAAGCAAGAAACCTCGCAGGGCTTCTTGCTCGTGCTCCACATGTGCTATGAAGACTTCGCGTGTCACTGACTATTCAGACAGCGTTACCCTTTTCTCCTCGGCCTCAATCTCCTTAGCAAGCATCTTCTTGCCGACAAAATAATTGACAAGGAAGGCAATGCCCACACCTAGCGATGCCAGACCGAAGCAAACTGCTACCATGGGGTCATCGGTTCCACCAAGATGATTGGCACTAAGGTAAATGCCAAACCCGATCAATCCAACTCCAAGTAGCGTTGTCAAGCAGCCCCACAGTAGTTTAGCCAGCAGTTTCTCCTTCAGCAATTTTCCCTTGTTGGCAAATTTCTTGAGCAGTTCCTCGATGTCAATATCGGGATTTTTCTCGAGCGCCGCGAGAGCGATTTGAGTGCGAGCATTGGTCTCGTTGATTCTTTTGCGTACTATCAACCAAATAACCATGATGGGCAGGACGCAACAAACTGCGATGGGCACTAATATTTCAGCTAAATGTTCCATTTCTTATTGAATGATGATGTTAAACTTTGTGTCTTACTTCTTGAACCAGTTCACTCCAATAACAGGCCCAAAAGGCAAAAGGTGACATTAGTAGCCCAACATTTTTTCAACTTGAGGCCGTTTTGAGGATAGGCCACAACATCTGATGTGAGAACGCACATATAACAGGCAGGAATTGCGACTATTGGCGAGCGTACTTCTACCTTCCACCTTATACCTATCACCTAACGGCCACGCCAAGGCGAGGCCCCACATGCAGTACCATCCACAGCACTGCAGCATCATATCGGATACCCTAATGAACTTTATTAGTCGATACGGGTTATCTTGGCGCCGAGGGCGTTGAGTCGTTGCTCAATTTTGGCATATCCGCGGTCTATCTGCTCGATGTGGTCGATGCGGCTCACGCCATCGGCACTCATGGCGGCAATTAGCATGGCGATACCGGCACGGATGTCAGGCGAAACCATGTGGTTGGCGCGCAGGCGGATGTGGTGGTCGTGGCCGATGACGACGGCACGGTGCGGATCACACAAGATGATCTGCGCTCCCATGTCGATAAGTTTATCCACAAAGAACAGTCGGCTCTCGAACATCTTTTGATGAATGAGGATGCTGCCATTGGCCTGCGTAGCCACCACGAGCAGCACACTCAACAGGTCGGGGGTGAGACCTGGCCAAATGGCGTCGGCCAGCGTCAAGATTGACCCGTCCATGAAGCGCTCCACCTCGTAGTGCTCCTGCCGCGGGATGAACATGTCGTCACCACGTTTTTCAAGCTTCAAACCCAAACGGCGGAAACTGTCGGGGATAATTCCCAAATTCTCCCACGAGACATTCTTGATGGTCAATTCGCTGCCCGTCATGGCAGCCACGCCAATGAAGCTGCCCACCTCGATCATGTCGGGGAGGATGCGGTGGTGTGCACCATGCAATTCATCAACCCCCTCGATGGTCAACAAGTTGGAGGCGATGCCGCTGATTTTTGCACCCATCTGGTTCAACAGTCGGCACAGCTGCTGGACATAGGGCTCACAAGCCGCGTTATAGATGGTTGTCGTGCCATGAGCCATCACGGCTGCCATCACGATGTTGGCGGTACCGGTCACCGAAGCCTCGTCGAGCAACATATAGGTGCCCTTGAGTCGTCCATTCGTCTCAAATTTGTAGGCCCTCTTCGTGCTGTCGAACGTAAAGTTAGCCCCCAGGTTGCAGATGCCCCTGAAGTGGGTGTCCAAACGGCGGCGACCAATCTTGTCTCCACCAGGATTGGCATAATACATCATGCCCAGCCTGCTGAGCAGCGGTCCTATCAGCATGACTGAGCCTCGCAAGCGGGCACATTTGTCCATGAACTCATGGCTCTCGATGAACTCGGTGTTGATGTTTTCGGCCTTGAAACTATAGGTGTTATCGCCCTGCTGCTTGACGTTGACGCCCATGTCGATGAGCAGATGAATGAGGTTGTTCACATCGAGGATGTCAGGGACATTGTCGATGACCACCTCTTCGGTCGTCAGCAGTGTAGCGCAAATCACTTGTAATGCTTCGTTTTTTGCTCCTTGAGGTATAATCTCGCCTTGCAGGCGGTGGTTTCCTTCTACGATAAATGATGCCATGTTACTTGGGTTTAAGGATTGTATTAGATGTAATTAACTTCGGGATGAAGGTGAATGTGGAATTTCTCAAAAACACTTTGCTGGATCAGGTCGGCCAGTTCCATGATGTCGGCGGGCGTTGCCTGTTGTTCGTTCACCAGGATCAACGGCTGCTTGTCATAGACTGCAGCCCCGCCGTGACGTTTGCCCTTCCAGCCACACTGCTCGATGAGCCATGCGGCGGGAATCTTGATCTGTTGCTCATTGACCACGTAGTGGGGTACCTGGGTATAGTTGGCCGCCAACTGCCGATAGGCCTCAACTGGCACCACCGGGTTCTTGAAGAAACTGCCCGCACTGCCCAGTTCTGACGGCTCGGGCAATTTGGAACGGCGGATGTCAATCACCGCATCACGGATGACCTGGGCCGTGGGCATCTCGCCTCGCGACTTGAGTTCCTGCAATGGGCCGTAGTCCAGATGGACCACGGGGACAACCGACAGGCGATAGACCACAGCCGTGACAATGTATTGTCCCTGAAGACGGTTCTTGAAAATGCTATCCCGATAGCCGTATTCACACTCCGAGACCTCAAACACGCGGGGCATGCCCGTTGCGACCTCGATGGCCTCAACTGCACGGATGATGGAGTCCACCTCTACCCCATAGGCACCGATGTTCTGGATGGCCGAAGCACCGACTTCGCCAGGAATGTAGGACAGGTTCTCGGGACCGTAAAAATTGTTGCGGGCCATCTCGGCACAAAAGTCGTCCCAAACCACACCCGCCCCCACGCGGAAAACAATCTCACGGTCATCGCGGGAAACTTCCTCAATATACTTAATGCCAGAGTGCAGCAAAGTACCCTGAAAGTCCCTTGTAAACAACAGATTGCTGCCGCCACCAATGTGTAGAATGCGCTCACCACTGCCACGCAGTTGGGCAAGGACCTGTACCAGCTCATCGACCGTGTCATAGGTGATGAACTGCTGCGCCTTGACGTGCATCCCGAAGGTGTTGTGATCGTGTAACGGGTATTGATGATGTATCGTTATGGGCATAGTCAGTCAATGGTATGAAGCGTGAGAGCCGCTTCGCTCGTTACGGTGCGTGTTGCCAGTATCAATCGATGTAAAGTCATGTCTCTCACTGCAGCATTGATTTAGGGGCACAAATTTACTGCAAATAGCATGATTAGCCAAATAATTTTGAATAAACCCTACCACGATAGGGTTTTTGAATCAATAACTACCGAACTACTCGAGGTCAATGGAGTCTCCTATAGAAAATGATGAAAAAAGAGAGAAAACCAAGATAAGTCGCTTGCGATATAAATTATTTATTGTAATTTAGCAGCGCGAACCACTCAAATGGTAACAAAAAGCAATTAAATAATAAGTTATGACAACAATTTATGATTTTAAGGCTTTAACTAGCAAGGGTAAAGAGATTGATTTTTCAGAGTTTAAAGGAAAAGTGCTGCTGATTGTGAATACCGCCAGCAAGTGCGGTTTCACGCCCCAATTCGCGGGACTGGAGGAGTTAAACCAGAAGTATAGGGAGCAGGGATTGGTCATCATCGGGTTCCCGTGCAACCAGTTCAAGGAGCAGGATCCCGGCACCGACGGCCAGATTGAAGAATTCTGCCAATTGAACTATGGCGTGACTTTCCAAATCATGAAAAAGACCGATGTAAACGGCCCCGCCGCCGAGCCCATCTTCGAGTATCTGAAGGCACAAGCCCCAACCGAGGAGTATCACGGCCTGAAGGCCAAGGGCGCTGCTCTGCTCTTCAAGACCCTCAGCAACAGTGTGGAGAAGGACAGCGACATCAAGTGGAACTTCACCAAGTTCCTGATTTCGAAAGATGGCCAGACCATCAAGCGCTATGCCCCCACTACCGAGCCTAAAGAGTTTGAAAAAGACGTTGAAGCCATGCTGGCCTAGTTGGTAATCATGCACGCCGAATTACAACTGGACAATCAGATCTGCTTCCGCCTATATACGGCGGCACGGTTGGTCACGCAGGCCTACACGCCGATGCTGACACAACTGGGCATCACCTATCCGCAGTACCTGGTGCTGATGGTGCTGTGGGAAAAGGACTGCCAGCCCGTCAACGACATCGCCCACCGCCTGCTGCTGGAGACCAACACGGTGACCCCGATGCTGCAACGGATGGAGAAACTGGGCTTCCTGAGCCGCAACAAGGGGGAACAGGACAAGCGGCAGCAGATTGTCACGCTGACCGAGAAAGGCAAGCAGCTGGAGGCTGAGGCCCACGCACTGATTCCCACAGGGATGGGCAAGCAACTCGCTGCATGTCCGCTGAGCCTCGAGGGCTATCGGCATCTCGCCCAAGAACTAGACTCAATTATTAACACATTAAAAAAATAAAGAATTATGGCACATCAATGCGAAAACTGCAAATTCCGCGCGAATTACGACCGCAAGCCAAACTCCCTGATGGGACGCTTCTGGCGGTGGCACATCAACTTTTGTCCCGGCTGGAAACGTTACTTCACCAGCTTGAATGACGAACAAAAGGATGAAATGCGCAAGAAATATCAATTCACCAAATATCTGTAACAAGATGAAGAAATCAGTATTAGTTCTCATGGCAATGATGAGTGTGCTGGGCGTATCGGCCCAAGGTATATATGACATCACGGTAAAGGATGACCTGGGCAGGGACGTGCCCATGGCCGACTACAAGGGCAAGGTGATGCTGATTGTGAACACAGCCACCCGCTGCGGTTTTACGCCCCAGTATGATGAACTCGAGGCGCTGTATGAAAAGTACCATGACCAGGGCTTGGAGATTCTGGACTTTCCCTGCAACCAGTTTGGCGAGCAAGCTCCCGGCACCATCGAGGAGATCCACCAGTTCTGCACGGCCAACTTCAACATCCAGTTCCCGCAGTTTGACAAAATCGAGGTGAACGGTGAGGGAGAGTCGCCGCTCTACACCTATCTGAAGGCCCGAAAAGGGTTCGGCGGCTTTGACCTCAACGACCAGACGGGAAAATTCATGGATGAGATGCTGCGCAAGCGTGATGCCGACTACGACAAGAAGTCTGACATCAAGTGGAATTTCACCAAGTTCCTCGTGTCGCGTGATGGCCGCGTCGTGAAACGCTACGAGCCCACCGACAAGATGTCGGACATCGATACCGACATCCAGATGGAGGTAAATCCCGTGCTCAGCAACATCATGGCACGGCGCTCGGTGCGCAAGTATCTCGACAAGCCCGTGGAGCATGAGAAACTGGAGGTAATCGTGCGTGCCGGTATCAATGCGCCCAGCGGCATGAACCGCCAGCCGTGGATTGTGCGCGTGGTGGAGGACCAGCAATTGATCGCCGACGTGACGGAGGTCTATAAGCGCCATAACGCCGACCAGGTGAAGCGCGACAAGGACTTCAAGAACATGTTCCGCAATGCCCCCAACCTGATCTGCGTCTGCACTCCGGCTGAGGGTGGCGGCGCACTCGATGCCGGCCTGCTGGGCGAAAACATGATGCTGGCAGCACAGTCGATGGGACTCGGCACCTGCTGCCTGGGAGGCCCCGTGCGCTTCCTGAACGCTAATGCCGATGCCCGCTTCTTCCTTGACCGCCTCGACATCCCTGAGGGCTACAAGTTGAACTATATCCTCGCAATCGGCTACCCCGACGAGCAACCCGATGCCAAACCCCGTGACGCATCTAAAGTAAAATATATCAAGTAATTAATTTAAAGGAGACAAGAGTATGAAAAGTTTTGGATCAAAACCGTGGATTCTTCCACAACCCGTATTGATTATTGGCACCTATGACATGTACGGCAAGCCCAATGCCATGAATGCGGCATGGGGCGGACAGTGGGATAATGGCGAAATCATGATTTCGCTTGGCTCTCACGCGACGACCGATAATCTCAAAAACAACCGTGACCTGACTGTTGCCTTTGCCACCGTCCAAACTATGGTGGCAGCCGACTATGTGGGCATCACCAGTGGTCGCGACACGACCGACAAAATGGAAAAGGCAGGCTTGACTGCCATGAAGGCGCCCAACGTGAATGCCCCCTTGTTCAAGGAGTTTCCGATGACACTGGAATGCCGTATCAAAGAAAAAATCGATGAGTCGGCATCGGGCTATAACCTCGTGGCCCAAATCGTCAACGTCCTGTGCGATGAGAAATACCTGGCAATTGACGGCGAACCCGACGTCGAAAAAATGGAAATTATCACCTTTGACCCTATTCACCACACCTATATCCAGTTGGGCAAGAAGGTTGGCAACGCATTTGCCGATGGCGCTCAATTGATATGACAAGGGCCTGCTGAGGCAACGGTTTTATAAAGAGGATGAACAAACTGGTCAGCCTGCTCAAGCCGCTGATGCCGATATTAGCGGCGGCATATGGCACCGCGCTCATCTATGTGACGGCATTGCCGATAGACAGTAACTCGCTGGGATTTAGCGGCGAGTTACTGTCGTGGCTGCTCACACTGGCGGGGATAGGGCTAACGCTTTTTCTTGTTCATCGGGTAGAGCCCAGGCTGTTTCCAACGGCCAGTGAATTTCAGATTAAGGCTCCAAAATCCTTTGTCATCGTTGGGCTATTGTTAATGACTCCACTCTGGTTTGTCGCGAAAGAGTATATCGTATATGGTCTCACGCAACTCGTCTACCCCGTGCAGCTGGAGCAGTTGACCTACTCGACGTCAGAGCTGCGTGAGGACCTGATGTCCAGTGTTCATGCCGTGTTGCTTGCGCCCGTACTTGAAGAACTGTGTTTCAGACAGATGGCCATTTCGCCATTCCGACGCCGGGGTGCACAGATAGTCGTCTGTGTCGTGATGGCCGTATTGTTTGGCATGCTCCACGTGCGCAATTTCATGGGGGCGTTCATTGACGCCTTGTTCTACGGGTTGGTATTCATCTGGTCGCGAAACATCTGGAATAGTGTGGCCCTACATGCCGGCTGCAATCTGACGGCGACGCTCCTTGCGGTCTATTGCTGGCTGGGCCTGGGTGAACTGCAGATAGCGAAAACACCTGTCATTATCCTTCCTGACGCCAAAGTCATCATCGCCAGCGCTGTCTTGTTCGCATTGGGATTTATGCTGATAAAAACGACACGAGGGTCGAAAGAAATGATAGAATGAAATCCAATTATTCACCCAAAGAAGCCGTCTCACGCCTATGGCACAGGCTAAAACACTGGCTGCAGTCACTATCGTTCAGGACTGGTGTCATCGTGTTGCTGTGCTGCATTCCATTCTATATACTGTCCTTTGCCCAGATGCTGCTTCCCATCAGTGTCACGGCAAAGGGCGTATTATGGACCATCCTCTTCGGGCTGGCCAAGACCTGCCAATACGGCGGCCTGACCATCCTGGGCGTCGAGGGCTATAAGCGCCTCAAGAACAAACTCAAACGCAAAAAACAGTAACGCCTAATTGGTTGCCAGAAGATTACATGCCTACAAAAAGTATCATCGCTAAACACGAATACAAGCAAAACGGCTAAAAAGTGTATGCCAATTCATCAGATTGAAGAGTGTCAAGTTCCATGAACATCACAAAATAGACAGGCATATATGTGACCTTTCCTTTCTGATAAATCTCACGTTCATTGGAAATGACGGTAGCCGCCTGGATATTGTAATCGGGATTCTTCAAGAGATTATTAAGGGCACTATGTACGGTATAGTCCTTGCCTGACTTGACTTCTATGGGATGGACACTCATTGCCGTGTGGTCGTCAATCATGTAATCCACCTCACCCTGTTTACGGTTATCGTAATAAAAGAGTTTGTGCCCATGGGCACGCAATTCCTGAGCGACAACACTCTCATAAACTGAACCGAGATTTATGCTTCTCACATCGTCAAGAATAGGACGAATGTTATTGCGGTAGAGCAGGCCAGTAAGCAATCCCACATCATTAAGATACAACTTCAGCAGGTTTTTCTGAAGGGACTCACTCAGCGGGAAATGCGGATTGGATATGGCGTGAACAGCCAGAGCAATGCCAGATGAAACAAGATATTCAAACTCATCCTGGTATTGAGCGAAACGGTCACCTTCCTTTCCTCGAATCTTCTGGGCCACTATGCGCTTCTTTTTGTTCTCCATCTGCGAGGGAATCATTTCATAGATGCGGCGTATTAGCAGTTTCTTTGATTGCTCCTTTTCATATTTTGAAGCATCGTCAGCGTATAGGCTACGAATGCTTTCCTGCACCGCGCGCACTCTCACGATATTATGCGTGTCAAGGTAGGTATTGACAACATCAGGCATCCCTCCCACCAAAAGATAGCGGTGGAACAAATCCAACACATGGTTGTGATGCTCCTCTGCAAGACTATGACCATTCATGTAGGATTGTCGCAGCATATCTATCGCCTCAGCGCCAAAGCCATTGGCAATGAGAAATTCCTCGAAATCAAGTTGGAACATTTCTTTACGGATAATGCTACCTACGGGAATGGAAGTCGTGTCTCGCAGAGTAATACCCAGCAAACTGCCGCTAGCAATATAGCGGAAACGTCCATCCTCACGCAAAAACTTCAGCATAGTAGGATATTGAGGATAGTGTTGGATCTCGTCTAGAAATACCAATGTATCATCACGATTGGAAAGTTTGTTTCCAGCTATCATGCTGAGCGTCAGGTAGAAATCTTCTTTATTGTGGATGTTTTTAAACAATTGCCTTCCCTCATCGTCTTCCACGAAGTTAATCTCGACAAAATTTGGGTACAATCGAGTGCCGACCTCACGGATACTAAACGACTTGCCGACCTGACGAGCCCCTTCCAATATCAGAATCGATTCAGTATCAGACTTTAAGTAGTCCTCAAGATAAGATGTAATCTTCCTGTATAGCATATAAAATTTACATTTTTCAAATATTTAGAGCAGTACAAATCTACACTTTTCAATATTCTTTACCGCTGCAAAATTACACTTTTCAAATTACACTACCAAGTAAGAACACAAAAAAGTGCTTTTTTACTAAAAGTTCAAATCAAGGATTTCGGGCGAAATCTATCCATTTTTGATTAGATTTCGCCCGAAATCCTACGAAAATACCGAAATTGTTGTTTGTAAAACATCCGAAAATACCGAAATTATTTTCCGATGCAGAAGATGCAAATTATTGAACATCAGGTATTTATATATTGAACGGTACAAATATGGTAGAGTTTTGGAGTACTATTGTCACAATCCTTATTTTTAACACATTTGACCAAGTTTAACGGTCATTCCCCATATAAAGACTGACTAAATAGTGAACAAGTCGTCAAGTTTTACTTGGCTCTGAATCATCCCAGCGTATTTACCAGATGCAACCCCTTCGGTGGTTATCATGGTTATCCAAGGTGCATGGCGAAGGCCTGTTTCTCGAATAAAGGCACTGCTTCGCTTGCATATCTTATCATATTCCTCTTTATTCAGTTCGTATTCGCCTTGGCTATACTTCACCTCGCACACGTTGACTATTCTGTCGGCACGTTCAATGATGATATCTATCTGTACGGCAGGCTTAGCTATTTTACTTCGCCAAGAATAGCTGAGCGTAGATATAGCATCTATTCGCAGCGCGTGTTTAATCTGCTGTATATGGGCCAGACAAATTCGCTCGTAGGTGAGCCCCATCCAGGAATTGATTTCAGGCGTATTGATATGGTGAGCCCAATATTGTTGTTCTACCTCTGCCCTGTCTATAAAAGTAAGGTAGAACAGACTGAAAAAGTCGCATAGCTGATAGATTGCATCTTTCCGCTTGATTTCCTTTTCGCGCACAACATTTTTGCGTATGAGGTCACAATGGACGAGATCCTCCAATCGTTTTCCCAGATGGCCGTTATTGGCACTTTTCAATTCTTTTGCCAATTCCTCTCGTGTCATTCCTCTGCGGCTTTTGCCCAAGGTCCTAATGATATCAATGTATTTATCTGGATTCTTATAGAGGGTATTGAATAGACGGCGGAACTCACGGCGCATCTGCATGTCCTGACTGAAAAATAGACGATCTACATTCTGCACCAAACTTTCTTCAGGATCTAACAAACTTAGGTAATAGGGTATGCCCCCAAAGACCATATAGGCTTGGAGTATCATTTGACGGTTCCATATGAAATGCCTACTTTCAAGATAAGACTCAACCTCCTTTAGAGTAAAAGGATGGATTGGCATTTCAACTGTGATGCGGTCATGCAACCCTCCCTTGCTGTCAATGACATTGGTTATCATCCAGCTTGTTGCGCTTCCGCAAATGATGAAAATGATGTTATCGTACTGACTTGCCCAGCTATTCCAAAAATAGCCGACTGCACCAGCTACGTTCGAGCCCTCTGCATCAAGGGCCGGCAATTCGTCAATAAAAATCACGCATTGTTCGCCGCTTTCCACTTTTTGCTTCAATGCATGTTTCAGCATGATAAAGGCTTGCATCCAGTCCTTCGGCTGTTCCGGCATATCGAATCCGTAGTCGTACATGGCATCGGCAAAAGCCGTAAACTGGTCTTTCAACTTTCCCTCGATAACACCTGTCACCTTAAAGGCAAACTGATTCCTGAACAGTTGGTTAATCAGGAAAGTCTTGCCTACACGCCTACGTCCATACAGGGCCACAAATTCTGGCCGAGTACTCTCTACAGCTGCCATCAGTCTCTTTATCTCCGATTTCCGTCCGATAATGGTCTCCATTGACAATATCCTTTTTGTTTTGCATCGCAAAGTTACAGCAATACTTTGACCTAAACAAGGATTCTTGGGCGAAATCTATCCATTTTTAGTTAGATTTCGCCCGATTTATCCATATTTTTGGCGAAATCCACCAATAGCCAGACGCATTTCGCCCAAAAAAAAGAGATAATCATCATTAATGAATCTGTTGGATGTCATGTATGACGGTACTATTAAATGAGCAAAAAAAGCTCAAACAGAGGTCATGGATCCATCTTAGCACCGAAACATCCAGCACCCACATAGCCTCAACATATTAGCGTCCCGTAACATACTCTGAAAACCTCTAAGAATTCTAGTCATTTTCGAGTACTCCTGAATAACATATTCTTTTCCGAAACTATCTTCAGTTCTTTTGCAGACTTTCATAAAATCCCATAATACAAGTTAACTAATAGCTTACGCAATACTCCTAAATCAGAAACCTACATCAACATGTACTTAATATTCTAATTCGTTTTCAATTATATACTTCACCAAAGCCGCAGAAGTATATGAAGCATACGCTTGATACTTATCTGTTTTATTCTTATCAGCCAAATCTGATGCCGATTTAATGGAAGCTGTATATATAGGCTTCAAGTGATGAGCATGCTCTGCTGCATAGAAAACGCCATAGCTTTCCATTTCAAGGCCAATAAGCTTTCTTGCATGGGCTTTCAAATCTGCAATTTTCTGTTCACTAGCGATAACAGCGGGTACAGATGTCATCGGTCCGGCATGTATTTTCATGGGTGTCTCAGGTTTCTCACCCTCATATTCATTCTTTATTTGTGTGCACAAATCTGTGTTGTCTCTCAATCGATTTACAATATTAAGCATAGCTGCGTTGAGTGATATCTGACGGTAATCTGGTTCAAATATCATTTCGGGATCAGTATCATCATGGCTCAAATCCTTATACTTGCCACTCATGCCGTCCCATATTTGCGTTGCAACTAAAACATCACCATATCCGATGCCATTATCCTTTAGTCCTGCACAAATTCCCGCCATGAAAAGGTATCTGGGATGAAAACGAAGAATAAGTTTTGACGTTAATGTGGCGGAAGCCACACTCGCCATTTGAGGGGCATAACAACTAATGCATCTCACTGGCCTGTTTGTCTTCGTATAAAGAGTAGTCTCGTAATATGTTGTGGTTTTATCATCTTCAAGATTGACTTCATTCCAATCTTTGGAAAGTGTATGTTTAAGAATCTCATGTTCTGGCGATTGTAGGGCTGTAATTATAGCCACATCATAATCATATTCATATGTTATCCCCATTTTCTTTTTTACACCTATCAGATACTCCAATCTATTCTTAAGTTGTTCCTTCCATGTATCATCGTTTTCTGCATATAATAGTATTTTCAAAGTCTCAGACTCGAAAAAAGATTTATACTCTGCAAAGTCCTGCATCCTAGTTATGCCAATCACAAAAATTGGACAAATATAATCATCTTCTTCCTTGATTAGCCTTAAAAAGGTCATAGCGTTTTTGGGATTCGGGGTCTCTCCTGCTTTGAAAGGAATATATAAATCTAGTATAATCAGATCATACCGCCTCTTTGTGCATTCTTTCAAGGCATCTCTGATACTTCCGCTTATAGGGACATCATCTGGATTCTCAACAAATCCAGAAAGAACCGCACGAATTTCTACTATCTTTTCTTGCGTGTCATCAACAATCAATACCTTTAACATCATCGATTATTATTTGAAGGTTATTCTTCCAACTATCATCTTGAGAATTGTAGCTTATACATCCACAAAAACTCTCACCGCACATTTGTCTGAGTCGCTCTTCTATCGTCTCTATAGTTTCCCCATTGAAGGTCTCATATTGAGTTAGGATCACTGCTCGAAAAGCGATATGTTCATCGAGCAATTCTCTAATTATAAGTTCACCCCCATTCACAATCGTATCAGTCCCATTTCCAGCTGTTTGAGAGCGAGCAGGAAGAGCCATATCAAGAATTAAGAGATCAAAGCAGCCGTCTAGGGCAGCCATGCAACCATCTCTATAAGAGTTATACAACTCTACTTTTCCAGCTTGATACTCAGATTCTATCCAATGTATTATCGCTGTAGATTTATAGCTATCATCTTCAACTAAAAGTATCTTCATTATATTCTAAGTTTTTTGTGTTAATTTCAATATGCGCGATAAAGCAGTTACCATCTACCCTATTCTCATATTTGTTGCCAGAGCCTAAGGAATACATTACAGTACTGTAAATCTTAATGCATCCAGAATTGGTCTCTCTTCTTGTTCTTCCTCCAGCAATCAACGTTGGAATATTCTTTTGATCATCCACAATATGTTTCAAATCTTGGATATCTGTTTTATCAAGAGGGTTACTAACGTCTATATATAATCTGTCACCAGTATTATATATGATGATTTTCCCTTTTCCTCTCAAATTGGATCGCTTTGCTTCATATCCAAGTATGTTATTCATCATATCATGGAAAATGTCATGAATGGCATTAAAATACTCTCCGCTATACTTTTTATTGTCTTTAATAGTCATACTATTAAAAGATAAAGCATTCTGATTGATCTTATTGATAACAGAAAGACTGGTATCTACAGCTTGTTGAATGGTAAAGAAACGCACATTTGACTGTTCTGGTTTAAACCAACTGGTAACAACTGAAACATCTGATTGAAATTCAGTCCGACAGTCCGTGATGGAAGCTTTGAATTTGGTTATAAGCGATGTTGAGCCATCCATCAGACTCACTACATCGCTTTGGAGTTTAGTCATTTCTTCAACAACTATCTTTTCATACTGTTGGAAGAAATTCCGTGTATCCTCAAGAACCTGATTTGTCCATCTCCATAGCAAATCTATTGCAGAATGTACAAAAGCCTCAAATGAATCGAAACCATTACTTTCCAATTCATCTATCATGCTTGCCATTAAGTTATGTGAATAGTCAAATAAACCATTTAAATATCCATCATTTCTTTCAGTCTTAATTTGGATTCTTTCGTTTTTAATAATCTTTAGCTGCTCGTCTAACCAAATGGTGAATTGAAGCATCCTTTCGTTTATAGCTTCTTTTACGGTTTCAGTTATTTTTGTATCTTTGTACTGAGTCCACGGATTAATGCGCTGATAGTCTCCACCCTCTTTTTTATTAGTAACCAACGAATGGGTTAGGAAATGATTTCTTAACTGTGTAATAAGAGTCCCATGCCTTATTCGCGCACTTAAATATTTATCCAATCCATATATTGGGTCAAACAAGAACTTATCCCTAATACTAAGAAACATCTGTTGGAATAGCATCTTTTTATATTTCACTGAAGGCAACTCATATTTTATGACGACAGCTTTCTGCTCATTCTCAGATAGTTTCATGATATAATCTAATACTTCTTCAAAATTCTTTTGTTCATACATCTCCAGATTATCATCAATATCGGAGTATGTATCAAA
The DNA here is from genome assembly GCA_902774055.1 of uncultured Bacteroidales bacterium. Classification (GTDB taxonomy): domain Bacteria; phylum Bacteroidota; class Bacteroidia; order Bacteroidales; family Muribaculaceae; genus Sodaliphilus. The sequence continues at coordinate 30,292 of CACYGX010000026.1, forward strand.
CCAAAGCTTTTCATTCGATAGGCCGCTATTTATCAACGATTGCACATCAACATGTATCTTACTATCGTTTACTTGTTGAGCCAAAGCCATCACTTCTTGTTCTTTAATTAAAGAAGTGATTTCATCGGAATATGATTTCTCATTTGTAATTGTGAACGCTCTCTTGCAAAGCTCAATCCTTTCATTTGTAACATCTTCTTCTTTATCGAACTCAAGAACGTGAAGAGTGAGGACATTTCTATCCGCAACCTTTCCGACAAAATATAGCAGCTCAGGAGTATTTATATCATTTATTTCTGATAGTCTCCGAACTTTGATTGATTTAAGGAAACGTTTATACGCTAGATACCGTTTATAAACCTCTGCTCCAATCATTGTGTAAAAAACAGCAAGCTCCAACTGGTTGCTGATCCTTGCATCTTCAGCATCGGTCATCACCCTCGTTATCATCTGTTTATCAATAAAAATTTTTACGTGGGGATTATTCAAAATGCATTTTACATATAGCGAAATTGCTTCCGCATAATGTTTTGACGACATCAGTCGGTCGAATAGTTGTGATGTGATGCATCCAGTAATAATTGGAGTATGCTCTTTATTCTCGATTTCATCACAATAAATGGGGATGTCACTGTCAGAGAACCCGTATAAAAGTCGGTACGTTTGATTAAAACAATCTTCTCTCTTCTGTTCAAGAATTGCTACCTGAGAACTCTGCACTTTAGAATAGCCGGCAGTTACTAAATAATCAATTGCCATGTCAACACCACTGAAGAATGCGGCATCTCTTATTTCTGGAACTAATGAAAACCTCCAATAATTCTTATAAACACTTCCCTCAGTTGTGTGTTCTATGTCATTGATAACTTGATATATTTGTCTTAGAGAAGGTATTTGATACCAAGCTATACAAGTACTTCTTAACAGCACCCGACTGACCTCAGATATGTCATCGTTTTTCAAAGATAACTGATAGAGATAGTGTATTCGTCCTGCTAATGAGTCTTCGGGGTATAGTTCTTTTGGTATTTGATCTAACTTTATACAACTTTTAAAATAAATATCTATAATTGCTGCTTCAAGTGGATTCTTTTTGAGATAATCCTGGCTCTTATTGAAAACATAGGTATAATCTTGGGCATAGTATTTCTCTATCAATTCTCTTTCTTCCGAACTATTCCAAAAAGAAGGAAGAGAAGCTCCTTTGTTTACAAGGGTATACAGCCTTTGAATTCTTTTATCTGTAATTATTCCAGCGAGTTCACAAATGAGACGCTTTATGTGGTCTTTCTTCAGTTCATCAGCTGTCAAGCAGCTCAACTGAAAGAGTACCCCTTCATAGATATCAATTAATGAAGTATATAGCAATAGCCTCATCCATCTTTCGCCCTTAGTTCTTTTGAATGGGAACGCAAATGCTGTGAAGAAATCACATGTCTCTTCGTCGCCTTGAAGGTCACGATATCTTCCTTCTATATCGGGTTCAAAAGGAAAATCTATAGGGGAACTTTTAAAAGCTATATTCGAGATATAGCTCAAGATGTTATTCTCTTTGCAAATCTTGTTATATAATTGCGTGCTAACAGTGATTCCTTTATCAAGACGAGTTAGCTTTAATAGATAATACGTGCAAGTCATTGAGACCGACACTTCTTTTTCAATTTGATTTAATAGAGAGTATGATTCATTGTAGTGCTGTGTAGCTGTCGCAAAATCAAGTTGCTCTTTTAGTTGGATATAATGGTTTATTTCTTTAGCATTATTTAGAACAATAAAAACGAGAGCACCGTAGATGTCAGTAGTATTAGTCCATAATACTCTGCCCTTGGTGAAGAAATCTGCGAAACTAGTTCTTTTAAGATATGATACTTTAAGAAGCCCTCGAAACAACACAGGAGTTTTCCTTTTGAAAGATTGCAGTTCTTCAAAAGACAATTCTGACAACACCTCTGTTATCAAGTTAAGCTTGTTAATTTTGGGGTTTGAAAGTAACACTATATACTTATTTATATCAGACTTTCCCATTTTCAATAGTTTACTCTTTATTGTTCTTTTTCTTAGTTACCTTATCTTCACTTCTTTACCGAGCATCTCTATAATTCCACATATTAGTTATAAGGGAGTTGCCGTCACATGGAAATTCACTCTAACAGCCACTTCCACACAGGTACTACGCTAATCCCCTCATTGCTCTCCTCATCGTAAGTGATGAGCAGACACTTCCAGCCTTGGTGCCCTTTGGCATATTTCACGAGCGGTGGCACTTCTCTATCCCAGGTCATCTGATCCTTTATACTATACGAAACCTGGATGGCCAGCTTCTCTTCGGGTATAATAAAGTCAATTTCCTTGTCTGCATTCAGATAAAACACATTCTCTTTACCATACCGCCTACAAAGTTCCACTGCCACCATGTTCTCCAACAGCGATGACTCTGAATTCATCAAGAAGAGGTTCAGTAAGCCATTGTCTATAAAGTAATATTTCTTTTGTGATTCCTTCTCTGTCAGTTTGCCTATCTCGTTCCGCATCGGCAGTATCAACCAACTATCAGCAGCAAAACCAGCATAATCTATTGTGGTAGGCACACTGATAGGAGCCCCTGCTGCCACAATCACATTCTTCAGTCGATTGAACGATAACGGTTGCTTCACACTCTCGGCCATCTTCTTGATCAAGATGTTCATCACGCGATCATTCTTAATATTGTTTCGTGCGCAGATGTCACCCAGATATATCTTCTGGTACAAACTTGATAGCATGGCCCGCTTATTCTTAAACAACAGAATCTCTGGTAGACCACCGTAATAGAAGTATTCGTTCAGATGTCGCTTCACCTCGCTCCGTTGTATCGTGTCATACTCCCAATGCTCAGTCATCTCCACCTGCTGCGCTGCCAGATACTCTTTGAACGAATATGGGTATGCATCGTGGATAAAGAACCGCCCCCCCAGTGTCGTGGCCACATCCTTGCTTAGCATCTTGGCATTACTTCCTGTCACGTAAACCCGATATTTAGAATCAGCCAGTCGGCGTACAAACTTATCCCAGTGTGGAATGTTCTGTACCTCATCCAGGAAAACTATAGGTTTCTTTCCATGGAGTTCAAGGTGGGCCTCCAGTAGACTTTCAAAGTCCTCCGTCTGAAATTCAGCCAAGCGCTCATCTTCAAAGTCCACAAACAGTATCTCATCCCATCCGAATCCTGCAGCTTGAAGTTGCCGCACCCGCTGATAGAGCAAGTAGGATTTCCCGGAATGCCTCACTCCAACGATAACATAGTTACCATTGTCCTCAAAGTTGATGGGTCGATTCACTATCACGGCCTCGTCAACTTCTCGCTGCTTGCTGATCAGGCACCGTTTGATGACATCTTTACTAACACTCATATAAACTTTAACTTATAAAAATCAAACATTTTCATAAAGTTTGATTTGCAAAATTAGGCTTTTTCTATAAATAAGAATTAACAAGAGTCTCTTTTTTGCCTTGTTTTTACATTTTTTCACTAAAAATCAAATACATGCTCGAAATAATGATCTGCATGAATGGGAGATTAGTAATTTATTACGACATCTTCAAGAAATATGCTTATTTTTGTGCTATCAAAAATGATATAGACTGTTCCATTTTACTGTGACAGTTTTATCCGTTTCTCAATAACCGAATAGTGTAGAAACTTCAATAAAAGAAACATCAATAGTATGATAGACCAAGTTGCAGATGAGGTTATTCGAGGATATGTCAAAGAAGCATGTGGTATTCTGGGCTTTGACATGTCAAATGTGCGAATTATTTATGTACCGCAAATACTGCCCTATGCTGGTATTTCGCATCATTCAGCCATCACCCCTGACGGATGTCTTATTCTTGACGAATCGTGGGTTAATCAAGAGATAAGAAATGAGACTCCAACGAGTACGCGTTGCGAAGTTTATTGCAAGGTGCGGATGTTGTATCAGCAGGCAAAAAGACCTAATGGGTTTTATCAATACTCTAATGAGGCAATAGGTGATGCATTGGCTTTCAATTGTGCACTACAAACTATTAAAGGTCTAACGCTTCCGATGCCGCCCATTCCTCCGCTAGTTAAATCTTTATTGGATAAGACCCAGCGCATATTGAAAGAAGAATTTGGGATGAATACAGAGTATTGCTTGATGCCCAAAGAGTTTGTTAAATCCGACAATGTATGGAAGTTCAGGCTTACTCAGAACGACGAAAAGAAATATGCGGACCGATACTACACAAAACCACCCAAATCGACGGTGAGGGTTATTGACAAGTCTGAGAAGGGAACTGAGGAAAATCCGTTCGATAATGTGAACGAAGCGTCTGATTATATTCGAAAACTTGAAGAGGATGCATTCGCTAATGATGCATTGCTGAGAGATATTGCTTCGCAACAGTATTTCTATGATCTGGAGTTTAGACAGTTTCGAGTCCCTTGGGCGTGTTCTTATGTGTCCTTTTATCATGACGATAACATACCTGCAGATGGATTTATTGTCAATCAGAACCAAATCCATCCCGATGGTAAGTTTCATTTCACCCTGAAACCGAACTTGTATGGCAAGAAATTTCTCTATCGGGGCCAAAGTCAGGACTATCCGAAACCTTGTACGCCTAACCTATATCGTGATGAAACCAAAACCTATTTTTTGGATGATCTGATTTGGTCTCAAGAAATGGAAGTACTACTGATGACCCATCCATTGGTGAAACTGCTTGAGAAAGGCATAGTGATTATGCATGATCATTTTAGCATTCTGATGAATTTAGTGGGATTGGCGCAGCATTATTATCATAAGACTCATTTTTTAGATTTGACATCTGATCTGGAGAGTGCAAAGTTTTTTGCAACGACAAATTATGACAGCAAAACTGATGAATATAAGCCTGTGCATGATACGGAAAAGTTGGGAATCATTTATTGTTATGAACTTCAGATGCCAGGTGCTTTCACCCTACAAGAAGGTTATGCCCTATCTGTGATTGGCAAGCAAGTGTTTATGCGTAGCGGTGCTCAGCATGGATTCCTTTTAGGTATGGACAAGGGAGTGGACTTTAAAACGATACCTCAAGTCAGAAAGTTCTATTTTCGTCATGATCCCACTATATCTGACGAGATATTCAAGCAATCGGACAATGGGAAAAAATATTTTCCTATGGATATTTTAGAAGAAGTATGGAAGGATAAATATAAACAAAGACTTGAAAATAGGATTGTTTCAGCAGATGCGGTTAGACTGAATGTTTCAAGGAATGCCGGGGAAACGTTCGAAAGTATCTGCCAGAAGCTTAAAAACAGAAACATTATTGTCGACGACATTCATCCATCCTTTGTTCCAGAATTGCTTGACCATTATTATACGTCAATCAAAGAAGGATGGTGGGAGGAATTCTGTAGTGACATATATTTCCATGGTGGAGACGCAGCTCTGTATAAAGATTGTTTGATGCGAATATCAAAACGAGATGAATATCGTTGGGCATTCGAGAGATAGTTAGGATTAAAAAGTCTGACTTGGTGCCTATATGGTTTTTTATGTTTTAAAACTCATGGCTTGTCTCGAGAAAATTGTATCTATGTGTAGCGGCTCTGAAACACAATTGATTACGATATCATATTGCTATAAAGAGGTGTAGCGATTCTGTCGCCTTATGTAGCAAAGTGTAACTATAATTGTTTAAAGTGTGTGTTGAATGGAGCCTGAGCTAGAGAATGCTCATTCAACCTTTCTCGCTATATTGTTTTAATTATATTCGCGTCCATCTTTATATATTTTTCTCCTAGCCATTAGTATATGTAACTAGTTGTATTTCAATTGACTAGGATTGAAAAGATGATGACGTGATAGTGGTTGTTTTATGGGGAGAGAAAATAGTGCAGGTTTAATGTTTTAAACTTGTTCAGGCGTGGGTAAATACAATTGCAATAAGATTTTTATTTGAGTGATTTTTGATATTCCTCCTGGTATGGTCGAATGAAGTCGTCCACCGAGGTGATGCCCATCTTCCTGGCTATCTTTTTCTTCTTGTTCGAGATGGTGACGACATTGTTGAACCTCATGCAGATCATGACGGCGGTCCGCGAGTAGCCGCAGCAGAGCAGCGCGATGAAGTTGACGTCGCTTTCGCGGAGTCTGCCTTTCCCCAGCCTGATGGCGTCTTCCAGGATGTTGCCGTACAGGTCGTTCGTCAGCACCTGCAGGTTGGACCAGTAGGTGGCTGCCCGCGGGTTTTCCGGAACGGACATC
>CACYGX010000027.1 GCA_902774055.1 uncultured Bacteroidales bacterium
CACTCCCGCCATCACCACCCGTGGCCTCAAGGAGGACAAGATGGGCGACATCGTCGAGCTCATCGACACCGTGCTCCGCGCTCCCGAGGACGAGGCAGTGATCGCCGCCGTTCGTGGCAAGGTTAACGACATGATGAAGGATTATCCCATGTTCGCCTGGTAAATAAGAAAAAAAGACCATCTTTAAGATGGCATCAGAATGACCCCTGGTTCCGCTTGGTACTGGGGGTTATTTTGTCAATGATATGTGGATGAAGGCCTAAGACCCTGCAGGGCTAATGCAAATTACACGAACTTATCAAATGATTGCGAATAGTTTAGTATTTTTCCATTGGTGTCAAGGAAATAATCACCAAGGTTGCATAATCACATCGATATCAATCCGTTATGGAGGTTTCGAATGTAGGGCCTCGCCTTGGCGTGGCCGGGAGGGTGTTGCAAAATTCCACTTGACTCAGTTTTAATCGGCCTAACGGCCGAGAAATCAAATAATGTATTTAAATCAAAAATAATAAATTTTTATTATGATTTTATAAATAATTGTGTTTGATTTGTCTTCGCTTAAAGGTGCCTTATTAGCTAAATTCGCTTTAAAAAACTGTCAAGGTCAATTTCTATATCGCTTCCTTGTTTTATGCTGTAATTCAATCAGTTAGGCTTGTTGTCTGCCAGGTAACCGGTGGGCGACTGGCCTGTGGCGCGCTTGAAGACGGTGTGGAAGTGGGTGCGGCTGATGCCGCAGTGGTCGGCGATTGCTTCGACGGTAAAGTCGGAGTGCTCACGCAGCATCCGCTTGGCTTCGTTGATGCGCAGGGTGGTCATCCACTGCGTGAACGACTCAAAGCCCGATGCCTTGACCCATGCCAACAGGTGGGTGCGCGGGATGCCGAGTTCACGAGCGACATCGGCACTCTTGAGGTCGTGGCGCAGGTACTTGCCCTGGGCGACCCAGTGCTCGATGGCGACGTTTTCGTCTTCCTTCAGTTCGGGGCTCTTCACGGCATTTTTGCTTGTTGTTGCCGTTTCGGCGGTTTGGGTTTTCATTTCTTCCTGTTCTTCCTCCTCGGCCTCACGTACACGGCGCGAGGCACTGCTGATGACATATCGCACGAAGCAGAACCACAGATAGAAGATGGCGGTGATGAAGAACACGGCATAAACCGCCAACGGCCAGCCCGACGAAAAGATGGCAACGGGCAGTATCAGTGCCAGCGCCAATAGCGCGACGATGCTGATGCTCATCCAGTTGACCAGGCTGTCGGGCTCGCGGTCGTAGTAGTTGGCAAGCATTGCCCTCAAGCGCCTGAGTTCGCGGCTGATGAGCACGGCATAATAAGCCTGTATGAGGGCGAAAACGGAACTGGCTACCATGTCACACTCCATCAGATGATGGGGCTGGAACCAGCCCACGGCAAGAATGACAGCGTTCAACAGACAGGCCATCCCGCCGAATATCCATTCGCGGCGACGGATGCGGCCCTGGCGCTGAAGGTTCAAGACACACGTCGAGAACAAGACGGTGCAAGGTGTGAACATCAGCAGGTTAAGGGCCACAGCGCGTGAGACACTTGAGGCACGCAGCCCAGAGGTGAACTGCAAGAAGAATTGTAAGCCCGTCAAGATGAAGGCCAATACCATGAGCCAGCGTGAACGGTTGGTCACGCGGTCATCAGCAACGCGTCCTGGAAGCAGAAACACCAATACTCCAGTCATCAATAGCGTCAGCACAATGGCTGTAAACTGCATCTCTTTCATCTCGACTGCAAAGATAATGCAAGTCGAAAACATAAAAAAACAATCAAACTTTTTTGTGAGATGAGATACCTCAAGTGAGGTGCGCTATACTGAAAATATGTATTTGATTATTAATGACTGTTAAAATATTGTCTTATTTTGCGAATTAAGACAGTTGAAATCGCGAATTGAGACATCAAATTGCGAATTAAGACTGCGCTTTGCCCTCTCCCGGCGTAAATTTGTAAAGAAAAAAATGAAGACTTTGTGTGAGATGGATTTCCTCAATTACCTTGACGATGTGCCCTTGTGGCTCGCCATACCCCTCGTAATCATCAACCTGGTGCTGTGGGGCCTGCTCATTTACCTCATCTGGAAAATCTGGTCTCGCCACCACAACGATTAGCAAGCAGTCACCCCAATGATTGAACAAGTATCTATCGCTCCGCATAATTAATTACACATTATATTAACATTTAAAATTTCTGAGTTATGAGACGATTTAAAACCCAATTAAACCTAGTAAGAGCGGCACTGTGAATACAATTCCTCGAACAAAAACAGTTACATCTGTTACAATGGTTCAAATGCATTGTTAGGTAACGACATGTGGCTGACTGGCACAGCGACATTAGGCGATATTACCACAACTATCGCATTCTGTCAGGGTTTGAAATCAAGAATCTATTTAATGCCTACTGTGATGCAAAACGTTTGTGGATATTTGTACTGTATCGGTTCAAATAGCCTGGATTTAGACTTAACGATGACCAGCACTAACAAGTATATCGTACATGCTATCTTCCACAACGTACATGAGATTAGCTACGGATCCATTTATGAAAATACCAGTGTCGCTATCGACAACAGCAGCAAAACCTTTTCCTACTACTGGGATCCTATCGCAAACAAAGATCGTGGCTCAATTTATAAGATTGATCTGGTTTTGAACGATTACAACCAGCCGGCCTATAAAATCGACTACGAACTCAATGAGGGAACCAACGCATCAAGTAACCCGAAAGTGTATGAAAAGAGCACTGGCGTTGCTTCGTTTGCCAATCCAACCAAATCAGGCTATACTTTTGACGGTTGGTACCTAAACTCGGACTTCACAGGTAACCGCGTCACCAGTATTGCAGCAGGAACGACAGGCGACATGAAACTCTACGCCAAGTGGAGAACTAACTATATCATCACCTTTAGTCCTGGTGCCTATGGAACTGGCACCATGCCAACAGCTAATGTGACTATAGGTGGCAGCTACACCCTGCCTGACTGCGGATTCACCGCTAGCGGCTACCATTTCACCGGTTGGCTGGTAGGGGACAACACAACCCAACGGAGTCCCGGAACCCCAATAACCGTGAACAGTGACTTAGTAATCACTGCGGCATGGGCGGGTAACAACTATACTATCCATTATGACGCTAACGGCGGTACGGGAAGCATTGCAAATCAATCATTCACTTATCCCACAGCGCAAAACCTTGCCAATAACAGCTTCACCAAACCCGGTTACAAGTTCAGCAAATGGAATACCAAGGCTGATGGTACGGGCACCAGCTATAATCAGGGCCAAAGCGTGAATCTGGTCACACAGCATAACGAAACGATAACGCTCTATGCCCAGTGGGTTATCGACGATGCGGGATTCTCTAACCAGGGTGATACCTACTATATCAAGAATCTTGACGGCTGGAACGTGTTCTGTGACCTGATTGCTAGCGGCACCAACCTTTTTGAGAACAAAACCGTTGTTTTGCAGAACAATATCGGCAGCAGCAATGCTCCTGTCAGCCGCATGGCCGGTGACAATAGCCACAGGTTCAAAGGCACCTTCAACGGCAACAACAAGACGCTCACCGTCAACTATACCCCTAGCAGCAACTGCGCTCCGTTCCTCTGCACCGAGAACGCGACATTCCAGAACCTTACCGTCGCAGGCACCATCACGACTTCGGCCAAATACGCCGCTGGACTCATCGGCCAAGCTTACGGCACAACGAACATCACTAACTGCCGCAGCAGTGTCACCATCAACACTAGCGTAAATGGTGATGGCACGCATGGCGGTTTCATCGCCTCGACAGCGAACGGCAGCACGACCAACTTCACCAACTGCATATTTGACGGCAGTATTGTCAGCACCGGTGGTAATACCACCACCAGCTGCGGTGGCTATGTGGGCTGGTCTCCCAACACGGTCACCATCACCGACTGCCTCTTTGCCCCTGCCAGCATCACCATCGGCTCCAATGACTGCTACACGTTTGTCCGCCGCGGCACCGCTACCACTGTCGACAACAGCTATTACTACACCGCCCTGGGCACGGCACAGGGAACACAGTGCTATGCCACGAGGCAGTCGTTCCCCTGCAGGAGTGTGACGATTCTCGGTACAACCGTTTATTATGCCGCCGATCTCACGCCCTTCGGCAAGACCGACAGCTACACACCCGACGGCAGTACAGAGCATCCCTTCATTATCAGCAATGCGGATGGTTGGGACTACTTCTGCGACTGCCTGCAGGACAACGAAACGTGGAACCGCTTCAGCGGCAAGACGGTGAAATTGGGTGCTGACATCAGCGTGACGCGCATGGCAGGTTCAAGCGGCCATGACTTCTGCGGCACGTTTGACGGCGACCATCACAAGCTGACCTTCACCTCGACCGAAGATGTTAATGGCATTGCACCGTTCAGCTATATCAGCACTACCTTAGCCAACCCTGACGATGCGGAGAGTAGTCCCGCCACCATCAAGAACCTGAATGTGGTGTGCGACATTAACACCAGTGCGACTCATGCCAGCGGTCTCGTGGGCCGTGCCTGGGGTGTGCTCAACATCGAGGGCTGTACCGTGAGCGGCACCATCACCACCAGCAACAAGTACGCTTGCGGATTCATCGGTGAGGTGAACAACACAACTGCCAATATCACCGACTGCCGCAGCAGCATCACTGTCATCAGCAGCGTTGAAGGCGACGGCACACATGGCGGCTTCGTCGGCAGAACCATGGGCAGCTCCAGCCTCAATATCGAGGGGTGCACTTTTGACGGCAAACTGCTCACCACCAACGGCACCACCAAGTGTGGTGGCTTCATCGGCTGGAGAGGAGGAAATAATCCCATGATCAAGAACTGCCTCTACGCTCCTGCCGCTCCCGCCGAGGGCGAGACCTGGGTCAGCGACGAGGGTAGCTCAACCTTGTGCCGCAACGGAGCCGACATCACCAACTGCTATTATACCGAGACACTGGGCGAGTTGCAGGGCAAGCAGGCCCACAGCATCACCGCTGGCGAGGGTGTGACCGTTGGGTTCAGCGGCACAGCCGCTGAGTACGAGACAAGCGGTATTACCGCCTATGGTACAGGTATCATGTATAATGGCGTGCTGTATGCTGGTCTTAACGACGAGGTAAGCCTCAACCTGGACGGTTCGGCCAATGGCTACAGCGTCAATGCTGGCACCCTGACGGGCGAGGGCAATCCCTTCACCCTGCTCATGCCCGACGAGAACGTGGCCATCTCGGCAGTTGCCCAGTTCCAGCGTGGTGACGTGAACGGCAACAACGAGGTTACCATCGCCGACGTTTCGGCCCTGATCGACTACCTGTTGACCGGCGACACCACGGGCATCAACATGACTGCCGCCGACTGCAACGGCCTTGACGGAGTCACCATCGCCGACGTATCGGCCCTGATCGATTACCTCCTCACCGGCAGCTGGTAAGGCTCGCTTTGCTCGCTGATTAGAGATTAGAGGTTAGAGATTAGCGATTAGAGAAGAGGGGCGTCCGCATTCCTGACGGGGAGTGCTGACGCCCTTGTACTTATTGTCTTCATTTTGAAAGAGTTGCGGACGCCTTCGTGTACACGTGCCTACATCGTGTATGACTCCTCTCTAGGCTCAGAAAAATCAAAACAAATCTTTCCCAAATTCAAACAAATCATCTTTTGTTTAATTTGTCATGATTTTTTATAGATTTGTTTTGATTTTTGGCCACTTGCGGCCACCCTTCGGAGAAACATCCGAGAAAAACAGCTATAAGTACAATAAGCACAATCTATTGATTAACAATTAATTAAATTGTCTTTCTTGTCTTTCTTGTTGTTTTAAATTCTAATAGTTCAAATTGTCATGGTTTTTGTGCGGTTGCTATCTGCTTGTTCCGATTGATCAGTTGTTCATCTATCTGAGTGGTGATGCCAACTAAAAAAACTAAGTACTAAGGGTTGGAAACTAAAAAAATATTACTATATTTGCAACAATTATTAACTTTTAATACGACATGGTTATGAAACACAAGACATTACTCATTCGGTTGGTCGTCCTGACATCACAAGTTCATACTACAAAACCGTTGAGGTGACCTACATGGATGACACCTACTATTCCCTTGGCGCCTACGACGGTAGCATTACTATCCCCAGCAGTGTTTATTACGGCGGCACTTCCTATACGGTGACCAGCATCGGTGATCGTGCCTTTTATAATGCCGATGGCCTAACATCACTGTCTATTCCCAATACGGTGTTATCCATCGGCGAACTTGCGTTCAGTTGGCAAGAAGACCATTATACTAATAGACTGACCTCGATAACCATCCCTAACTCTGTTAAAACCATAGCAAATGACGCATTCTATAAATGCTATGCTTTGCAGACGGTCGTTATCGGCGATGGCGTGACCAGCATCGGGGAATATGCCTTCGGTAAATGCATGAATTTGACTAATCTGACCATCGGCAGCTCGGTGACGTCGATTGACGCCAACGCGTTTTGGGGCGCAGGCTATGATCCCTATGACAGCAGTTCCAACCCCAGCGGATTGACAATCACGAGCAAAGCGGTCAATCCGCCCACCATCCAGAGCACCACCTTCCCCAGCAAGATCTACAGCTATGCCACGCTTAAAGTGCCCTCAGGCACCAAGAGCTCCTATCAGTCAGCAAATTACTGGCGGAATTTTAGCTACATCCAGGAATTTTACACCTTGAATCAAGCCTTGAATGTCAGTGGTGGAACCATCACTTTCTTAAGCGAGGGCGACTATCCGTGGATAACCATGCAAGGCTCAGGAAGGGTGTACGCCCAATCGGGCAATGCCGGCGTTTCTTCCAGCACCTCGGAAATGACCGCCACCGTCAGCATCGCTCAAACTTCAACTTTATCATTCGACTTTAAGGCTTGGGGAGAGGGGTCAAGCTATGACGTATGCCGGTTTTTGATCGACGGTGAGGAGCAGTTCAAATATGGCGCCCGAGATAATGACTGGGAAACCTATAGCGTGGACCTCTCTGCTGGTAGCCATACGCTCACGTGGAGCTACAGCAAGGACGGCAGCGTCAATCCCACGGGCGATTACTTCGCTGTGGATAATGTCTCTATCACCGCGAAGCCCGAGGCCTATGCCTGCTTCACGTCGGCAGATTCGACGCTGACGTTCTACTACGACACCCAGCGCAGCAGTCGCCAGGGCGAGACTTTCATTCTGAACCAAGGCACACAAGATCCTGGTTGGAGGAGGAATGCCCAGTATATCGGTGTATCCAGGGTGGTCTTTAACCCCTCTTTCGCCGCTGCCCGTCCGACAACCACCTGCAGCTGGTTTGAAGGCATGAGGAACCTTAAAACCATCATTGGCATGAACTACCTAAACACCAGTGAGGTGTATTATATGTGTCTCATGTTCTCTGAATGCAGTAGCTTGAAGAGTCTTAACTTGAGCAATTTTAATACAGCCAAGGTTACTCTAATGCAATATATGTTCAATGAATGCAGTAGTTTGGAGAGCCTTGACTTGAGCCATTTCAACACGGCTAACGTGACTTCAATGATCCGCATGTTCTATAATTGCAGTGGTTTGACGAGCCTTAACGTGAGCGGCTGGAACACCGCCAATGTGACGAACATGGAGTGCATGTTTACGAATTGTTCAGGTTTGGCAAGCCTTGACCTGAGCAGTTGGAACACGTCCAACGTGACCGACATGATGTATTTGTTTAAAGGTTGCAGCCAGTTAACTACTATCTTTGCCAGCAGCCAATGGAGCACGGAGGGTCTCATCAATAGCGGAAACGTGTGGCTTTTCTACGGCTGCACCAGTTTGGTGGGCGGTCAGGGCACAACCTTCCATCCCAATAAAGTAAATGCTGACTACGCCCACATCGACGGCGGCCCCAGCAATCCCGGCTACTTCACCGACAAGAACGCTGGCCAGCGTGGCGACGTGAACGGCAACAACGAGGTCACCATCGCCGACGTGTCGGTCCTGATCGACTACTTGCTCACTGGCGATGCCACGGGCATCAACATGGCTGCCGCCGACTGCAACGGCATTGACGGCGTCACCATCGCCGACGTTTCGGCCCTGATTGACTACCTGCTCACCGGCAATTGGTAAGGCTCGCTTTGCTCGCTGATTAGAGATTAGAGGTTAGAGGGGCGTCCTCATTCCTGACGGGGTGCGGACGCCCTTGTGTTTATAGTGTTTATTGTCTTCATTTTGAAAGAGTTGCGGACGCCTTCGTGTACACGTGCCAGCATCGTGGATGTGTCCTCTCTAGGCTCAGAAAAATCAAAACAAATCTTTCCCAAATTCAAACAAATCATCTTTTGTTTAATTTGTCATGATTTTTTATGGATTTGTTTTGATTTTTAGCCACTTGCGGCCACCCTTCGGAGAAACATCCGAGAAAAACAGCTATAAGTACAATGAGCACAATCTAATGATTAACAATTAATTAAATTGTCTTTCTTGTGGTTCAAATTTTTGTGGTTTTTGTGCGGTTTCCATCAGCTTGTTCCGATTGATCAGTTGTTCATCTATTTGAGAGGTGATGCCAACTAAAAAAATTAAGTACTAATGGGCGGAAACTAAAAAAATATTACTATATTTGCAACAATTATTAACTTTTAATACGACATGGTTATGAAACACAAGACATTACTCATTCGGTTGGTCGTCCTGACGACGTTGACGTTCTACTACGACAACCTGCGCAGCAGTCGCTCGGGCACGACCTACTCGTTGCCAGAGGATACCGATAATCCCTATTCTATCATACAGCAACCAGGTTGGATCTCTGACAGTACCAATGCCCATGTGACTAAGGTAGTCTTTGCCACGGCGTTCACGCATGCTCGTCCCACGACCACTCAATATTGGTTTTTAAACATGCATCAACTTCAATCCATCAATGGCATTGAAAACCTGAACACCAGTAGTGTGACCAAAATGCTGTATATGTTCTGTGGCTGTTCCAATTTGACGAACCTTGATTTGAGCCACTTTGACACGTCCAATGTGACTACAATGAACGAGATGTTCGCCTCTTGCTCCAGCTTGACGAGCCTTGACTTGAGCAACTTCAATACATCCAATGTGACTACAATGTATTCAATGTTCAGTAACTGCACTGGCCTGACGAGCCTTGACTTGAGCAACTTCAATACGTCCAATGTGACAGCAATGAACGAGATGTTCGATAATTGCAGCGGCCTGACGAGCCTTGACTTGAGCAACTTCAATACGTCCAATGTGACTACAATGAAATGGATGTTCTATCATTGTTCTGATTTGACAAGCTTGGATCTGACCAGTTTCAACACCTATAGTGTAACCGCCATGAGCAATATGTTTGCTAGCTGCAGCAGTTTGAACTCCATCTTTGTCTCTCCCAACGGCTGGTCAACTGATGCCGTCATTCAATCGGAAAATATGTTTTTTGCTTGCACCCGCTTGGAGGGCGGCAAAGGTACGACCTACGATGCCGATCATGTGGACAAGACCTATGCCCACATTGACGGTGGAGTGGACAACCCAGGCTACCTGTCAAATATTAATGACCCCAGGCCCTATGCCTGCTACACGCCGTTGAACTCGACCTTGACGTTCTACTACGACAACCAGCGCAGCAGTCGCCCGGGGGCGACCTACGGCTTGAACACGGGTAACAACTATCCCGAATGGTCATTCGTGGCCTCCAATTACATATTGACCCAGGTGGTTTTTGACCCCTCGTTCGCAGGTGCCCGCCCGACATCCACCTACGCTTGGTTCTATGGCATGAAGTATCTTGAATCCATCACAGGCATCAGTTACTTGAACACCAGTGAGGTGACTAGCATGGCTTTGATGTTTGACCAGTGTAAAGAATTGACGAGCCTTAACCTAAGCAGCTGGAACACGTCTAAGGTGACCACCATGGAGCTCATGTTTTATAACTGCATCAATCTGACCTCCATCTATGTGTACAACGGGTGGAATACCAACATGGTCAACGTTAGTACTGATATGTTCCTGAATTGCACCAGCCTGGTGGGAGGAAAGGGTACGACCTACAGTCCATCCAACCCGAAGGACAAGACCTATGCCCGCATCGATCGCGGCCCGGGCACCCCGGGCTACTTCAGGCAGGGATACAGCTTCTGTGTGGACGGCATTTATTACAACATCACGGGCAGCAACACTGTCGACGTGGCCAGTGACGGCGAGAACAGTTACAGCGGCATTGTGACGATTCCCAGCAGCGTAGGCTATAACGGCGTGACCTATCAGGTGACGGGCATCGGCAATGACGCGTTCTACAATTGCACCGACCTGGACAGCGTGTCGATTCCGCCCACGGTGACCGCCATCAGGCACGATGCGTTCTATAACTGCAGTGTTCTGGAGCATGTGACGTTGCCCTCCGGGCTGACCACTATCGGCGATAATGCATTCCACTTGTGCTGGAACCTGAGGGACATCACCATCCCCGACAATGTCGAATATATCGGCGTCGGCGCATTCATGGAGTGTTCCAACCTGGCGAGCGTTGTGATCGGCAATTCGGTGACGACCATCGGCCAGCAGGCCTTCGACCACTGCACCTCGTTGACGGGCGTGGTGATCCCCAACTCGGTGACCACGATCGGTAAAAAGGCGTTTTACGGCTGCAGTAATCTGGAGAATGCAGTGATCGGTTCCGGCGTGACGAGCATCGGCAGCCAGGCCTTCTATTCATGCACCAACCTGCGAAACATCACCTGCAAGGGCACGACACCGCCCACGATGGCTGCCAGCGACGTGTTTGACAATTCGGCTTATACCTATGCCACGCTCTTCGTTCCCAACGGCTCTTTGAGCGCCTATCAGAGCGCCAACTGGTGGCGTAATTTCACGACCATCAGTGACCAAAAGTTCTATGACTTCGCCGTTAACGGCATCTATTACCTCATCACCAGCGGCAATACAGTGGAGGTGTCGTTCAGGGATGCCGGCTTGAACACCTACAGCGGCAATGTGACGGTCCCCGAGACAGTGCCTTATGGCGGCGTGACCTATCAGGTGACCGGCATCGGCACAGGCGCGTTTGCCAATTGCGCCAACTTGACGGGCGTGACGCTGCCGTCGACGGTAACCTACATCAGCGATTTTGCGTTCATGTCCTGCCCGAGTCTGGGCAGCGTGACACTGCCAAACTCGTTGCTCACCATCGGCAAGAGGGCCTTCCGTGACTGCACAGGCCTGACGAGCGTTACGATCCCCAACTCGGTGACCACCATCGGCATGATGGCGTTCGATGGCTGTACGGGCCTGACGAGTGTTGTGATCGGCACTTCTGTGACGTTCATCGGCAGTTATGCGTTCGATGATTGCGATGCGCTGAGAGACGTGACCTGCCTGGCCTCCACGCCGCCAGTGATGGAGAACGCCGGAGTGTTCAATGACGACACCTACGCCTATGGCACGCTCACCATTCCCGAAGCCTCTCAGAGCGCCTACCACTCTGCCAACTGGTGGAAGAACTTCTCACACGTCTCGACCTTCGTTCCCGAGGCCTATGCCTGCTACACACCAGAGAATACGACGCTCACGTTCTACTACGACAACCAGCGCAGCAGTCGCCCGGGCACGGTATACGACCTGACCCTTCCGGATGCCTCGACCTGGCCCGGTTGGTACTTTGACTACGACACCCAGGCTGCGGTCACCAGAGTGGTGTTTGACCTGACATTCAGCAGTGTACGTCCTCAAACGACCTATGCCTGGTTTGGCGGGATGTCGAATCTCACGACCGTCATCGGCATGAAGGAATACCTGAACACGTCTGAGGTGACGAACATGAATAATATGTTCTCAGGGTGCTCTAGCCTAACGAGCCTCGATGTGAGCGGCTTCAACACATCCAATGTGGAATATATGGCCAGCATGTTCTATGGCTGCAGCAACCTGAAGAACCTCGACTTGAGCAGTTTCAACACGTCTAATGTGAGTTTCATGAGTAATATGTTCAGTTATTGCCGGAAATTACAGAGCGTAAACCTGAGCAGTTTCAACACGTCCAACGTGGTGGAGATGAGTGGCATGTTCATTGAATGCAACAAGTTGGCAAGCGTTGATCTGAGCAGTTTCAATACGTCCAATGTGACCAACATGCGTACCCTTTTCCTTTTTTGCTATGATTTGAAGAGCATTGATCTGAGCAGTTTCAACACTTCTAAGGTGACCGATATGGAAGATATGTTCGGAGTCTGCTCTGGCTTGACGACCATCTATGTGGGTGACGAATGGAGTACGTCAGCCGTCCCGCCATCTACCAGTATGTTCTACGGTTGCACCAGCCTGGTGGGCGGTATGGGCACGACCTACGATGCCAACCACGTGGATAAGACATACGCCCGTATCGACGGCGGTCCCAGCAATCCCGGCTACTTCACTGCGAAGGGCGGAACTGTCCTTCGTGGCGACGTGAACGGCAACAACGAGGTCACCATCGCTGACGTTTCGGCCCTGATCGACTACCTGTTGACCGGCGACACCACGGGCATCAACATGGCTGCCGCCGACTGCAACGGCCTTGACGGAGTCACCATCGCCGACGTATCGGCCCTGATCGACTACCTCCTCACCGGCGCCTGGTAAGAGACCTCTAGAGGACAGCAATTTGGCTGTCTCAACAATAATGATTACCTTTGCACGGCTTTTTCTCGAAAGAGGCCGTGCAAAGATTTTAAACGATATACCCAGGAGTGGGGATGCTATTCGTTTAACTGGCTTCGCCGAGCTAAAGGTTAGCGTAATTTGTAGTTTAACAACATTAATAACCATTAAATAAAAGAAAAAATGAAATTGTTAGAAGGAAAAGTGGCGCTCATCACAGGAGCCGCTAGAGGCATAGGTAAGGCCATCGCCCTGAAGTTTGCTGCTGAGGGCGCTGATATCGCGTTCACCGATCTGGTTATCGACGACAACGGCAAGCAGACCGAACAGGAAATCGCTGCTCTTGGCGTCAAGGCCAAGGGTTATGCCAGCAACGCGGCTGACTTTGCCGAGACCGAGGCTGTGGTGAAGCAGATCCATGAGGACTTTGGCCACATCGATATCCTGGTCAACAACGCCGGTATCACTAAGGACGGTATCATACTGCGCATGTCCGAGCAGCAGTGGGACGCCGTTATCGCCGTTAATCTCAAGAGCGCGTTCAACTTCATCCACGCCCTGGTGCCCATCATGATGCGCCAGCGCAGTGGTTCCATCATCAATATGGCATCGGTAGTGGGCGTTCATGGTAACGCAGGTCAGGCCAACTATGCCGCCAGCAAGGCCGGCCTCATCGCTCTGGCCAAGAGCATCGCCCAGGAGATGGGTAGCCGCGGCATCCGTGCCAACGCCATTGCTCCCGGCTTTATCGACACCGCCATGACCCAGATGCTGAGCGAAGAGGTGCGCAAGGAATGGTGCCAGCGCATCCCCCTGCGCCGCGGAGGCACCGTCGAGGACATCGCCAACGTGGCCACCTTCCTCGCCAGCGACATGTCGAGCTACGTCACCGGCCAGGTCATCCAGGTCGATGGCGGTATGAACATGTAACCATCAAGCGAAAAAATCTCACGCTATAGAGCGTGAGGTAAAAAAGAGAGTAGAGGACGTCAGGTCTTAGAAGTTTAGCTTCTTCCTGACGTCTTTTTTAACGGCATTCTTGTTCAGGAAAATGTAGGTCGTGTTCAATGCGATATAGGCCTTGGACATATACCAGATGCCCTGATAGTCACCCGTTTTTCCCCACGAATTTTTCACCATATAATACTCGCGGCCATTCTGATCGCGGGCGATGCCGTAGATGAGCATCACATGGTCATAGGTGGACTGCCAGTTGTCAAAACGCTCCTGACGCAGTTCCTGGGAGGGAACTAACTCGGGTGTTTGGGCGCCTAATTTCTTGAGTGATTCAGCCTTTTCCTGTTTGGTAAGTTTCAGCCAGCGGGCGGCATCACTGCCTGTCAAGTCGGGTGCGTGCTCAATATCAGCGGCAATGGCCAGTCCCGTGCGTGTAAATCCGTCCTCGCTCACGTCGCCTCCCCACGCTACGGTATATCCGCTCTTGAGCGCTTCGTCAATGACAGCCATCATCTCGTCGAGCTTGACATTCCAGCTGGGACGTGGACGCCACTTGTAGGGAGCCTCAATAACAAACTGCTCATAAAACGGGTGGTGGGTAAAGCTCGTGATGCTCACGTAGTTGTTCTTGTCAATGCGCAGAGATTGGGCAAAGGCTTTTGGCGTGTATTTTTTCCCTTCATAGGTGAACGTCTCGGGGCAGGTACCCAAATAGGCGTCGAGGATGCCCTGCAGACCCACCTTCCACTGCGTGGTGAGTTTAGTGCTGCTACCCTTAGCAATAGACTCCACGTAGGGCTCTAAGGTGGCAAAGAATTCGGTAAAGTTGGCCAAAGTGTCACCAATCATCGAGCCTGGCCGTGCCATCGCTTCCTCAGGGCAGATGCCATGACGGTCAATGACCTCCAGCACGTCATCGGCCGAGCCTCCCTCCGAGAAGCGGCTGGAACCGTGCATCCTCACGTGGTATTCAGCACAGTCCACATAATCCTTGTTAGCGACAAACATTTCGCTCAAGTCATAGACTTTGCCTGTCTCACGCAGCAACTCGGCTTCCACAAAACCGATTGTGGCGTAGTCCCAACACGTGCCACTGCGGTTTTGGTTCTTCACTTGAGTGATGGGGTTTTCCATCACGGTCGTGAACACAATCTCATCTGCCGCCTGGGCACCAAACGTGGACAGGAGGCACATCATCATAGCTAAAAATGTGGTCTTTTTCATATTATCTGATGTTTTATTGTGCAAATATACATCATTTAATCCAACTGTGCAATCGCTATCATGCTCCATGCCACTTCATGTTTTCACCCAAAAGAATAGAAATATGTAAAAAATATCTTACTTTTGTAACGTGAATTTTTGTAAATAGTAAAATGAGAAATGTCTGTTTGTTTTTGAGCCTTTGCATTGCTCTGATGGCTATGGCACAACAGGAGCCTCCTGTATTGACCGTTGCCCAGCATCTCGAGGATTATGACTATGCTGTGAAGTACATCGAGGACAATTACTCGGGCTTCTCGTTCTGGGTCGTGGACAGCACGCGGGCCGACTACGAGGCGACAAAGGCCCACCTGCGCGACCAGGTCGAGCGTGGCGAGCGCCCGGGCTGGGATGCCGTTTCGGCCTATACGGGTTGGTTCAGCGACTTTCACATGGCCGTCTCGGTATATAACGGGAATCCTTTCGCCTACTTCAAGCGCTCAATTATGGTCTATGTTGACTCGATACAGGAATATCGCCCAACGGCTGTGGCATGCAAGGTGACAGACAAGACCTTCCTCATCCGTTTCCCGTCTTGTGGTGGCAACCCCGACAATAAGTGGATCAAGAACTCAGTCAAGCAATACAAGAAGTCCCGCTGCGAGAATTTGATTTTAGATATTCGCGGTAACGGGGGTGGGGCAGACCATTTCTTCTATCCCTATCGGGAGTTGCTCTACGATCACGAGGCCCCCTATACAGCAATTGAGTTCCGCAACACCCCTCAGAATATGGCCTACCTCAAATCGATGGATTGGTTCCGCGGTGTGCAGCGCGCCGCTGTTGAGCATCCCGAGTTGGAGTTTATCCCACTAGGGCACGGCACAATTCACAACAAGAAGAGAGACAAGAAGGTGCACCGAGCCGCGCTGATTATCGACAATGACGTTGCCAGCTCGGGCGAGGAGATGGTTCGCCAGCTCAAGGCCACCAGCGACCGCGTGACTGTCTATGGCCGTGACAACACGCTGGGTTGTTTGGATTTTTCTAACGTGTCTCGTGTCCAGATGCCCCATTGCGGCCTCAGTTTTGGCGTACCCTTGTCACGCAGCAAAGCCCTCCCCGAGAATTCAATCGACAAGAACGGTATCGCCCCCGACGTTCGCATCAACCTCCCGTTGCCCACCCGCTTGACCGACAATATCGACGAGTGGACCCACTGGGTGGCCTCGCAACTCGAGAAAGAGTGACCACTCTATCCGTTAATAAATTCACGAAATATTATTAAGTTTTATAAAAGTATGACATCATTTATCATTATCAGTATCATCTTTGTGATATTAGCAGTCATTATCTTGATGGGAAAGGGCGACTTTCTCATTGCAGGTTATAACACCGCCAGCAAGGAAGACAAGAAAAAAGTCAACATCAAGCGTCTCCGTTTAGTCATAGCCGGAATTCTTATCCTTGTCCCCCTGATCATTGGCATACCGTTCTTTATGTGTAAGGAAGATAACGCATCAGCTGAAATCATTGCAGCAATCATTGGTATCATCATTGCGTTTACAGGCATCATTCTCGCCAACACCTGGTGCCTCAAAAAATAACCCTAGATCATAATAAAGAACATTGTCATGTGACTGGGTGATGGCGTCGTCTAATAGTAGCAGGAACACGTTATTGCTTTTGAAATTGTCGCGAGTTTTCTGTGAAGGAAATCATAGTTTCACGGCGTTGATGTCCACGAGTCCATTGACGATGGCGTAGATTGTGAGGCCGGCGGGGCTGTGGATCTGCAGTTTGCGGGCGATGTTGCGACGGTGGGTGATGACTGTGTTAATCGAGATGCCCAAATGGTCGGCAATTTCCTTGTTCGCCATGCCCTGGACCAGCGCGATGATGACATCTTTTTCGCGGTCAGAGAGCGTTTCGGCATGCTGGGTTTCGCCTTTCGCCACCATTTTGCTGATGTTTCTGGTGACGTCACCGTGCTTGACAAGATGCTCCAAATTGCGTATAGCAGGGACAAAAATGTGATCTTCTACCATGGCATGCTGGTGCAGCCACACCTCGTTCTCGTAGATGTCGTGCAGCGCGGCGGTCAATTGGTTGTTGTGCTGCCCGTCTTGCGGCAAGTACTTGATAATGAGTATTTTTAATTCATGCAGCTGTTGGTCGACCGCATCATGGTGCTTGGAAAAGGTTTCCACATTGTAGTCGCTGGCGGGTTGGCCATTGAGCAGGGTTTTGACATAGGGGAACAGGGTCTGTTGTTCATAGAACATGTGCCGGCGAATTTCGCAAGCATACTCGTCATAGAGTTTCATGATGAGTTGCGCGAGCGAATTGTCCTCGACGAGCGACTCCTCCAATTCACGGCGGATATAAGGCAACTGGAAGTCGATGAAATAGGCATGGCTGGCATCAAGATATTGAAGGAGGGAGGAAACCGAGATGTGCTCATCGTTTTCTGTCACTTCGATGCCATTGATGGCATAGTTGACCACCGTCAAGAAGGTGTGCGTGTCCACATTGTTGCTCTCGCAGGTTTCCCTAACGGTCTTATCTCCAAACCCGAGGCTGATGCCAAAACTGCCCAATGCCTGCAACAGGTTATAGTTATCGCCAATGAGCGATATCATCTTGTCCTCGGCTTCATATATCTTCTGCTCCTTCATCGTTGCCTGTGTTTTTTGATTCACTGGCAAAATTAACCCTTAATAACGAGCCAAACAATCCTCATTTGTTGGTATTTAGAACACAAAATGCCCCCAAAAATGATGGGGGCACTATTGCCGTCAAACGGCTGATGCTTTAATGGGTTACTCTGACAACATGGTGACCTCGATGCAGCGTTTGGCCTCGAGCAGGCGTTGGGCCATGCGTTGCACGTCACGGGCACTCATGTTCTCGACCATCTTGCAGTAATCACGGTCAAAGTCGGTCTCATCATCCAATTCATGCCAGATGATATAGCTCCAATAGTCGTTGGTAATTGCCATTTGGGCATACTGCTTGGTCAAGTATTGCTTGACCTTTGCCATACTGGACTCGAGAGGCCCGTTATCAGCGATGTTTTTCAGCTGCTGATAAATGATCGGGTTGAGTTCATTGTAGCGGTCGGGATCGGCATTGTACGAGATTTTGAAGGTGGCATTGGGCTGATCATCCTTAGCCAGTTCAAAATCGACGCTCACACCATAGGTGCCTCCTTTCTCCTCACGCACCGAGTCGGTATAGGCGATGGATAGGCAACGCTTCAAGAAGTCCAGTTCAAGGTCGCTTTGTGCGGTAAACGGCACATCGGCGGTATAGTAAATGCTGACATTGGCCAGCGGTGTAGCCATTTTCTTGGTGAACTTGTGAACCGCCTGACCACCCACGATTTGCGGGATATTGCTGTAATTGGTCTGCTCGTGCTTCCCGGTGGAAGGCAGGCAAGCAAGGTATTGACAAAGCAGTTTTCGCAATTCGGTTTCGTCATAGTTGCCGATAATCACCGTCTTGAAATTGGATGCGTCGCTGAAGCGCTCCTGGTAGATGTCGAGGATGCGGTCATAGTTCACCTTGTCAAGTGTCGATTGCACGACAGGCTCCATGCGCGGATGATGACCGTACAAGATGGCCCTGATAGAGTCGTTATAATCGACCTTGGGCGAGGCGTTACGGTTCGTTAAGAAGGAGCGGTTGCGGCTGATGAACTCGTTGAACGCAGTCGTGTCACGACGTGGCGAGGTGAAGTAGAGATAGGCCAGCTCAAACATGGTCTTCATGTCCTTGATCGACGAACTGCCGTTGATGCTCCGCCCCTTGGAACCCACCGAGGGGCCAACGCTGACGCTCTTTCCCATGAGCATCTTACGCAAGGTCGTGGCATCAAAGTCGCCGACACCAGCCTCGGTCACACAACTCGAGATGAGGCTAAAGTTAGGGATATCCTCGTCACCATAGAGCGACGTGCCACCCTCGGCCTGCATTTCCAACGAGACGATATCAGCGCTGAAATCGGTCTTGCACGCATACACCTTCATGCCATTTGACAAAGTAATCTCGGTAAATCCATGCATGTAAGGTTTCTCGCTCACAATAGTGCCTGGCTGAGGAAGTTGGTTGATCAGATTATCGGCCAACTGTTGCTCGCTATAGGGCGCATAAGGCAGTTG
Source organism: uncultured Bacteroidales bacterium (assembly GCA_902774055.1). Lineage (GTDB taxonomy): Bacteria > Bacteroidota > Bacteroidia > Bacteroidales > Muribaculaceae > Sodaliphilus. The sequence goes on from CACYGX010000027.1 coordinate 18,991, forward strand.
CTGGGCAGCAAGGATGACTTGCTCAATCTGACCTTCGTTGGGGAGGATGACTTCCTGCTTGTCGGGAGCATACATCACCACGACTTGGTTCTTGTCGGTAATCAGTTCTTTCACCTCGGCATTGACCTCGTCGAGAGTCACCTCATCGTTCAGGCGTCGGGTGTTATTCATCTCAAATTCGTGCGAGATGAGTGGCTCTCCCGAGAGGAAGTTGCTCACGCACTCGTTGACAAAATGGGAATTACGGAAGTCGCCACGCATCTTGTAACGTCGCTCGGCGGCATTGAGGTAGAGGCTCTTGGCACGGTCCAGTTCACCCTGGGTGAAACCGTGTTGACGGGCCTGCTCGGCAACGCCCACAGCAGCAATAATGCCGCCCAGAATGTTGTCCTGCTTGCAGCTGATGCTCATCGAGAAAGCCTCCTTGGTGCGGCTGATGAAGAACGTGGAAGCACGTCCCGTAGCGCTCTGGATGGGCGAACCGGGTTGCTGACGCAACTCGGCATAGCGGTCGTTGAGCATGGTGCTGATGAGGTTGTCGATGTAGTCACCCCGCAAGTAGGCAAGGCTGTTTTTCTCGTTGTCGGGTGTCGCATCGCGCTTCTGGTAGATATGGCAGAGCACGATGGGCTGTTCGGCATCTTTCTCGATCGCAACAATCATCTTGTCGTTGTCGCTCACTGGATAGTAAACACGCTCGGCGGGTTTCTTGGGCATGGGAATGGACGAGAAGGTCTTCTTGATCTTCTTTTCCATCTTGTCCACATCAAAGTCACCCACGACCACGATGGCCTGCAGGTCGGGACGATACCACTTCTGGTAATAGTCGCGCAGGTCCTGATAGGGGAAGTTGTCAACGATGTCCATCGAGCCGATGGGCATGCAATCCTCATATTTCGTGCCCTTGTAGATCTTGGGCATGACCAATTCCTGCATGCGCTGCACTGCCATGCCGGCACGACGGGTGCGCCACTCCTCGTGGATCACGCCGCGTTCCTTGTCGATCTCCTCGTCCTCGAGCAGCAGGTAGTGGCTCCAGTCGTGGAGCACCAGCAGGCAAGAGTCGATGATACCTTCACGCACGAGCGGCGCCGACCCGATGTGATAGACCGTTTGGTCTATCGACGTATAGGCATTGAGGTTAGCACCGAATTTCACACCGATGCTCTCGCACCAGGGCACGATGCTGGGCCGACCGTTCTTGCCGGGGAAATTCTTGGTGCCGTTAAAGGCCATGTGCTCCAGGAAATGAGCCAGTCCGCGCTGGCGAGGCTCCTCAAGGATGGATCCAACACGCTGGGCGATGTAGAAATCGGCGAGGCCTGCTTCCTTGGCATTGTGACGGATGTAGTAGGTCATGCCGTTCTTGAGTTTACCCGTGCGCACGTCAGGGTCTTGAGGCAACTGGGCTGCCGCCCACAAGGGCAGCAGCACCAGTGCAATGATTGTCAATATGTGACGCTTCATCAGTATTACTTATTGAGCAGCGAAGCGGGTGCTTCGGGAATAAAGTCGTTGGTCGAGTTGTTGGTGTCGATGTACTTGCCGTTAGCATCTTTCTTGCGGATCACCGACTTGTCGAAGCGGGTGTCGTCACGGTCCACCTTACCGCAATAGGTCCAGCCAGCGTCAATCGAGGCGTCGAGCACGTTCCACTCACGCACCGACTCAACACTCAGGTTCACACCATCCAGAATCCATCCATTGGGCACCTTATACAGGCCGCTCTTGGTCATCTCCTTGGAGAAGTCCCCAAAGACAAACATGTAAGTGGCATCATAGACATAATTCTCGAGCCAATCTTCCTTGCTGGTCTGCATCTTGGCAATAGCCATTGAGTTGAAACCACGGCTGTGGAACTGGTAGATGGTAGCAGTGTAGCAATACCACTTGTCGAGGTTGGGAGCATTGCCGTCGGGGTCGGTGAAGTTGGGATTGGAAGTCTCATCATAGAACTCAAAGTCGGCATCGCTCAGGTCGATGGAGTTCGGCTGCTCGGTGGTGTGATTGATGGCGTTAACGGCCAACTTCAGGCTCTTGCCAGGCTCAACGGGAACGCTCTTGCCATTGCCGGGAATCATGTAGCAGGCTTGTACCGAGAAGTGGGTGGACATGATGTCGGGCTCGTAGTCTTGCTTGTCGGTGGTCAAGAAGGCCGATTCGAGCACGGCAATACTGTCGGCATACAGGGTTACGTCTGAGTTATTGGTGATGATGATGTACTGGTCACCGCTGTAGGACTTGCCTTCGGCGGTCGATGTACCCGTGAAGAAAATCTCGCTGATGACAAAGCCGCCCTGGGCTGTGAACGTAGAGATGGTCATCTTCAGGTCATGACTTGTCGATGAAATGGCCACGTTCTCAGAGCGCACCTCAAAGTCCTTCTGGCCAGCCACGCCATTGAGGGTGAAGTCGAGATGACCGTTCACGGCGACATTATAGGTACCAGCCACAAGTTCGTTGCACATGATTTTGTAATCATTGCCCTGCTTGATGAATTTCGTATTGTCGATGGTGACAACCTGTTTGGTCTCGACGTTGGTCAGCGTGGCGCGGGCACCGCTCAGCACGACGTTTTTCAAGTTGGCGGGGACCTCAAGGGTAACCGTTGCAGTGGGGATGACGGGAACGGGGTCGTCACTACTGCATGAAGTCAAACACATGGTAAATGCGAGCATCATCATGATGCTGTTCAAGATTAATTTTTTCATTTGTTTTGTTTTTAATGAATTGATTGTTAATTATTTGATTTTAAAATGTAATTCCTATTGAGCATTGTAACAACGTCTGGTGTTCGCTAGCTGAGCACAAGGTCATACCGCCGCCCACCTGGGCAAAAAGTCCGTATTGGGACTGCTTCCAAGCGTAATCGGCACGCACCTTGGCGCCAAAGTCGGTATAATTGGCCTTCGCAAACTCATGCTTGTGCCGTATCAGCCACGAAATACCTTCTCCCATATTTGCAAAGGGCATCTGCAGTTTGTCGTCCACGCTGGCGTAATAGGAGGCCTGCGCATTGAGGGTCAGCAGCAGTTTGCCCGATGGTCGCAGGAAACATTGCCCCTGCAATTTGCCATAGGCGTGGCTGGCGTCCATCTGGCGGTGAGGATAGATGTATTTCTCGCTTTGTGACTCATATCCGGCAGTCAAGACGACATTCCAGTTTTTCTTGCCATAGAGCGCGCTCAGGTTGCAGTCCAGCATGCGGCTCTTGTACATCGTCAGGCAAGCGATGACTGGAAAGTAGCGGGCATCGGAGGTGCCGCCTACGTGCTCGTTTCCTGTACGTCTCGTGTAGTCCACATGGGCAAATGTGGCGAGGCGATAGCCGTTGTCGCGTTTCCAGCCGATAGTCGCTCCCACGTGCTCGTTATAGAGGTCGGTGAGCGGCATGGAGTTGAATTCGGCGAGTTTGCGATGATAGCGGTGCTCGTCAAGTGTGATGTCGGCAAACACGCCGCAATCGCTGATGGGCGCTGCATGGAGCAGTATCGCCAATCCACCGCCGTCGTAATAGATGCTGCGTTTATCGCCCGAGAATCGGCTGTACTCGGTGCCCAGTCCCGTCATCTGGTATTCGGGAATGACGCCCTCCTCGCGGTAAAAGGCGACACTGTTGGTCTGCTTGTAGATATTGCCCTCGACAGCAGTTCCAAGGCGATATGTCCCCAAATCATAACCGCCGCCCAAGCGCAGTGTCAAATCGGTAACGACACCTCTCATGCGCGGGTCATGACCGCGGTATTCCTGCTCAGCCCTGACGTGTACCTCAGCGCCGAGTAGCCATTGGCTCAGTTGTGTAGCATATCCGCCCGAAATCGTGTAGCGCTCGCGACGAGTGTCTCCGCCTAGGGTATCGGCGAGGATATAGGGCTGCAGCAGGTCATAATCGCTGGTAGAGTTCCACTTGATGCCATGCTGGCGGCCTGTCGTGTATGACGCCTCGCCCCACACCGTACTGCGGCCATTCAAGTGGCGATAGGTGTTCACCTTGAGGTAAGGCAGAGTGAATCCGTTGCCTTGCTCAGGGACAAAAGCTGCGGACTGGCGTTGCAAGTCAAGGCCCAAGGCGAGTTGTGAAAAAGCCATCTGATAGCCGATGCCGTGCAAGGCGGGGTTGCGTAGCGACTCAAGTTGTGTCAACTTTTCCAACGACGTGTGCTCGACGAGGGCCGAGTCGGCATTGGAAGCCGATGCCGACTTGATGGAGATGGCGATGAGTATGAAAAAGAATAGGCGTCTCATATCAGTCGAGGAAAATCATGTTTAGCGTGACATTGTTCTGCTCCTTACTGATACACTCGGCATAGTCGCTCTGGCAACGGAATTGACGCATCACCGTGGCGCCGTCGGGCGATTGGCACGTGGCGACACCTTCGATGTCGATCTGGTACGCGCCACGCAGCAGTTCTACAGTGACGCCAGGGCCTTCAAAATTGGCCGAAGTAGTGACTTGACGAGTATTCACGTTGGTCAGCTTCACTTGCGCCTGCACGCGAGTGATGACAAGTTCCTCACTTGTCGCAACCGTGATATGGGCAGTAGTGAAGATATCGTCTTCAACTGGAGCACAGGCGGTGACAGCCAGGGTCAACACTATTATGATGAATTGGAAGAACTGTTTCATAGCTTGATGTTCATTTCGAGGCCAAAGTATGGGGTGACATGACGACGGATGGTCGTGCCGCGGCTATCATAGTCGGGCGTATAGTCCCACAGTTTGTTACAAAACATGGCGATGTGGAGACGATCGTCAAAGAGTTTCTTGGTGACCTTCATATTCACATTCATGGCGAACGGCACACGGTTTTTCTCGAACAGCGAGGGCGTATAGTCCCTGACAAGCCACCGCAGGTACATATCATCGGCATCGCTCTCTTTCCAGTCATGGATACTGCCATGAGGGGAAATGTACTGGACGGGATAGTTGCTGACCTCCTTGCGTTGCGAGGTGGTAAACCATAGGCATTGTGCCGAGATAGAGAAACCCAACTTGAGACGGGGCACATCGGTGTCGAGTGTGAAATTGGTGTTAAACGACTCCCTCACCGAGCCATCATCGTTGTCATACAGGCCCACATACTGAATCTGGCGGTTGTCGATCACCTGACTCGGGCGGTAGGAATCCACAATGGAGTTGTTGTAAGTTGTGCGGAAGTAAGCACCATTGATGGTCAGGCGGGTCAGAATGACGGGGAAGCGCTGGGTCTCAAGCGTGTATTCAACACCTTCCTTGAGGGTCATGCTGCCGTTGGTGTAATTGCCATAGCCAGCCAACTCGTTGATCGTGGTGTAGGGTAGGGCATCTAGACTGGGTTGTCCTGTAAGGCTTGCGGCACTGATGCCACTGGCGTCATATTGCTTGTATTGAAATGTCTGGTAGTGGGACTGCATGCGGAATCCCGACGTCATCCGTTCGCGGAAAGCCGTCACTGCCAGCCTGTTGCCGCCAATGTTGATATCAAGCGACACCTCTTTCTTGAGGTTGCGGGCGGGTTCCAGCGCTGCATTCCTGGGATTGACGATATAGGTCATCAGGTTAATGCGCCTGTAATCGGGATTGTCGTGGTAATAATTCAACTGGATGAAATCGACATACAACAAGTCTGGGAAGAGTTGTTCCATGGTGGGCATCTTGGTGTGTTGCCCAATGCCCGCCGCAAGACGGATAAACATCGGTTTGCCGAAGATTGAAAGCCTTGGCAACGAGTAGCCGATATTGGCGCGGGGATCCCAATACAACTTGCCGTTCATCGTATAATCCTGCTCCAGGTTCATCAGCGTGGTGGCGCGGATGCCTGCCGCAATCTCCAGTGTGCCGATGGCGGTTGGCCATTTCACACTCTCCTCGGCATAGACCGACAGGCGATGGTTGGCAGGAATGGCATTGAGCGAGCGTTGGCGCGACGAGATGCCAGTATATACAGGCTTATAGGGGTCAAATACTTGTCCACGCCCCAGGTTCTTATCCAGATTCCAGTCCGTGCCGATGAGCAGGGTATTGGAAACGGTATTGCTGGGAATCTGCAGGCGGGCATTAAGTTTGATGAAGGCATTCACGGGCTTGCCTTCCACCTCGTGGTGCCCGATGTATTTAAAGGGGAGGATATAGGCGTCGTTTTCGCCTTCTTCCTTAGACAATGGGGCCACAGTCATGCGTGACAATTGCACTAAGCGGGTACGTTCAATCAAGTCGTTCTCGACTGAGGTCGAGAGGGTCAAGTCGGCCGATTTGAGCCACGATGGGCGCTTGGTCTTGAGTTGCAAAGCGGCCATCAGCGCATAGCGGTTGTAACTCGATTTATAGGAATCCTCGGCGCTATAGGTTTGGTCAACATCCTCTTTATCGTTATCCAGCGACCTGGAATAGTCAATATTTGTCGAGAGGGTGAGGTCATAACTTTCTTTTTCCCAACGTTTTTGAAGCCTGGTCGAGATGGTCATGCGCTTGTAGTTCTCCAAGCGGTTGCGGGGGTCGGCCTTGGCATCAAGGTAATCGGCACTCACGTTTAGGGTGAGCCGTTTGGGCTCCCATTCAAAATCCTTGGCTGCATAGAAGAGTTTAGAACCCATATCAGCTTTCAAGCGGAATTTCATTCCTTGCCCGCCATGGCGGCGCTCAATCTTGACCAGTCCGCTGGTGAGGTCGCCATATTCCACCGATGGAATACCGCGTACAATCTCGACGCGTTCGATGTCGTCGGTCGAGATACCGCGCATGTCCACACCAGCATTGGTATTGTCGCGGCTGGTGGCCATATCATCCCACGCGCCGGCAAGATACTGCATGTTGGCACCAGTCGAGATGGGCGCGCCGTCGATGATGAAGCTGGTGCCCAGTGACGAGGTCGCATAGTTGCTATTGCCTGTGGAAATTTCACGGATGTGGATGTTGTTGGGTGTGCTCAACGACGGATCAATGCTGCGCCCGCCGGGTATCAGCTCCAGCAAGTCAGCAAAACTCGACGGCTGCAGGTGCTCCATCGCATGTTTCTCAATTTTGGACGATGTCGTCAGTCCGCGGTTCTCCTGGGCCGTCACTACCACCTCGCCTAATTGGCTCACCTCAGCCTGCAGCAAGTAACGTCCGCTGGCAATGGGGGCAGTCACCAGAGGCTTATACCCAATGGAGGTGATTCTCAGTTGGACCTCATTATTTTTAGGTATGGCAAAGGTGCCGTCAGCCTGAGTGACAGTAAGGGCTTTACCCCGTCTGGCATCGGCAATGGTGGCTCCGATGACAGGTTCCATCGTCTCGGCATCCAAGACAACCCCACTGATGAGCGATTGAGCATCAGCGAGTTGTGAAGCCAAGAGCGATATAGCCAGTATGATGTATCTAATCAGTTGCATCTCATTGATTTTGGAGTATAAAATTACTCCCAATCACCGCGCTTCACAATACCTAAAAAATACGAGGCCGCTTTTCGAACAGTACTCCATTCTGGACCCAAATCACCGAAAATGAGAGAAAAAAGAAGGGTTTAGTAAAAAAACGTTAACTTTGCGTGAGAAATAGTGGTTTTTTATGATAAAGAACATTGTCTTTGATTTAGGTGGCGTGATATTCAAGATAGATAAGAATCAAGCCATCAGGCGCTTTAATGAAGTGGGATTTGCCGATGCCGCATCCTACCTGGATGCTTTTGCTCAGGTGGGAATCTTCGGGGATTTAGAGAGTGGTAGGATTACCTCCGAGCAGTTCCGTTGCCAGTTAAGTGAACTTGCGGGAAAAGAACTTACTCTTGAGGATTGCGCTTACGGATGGCAGGGCTATGCTGCGGGATCGCCACAACGCAACCTTGACAAACTCGTCGAGTTGCGCCAACGAGGCTTCAAGTTGAGTTTGCTAAGCAACACCAATCCGTTTATGATGCAGTGGGTGCTCAGCAGCGCTTTTGATGGCCGCGGGCATGGATTGGATCACTACTTTGGTGCGCTTTATCTCAGTTATGAAATGGGTATCATGAAACCTGAGAGACGTATCTTCGAAATGATGCTTCAAGGGGAAAAAGTGAAGCCCGAAGAGACGGTTTTTATTGATGACAGCCCACATAACACAGCAGTGGCGGCTTCGATGGGCATACATGTACTGCAACCTGATAATGGTGCTGACTGGCATGGCATGCTTGACGATCTCATTTCCCGCTGCAACAACTAAAACTTGAGATACGTTACCACCTCATGGACGATTAATCCAGTCACCGAAATCTGTAAGAAGAGCGAAGCGTTTAATACTAGTATTGTTGGATTTTCACAAATTCCAATCATTTTTATCTACCAATTGAAGAAAAGTGGCTATATTTGCGAGAAAAGATAATTAGCTGTAACCGTGTGATGATCTTCTTTTGTTACACGATTATTTTTAACAACATATCATTATGAAACTGGAAGATTTATACTTGATTAACAAAGAAGAATGGCTGGATGTTATCAAGGACAAGTGCAAGAAAAAAGCGAAAACTGGTTCCTGGGTTGGGTTGGTTTTCTTGATACTTTTCCTGATAATTTTGGCAATGGTAATAACTTTTGAGCGTTCTCGCCTTTGGACAATAAAAGATTTTGTTTATTTCTTGACGCTATTTTTATATGCCCTTATGTCTGGCTGGTGGATTCTGAAATCTCACAGCTTTTTAAAAGCCATCGACGGTCTCGGCACTCCAGAACAGCTATTGAACAAGTTCAAAAAGTACGTTGAAGACAAAAGTATCATGTGGACGATAGGACAATTGATATTTTGCGGGTGGTTTGCTTGTTTCTGTTTTTTTTCCTCTGCTTCGGGTATTATGAAAGTGATTGGTTGGATCGTCGTCTTAGTCTCCGCAATAGAGAGTATTTACAGATTAATACGCGGTAAATATTTAGTAGCTTACGGTGATGAGGATATCACCCGTCGTCTGCAAGAACTCATCGGGGAAAAGTAATCTCATTCCCTGTCTTTCAAGGTCTAATCGGTTGGCTTACAGAAAGGTAAACCAACCGATTTTTCTTATAAAACTGACGATAAACTGAAAACCGGAACCGCTCAAATTCACAAAAAAACAAGTTTTAGCGGCAAGTTTCGAGCTTGCTCCTTCCCTCAACTGAGTTCCGAATTGTTCCCTTGTATATATATCGGTGTCTACTAAAACTTGGTCTTTAGCATTGTTACAGCTCGCGGATGGTGATGCCGAAGCCGCCGGCTCGGGCCATGCGCAGCTTCATGACGGTTTTGGCGGTGACCTTCTTGCGGGTGATGGTGTAGGCCTGCGGGTTGGTCTCGTAGTCGGCGTCCTTGGCGTCGGCATAGATGGTGGCTTCATACTTGACACCGGGCTTGAGGAAGTCGAGCTTGAAAGACACCTCGCGGGCATGGTCATCGTTGATTCCGCCAACGTACCACACATCTCGTGCCTTGGCACCATTGAGGTCGGCAGCGGTGGCTCCGTCAGGCAGTGCATAGATGAACTTGGCAGCACCACTCACCACATCCTTCTTGCCGTCGGGGAGTTTGGCAACGCCCTCAGCGGCCTTGTTGACGGTGGATAGCTTGGGATGGCGTGCCGTGACCATATATTCTCCCGGTTCAGCCATCAGATAGATGCTCTTGTCCCAATCGACCGCCACATCCTTGATAAACTGGAAGGCGTCCATGAAGCGGGCATAGTTCTCAGGCAGGTCGGCAGCCATCTGCAACGGTGAGTAGAAGGTGACATAGAGTCCCAGCTGATTACAGATGGTGTGGCGCATCTTGTCGGCCCAACCGCTGACTTTCTCCAGGTCCATTTCGAAGATACCGGGTGTGAAGTCCATCGGTCCACCCTGCAGGCGGGTAAAGGGATAGACGGCGGTTTGGCCTGGGTCGATGCCCTGGCGGAACTCGTTGCCCATAGCGCTCTCGTTGCCAATCATGTTGGGCCAGGTGCGGCACAGGCCCGTGGGACGCACTGCCTCGTGGGCATTGACCATGATGTGGTGCTTGGCAGCCTCGGTGATGGCATAGTGGTAGTGGTTGATGAGCGGCTGGCTGTAGTGGTACTCGCCATAAGGGATGATCTTGCCCACATAGCCGCTCTTGACGGCGTCATAGCCATATTGGTTCATCAGGTTGTAGGCTTTCTCCATCCAGCGCTCATAGTTGACCGTCGATGATGAACTCTCGTGGTGCATGATAAGGCGGATGCCCTTCTTGTGGGCATAGGCGTTGAGGGCAGGCAGGTCAAAGTCGGGGTAGGGGGTAATGAAGTCGAAGACGAAGTCCTTCTGCTTGCCGTACCAGTCTTCCCATCCTTCGTTCCATCCCTCGATGAGAAGGGCGTCAAAGCCGTTCTCGGCAGCAAAGTCAATGTAGCGGCGCACGTTCTCGTTGTTGGCACCATGCTTGCCATGAGGGGTGGAGTGGGCATAATCAGTCTTGCCCAGTTGCACCGAGGGGTAGTCATTGGTGTAGGACCACTGGCTCTTGCCGCTGATCATTTCCCACCACACACCCATATACTTGGTGGGGTGAATCCATGACACATCCTCGATGGCGCAAGGCTCGTTGAGGTTCAGGATGAGACGTGATGCCAGGACTTCGGTAGCGCTGCGGCAAACCATGATTGAGCGCCACGGTGTCTTGCAGGGAGCCTGCATGCGGCCTTTCACGCCCTCGGCATCGGGGGTGAGCCAGGTGCGCAGCACGAAGTTCTTGTCATCCAGGTCGAGGTTGGTCGTGGGATAGTCGAGCACGGCGGCCTCGTGGATGTTGATGTAGAGCCCTTGGTCGGTCTTCATCTGCAGCGCTGTCTGGACGCCTGTTGGCGAGAAAGCCGTATTAGGCCATCCGCAGCCTGTGCGGGCCTTCGGGGTCAGTTCCCGCACTTGCGACAGTCGGGAGCGCGTGGGCCTGAATTCCTGGGTGGAATAGTCACCAGGAATCCACCAGGCGATGTGGTCGCCAGTGAGCGCAAACTGTGTCAGTTCTTCCTTAATCATGAAATAGGTCAGCGCGTTCTCCATGGGAAACTCGTAGCGGAAGCCCATGCCGTCATCATACAAGCGGAAGCGCACGTGCATGGCAACAGGTTTTTCTCCATCCCGGGCTGCTGGTTGCTGCAGCTTTACCAGTAGCTCATTGTAGTGGTTACGGATAGAGGCCTCCTCGCCCCACACTGGCTCCCATGTCTCGTCAAACGATGACCGCTCTTGGTCAACAAGGACAAAGTCGCCCGTAAGTTGTCGGCTGCCCTTGAGCTCGAAGCCCAAGCGTGAAGGCAGGATGACCGCCTGACCATCAAAATCCAGCGAATAGGTGGGAATACCATCGGTCAAAGCAAATTTCATGACCAAATTCCCGTTGGGACTCGTCATCGTGATGGCATCGCCAGTTTGGGCTGTACATGGAACGAATGTCGCTAGGATGACAACCGCCGCTATCAAAGTGGTTTTAAATGATTTCATCATCGTGCTGATATATTTGTCAGTTTTGAGTTCAACAACTGGTGCAAAGATATATCATTTGTGCGATGGATGCAATAGTTTGCCATCCAGTGATTGAATGTCAGCCTTCAATTGGCTGTTTCATAATGTCGTTGTAATTAGTTGTTAATAAAAATGTTATTTAAATCTCATTTATATATAAGGCGACTAGCCGATGTTATCGGTTGCAGTTTAAAATGGTTTATGTGTGTCAAATAAAAAAATTTTACTATATTTGTGGCGGATATTAACTTTAAAACCCACATGACTATGAAACAGCAATCATTTCTCCTTCGTGCAGTCGCATTTATGGTGGCTCTCGCGTGTGCCCTCGGCGCCGGCGCCTATTCTTTCCAGACAGGCGGCATCTATTACAACGTCACAAGCCAGCCCAATAGAACCGTTGAAGTGACCTACATGGATGCCAGCTACTATTCCCTTGGTGCCTATGACGGTAATATTACCATTCCCGGCACTGTAACCTACAACGGCTATATCTATACGGTGACCCGCATCGGAGATCGTGCCTTCTACAATGCCGATGGCCTGACATCACTGACTATTCCCAGTACGGTGTTATCCATCGGCGAACTTGCGTTCTGTTGGCAAGAGGACCATTATTGTAATCGTCTGACCTCGATAACCATCCCTAACTCTGTTCAAACCATAGCAAATGAAGCATTCCGGAAATGCTATGCTTTGCGGACGGTCGTTATCGGTGATGGCGTTACCAGCATCGGGGAATCTGCCTTCGCTAAATGCATAAATTTGACGAATCTGACCATCGGCAGCTCGGTGACGTCGATTGGCGCCGACGCGTTTTGGGGCGCCGGCTACGATCCCGATGACAGCAGTTCCAACGCCAGCGGATTGACAATCACGAGCAAAGCGGTCAATCCGCCCACCATCCAGAGCAGCACCTTTCCCAGCAAGACCTACAGCTATGCCACGCTGAAAGTGCCCTTAGGCTCCAAGAGTGCCTATCAGTCAGCAAATTACTGGCGGAATTTTAGCTACATCCAGGAATTTTACAGCTTGGAGCAAGCTTTGAATGTCAGTGGAGGTAACATCACTTTCTTAAGCGCGGGCGACTATCCTTGGATAACCTTGCAAGGTTCAGGAAGGGTGTACGCCCAATCTGGCAATGCCGGTGTTTCTTCCAGCACCTCGGAAATGACCGCCACCGTCAGCGTCGCTAGAACTTCAACATTATCATTCGACTTTAAGGCTTGGGGTGAGGGGTCAAATTATGACGTATGCCGATTTTTGATCGACGGTGTGGAGCAGTTCAAATATGGCGCCCGTGATAATGACTGGGAAACCTATAGCGTGGATCTCTCTGCTGGTAGCCATACGCTCACTTGGAGCTACAGCAAGGACGGCAGCGTCAATCCCACGGGCGATTACTTCGCTGTGGATAATGTCGCTATCACCGCGAAGACCGAGGCCTACGCCTGCTACACGTCGTCGAACAAGACGTTGACGTTCTACTACGACAACCAGCGCGCTTCCCGCTCGGGCACGACCTACGACCTGAACACGGGCACCAGCAACCCCGGTTGGTACACCGATGGCACCCGTGCCAATGTGACCAATGTGGTCTTTAACTCGTCGTTTGCCAATGCCCGCCCGACGAGCACTCGGAATTGGTTCTGTAGCATGGAGAACCTTCAATCCATCACGGGCATAAGTTACCTGAACACCAGCGAGGTGACGAGCATGATGAATATGTTCCGTGGATGCGAGCAATTGGCAAGCCTTGATGTGAGCCACTTCAACACAGCCAAGGTGACAACCATGTCTTGCATGTTCTGTAATTGCAGCAGCTTGACAAGCCTTGGTGTGAGTGGTTTTAATACGTCCCAGGTGACAAATATGACAGATATGTTCTATGGTTGCTCTGGCTTGACGAGCCTTGACTTGAGAGGTTTCAACACGTCCAAGGTAACCAATATGAACGCCATGTTCAAAGGTTGCTCTAGCTTGGCGAGCCTAGACTTGAGCAGCTTTAACACGTCCCAGGTGACAGATATGACAGGTATGTTCTATGATTGCTCTGGCTTGACGAGGCTTGACTTGAGCAGTTTCAACACAGCCAATGTGACAGATATGTCAGAGATGTTCTATCGTTGCTCTGGCTTGACGGGGCTTGACTTGAGCGGTTTCAGCACGTCCAAGGTAACCAATATGAAAGACATGTTCTATTACTGCTCTGGCCTGACGAGCCTTGACGTAAGCCACTTCAACACAGCCAATGTGACAAGCATGAAGAGAATGTTCTGTGGCTGCAGCAATCTTTCGAGCCTTAACTTGAGCAGTTTCAACACGGCAAAGGTGACAGATATGTATTGTATGTTTAATAGCTGCTCCAACCTGACTACCGTCTATGTGAGCGAGGATTGGAGCACGGAGGCTGTAACGACTTCCTATTATATGTTCGATAGCAGCACCCACCTGGTGGGCGGCCAGGGCACGACCTGGGACGCATCCAACCCGAAGGACAAGACCTATGCCCACATCGACGGCGGCCCCAGCAACCCGGGCTACTTCACCGATAAAAACGCCAGCCTGCGCGGCGACGTGAATGGCGACAACGATGTGACGATTGCCGATGTGTCGGCCTTGATCGACTACTTGTTGACGGGCGATCCTACTGGCGTCAACCTGGCAGCCGCTAATTGCAATGGCGATAGCGATGTCAGCATCGCCGACGTCAGCGCCCTCATCGACTACCTGCTCACCGGCAGCTGGTAATTTCTAAAAGGAAAACAATAAATACAATAAGTACTATAGTGGCGTCCTCATTCCTGACGGGGTGCGGACGCCCTTGTATTTATTGTGTTTATTGTCTTCATTTTGAAAGAGTCGCGAACGCCTTCGTGTACACGTGCCAGCATCGTGGATATCACCTCACAGCGCTCTGAAAAATCAAAACAAATCGCACACAAATTCAAACAAATCATTTTTCAAATTTGTCATCACTAGTGTCAATAGTTCTATCATAGAACAACGTCTTTTCAAGGTCTAATCGGTTGAGCAACTTTTCCAAAATTATAAAAGTCAGGACGAGTACCAGCGCCCCATGAACAATATAATCGTGAAGAATTGAGCGCAATGCCATGCTTGCATGAGCATTGCCGAGCGAGAACGATTTATCCCAATCACCGATAAAGATGAGAAAAAGAAATGTTTAGCAATATTTTTTACTACCTTTGCAACGCACAATGATATATAAACAAGATATCACTTAATTAGAATTCACAATTTAATATTTAATGATTTACACAATGAAAACGATTAAGCTATTTATTTTATTATTGTCGTTTGCTGCGGGGCTGGCATCTCTTACATCATGTGGAAATGATGAACCAATGCCTGTGGCTAAGGCTCCTGTCTTCGCTATGAACGAAAGCTTCACAATCACCGCAACCTGCCCGAACAGTTACAAGGCATTTATTAACGGTGAGGAGAAAACACTGCCCTATACAGTTACCCAAACTAATAAGCAACAGACCATCGTGGTTAAGGGCTATGGCTATGGTGACGGTATGCAAAATAGTGAGACCGTTGAGCAGTCCTTCGTGGTACCTGCTAAGCACATAGATGGATATGTTGACCTGGGACTGCCTAGCGGCACGCTATGGGCGACGTGCAACGTGGGCGCAAGCGCACCCGAGGAATTTGGTGACTACTTCGCCTGGGGCGAGACCGAGCCCAAGGACTTCTATGACTGGAGCACCTACAAGTGGTGCAACGGCGACGAGGAAACGCTGACGAAGTACAGCGACGAAAGTTCTTTTGGCTACAACGGTTTTGTAGACAACAAGACGGAGTTGGATCGCGAGGACGATGCCGCCTGTGCCCATTATCCTGGTGGCCGCATGCCTTCGTGGGAGCAAATTCAAGAACTGTGTGACAGTTGCACTTGGAAGTGGACCCAGCTCAATGGTGTAAACGGCATGATGGTCACTGGTCCCAATGGCAACACCATGTTCTTGCCCGCAACGAGCCAAAAGGATGATTCCCCCCAAGGCTTCAGTGACCCGGACGGCAACTATTGGTCACGCACGCTCGATCAATCAATCCGCTCCATCGCCCTAGGCTTCTTCTCGGGCTCGCAATATATCGGCATATGGGGCGACCACTGGTACCTCCTATCCGGTTTCCGCTACCAGGGGTTTGCAGTGCGTGCCGTGCTTGACTCCCAGGATTGACACCCTTGACCGAGAAACAGAAAAACGTTTATCTACGGATACACAAGCCTAGCAATTATCTAAAAAAAGACGGCAATCGCCGTCTTTTTTTTCATATTTAACGATATCTCGACGAAAATACAATCTGTGTCAATCAGTATGTTACCACCCCCTCCCTCTTAGCTAAGAGGGGAGGCCGTTAGTGCGGGGGCGTTGGTGCTGCAAGATCTACGGGATATCATGGTGCAAAAATACTCCTTCGGCTCTCCGCGCCACCTCCCCTAACTATTAGGGGGACACCAATACATTTTAGGGTATCACTATTCTATAGAGAAAAAGATACCGAGACCCATCGATATATCGCTGGTTTCCAGTGCATTATCTGGAGTGCGATCCTGTTGGGCCTTTCAAGCGGTATCTCAAGAGTCGTTATAATACGTTAAAAGATTGTGATATTGTGATTTATGAACGGTTGCCATCTCGTAATAATCGTTGAAAACCCCTGTTATACCACAAAAGGGGGGTACACTGTATCCCCCAAAAATCCGCTGAATGTCAAGCAGGAGAGCAAAGACTTGAAGGATATCATTGCCCGTTTCAACGAGCGATTGGACGAGCCCTTCGTCACCGTCAACACTGTGACTGGCGACAAGGGCATGAAGCAGGCGCAGGATGAGTACCAGCGCCTCATGAACAATAAATCACCGAAATCTAAGAGAAAATGAGTGTTTAGGCGAAAAAATCGCTACCTTTGCGTAGTTTTTAATGTGGTTGCTACGTCCAATGAGCAAACAAGATGAAATAACAAACAATTAATAAAGACTGATTATGGAAGAACAGAATGTGATAAAACAGGAAAATAGTGATGTGCAGTACTTGCAGGAACTGCGTCAGCGCATCAATGAAAAAGCTGAGAAAATGATTGCTTTCGGAATGGGAAGTAAGTTTGGTTGGTTAGCAGCATTTGGTATTCTTATTGTGTTTGAGGTATTGAGCTGCTACTTTGGTTGGATAGATGATTTTTGGGCCTTTAATGCTTTCGTTATTGCTAGCGCAATTACTGCTTTTATAATTGGAATGATCATGCATCACCATGTTGCTGCTATGAAAAAAGCAGGAAATGCTCCGCAGCAATATCGTGCAGCGAAACGATTCATCAAAACCGAACAAATGGCATTGCCAATTATCCTTGCCGTTGCGTTTCTTGCCAAAGATATTGTCAAGACTCATGGAGCTGATTTTGGTGCAGGCCTGTTCGCATCATGTTTCCTTATTGTTCTTGGCATTATTTGTTTTTGGGTCAGACCGCAGTCGTCTATCGACAAGGATTTTTATAATGATGTTGAAGAACTAGGAGAGTATAAATGAACTAATACTTCGCTTAGCGTCTTTTCAAGGCATACGCGGTTGATTTACCTTTGCAACAAGTAAATCAACCGCAATTCTTTATGATACTCACGATAAACGGAAAGCAGGCAGCGCTGAAGAAGGGGTCTTCGATAGAGTACGTATCGGAGAACCGCATCTTCACCGATGCCGATGACTACAGCATGGAGATAGAACTGCCCCTGGCAGACTGTCCGCAGAACCTCGACATCTTCGCCAACACCCTAGAAGTTGACCAGGAACTCAAGGGATTGGGAATCCTTGAGTGAAAATCGGACAATCTTAAGAGACTGTCCGAGAATGGTGCACGACGCGGGGGCGTTACCTCCCTCACTCGTCCCGCACCGCAAAAATAGCATAATTCTGTGAAATGCACCGCCGACATATCGGATTATTTGCAACCGTTGAGAGATAAACCCGTCCTTGACTCTCTGTGAGGGAAATAAATTGTATTAATAAAAAAGGCACGGAATTTCTGTGGTAAACCGCAGAAATCCAGCGCCTGAATTGGAAGCGTGATCCTGTTGGGACTTTCGGACAGTACTTTAAGAGTCGTTATGGTACGTTAAAGTATTGTGATTTTGTGATTTATGAACGGTCGCCATCCCGTAATAATCGTCTAAAACCCCTGTTATACCACAAAAGGGGGGTACACTGTATCCTCCAATAATCCACTGAATATCAAGCATGATAGCAAGGACTTGAAGAGATCATCGCCCGTCTTAACGAGCGATTGGACGAGCCCTTTGTCACCGCGGGCACCATGACCGGCGACAAGGGCATAAAGCAGGCGCAGGACGAGTACCAGCGCCTCATGAACAATAAATCACCGAAATCTAAAAGAATATGATGATGTCATGATAAACAGTTAAAATATATAAAATGAACTAGTGGCAGCAAAAAAAGTTATAACTTTGGTTCAAATTTTTAATAGAATTGATATGTGGTTTATATTTCTTACTATATTTGCTATTAGCATTGCTACGCTTATTACATATTTGAATTATATGAATGCCAATAGAAAACAAGAATTCGATGGCATGATTATTATCCAGGCTCGCAATCAGGACATTTTAAGGGAAAAGATTAGAAAGATGACTGATCCACCTTCTCCACCATATGCAGTGCTCATTGATACAAAAGAAATAGAACTCTATGCATTTCAAGATTGTGAGGATATAGGTGCTGTATTAATAAAATCATCTTTCACAGAAATAGGTGCTTGGGCATTTCATCGTTGCTCTAATCTGAAGAAAATTGTTTTACCAGATTATACAAAGATAGGTTACAAGGCATTCACAGGTTGCACGAGCCTTAAAGAAATCGAGATTCCTGAAGGGACAGAAGTGGAATCTTCAGTATTCGCAGATTGTATAGCCCTTAAAAAGGTTGTGATATCGCAAGGTATCAGCAAGATATCGGATAAAATGTTTGCAGGGTGTATCGCATTGGAGGAAATAATAATTCCAGATAGTATCTATGAAATAGGTTGCGGTGCATTCAGTGATTGCCGTAGTTTAAAAGGAGTTTATATCCCTGATAAAATAAAGGAAATCAAATCTTCTGTTTTCAGTGGCTGTACAAGTTTAATGTTTTTTTCAATCCCACGAACAGTAAAAAGAATTGGTGACTGTGCGTTCTTTGGTTGCGAAAACCTAACGAATATTATAATTCCAGGAAGAGTTGAAACCATTGATGCTTATGCATTCAGTGATTGTATTTAGAGGCCTCAGACCAACCATGAACAGCACTGAACAACCAAATGTAAAACTCTGAAATACAGTTGCTTTTAGATTTTAACACTTCGAGACGTGTTTTTGGTTGCTTCGGAAATTCCCTATATTTTTGCCACGTATTTCTACCGCAGGGAATTTACGGGGCTTTATTTTTGCCACATCGTGAACGGAGTTGACAAAGGTTGCTGACGGATTACAATAGATGACAGGTTCCAAACCAGTTTTGAGAAAAGCAACATCGTGGCAAAAGACGACATAGAGAGTCGAGTGTTTACTTGTAATGACCTTGCGTAGAGGTACAACAAAGAACATGTTGAACCAATAAATATCGCAAGTATGTCAAAGACCAGAAAATGCGCACATTGTGGCAAGGTTTTCACCACAAAGAGCGGAATGCAGAAGTTCTGCTCGGAAGAATGTGCCGAGCAGGCAAAAGAAGCCAGGAAGAAACGTCAACGTGACTTCCTTCGTGCCGTTGAACCGGTAATGGAACTCCAGCAGCAGGAGTACCTGACCTTCTCCAAAGCAGCCATCCTGTTAGGCTGTACCCGTCAGTATGTCTATAAACTCGTTGAGCAGGGGAAACTTCCTGCCTCACGGCTGAGCAGCCGGATGTCACTTGTCCGCAGGAGTGACATCGAAAAGATGTTTGAGAGCAATCCCTACAATCGTGTCATACCATGTTCAAAGCCAAAGAGGGCTGCTGACAAAGTACAACGAACATCTTCCAAGAAGGATAGCAAGAATGTGCAGCCAACAGATGAAGTCCTTGAATACTATTCCGGCGAAGAGGTGATGGAGACCTACAAGGTCAAACGGTCTTGGTTATACACCACAGCCAAACGTCACCAGATCCCCGTATGCCACATAGCAGGACGCAACTACTACAGCAAAAAACACGTTGATGCCATTTTCGCCACACCCTCCGACATTGAAGGAATCATTGACTGGCTTTCATCCCAGGAGGTAGCCGAGCGTTACGGCATGAACCTCAATGCGGTTCGCTCATATGCCCATAACCACAAGATACCGAGTAAGCGTGAGCACGGACGCACCTACTACTCCCAAAGCCATTTTGACGATCTTCGCCGCACCGACCTCGTTTCCGATGACCGCTACTGCTCATCCGCAGAAGTGGCAGAGAAATACGGCATTTCCAAAGCCAACGTAGGAGTCATAGTAAAGAAGCACCATATCACCAAGGTCAAGGTGGGACGGAACAACCTGCTTGTCAAGGAGGAGTTTGATAAAGTGATGGCAGACCGACTGGCGCAGTTCGGCTCCTACAGGATACTGTGAGCACATTAATTCCGGCAAATTTCACGATTACTCGCCAATAACCAAGTTATTCCGCAATGATTCACAAGTTACAGCAAGTTATCATCGTCACGCATATATCATTCCACTACTTTGCACCTGAAAAGTGGCAACAGCCATCATTAATCATGGCAACCGATAACGAATCAATGTATAACATATAATAAAGTAAAGTACTATGAGCAACATTTGTAAGACCGTGACACTCCGCACACGGAAGATCAAAGGCGGAGAACAGCTGTCCTTCTATCTGGACTATTACCCCGGCTACAGGGACGAGAGCACGATGAAGGTCATGCGCCATGAATCCCTCGGCATCTACATCTACGCCAAGCCTAAGAATCAGAGAGAAAGGGATTATAACGACCGCATGCGCGAGAAAGCCGAGGCTTTGCGCTGCCGTCGCTTCGAGTCCATCGTCAACGAACGCTATGACTTTTTTGACAAGGAGAAGATGAAAGGAGACTTTCTTGCTTACTTCAAGATGAAGGCCGATAAGAAGAACTGCAAGTGGCGGCATGTCTATAAGCACTTCAACCGTTTCTGCATCGGCAAATGCACATTTGAGGAAATCAACGTCGATCTGTGCAACAGATTCCGTGAGTATTTGATGACCGCCCCGCAGACTATCCACACGGAACACAGGCTGCACATCAATTCCATCGCAGGATATTGGTCAACATTCAGGGCAGTCCTTCATACCGCCTACAGGGAACACAAGATCATGGAGAACCCTAACGGATTCTTGGAGCGTATAGACACAATACCAACGGTCAAGGAACACTTGTCACGACAGGAGCTTGTCAGGCTGGCGAACACTCCATGCGAATACCCTGTATTAAAGACCGCTTTCCTTTTTGCCTGTCTTACTGGACTGAGGAAAAGCGACATCAAGCAGCTTGAATGGACACACATACAGCCCTACGGTGACGGCGGCATGTATGTCACCCTTCGGATGCAGAAGACCAAGGAGCTGGTGAACAATCCCATCAGTGACGAGGCTTTGGAACTGATTGGAGGCAGCGGAATGGGCAAGGTCTTTGAGGGTTTCACCGACAAGTTGACGCAGACACCGCTAAAGAACTGGCTGAAAGCGGCAGGCATCACGAAAAAGATCTCGTTCCATTGCAGCCGTCACACTTTCGGCTCATTACAGGTGGATGCAGGCACAAGTGTCTATACCGTCCAGCACATGCTG
>CACYGX010000028.1 GCA_902774055.1 uncultured Bacteroidales bacterium
AATTCAACAGCTCCATCGGCTTGCTCAGCAAGCTTTCCAGTCTGCAGAGTGATCTCACGTCCGTCACTCAGTACGATGGTTTTTGTAGTAGGTGTCATATAAAAATTACAATAAATCTAAAAAATCGCGCAAAGGTACAAAAAAAATTCGACATAACACCCATAAATTCAAAGAATTATACACAATTCCAGAATTTTAAACATAAAGGCAAAGAGTACGACGCGCACAAACAGCTTATTTACAGCCGTTTAGCCTAGCACCAACTACTATTACAATTTACAAGTACGATAACCACCCCACCCACAGTGGCCACGCCAAGGCGAGCCCCCTACGCGTGAAACCATCACGAACCATGAGACGGTTTTGCGGATTTTCCTGCAAAACCGTCTCATGGTTGTTATTTTACCTCACTGGGTGAGTATCAGAGACCCAAAAGGATGTCGATAAGGGCGCTGACGTCGGCAATAGTCACGCCGTCTTCACCATTAACATCGGCACAAATGAGGCAAATGGGAGTATTCTCGGCATCCAGCAGGTAGTCGATGAGAACCGACACGTCGCTGATGGCGACCTCGTGGTCATGGTTCACATCACCCGGGTCAAAGCCGTGCACACCAGGTGTGCCATCGCCATTGACCACATCAAAGGTGATGATACCGTTATTCTCGGCGATGTTGGCAAACCCGAAATCATTCTCCTGGCCGGCCCACGTCAAGAGGCTGGGCGTGGTCGAGTTATTGATTTCAGTCACATTATCGCTGCCGGGGAAGGGGTCGCTGGGACTGGCCCATGTTCCATTGCCAGCGCGCAGCAGCTCATAGTGCATGTGCGAGGCATCGCAATTGATGGAATTGCTCCACCAGATGTCCTCGTCATACTCGACACGGGCAATCATCATGCCGTGGCCGGGCAAGTAGGCATCCCATCTCGTATTCTGGCGGTTCTCAATCATGAAGAACTCATTTTCGTTGGGCGTAGCCAGCCAGTAGCCGGTGTTGGTGGTATTGAGGGGTTCCACGGTCAAGCCCGTCTTGAACTCGTTGATGAGTTCGGGCTCGGCGAAGCCCAGACGGTAGCGCTCCCAGATGGAGAGTCCAGCGGGCGTGTGCGAATCGTTCAGGTAATTGCCGCCGGCCATCACGTCCCACTCGTTAGGATCGTTGGCTTCACCGTTCTGTGAACCATCGGTATCATAGAGGTCCATCAGGCCCAACGCATGGGTGAACTCATGAACGATGGTGCCCATGCCATCAGGGTCGGTGTAGCCATAATCTTCCCAACCATAGATCTCGCCCGAGCAGGAATATCGACCCAGATAAACGCCGTCATAGAGTTGGTCAGTATAGTAGTACATATAGTACTGGTGGGGCCACAGGTAGCCGCTATTGTTACCGCTGAAGTTGGCGGTATAGCCTGCCACAACAAAGTAAATCATGTCCACAATGCCGTCCTGGTCACGATCATATTGGCTAAAGTCAATCGAGGGGTCCAGGGCATTTATGGCAGCGACAAAGACCTCACCCGCCGTAGGTTCATAGCCGTGGGGATAGGTGCAGGAATAATCCACGTTCACAGGGCCAACGATGTCGAACTGCGGCTCGAACTGTCCCATGCTATTGTCCACATAATAGTCTCTTGCGCTACCGGTGCAGGGCACAAAGCTTCCATCGGTACGGTAGTAGCCCGTGTAGTTGGGCTGATTCATCATGGCCTCAAAGTAATCGGCGCCATAGGTGAAAGTCCTGTCATTGAAGTTGATAAGCACCAGCAAACCACGGAAGTCATCGTTTTCGGCCCTATTAGCGGCATTCAGCTTGTCACGGTTGACGCGTAGGTTCTTGCCCTTAGCAATCATCGCCTTGTCGGTCAAGCCCTTCTGGAGGCTGGAGAGCATTTTCAACTCGCCAGCGTTGCGCATCATCGGGTTGTGGGCTACCACATCACTGGCAACCAGTCGCGAACCCGACTCAACGGCATACACATAGTCGCCATTGCTGCGCTGCAGCAGGGTGTAGCCATCGGTAGTCATCGAGCGGTGATAGAACTCGTCACCGACCAAGCGCACGGTCAGTTTGCTGCCGTCGCTCTGAGTGACATCCATGGGCCGAGGATGGGCTGGAACGGCCGAAGCGGTCATCGCACCAGCGACAACGAACATAAGGGCCCACAAGATCTTTTTTAGATTGATTCTCATCATAATAATAAATTTTTGTTTGTTTATGAACCGCCCGTTGCTATCAAGACAAGGTAAAACATGACATCAGCGCACAAGTCGGCTCGGTGAGTATAAATTTTGGGTTGCAATAAAAAAAGTGATAATAACTGGTACAAAATTATTGATTTTCCAGGAAATCGCCAAATCCTAACCGAAAAAAGTAAGAAAACTATTTAGCAGTTAACCTTTTTTCCAAGCGAATTACACTTCTTTTTATGATCATTGGTGTCACGGGAAAATCACAAAGGCCACATAAACACTTCGACATCAGTGCTGTTATAGCAATTTAGCATGTAGGGCCACGCCAAGGCGAGGCCGGCAGGTCGAAGGCCTGCTAAACTCGGACATTAAAAATTTATAAAATGTCATTCGCATTTTATTAGATTAATTTGTGTAACTCGCATTAGCCTCCCGCAGGGGTTTGGGCCAAAACGACTCCCCAGAGCAGTAAGGGGCCGCAATAACAAACTATTCACCCATTCACTATCAACTTATTAAAAAAAATTCTTACCTTTGCCCCCAATAACTAACTAATATCACTTAATAACCTAATTAACAGACCAAAGAATGAAGAAATTATTCATCATGATGCTGACGGCCCTGACGTGCTTGGGGCTTGCAGCAGCAACACCTAAGGCCACGACGGTCCCTGGCGACCCCATGGCCACACAGTGCTACACCCTGAGCAACGGCCTCAAGGTGTTCCTCAGTGTCAATCACCAGAGCCCCCGCATCACGGCCCACATCGCCGTGCGTACCGGTTCACGCAATGACCCCGCCGAGACCACTGGTCTGGCCCACTATCTGGAGCACCTGATGTTCAAGGGCACACAGAGTTTCGGCACGAGCAACTACGAGGCCGAGAAGCCGCTGCTCGACACCATCGAGGCCCGCTACGAGCAGTACCGCCTCGTGAAGGATCCCGAGCGTCGTCGCCAACTCTATCACGAGATCGACAGCATCTCGCAGCTGGCCGCCCAGTACAACATTCCCAACGAGTATGACAAGCTGATGGCCGGCATCGGTGGTCAAGGCACTAACGCCTACACCAGTACCGACGTCACCTGCTATACCGAGGACATTCCCGCCAACGAGGTGGACCGCTGGGCCCGCATCCAGGCCGACCGCTTCCAGAACATGGTCATCCGCGGTTTCCACACCGAGCTCGAGGCCGTGTATGAGGAGTACAACATCGGTATCGCACAGGACCAGAGAAAGATATTCGAGGCCTTGAGCGCCAAGATGTTCCCCACCCACCCCTATGGTACCCAGACGACCATCGGTACCCAGGAGCACCTCAAGAACCCGTCTATCACCAACATCAAGAACTACTTCCACAACTACTACTGCCCCAACAACGTGGCTATCTGTATGGCCGGTGACTTTGACCCCGATGAGGTCATCACCATCCTGGAGCGCTACTTCGGCAGTTGGAAGCCCAACAACAACCTCTATCGTCCCGAGTTTGCGCCCCTCAAGCCAATCACCGCTCCCATCGACACCACCGTGATTGGCCAGGAGGCCGAGTTTGTGGCCCTGGGCTGGCGCTTTGACGCAGGCAATTCCCTGCAGTGCGATACCATGGACGTAGTTGCCGAGATGCTCTCTAACGGCACCGCAGGTCTCATCGACCTCAACTTGAACCAGCCCCTCAAGGTGATGGGCGCTGGCGCCTATAGCGACCTGATGACCGATTACTCGATGCTCCTGCTTCTGGGCTATCCCAACGAGGGCCAGACGCTCGAGGAAGTGCGCGCGCTCCTGCTTGGCGAGCTCGCCAAACTGCGTGCAGGCAACTTTGACGACGACCTGCTCGTGAGCGTGGTCAACAACAACAAGCTGAATTACCTGCGTGCCCTCGACAACAACAGGGCACGCACCAGCCAACTGGTCAACGCATTTATCAACCACGTGGACTGGGCCCAGGAAGTGGGCAAGCTGGACCGCATGGCCGGCATGACCAAGCAGCAGATTGTGGACTTTGCCAACCGCCACTTGCTGGACAACAACTTCGTGTGCGTCTATAAGCGCATGGGCGTTGACACCACCGAGAAGAAGATCGACAAGCCCGCCATCACCCCCATTCCCACTAACCGCGACATGCAGAGCAACTTCGTTCGCAACATCCTGGGCGAGACTGTTGAGCCCATCCAGCCGCAGTTTGTGGACTACAGCAAGGAGATGACCGTCGGCCAGACCAACAAGAAACTGCCGCTACTTTACAAACACAACGACCTAGACGACCTGTTCTACCTGGGCTACCAGTTCAACTTCGGTAACACCGCCGACAACCGCTATGGCACCGCCCTGGGCTACCTGGACTACCTGGGCACCAAGAAGATGTCGGCCACCGAGTTCAAGCAGCGCATGTACAAACTGGCCTGCGACATGTCGTTTAATGTAACCGACAACTACATCACAATCTGGCTGAGCGGATTGAGCGAGAACATGCCCGAGGCCATGGCACTCCTCGAGGATCTGGCTGCCAACGCGCAGGTCGATGAGGGAGCCTACAGCAACATGGTGGAAGCCATCATCAAGTCACGCAACGACGCCAAGAGCAGCCAGGATGAATGCTTCAGCCGCCTTAGTGCCTATGGCACCTACGGTCCCCGCAATGCCTACACCGACATCATGAGCGCCCAGCAACTGCGCAACACCAAGCCTGCAGAGTTGCTCGCCCTCGTCAAGGGCTTGCGCGACATGCAACACACCGTGGTTTACTATGGTCCCATGACCCAGAAGGAGCTTGACAAGTGCCTCAAGAAGGTGCACAAGACCAAGAAGAACCTGGCTGCCGTTCCCGTGGGCACCCCCTACATGGAGCAGACCACACCGCAGACCGAGATCCTGCTGGCCCCCTATGACGCCAAAAACATCTACATGATGCAGTACCACAACGAGGGCACCCAGTGGGAGCCCGAGCATGCCGCAACCATCAACCTGTTCAACGAGTACTTCGGCGGCAGCATGAACGCCATCGTCTTCCAGGAGCTGCGCGAGGCACGCGGTCTAGCCTATTCGGCTGCCGCCTACTACCGCCAGCCCAGCGAGTTGCCCCACCCCGAGTATGCGATGACCTACATCATCACCCAGAACGACAAGATGATGGACTGCATCAACGAGTTCAACAACATCGTGGGCACCATTCCCCAGAGCGAGACCGCCTTTGCCCTGGCTAAGGAGTCGCTGATGAAGAAACTCGCCAGCCGTCGTGTCGTGCGCACCGGCGTCCTCAACAGTTACCTGTCGGCTCAGCGCCTGGGTCTGGACTACGATATCAACTCGGTAGTCTTCAATGCCCTGCCGGGCCTCACGCTCGACGACATCGTCAAGTTTGAGCAGCAGAACATGGCAGGCAAGCCCTACCGCTACCTCATCCTGGGTGACGAGAAAGAACTCGACATCGAGGCCCTCGAGAAGATTGGCCCCATCCACCGACTCACCCTCGAGGAGATCTTCGGCTATTAATCCAGCCTTTGATTATCACCTTATCAGCAGAGGCGCAAGCATGGTCTTGCGCCTCTCATTTTTGATAAAAAATATGCAAACGTTTGCATACTAAAGAAACACAGGTTTTCTTGGATATTTTCCTCATGGTTGACGCATAATAAGTACATTTGGTGAGTTTTTATCACATCTTTTTAAATAATTTATTCAATTATGAAAAATATCAAATGTATCGTGGTGCTGTTGCTGGCAATGCTGGCGACGCAGCAGGCGTGGGCCGCGTTTATTGGGCCGCGCAACGACTTCCGCGACGAGAGCATCTATTTTGTGATTACCACCCGTTTCTATGATGGTGACCCGAGTAACAACGCACAGTGCTGGGACGGCGCTAGCGCCAACCATGGCGACCCCTGCTGGCGCGGCGATTTCAAGGGCCTCATCGAGAAACTGGACTATATCAAGGCGCTAGGCTTCACAGCCGTGTGGGTAACGCCCATCGTCGAGAATGCCTCGGGCCTGGACTACCATGGCTATCACGCCCGTAACTTCTCGCGTGTGGACCACCGCTACGAGAGCGGCGACACCACCTTCCAGACGCTCGTCGACGAGGCACATGCCCGCGGCATGAAGGTGCTGCTCGATGTGGTACTGAACCATACGGGCAACTTTGGTGAAGAGCACCTGTGCAAACTCTTCACACGCGACTGGAGCGCTAATCAGTTCAAGATCAACGAGTGCATGAAGCCCTATACCACCGACTCGGTAGGAGGCGTATTGCCCACCAATTACAACAACCTGCCCTCGGGCCAGCAATATGACGCCCGCCTAAAGCAGATGAAGAACACCGACAACCAGAACCACGACAACCACAACTACTGGCACCACTTCGGCCAGTTCAACTGGGATGACAACACCCGCTGGTGGGCTCAGATTGCTGGTGACTGCGTCGATCTGAACACCGAGAACCCCGCCGTGGCCGACTATCTGATCAACTGCTATGGTTCGTTCATCAAGATGGGCGTGGATGGTTTCCGTATCGACACGGGCGGCCACATTTCACGCCTGACGTTCAACAAGATCTATATCCCCGCTTTCCAGGCTCTGGGTGAGCAATATAAGCACAAACGCCTGAACCAAGCCGACTTCTTCATGTGCACCGAGGTTTGCGCCCGTTTCCAGGGAAGCGTCACCTACCGCAACCAGCCTGTCCTCTCGCCCTACTTCTACACTTGGGCCGAGAGCAAGAACTACAGCTGGAATAACGACGCGACCTACTGGGACAATATCGCCATCTATGAGAGCACCGACCTCAGCACGCTGGCCAACATCGGCTCCTGCCAGCAGATGTATGCCGACAACTGTACCGAGACCAGTAGCTCCATGCCCACATCAAGCAACGCTGTGCTCAACGGCAACAACTATCACACGCCCGACGTGAGCCGCGCCTCGGGCCTGAACGTTATCGACTTCCCGGTTCACTACTCGTTCCATAACATCGGCAGCGTGTGGAACCTTGCCATCAATGGCGACAAGTACTATAATGATGCTACCTACAATGTCGTCTATGTCGATAGCCACGACTATAGCCCGGGTCCCAACGACAACATCCGCTTCAACGAGGGTACCGATCAGTGGGCCGAGAACCTGAGCTTTATGTTCACCTTCCGCGGTATTCCGTGCCTGTACTATGGCAGCGAAATCGAGTTCAAGGCCGGCAAGAACATCGATCCGGGTGGCAACGGCTCGCTCAAGGACAGTGGCCGCGCCTACTATGGCGGCTACATCAAGGGCAACCTTAACACCAGCGACTTTGGCCAGGCTAGCGGCGCAACGGGTAACATGGCAGCCACGCTCTCCAAGCCCCTGGTGAAGCACCTGCAGCGACTGAACCGCATCCGCCAGGCTGTGCCTGCCCTGCGCAAGGGCCAGTATAGCACCACGGGGTGCTCCTCCAACGGCGGTTACGCCTTCAAGCGCCGCTACACCGACGGCACGACCGACAGCTACGTGCTGGTTACCATCAACGGTCCCGCGACCTTCACGGGCGTGCTCAACGGCACCTACACCGACTGTGTGACGGGTGATGTCAAAACAGTGACCAACGGCACCCTGACCACCACCTCGTGCAGCGGCAAGGGCAACATGCGCATCTATGTGCTTTCGACAAGCCTCACCCCCGCTCCTGGCAAAATCGGCACGGACGGACCTTACCTGTACACCAGCAGCGCCAACGCTGGCACCGTCCTGAACTATGACGGCACCCAAGAGGAACTGTCGAGCAACGACGGTGAGGGCAACGGCAACACGCCCATCACTCCTCTTGACGTCTATGAGCCCAGTTGCGAGGAAGATGACATGAGTGTGTTCCTCGAGACCAGTACCAGCGTGAGCAGCGTGACGACCTGGATATGGAACAGCAGCAGCAACTTCACGGGCGGCAACTGGCCCGGTCAGTCGATGACCCTCATGGGTACCAACAACGACGGCACCCGCAAGATATGGAAGTGGATCTACAACGGCACCTTGACAAGCCAGCCCACGGGCATCATCTTTGTCACCGATGGCCAGCAGACCAGCGACCTGACCTTCCGCAACCACGGCTACTACATCGACGGCACTTGGCACCACGAGGTAACCAACTACACCTCCCCCGCCCCCACCTTGACGATTGACAAGCCATCAGGACAATACCAGGGCAGCGTCACGGTAAACATCACCGCCAGCGAGAGCGACGCCGTCATCGTCTATACCACCAACGGCACCACGCCCACCGCCAGCAGCGCCCATGCCACGGGCAGCGTCCGCCTCACCTTCAACGACAACACGGTATTGACCGCAGGTGTGCTCTATGAGGGCAAGGTGCGCAACATTGTACAACGCGAGTACATCTTCCACGGCTTCGTGCCCTACACCGCCACAGTCTATATCAAGGATCCGACCACGTCTCCCAACAACTGGAGCAGCGTCTATGTCTATGCGTGGGACGATACGGGTGCCATCAACGACACCTGGCCGGGCGTGAGAGTCACTGCCACCAAGGTCATCAAGGGTCAACGCTTCTATTATCGCACCTTCAACGTTGGCAGCGAGGACTATACCTTTAATGTAGTTCTCAGCCAGGGTGACAATGCGCACCAGAGCGAAGACGTGACGGGTATCAATAAGGACATTTATCTGGCAATCACCTCGACGACCAACAAATATACCGTCGCCGATATTACCGACCAATATGCCTATATTGTCGGTGATGTGAATGGCGATGGCGAGGTGGGCATCGGCGATGTCAGCGCCCTTATTGACATCCTGCTATCGGGTCAAATCGATGCCGACACGCTTCCCAGGGCCGATTTGAACGGAGACAACGAAGTTTCCATCGGTGACGTCAGTGCTCTTATTGACCTGTTACTCAGCATGTAAGATTGTGCCAAAAAATTAAACATGAATTTTTACAACCATTTTAGTCTTTTTTAACATTATATTTGATGGCTATGAAATATTTTGGCAGTAATTTTGCACCGCAATTTAGGTAATAATTTTTTTCATAAGGTAATGATTTAAGAGATTGCAACAGATTCGTCGAGACGGCGAGTCTGTTGTTTTTTATTACCCCACTACCAAATACTATAGCACCCAAACTCCCACTTTTTTAATACCAATTTCGCTAACAAACCCATTAGTGACCTAGAAAAGAAATCACTAAGGTTGCATATGTCGCGGTTTAGCATGTAGGGCCTCGCCTTGGCGTGGCCGGCAGGTCGAATGACCTGCACAAGGCCAGCGGCCTTGACTTGAGCTAGCCCCACGGCGCACTGGCCGAAGGTCAGTGTGGCCTAGGGAGAAGCGCGGATTTCGATATGGGCCCTGAAGGGGGCCACTCACTGCGGAAAGCTCATTTACAATCGCTCCACTCCGCTTCACAACGGCCAATGCCATGCCAGCCCTACGGGCTTTGAGACTTATATCATGAAAATTAAACCTCGAGAGGGCTTGATTGTCTAAAAAAATGATTAACTTAGCACGTCCAATTAGAGATATGATCATGAGAAGATTTTTCGTCACCGTGATGATGTGTATGCTGCTTTGTGGCAGCCTGTGGGCCAAGGATAACGAGGTCATCGTTACCCGCCAGCTCACTATGGGCCAGCGCAACTCCCTGCCCGAGAAAACCATCACCGTTGAAATGAAACAGCTGACACCCTCGAAGAAGGCCGACGCCGGTCTTCTTGACGCCATCAACCTGGTCATGGACACGATTGCCAACGAGGATTACCAGAACCGCACCTTCGTGATGCTGCTGGAGCCTAAGGCCAGCGGCGAGGTCTCTATTGCCGTCCACAGCGACGACATCGTGACCCGCGGCAGCAAGGATGCCACACTCTACTATGGCGAACTGGAGCACGAGCGTTACCACTTCGTGCTGCTCACGGGCAAGGACAACGTGCCGTTGCTGGAAAGCACCTTCAAGCGCCAGGGCAAGGTGAAGTTTGTACAGGAGTTTGAATTTGTGGACTTCCCCACCTCACACTATCCCACTAACGTCATCACGCAGTGGATTCCCGGCAAGGGCTTGAAATGGCTCACGGTCATCATCAATGACAACCCCTACGAGGAGCGCGAGTTGTCTGACCGCCCTGCTAGAGTTGAAGATTAAACCAATACACGATATATCGATGAACGAGAACCTTAAAAACAACCAAAATTATGTGATAGCCATCGGGCGCCAGTTTGGCTGCGGTGGCCGCGAGGTGGGCCAACGCGTGGCTCAACTGTTAGGAATCAACTACTTTGACAAGGAACTGCTGATCGAGGCCTCTAAGGCTAGCGGCATACAGACCGAGATGTTTGAAGCGGTCGATGAGCGTACACCCAAGTTCTTTCCCAGCCTGTGGCCGCTCAACCTGGCCATGGCAGGTTCGACCTTCATGAGCGATGTGCCTATGAGCGACGACAACATTTACAAGGCCCAGTGCCAGGTGATGAAAGAGCTTGTGGAGCGCAATTCATGCGTCATTGTGGGGCGCACAGCCGATTACGTCCTGCGCGAACAGTGCCCCGTCATCAGCGTGTTCCTGCATGCCCCTATCCGGGACCGGGTAGAACGCATCATCGCCCGAGGCGACTGTGACACACCCGAGGCCGCTGAAAAGCGTGCCGACAAGGCCAACAAACTGCGTGCCGAGTACTACAACTTCTACACCGACAAACTCTGGGGCCACGCCGACAGTTACGACCTGTGCATCGACTCCAGCCTCCTCGGCATCGAGGGCACCGCCCAATTCATCGTCGACTTCGTCCACCGCCGCCTCGGATAAAAACATCTATTTTTTTTGCAAACCGAAAGCTTGCAATTCTTAAACGACTGTGTGATAGCCGGCAAATCGGTTTTTCACATCTTTTAGTGTGGAAAGGTTGTGGGGGTGGAAGATTGTGTGTACCTTTGGCTTTCTTTTTGTGAAAACTAGTTAGATATCATCCATTAGTAAAAGAATGACTGATAAGATTACCAATAAAATCACTAAGATTGTGTTGACCGGTGGTCCCTGCGCCGGCAAGACGACGGCAATGGCAAGGATTATTGAGCACTTCAGCAGCCTGGGGTTCCAGGTGTTTGCTATTCCCGAGGTCCCCACGATGTTCAGCAGTGCCGGCATCAACTACCTGACACATAACAAGGCCCTGTTCTTTGAGGCCGAGAAATCAACGCTCAACATCCAGTTGGCCCTTGAGGATCATTTCTCAAAGATGGCCGCCAAGTGCAGCAAGCCCGTGCTCATCGTGTGCGACCGTGGCACGATGGACATCAGCGCCTATGTCTCGCCCGAGTTGTGGGAGGCGTTGACCGAGGAGATGGGCACCAACACCGTCAAGCTGCGTGATGCCCGCTATGAGGCCATCCTGCACATGGTGACCGCTGCCGCCGGTGCCGAGCAGTACTACACCAACGAGAACAACAAGTTCCGCAGCGAGGACGTGGAGCTGGCGCGCGAGTTGGACCGCAAGGTGCTAAGCGCATGGACAGGTCATCCCCACCTGCGCGTCATCGGCAACCAGACGGACTTTGATGACAAACTACGCCAGGTGCTGAATGAAATCTCGACCGTATTGGGTGTGCCCAGCCCCATCGAGCAGGAGCGCAAATACATCGTCGAGGTCACGGGCGACATCCCCGACTACATGGAGAGCGAGATCACCCAGACCTACCTGCTGAGCGAACCCGGCACCGAGATGCGCGTGCGCAAGCGCGGCTGGCAGGGCAGCTACGTCTATTTCCAGACCATCAAGAAGACCGTGAGAAGCGACAAACAGATCGAGACCGAGCGCCGCATCACCGCACAGCAGTACGTCGATCTGCTGCAGATCGCCGACCCCAACCGCAAGCCCATCAGCAAGATGCGCAAGTGCTTTGTGTGGAAAAACCGCTATTTTGAGCTGGACACCTACATCGAGCCCAAGTTGGGTATGCAGATTCTGGAACTCGAGGGCATCAAGGAGGGCGACGAAGTAGAGATGCCGCCGTTCATCAAGGTCATCGAAGACATCACCGGCAACGAGAAGTATTACAACTACCAGTTGTCGTTGAGGTAGCCCTATCAATCCTTACAAAAGTAACGAAAAATGAGGGTGTGTCAAAATTGAGGAGTCACTGCGCCACATCCCAGCGAAGCCCAGATTGCCAGAATCTTAGGCTAAAAATCTGAGTTTTGCAACTCATTCATATTCTTTTTCAATATAATATTCAGTGCCTGTTTTTCGTTCTAGTATCATTGAAAGTTATTAACCATCTAATAGAATCAAGGATGATGAAGAACTTGGTATTGATTATGCTCGTGACAATGATGGCATTGAACACTGAGGCTAACTTGATTGAGAATAGAAGTGACAGCAACGACCACCGATGGATCGACTTGGGATTGCCAAGTGGTACTCTGTGGGCAACGATGAATGTGGGCGCAAGCAGTCCCGAAGACTATGGCGACTACTTTGCCTGGGGGGAAACTTCGCCCAAAGAGGTCTATTCTTTGAGCACCTACAAGTGGTGTAAAGGTGCCGAAAATACACAGACTAAGTATTGCTCTGACAGTGAATTGGGAATTGTTGACAACAAGAAAACATTAGACGCCGACGATGATGCCGCAACCATAAATTGGGGCCCATCGTGGCGCATGCCCACCGAAGCGCAAATGCAAGAACTGATAACAAGGTGCAATTGGAAGGCTTCGACAATGAAGGGGGTGAAAGGCTATTCTGTTACGGGTCCAAATGGCGCCACAATGTTTTTGCCAGCAGCTCTATGTCGTGGTGACGGGCCGATTGATGACATTGACTGGGGTGGTTTCTATTGGTCTAGCGAATCTCCCGGGTTCATCGATGCCTCTGGTGGATTGACTTTTGGTGAGGGAGGGGCGTCATGGGCTTTCCTCTATCGCTTCGGGGGATGTAGTGTTCGCCCTGTTCGAGTCCTGGACAAATAGTCAGCACCTCACTCTCAACGGCAGGATAAAGAAACGAGGGTGCACTTCATTATGATACACCCTCGTTTCTTCGTTTACTAGTGGCGGGCGGCCAATTAGTTGGCCTTGTACTTGTAGATATCTACGAGTTTCATGTCAAACACGAGGTTGCTGAAAGGCACCAGCGTTGCCGACTTCTTGTTGGCTCCGTATCCCTGCTGATAAGGGACAACGACCGTGCAGCTGTCACCCACGTGCATGCGGGTCAAGGCTATCATCCAGCCTTCGACATTATCACGGACCACCGAGCGGTAGGTGCTGTCGGCCACGCCCGAGATATAGGACGAATCCACGGCTGTACCATTATACAACCTCAACTTGTAAATCACGTCAACAGTCGATGAGATGAGCGGCTTGAGGTTGAAGCGGGTCTGCATCGTGTCGTTGTGCCAGCGCATGAGCACCTGTGCCGAGGGATCCCATGGGGCGATGGCAACATAGTACTGGCCTGATTGGACCTGGTTGGCATACCATTCCTCATTTAACTGGCGCCAATCCTTGTACTCGTCATACACGTTTTTGCCCATGCATGAATCCAGCATCGTGAGGGCCACGATAGCCAAGAAGGCAGTATAGACTAATTTCTTCATTTTATTCTGATAAGGTGTCAAACCTTAGGCGCAGGCCTAAAGCCTAATTGTACTTACATGAGTTTGCGCAAAACGTTGTTCAGGCTGCACTCGCGGGCAAGAATTGCGGGCAGGTCGGCGATGGCAACACGCTCCTGCTGCATGGTGTCACGGTCACGCAGGGTGACGGTGTTGTCCTCAAGGGTCTGGCCGTCAACGGTAACGCAATAGGGGGTACCGATGGCATCCTGGCGACGGTAGCGCTTGCCCACGGTGTCCTTGTCCTCGTAGTGGCAGGCAAAGTCAAACTTCAACATGTTCATGATCTCATGTGCCTTCTCGGGCATGCCGTCCTTGCGGACGAGCGGCAGGATGGCACACTTGATAGGAGCCAGAGCCTTGGGCAGGTGGAGCACCACGCGGGTGTCGCCGCCTTCGAGCTGCTGCTCCTCGTAGCTCGAGCACATCACCGACAGGAACATGCGGTCCACGCCAATCGAGGTCTCGATGACATAGGGGGTGTAGCTCTCATTCAGCTCGGCGTCGAAGTACTGGATCTTCTTGCCCGAGAACTTGGCGTGCTGGCTCAGGTCGAAGTCGGTGCGGCTGTGGATTCCCTCCACCTCCTTGAAGCCGAACGGCATCTTGAACTCGATGTCGGTGGCAGCGTTGGCATAGTGGGCCAACTTCTCATGGTCGTGGAAGCGGTATTTCTCGTCACCCAAGCCGAGGGCCTTGTGCCAGCGCAGGCGCTGCTCACGCCAGTAGTCGAACCACTTCAACTCCTCACCGGGGCGTACAAAGAATTGCATCTCCATCTGCTCGAACTCGCGCATGCGGAAGATGAACTGGCGAGCCACGATCTCGTTGCGGAAGGCCTTACCGATCTGAGCGATGCCAAAGGGGATGCGCATGCGGCCGGTCTTCTGCACATTCAGGAAGTTCACAAAGATACCCTGTGCCGTCTCGGGACGCAGATAGACGTCCATTGTCGCATCGGCGCTACTACCCATCTGGGTCTTGAACATGAGGTTGAACTGACGAACGTCGGTCCAGTTCTTGGTACCGCTCACGGGATCAACTATCTCATAATCAACGATAATCTGCTTCAACTCGGCCAGGTCATTGGCATTCATTGCCTTCTCGTAGCGGGCGTGAAGTTCGTCGCGCTTCTTCTGGTTCTCAAGCACGCGGGGGTTGGTCTGGCGGAACATCGCCTCGTCGAACTTGTCGCCGAAACGCTTGGCTGCCTTCTCACACTCCTTGTTCATCTTCTCCTCGATCTTGGCGATCTCGTCCTCGATGAGCACGTCAGCGCGGTAGCGCTTCTTGCTGTCACGGTTGTCGATCAAGGGATCGTTGAACGCGTCAACGTGACCCGAGGCCTTCCAAATGGTGGGGTGCATGAAGATGGCGCTGTCGATGCCCACGATGTTCTCGTGCAGCAGGGTCATCGCCTCCCACCAGTAACGCTTGATATTGTTCTTCAGCTCAACGCCGTTCTGCGCATAGTCATAAACCGCGCCGAGGCCGTCATAAATTTCACTCGAGGGGAACACAAAGCCATATTCCTTGGCGTGCGACACGATTTTCTTGAAAACGTCTTCCTGTTTTGCCATTGTTCTAGTATAATGTATTGTTATTGTGATAATATTCTTGTAATCAACCTGCAAAATTACAACAATTCCCTCAAAGCCACAACACCTAGACCCGAAAGTTAATTGTTCGTCCTCTTATCAGAAGCAAATCACAGGTTTCCTTCATTACATTGTTGCGAAAATGGGCTTTATCGGGAGCTATGTGATTTTTTTATGCTACATTTGCACGATTTCTTTCACTACTCATCCTATTATTATGAGCATCAGAGGACAAGTCAAAGGCTTATATAACGGCGTCTTGCGTTTACCGTCAGCCCTGTCGGACTGGGTCGTCCTGTCGGGGTCGGACAGAGCCGCCAGTGCATTCATGAAACGGTTTCCACAACCAGAACTCACCGCAGCCGACAAGCGAGCGATTGACGAGTTCTGGCGGCCATACGGCGTCGGATTCAGGGACTATCGATGGCACCAGATGTACTATGGCGTTACTGGGCTTCACGACCCGAGTTTCGTCCCCGACCCTATCGCCCGTTTTGCCCTGTTCAGGCACTACAACGACGAGAAATCCATCCCTGGCTGGGACGACAAGAACCTTTACGAATTCTTTTTGCCTGACATCAGGTTCCCCAAGACTCTTGCCCACATTTACCACAATGGCATCTACGACAAGGACTGGAAACACTATTCCCTAGACGAACTGCCGCCCTTCAGCAAGGCCATTTACGACGAATTGGGCGAAGATAAGTCCCTGGTTATCAAAGTGACCAAGGGATCATATGCTGGTAAAGGGGTGAGATTGATTCATGCCAAATCCCCCGATGACATCAAGGACCTGCTGCTCGAGAGCATCGGCGGCAACTTCATTGTCCAGGAGCGTATCTTCCAGAGCGACTTCATGAGCCAATTCTGCAAAACATCGGTCAACATCTTCCGTATCATCACCTGGAAGCACGAGGGCGAGGTAAAAGTGCTCTCATCGAGCATCCGATTTGGGCTTGAGGGCTATTTCACCGATGTGTGCTACATCGATGGCGAGGAGATTGTTAATGTGGTGGGTGTG
Organism: uncultured Bacteroidales bacterium; assembly: GCA_902774055.1. Lineage (GTDB taxonomy): Bacteria > Bacteroidota > Bacteroidia > Bacteroidales > Muribaculaceae > Sodaliphilus. The sequence goes on from CACYGX010000028.1 coordinate 16,404, forward strand.
GAAAAAGATGGCACCGTCAAGGAGCAATACGGCTCCTTCAGGGGACTGACCGACATCAGCGTCGATTTGCACGAGCGCGTGTCGCCACGCTTCGACGACATCATCGCCATCGCCAAGCAGGGCCATGAGAGGCTCCATCCCTTTGGCATCGTGGGCTGGGACTTCACGCTTAATCAAGAGAATGAACCGATATGCATCGAGTTCAACGTCAGCGTTCCCGGCACCATCCTGTACCAGTATGCCAACGGCCCGTTTGGCGGAGACCATACCGAGGAGCTGCTGGCCTTCCTGCTCGACAAAAACAACACCAAGAAATATATTCCAAAAAGATACCGCATCAAGTAGCCCGGTTTGGCATCCTTCATGCGGTCTATCTCATACTGGCAGACTTATCGCAACATGTCGGCGACTTCATCGAGGTCGCCGTCGTTGGGTGATGGCTGCACGCCCAACAGGTAGCACAACAACGAGTAGATGCACACGTTGCGAAAGCGGTCGGGCTTATTGTAACCCACCTTGAAGTCGGGGCCGATGGCTCGAAAACCCACTTGCATGTCGGCTGCCATGTGGTCAAAGCCGTGACTGCCGCGTTCCTTCTTGGAAGGTTTGTCGTCAAAGTGCCATCCCACATCGGGCAGCACGACCACGTCGCCCATGTTGGGATTATTGCCATAGTTCAGATAAGCGGGCAACTCACCCCGTTTCCAAGCACGGATGTGGTCCACATGTTGCAAAGCGTTGTAGATGGAGTCGATATACTGCGGCTCCTTGGCATAGATGAGCGTGGGATAGTCGTTGCAAAAACGCTCATACCAGTGCTTGGGCAACACGTCATTAATGTTCACAAAGCGCTTGGGGTCAACGCTGGTCATGCCGTGGTCGCCCGTGATGATGAGGTTGACCTTGTCGGCGATGGGTAGCAGTTGAATGCGCGCCCACATCTTGCTCAGCAACAAGTCCATATCCTCCATCTCACGGCGTGTCACGCGGTTCATGGGACCGTAGTTGTGGCCACTGCGGTCAGGTTCCTCAAAGTAGGCCATGACCAGGTGAGGACGCTTTTCCTCGGGCAGTTTAAGCAGACGGATAACCTCGTCCACACGGCCGGGGAAGTCGATTTCCTCGGTCTGATAGTCATGCCAATAGGTAGGATGCTCACCCTGGATGGTCACATCACTGCCCACCCAGAAGACCGTTGCCGTTTTCACGCCCTGGCGCTTGGCAGTGAGCCACACGGGGTCGCCACCGTAATAGCGCCCATCGGTGCGCGTCTTCTTGTTCTTCAACGAGAATTCCACCCCACGCTCTCGGTCCCAAAAGATGTTGGTGATGATGCCGTGGTGGTCGGGCACAAGGCCTGTCGCCAGCGTGTAGTGGTTGGGGAAGGTCTTGCTGGGGAATGACGGTTGCATGACCGCCTTGACGCCCTCCCGCGCCAACTGGTTCATGAACGGCACGTCATAGGCATCCAGGTAGTCCCACCGCAAGCCGTCGAGCGAGATAATGACCGTGTAAGTGTCGCGACCTGCTGCCCATCCCTGCAACGACATCACAGCCAGCAGCATAATGACCGAAAAGAATCTGCGCATAGTGATTGTAATGTTAATAACCCAAACCATTAAAACCCACAAATTTCGCAAATTTCACAAACAAAAAAATTCATGAAATTCGTAGTTTAGGTCGGATTTCTTTTAAAAAAAGGGGGGAATAACCTTGATTAGCTACTCCCCCCCTTGCTCAATTCATGATAAAAAATGTAAATACACTTAGTAACGGGACTTAGAAATCCATCATTTCATTGCCCTAGGGGTTACTGAGCCTTCTCGTGAGAGAAGTAGATACCATTGGACAATTCAGGAGTGCCGTTGTGAGTATATCTCACACCGATCACCGTGAGTTTGTCACCAACCTCGATGCCAGCGGTCTCGAGCCAGTTCTTGCGGTTCTCGCCGGTAGCGCCCCAGCCGGGATAAGTGCCATAGACCACGACATCGTTGGTGCCATCGTCCAGTACCACGTTACCATAGACGGGATTGGTGATTTCCATAATCGTACCCGTAATCATGTAGAATACGTTGGGATCATCCTCCTTGTCGAGGAACTCGTCGATGTTCACAGCAGTTACCGCGTGTACAAGTTCTTCGAACTGGGCCGAACCCATTTGAGGAGTGCCATTATAGGAACTGCGCTTGCCGAGGACGGTAACAACGTCACCCACCTTGGCAACGTCGGTGGTAAAGCCTGCAGGGTTGTAAACCAGTACCTGACCGGTGTAGTCGCGGATGTAGAAGCCCCTGACGTTACCATTGTACTCATACAGTGCCTGGAGCACGCCCGTCAAGCGATACTGTGAGTCGCCTTCCGGGGCCTCGAGGAACTCGGCTACCGTTGCAGCCACAATCGAACCCTTCTGGTTGATAGTGGCCTGGGCAGTATATACGTGATCATCGTCGTCGGTGGTCGTGAAGACAACGGTTGCATTGCGGTCGCCACCAGTGTTGGCAGGAGCGCGGAAGGTCACAACGGGCTCAGCGCCACCGCTCACCGAAACGATGCTGAGCCAATCCTTGGCCTCATCGGGAATCTCTACCGAGATGCCGTTGTTGGTCTTGCAGGTCAGATTGACTTCCACCTGGCCACCCTCGAGAGGAATGGTAGCATCCTCGGGGTCAATGCTCTCGACCTTAACGAGCGACTTCTGGATATTGATGACGGTAACGTCAACCAGCTCGACCTTGGTGCCATAGAGTGTCTTGGGACCCTCGACAGTGATGATATCACCCTCCTCAAGGCCCCAGCTCGAGAAGTTCCTGGTGCGACCCTGTGCGTCCAACGTACCGTAGATGTAGATGGAGCCGGTCTCGTCTTCGAGCCACCAGTTGCCAAAGGTGGTATTCTCAATCTTGGCCACGGTACCCGTCACGCGATAGGTCTTGCTCTCGGGACCGTCAATGACCTCGGCACAAGTTGCCTCGCTGGCGACCGAAAGGCCTTGAATCACGTTAATGGTCTGCTTCACCTCGCCACACTTGACGTGAAGAACGGTGCTGCGGCCATCGAGGGCAGCTTCGGCACTGAAGGTGACCTTGTTCTCGCCAGCGCCACCAGTCATCGGGTTGATGGTCAGCCATTCGGGGATCTCTTCTTCGTCAAACGCCCATGCTCCCTTGGCATTGAGGGTTATCGTAGTGGAACCACCAGCCACGTCAATGCTCACATAGGAGGATGAAACCTGAATTTCATCAAGCAGCGTCATCGCTTCGTCGTCAGAGCAGCCTGACAGAAGGGCGACCAGTGCAAAAAACGAAATAAAATATTTAAGTTTCATAATAATGTCTCAGTCTTTAAAGATTAGTTAAAGATGTACTTGATACCGATTGAAGCGTTCCAGCACTGACCCAGGGACTTGTTGGGAACAAAGGTCTTGGTGTCACCGTTAATCACCTTGGGAGTCGAGAAGGTGGGATAACCTTCAGCGTCAACGCCCTCATACTTGAGAATGCGGGCATCGGTACCGATCTCGGGGTTGATATACTTGCTCACGCCCCAGCTCGAGTTGAAGAGGTTCATCACGTTCTTCACGTCGAGGAGCAGCTGCAGGGTGTGCTTGGCACCGCACACATTGAGCGTAAAGTCATGCTTGTAGCTCAAGTCGATGCGATGAACCCAGGGATTGAACAAAGCATAGGCCTCGGCATACTCACCCTGGTGCTTCTTCAGGTAGCTATTGTTGTGGAGATAGTCCATAAAGCGCACCTGGTCATCCTCGCTCACGAAGCGGAACTGGCGGTTTGCCACTTGCTCGTCGGTGGGGATATAGATGACGTCATAGTTATAACCGTCACTATTCATATCGTTGACGGTCATGAAGGTAGAGAGGTAACCGCCACGCCAGGTCTCATAGATCAGGCCATAGTGGTTGCCGCTGCGGTCATGGGCAGTTGCCGACACGATGAAACGGTCAGGAGTCACATACTGCGAACTGTGCAGCTTGATGTTGTTGGGACCATCGACGGTGGGAACATAGTTAAATGCACTCTCGGCATTGGAACCGGGCAGACCTGTCAGCTCCTTGTTCACCGTGTGGGTATAGGATGCCATCAGGCTCAACCAGTCGGTAGGATCAGCATTAAGGGTGATATTGCCGATCCAACCATAACCCTTGCTGGTATTGGTGAGGACAAATGCCTTAGTATTAGTGCGATAAGCGCTAGGATAAATGGGACGGTTGTCAACACCATTAAAGCGGGCAAAACCAGCCACACTGGGGATACTCCAGTCGCTCATCAATACAGCATTGACACTCTTGTTGAAAATACCCTCGAGAGTTACCGTGAAGGGGAACGACACGGGAATCTGGTAGTCAACAGCCAGCGAAGACTTCCACACCATCGGCATCTTGAACTTGGGATCCACGGCCGAAATGGCAGCCGGAACAACACCCATTTCGGGAGTAACCACAGCGGGGAAGCCCATCTCGAGCAACTTATTCTTCAACGCGTCAACCGATGCGTTGCCATTAGCGTCAGTTACCAGGCCACCGGCAAACTGGTTCATGTCGATGTAGCGGTTACCGTTGGCATCGGTAGTATAGGCACCAGTATAGTTCTCAAAGCCCTTAACAGGAGTGTTGGTCTTGCCATCCCACACCTTGGTTTGAGCACCGATAGAAACGATATTCTGCACCATACCGCCGTTGGTAGGCATATTGGTGAAGAACACCAGCGGCAGACGGCCTGAGAACAGACCCGTACCACCACGCACCTTGAGCGACTTGTTGCCGAATACATCCCAGCTGAAACCTAAGCGCGGCTGGACAATCAGGCTGTTTTTGGGCCACTTGCCCGTGTCGATGTGACGTCCTTCATAATCCAGATCCAGGATCGCCTTGTTGGTCATCAAGTCACCATTGTTAAAGAACAGTTCGTCAAGACGCAAGCCATAGGTCAACTTGAGGTTTCTCTTAATGTTCCACTCGTCTTGAGCATAAAGGCCAGCCTTGTTGAACCGCACGCGGGCAGCAGGAGCAGTCTCGCCACCGTAGCCGTAGGTCAAGTTCACGATCTCGGGGGCAGCGCCATTGAGGAAGTCATCCAGGCTATAATAACGGTAGTAACCCGAACCATTGCGCATATAGATATTGTCGGCCAACTGGTGCTCAAACGACAAGCCACCCATGATCTTGTGTGTACCATAGTACCAGGTCACATCGTCCCTGATGTTCCAAACTGTATTATGGACGGCATTCTTCCATGTAAACAACTCATAGCCCAGCGACATGTAGGCATCGCGGTTGTCCTCGTCATCGGTCATTGTAATGTCGATGAAGGGGAACTCACTGGAATTGGTGCCACGCACGTCATCCAACTTGGAGAAGGTGGCCAGGAACTGGTTTGACAAGTTGTCGCGCAAACGGCTATTGAAGTCTAATGAGAAAGAGTGTACCAGATTGTCCTGATAATACATCGAGTTGGCAAAGGAGAAGGACTTCTGACCCACGCGATCTGAAGTCATGTTGCTGCTGCCTGAGGGATAGTTTCCTGACGATCTATTGGGATTGCTCCAATAGCGGTTCTTGGTGTAGTTATAACGCAGAGCCAGGTGGTGGTCCTGAGTGATATTCCAGTCCAAGCGGGCAAGCACCTTATAATTGTTCTCATCGGCAGGGAAATTGGTAAAGGAACCGGTATCATAGCCATATTTTTGCCTTACGAAGTCGCTCACTTTAGCCAGGTCGGACAGCGAGGTGCGAGAGATATAATGCTCAGCATCGCCGATACCGTTCTCCGACGCACGCCAGCGGTTGACGATAGTGGGAGTCTTGGTCATTTCACCGTTGACAAAGAAGAAGAGTTTGTCCTTGATGATGGGGCCGCCCAGGGTCACACCATAGGTCGTCACCTGATCCTTCTCGCGCGTACCTACCACTTCACGATCCACAGCGTCACCACGCATGTTCTCGTTGCGGTGGAAGATGTAGGCGCTGCCACGGAAGGTGTTAGTACCGCTCTTGGTGATGGCATTCACACCGCCACCGATGAAGTTGGTCTGGCGCACGTCGTAGGGTGATACAACAATCTGCAACTCCTGGATAGCCTCAATAGAGATGGGGTTACCACCACCAGGCAGGCCGTCGCTCAAGCCGAAGTTGTTGTTGAAGTTTGCACCATCAACAGTGAAATTCGACATACGGCCGTTTGAACCAGCAATGATCATGCCGTTGCCACCATAGGGCGACAGACGGGTCAGGTCGGTCAAGCTGCGGGTAACCGTAGGCAGGCTGCTGATCTGAGCACTGTTAATGTTGGTTGCGGCACCCGTTCGCTCGGCTTGGAACTTCGAACCGACACCTTGTACAACGATTTCACCCAGGGTGTTAGCGTCAAGACTCATGTCAAAGTCGAGGCTGGAAGTCTCGGCAAGCAGCAGAGTAACGCCTTCCACGCTGCGGGGCTCATAGCCAATGTAGGACACGCTAACGGTGTAAGGGCCACCGGGACGCATACCCTGGATGGTGTAACGGCCATCCATATTGGTCACAGCGTTGTACTTCGTGCCCGAGGGCGTGTGCAAGGCAGTGATCGTAGCACCAATCATCGCCTGCTGGTTCTCATCAGTCACAACACCGGACAGCGCCGAGGTTGTCACCTGAGCACTTGCCGACAATGCTACCAGGAACATTGCCACCAAGGTCAAAAGCTTAACTGTTCTCAACATACAAATGAATTGTTTAATAATGAATGAATAACTTAGTAATTATAATTAATTTGACTTTTCAGATTAATGTTTCACAAAAGTTTCGCGCCACACTGGCGGTACTTATCCCGTCTAATGTGGCGCGTATATCGCTGGCATTCCCATCCTGCAGCGGGTTGTAAAACTGGCTTGCCGCTTCACCGCTACAAGATATCCTGAAAGGTATGCTCTGTGTAAGTATAAACACTTCTTTAGCCCGATTCTTTGTTTTCGACGGCAAAATTACTCATTTTTTTCATCACACACACCAAAAATGCCCTCCTTTTTATTAACAAAAAGGTGTTGCAAAACCCAACTCTCCTATAAATAAATTATTTATAAACTATTTTTTTGATTTCTCGGCCGTTAGGCCGATTAAAACTTTGTCAAGTCGAGTTTTGCAACACTCTCGATGCTATATCTGAATTACTGGGCGGCTGTTACGTCGTTACGGTCGCGCAGGTAGAGTTGCCATGTGGTGGCATACATCGTCATCACGCCCACCACGTCCACCTTGCCGCTGGGCAGGATGTCGTCCTTGAAGTCGGCATAGTTGCTGGTGCGCACCACCAGTGTGTTGCCATTGTCGTCAACCAGCGTGCGGTTAGTGCTGGCGTTAGGCTCCGAGAAGGTTGTGGTGCCATCGGCATCCACAAAGGTCACGCCCTTGATGCACACGAGCGCGCCTTGGTACTTTTGCAACGTGGCGGCATCGTCCTTGCCAGCGATATCGCCCAGGCTAATCTCGATGGGCTGAACCCTTGACGGGTCAGGCGTGCCCTTCAGGGTCACCATCTCCTGCCAGGTATCTTTGGGCAAGAAAGACACTTCCCACGTCTGACCGTTCGCATACCAATAGGGATAGCCCAACTCCTGCAGGCCATTGTACTTGCCCACCCAGTAGCCCTTCATGTGCAGGACGATTTCCTGTCCGATGGGATAATCCTGGTACAACTTGGTCTGGTTGATAGCGATGGGAATACCCGCGCCCGACTCGTCCATGATGAAGAGGTTCTTGTAGATATTGCCCGACTCGTCGCTCGACACCACCCAGCCATGAATGATCTCGTTGTCGGTAATCGTGTCGGCATAGTTGCGCGCGTCCTGCCAGTGTTTGGCCTTGAACTCGGCAATTGTCATGTTGGCGTCAGAGTCATCATACGTCGGAGGTTCATCACCCAGAATGACGCCGATGAGCACGTTGAGGTCGGCGAGATTCACCTCCCAGTCATGATTCAGGTCACCAAAGGGATAATTGCCGTTCGAAGCACGGCTCTGGCCCATAGCGGGCAGGGATTGAGCACTGGTTGACAAGGCCATGAGGCACATTGCCAACACCACAAATAAATGAGTTTTACTGAACATAGTTGAAAAATTAAAAGAAAAATATAACAACAAAAAGTATCGTCTTGCCCTAAAACAATCAGCGCCGCATAAAGGGGGAATTTCCCGACTCATGCAGCGCTGCTAGTGGTCTCGCCATCAAAGCCTAACGGCAGATGAAACCGTTTAGAGATTTCATCGGCATCTTTTATCAAGAATTGCAGGATGGTGGCTTGTTTTGACATCATTTACAGTTAATTTGCCCACAAAGTTACTCATTTTCACCGACTTGTCAAGCCACTCCAACCTGATTTTCCCCAACAATACGTTTTTTTAACTTTCATTAGGTTCCATTTACCAAAAAACCATCCGTGGTGCCTGCCAGCGCACTCGCTTGTGCTTCGCTGGCAGGTACCACGGGTTCCTCTAAATGATTCCCTCGCAGGGACTTATTCCTTCAATGGAATGTTGCGGCCTAAGGACATTTTCTTGTAGTCCGTCCAGTTGCCGCGCAGGAGGTAGTCGATGAGTGCCGAGAGGTCCTCGATGGAGACGCCGCCACTCTGGTCACAGTCGGCATTGCTTATGTTGATCAGGCTAGTGTTGCCGGTCAACAGGTAGTCGATAAGGACCGAGATGTCCGAGATGCCGATTTCGCCGTCGTCATCCACATCGCCGCGCAACTGCTGTGACTGGGACGTTGTGACCGTCCGCGTCATGCGGTTTCCCAACGCGTCATAGGTGTATCTCACCTTCACGCCGTTAGAGTAACTCACTTCCGTCAGACGATTTAAGTCGTCGTAGGTGTAATTAACACTCGTCTGCGCCGATGCAGTCAACGCCGCAAACATTATTACAAATGTAAATAATATTCGTTTCATATTTAGTTGATATATCCTGTTTGCACATTACACGATTGGAAACTCTGGCCTACTTGGTTATATTTCTGTCGTTTAGTGGCTTTCTTAAAGTATCGATCTAGCCATCGAGCTAACCAACCATCAGCTACTGCTTTCTGGTCATCAGTTGCCGCATTATTCCAAGCATTTACATTTATCCTATCATCATTCCCCTCATCATTAAAATCACATTCAAGATAATAATATGGAATTTGGTTTTTCCCATATCTTAATTGGAAATCATGACTATTAAACTTAGCTTTTTCAACAAGCCGAATACCTGTCTCTGATATCACCACAATGTAATCCGCACTTCTTCCTTCAGAATAAATCTTGTTGACCTCGGCCGCCACTTTCCGTACTAATGATTTATCATGAGTTTTTGCATAAACAGACTGAACCATTTTCTGTAGATAATCTCTATATTGTTCCTCGGTCCATTCTTCTCCAAGCATTCCATTTGGGTCGATGCCCATGATCGGGTTGTTGTCCGCGTATGGATAGAGGTTGGTGCTCCAGATGGGGTCCTCGCTGAGGAAGCGGCCAATGGTCGGGTCGTAGTGGCGGGCGCGCATGTAGTACAGGTGGTCGCTGAGATACATCACGCCATATTTGCCCACATACTGGAAGGGGTTGTAGTTGGCCTCCTGTTTCTGAAGGACTTTGCCGAACTCGTCATACTGGTACTTGTGGGTGACCGTGCCGCTCTCGTTGACGATGGCGACCACCGAGCCGCGCATGTCGGTGACATAGTAGCTGGCAGCTCCGTTGATGACGCGGGCTTCCAGGCCGTTGCCGTAGATGTAGGTGGCGCCGCTCTTGGAATCTGACAGCACGTTGCCCATGCCCAGCGGGTCGGTGGTGAACGTGGTAGTGCCGTAGGAGGCGATCAGTCCCAGCGGGTCATAGGTAATGGCCGTGGAGCCCGCCTTGGTCAAGCGGTCCTTCGTGTCCCAGTTGAACACCTCACTGCCGCGCTTGGTGGTGTTGCCGTTGGCGTCGAAGGTGAAGCTGGTGCTGCCTGCCTTGGTGATGCGGTTGCCGCTGTTGTAGGTATAGCTGATGTCCTCACTGCTCAGCATCATGTCACCGTAGGGCTCCTTGGTGGTCTGGCTGAGGATGTTGCCGTGCTTATCGAGCGTGACGGTGTAGCTGGCAATGATGGTGCCATTGCCCAGCTTCGTCGTCTTGCCCGTGAGGCGTCCCACCGCATCATAGGTGAAGGTCGTGGTCATGCCGTTGGGATAGGTGACCTTGGACAGCTGGCTGTCCTTGCGGTAGGTATAAGTGATGGTCTTGTTGTTAAAGTTGACCGAGGTCAAGCGGTTCAACTTGTCGTAGCCGTAACTCGTGCCGTTGACACTCAAGCAGTTGCCGTTCTTGTCATAGGTGTAGCTGTTGCTGTTACCCGAGCAGCTGGTTCCAGTGATGCGGTTGAAGGCGTCGTAGGAGAACGACAGCGTCTTGCCGCCGCCAGCAATCGACGACAGGCGCAGCTTGTTGTCGTAGCTGTAACTGTACATGCCGTCGCTGGTGATGCGGCCCAAGTTGTCGTAGCTGTAGCTGAGCGTCGTGCCGTCGGGCTTGGTATAGGCGCTCAACGTGCCATCATCGTTATAGCTGTAATGCTTGGTCGAGCCCGCAAAGGCTACCGAGGTGAGCCAGTCGGTGGCGTTGTCATAGGTCATCGTGGTCACGCCGCCCTTGGCATTGGTGATCTTCGTCAGGTTGTCGTTCTGGTCATACTGGTAGCCGGTCGTGTGGTTGGCCGCGTCGGTCTCGCTCAGCAGGTTGTCGTTCTTGTCGTAGCTGTAGGAAGTCGTGCGTCCCAACGCGTCGGTGACGCTGGTCACGCGGCTTGCGCCATCGTAGGCTGCAGTGTTGGTCAGGTTCAGCGCGGGCAGCGTCGTCTTGGTCAGGTTGCCGTAAGTGTTATACTCCATATTGGTTCTCACGCCCATCGCGTTGGTCACCGACGTGGCCAGGCCGCGGTAATCGCGCGCGATGCTCGTGGTGACGCCTTCGGGCTGGGAGACGCCTATCAGGTTGCCATTGGCGTCGTAGGTGTAGTTCGTCGTGTAGCCCTTGGGGTCGGTGACGCTAGTCAGGTTGTTCATCGCGTCATAGGTCATCGTGGTCGTCAGCGTGCCGTTGCCCGTGAGGGTGACGCTCGTCACGTTGCCCTTCTCGTCATAGGTCACACTGCTCACGTTGGTGCTGTTGCTCTGGATGGCAGTGGGCAGCTGCGGTTGTGCATCGTTGCCGTAGGTGCTGTTGACAAACAGCCCTTCCTCGCCCGTCATGCTGGTCACCACGTTGTTGCCGTTGTAGATGTAGTGGTAGGACGAGGGCTCGGTGCCCGCGCGATTCACATTGACCGTGGACTGGGTGGAAACAGGGCCGTTGTTGGCGTAATTCGCCGTCACATTGACGGCGGTCTGTGTCGTCGGCACGCCGTTCACACCGCTCACGGTGCGCTTCAGGCGGCGATTGGACTCTTCATACTCATTCTCAATGTAATTGCCCTTGGGCAGCTGGATGCGCGTCAGCAGCTTGGAGGTGCTGGCCATGGCATCGTTGCCGTAGATATAGTTGGTCGTCTGGCCCTTGGCATCGGTGAACGAACTCAGGCGGTAACGGCCCGTTGCAGGGTTGGGCTGGTAGCTGAACTGGATGCTGCGCCCTATCGGATCGCTGACCTTGGTCAGCAAGTTGGTGCCCGCCTTGGTGTAGGAGAACGTGAGCGAACGGTGGCCGTCGGTGACACTCTTGATGCGCATGAAGCCATTCACACCCGACTCGTAGTTCAGCGTCAGCGTGTTGCCGTTGCGGTCCATGATGCTTGTCAAATAAATCACAGGTCCACCCATAGACTTAAATCGATATTCCATCTGATCTTTACTCTTGATGACGACGCCATCGTTATCAATAGTAAAATCGTCATATACGCCCAGGGACTCGGGCTTCATCACCGGACCATCAGACTTGTAGATGTCGATCTGTCCCCCGCCCCAGTGGACGACAGCGCGTGCCGTGCCGTCGGCCGTGTGGCCAACCAGGGTGATGTAGGAATGATAGTTGTGACTCCACCCATCGCCTAGGGGCTGGTAAGTATCTTCAACGCCGTCAACAGTCTTTGGTCCAAAGAAGGCCTCGGGCAGCGTGGTGTTGTAGGAGTTGTAGGCATGGGCGAACACCAGGGGTATCGTGCCGTCCAGTGAGAAGCTCGTCTTGGTGTAGTGGCTGAAGTTGCCCATCGGCAGCCCCAGGCCCAGCGAGATGGTCTGCAGTGTCGTGTTCAGCGGCTCGAAGTAGTCGCTGGTCTTGGGCGTCTGCCAGTTGTTCTTCTGCATCAGGCGGGCGAGCATCAGGATGATTTCGCCGCGGGTGCATTTGTCATGGGGCCTGAATTTCGCGTTGGCCGTCGTGATGATGCCCAGTTCAACGGCTCGGCGGATGTAACCCATCTTCACGGGATTCTTGGTGGCCAGAGCGGTGACGTCGGCATCATTGGGGAAGGGATTGCTGTTGCTGCTCAGGTCGGGCTTGAAATTAAAGGCCTCGAGCAGCACTTTCAACACGTTCACGCGCGAAATCGTCGAGTCCGGCTCAAAGGCCAGACGGTCGCGGTCGAAGGGCGACACGCCGTCGCCATACTCCAGATAGAGCAGCGCGCGGGCGGGACGGTAATAGTAGGCCGCCGTGTCCTGAAGGTCGAAATACACGCTCGGGAAGTTGTCCGACGGCAGGACGGCAGGCACATTGGCTTTCCCGTTATATGCGCCATAGAGCGACATCTTCGCCACATGGGACCGCTTCGCCACGCTGTCAGGCATGAGCATGCCGTTCACGCCCTCGACAATCCCCAAATTATTAAGGTAAAGCGCCGCATCGCGCACCTCCCCCTCTGGGCAATCCGGGAAAAGATCCGCATCGTACTCTATACATATAAAATCGCCGTTATCGCTCCAGACACCTAACAGACCAGTAGCAATAAAGTTGTTGGGGAATTCAGCATTGGGGTTTCCCTTGCTACCGATCAGACGGATCCTGTCTCCGTCGACCTTGTACTGTATCTCGGTGGCGCTTTCGTCAATCCCGTGGGTAAAGTAGTAATTGTGTATGCCATCCTCATCAACACCATCATCATACACAAAAGTGTTACCCCACATGAGTTGAACACCGTAATTATATTCATCGTTCCAGCTCAGATACTGGCCAACAGGAACGCTGATGATGCCGGTCGTCGGGTTATATGTACCCTCTACCCAGCTGTTATTACGGTCCCACCACCACAGCGGGTTGTGGATGTAAACCCTGCTGTTCTCTCCATAGACAACGTCCATTATGGTGTCAATGGGGGACTTGCCAATGCCGTTCCAACTGTTGTAAATGCAGTGGCTTGAACGCCAGTAGGTATGGAGCTCGCCCTCGGGCTGAGTGGTAATCACGTTGGGAGGAACAATTGGCTCAAGCTCGGTCAGCACGGTGTTCCACTCGATAAAACCGCCAAAGCTGTTGTCGTCGGTCCAGTAGCAGCCTATGCCATAAGCCTCGTAAGCGGGGTAATCACTGCCGCTGGGCTGTGCATAGGTGCCCTGAAGGCTGATTGTCTCGCCGTCGATTACATAGACAACCTCGGTGGCCTGATCGTCTGCTTGAAATGCCAGAGTGTTACCCTCTACACGAGTAGTACCCATAGCGAGAACAACGTTAGCCTGAAAATCATTGCTCCAGTAGATCGACTGGCCCATGGGCACGTGAATCTCGTTGCCCTCGATGGTTCCCTCTACCCAGCTGTCACCAAAGTAACCGCCACAGTTGTAGAGGATGTTCTTCATGTATACTTTGCCGCCATCTGCATAGACGATGTCCATGCTGCCACTCTGCTCACCAGCAATGAGGCTACCACCGCTAACGTAAACAGCGTTACCAGCACGGTCGTAGCTCTTGAGTTCACCCTCGGGCTGGTCGGTAATCACGCGCAGGCTAGTGGATTTAGCCTTCGCTTGCTTGGCATTGAACTTGACCATCTCCTTATTGATGATCTTTTTATTCTTCACGGCGTGAGATGCCTTGAAGATAACGCCTGCAGAAGCACCAAGAGCAACAACGGTTGCGAACAAAAGTACTGATAATCCCTTTAAAGGAAAAAGGGGACGGTTCTTTTGATGTAATTTTGATATAAGCCCGCCAGCATAGTAGGCAAATTTCTTCAAAAGAACGGCTAAGAAAAGTCCTTTTTTCATCATTGTAATTGTATTGAAAGGGTTGATTTGAAGTTTCTGGTTTATTGAGCGCAAAAATAGGGAAATATTGGCTGGAAAACAAATATTTCTCGATTATTCTCTCCAAAATAACAACAATAAATACAATAAAAACAATGCTATCCAGCGGGTAATGCGCCTTTTTTGAGAAAAAGAGATGGCTCTTTTTTTGCAAGCCAAAGGCTTGCAATACCTCGACGGAACAGTGCTGCTTTTACAACTGTGGAGGTCACTGGAGGGGGTGGATCGCCGCTGTTGCGGGTTTACTGGAGGGGTGGAGCGGAAGTGTTAAAGAAGTGTTAAAGGCATGGCTCGTGCTGCTGTCGCAGCCCTCGGGGGAAACGATGGGATGGTGGACTCGCTAGACTCGCTAGAGACACTAGATGGACTAGATTGACTAGATTGACTAGATTGACTAGATTGACTGGGGGCAGTGGCAATGCCACTGCACACGAGACGATGTTGCTGCACACGGGGACGGGGTCGCTGGGGGCTTTGCTGGGGCGTGGCGGGAGACGCGGGACGGTGGGGCCGTGACGGAGTCACGGCACAGGGGACCGGGACACTGGGGTCGTGGTCGCTGGGGGTGGGTTGGGGGTGGCGCTGGGCTTGACGGGGGAGGTTGTCGAGGCCGATGGTGAAGCTGTAGAGGGTGTCGTCGCTCTGGTGGCTCATGTCGTAGCTGTTGATGAGGCGGACGGTGGTGACGTCGCGCTGGGTGGTGAGGGTGAAGATGTCGGAG
>CACYGX010000029.1 GCA_902774055.1 uncultured Bacteroidales bacterium
TCCTTCTTGATAATGCGGCGCTCCTTGATGCGAGCCTTCTTACCGGTGAGACCACGCAGGTAATACAGCTTAGCGCGACGCACCTTACCATGCTTGTTGATAACGATGCTGTCGATAAACGGAGACTCGAGCGGGAAAATACGCTCAACGCCAATGTTGTCACTGATCTTGCGAACGGTGAAACGCTTCTTCTCACCCTCACCAGTGATCCTAATCACCACACCACGGTACTGCTGGATACGCTCCTTGTTACCCTCCTTGATGCGGTATGCTACCGTGATCGTGTCACCCGGGAAAAACTGCGGGTGCTGCTTGTTTGTAGCAAATGCTTGTTCTGCAACTTTAATCAAGTCCATTGTTATGTCATTTAATCTGTTAATAATCACTTCGCAATATACACAAGCCACTCTTTTCTTGCCAGAGATTACGAAAAGCGGTGCAAAGGTAGTACAAATCTTCGAACTGGCAATGAAAAAAATGCATTTTTTCCTGACATGGATTTTTCACAGGCCGTGGCTGAGTGCGCTTTACTGCATTTTAGCGCACCCTACTCTGTCCAAACACTTAACTTGATTAAATTGAGAGGATGATGTTGATTACTGCGTTGATGTCCGAGACGGTCACTTCACCGTCCTCGTTAACATCAGCCCTGGATCGCATGAAATCGCTCACTTCGGCCCCAAGCAGGATGTCAAGGAGGGCATTGACGTCAGAAATGCCTACTTCTCCATCACCATCTACATCTCCCCTGACTGACTTCTTGAAAGCATGCTCATCGAGGTAGGCTATGCGTCGCTCGAGCCAGTCGCTCACATACGCTAACTCGACGTCAAAGTCGAGCGGATAACCACCCAATTCCGAACAGCCAGAGAAGCGTAGCGTTTCGCGGTACAGGGCACCGCTATGGCGCAAGACGTCATAGAGGTCGGTAAAGCGACTAATCAGACTGTCAGGAACAAGGATGTCCTTGCGCAACTCCCAGTAGCGGTCAACGACCTGATGTCTGAATTCCGGCCATTCCATCAATCGCATGAACAAGCGATTTTGGGACAGCAGAGACACATCCTTTAGATCTCTATCGGGCGCCACCTTTGTGCCATGGTAATATTCACCCTCAACTGCCAGCAAGACGTTGATGAACACATAATAATCACGCAACACAGGCAAGTCGAAATATTCGCCCACGTGCTCACGGAATTCGGCATCATCACTGTTTTCCACAAAGGCAATCGCATCGCTCAAGATATGGTAATCGGTGGGATTGACATCCTCCATGTTGGGGTATTCCAGCTCATATCCGGCCCATTCCTCCTGCTCGTTATCGTAGGTCGTATCGGCAGCAAAGAGCGTCTGCCAGGTCTCGTCCTTGGCCTTCCACATCATGCCGTGGAACTCACTGGCTTCCTCATCATACTTCTTGAGCTTCATCTGCTTGCGGTCCAGATACTCGGCCATGTCACAGAAACCCATGTATCTCTCGTTGACGAACAATTCGACAATGAAACCACGGGTGTAGGAACGTGCATTAGGCTGGACTTCGGCATAATAGGGTTTAGTGCCCATGTCGGCCCACAGGCCGTTGGAGACCTTGTTGCGCACGCGGCAGAAATCGATAACTCCACCATCAAGGCGCCAGTGGTTATCGTTGCGCAAGCTGTCGAAGGAGACGTCCATCTTCTCGAGGGTGTCGTCCAGGAACTTGATGTGGTAGTTGTGCTTGTGGAACCAGGACATGGTAGTCGAACCGCCTGCCCACTTGAGTTTGGCATTCCACTCGCGGATAATCGTGTCTTCAGGAACCTCCATGAAGGCCTTGCCAACAACATACTCGTTCTTGATTTTCCCAGTAAGTTTCATTACCGGAAGGAACGTGAAACGAACGCCACCAAACCTAATGATGCCATTGCAACGGTAGGCAAACGTATAGGTGGTATCGCCCTTCACCACCTTGAAAGGCATGGTATCATAAATCTGACGGCCATCCTTCACCACCTGGGCCACCGAATCATCACGCACAAAGCGTGCGGTATAGGGCTTGCCGTAATAATCCTCGGGCACCGGCAACAAGAAAATGCGCTCCACGTTGTCATAAAAAGGGCGCTTACCGTCAAGGGTGAACTGTGCGCACATCATCTGGGCGCAACACAAAGCCAGCAACAAGTACAATCCTCTCCTTGTCATCATCACTTCATTCTGAGCAAGAGATCTATGAGTTCAGTCAAATCTTCGATATTAACCTGGCCGTTCAGATCAAGATCTGAATTAACCACATTAATCAATTCAACATTGCCCGTCAACAAGTAGTCGATCAACACCGTGAGATCATCGATGCTCACCACACCATTGCCATCCACATCACCTCGTGACGAGTTCACAAAGGTGTTGGCATCCAAATAGGCAATACGGCGTCTCAACCAGTCGCTCACATAGTCTAATTCGACATCAAAGTTGAGCGGATAACCACCTAATTCCGAACAGCCGGAGAAGCGCTTCGTTTCGCGGAACAGGGCTCCGCTATAGCGCAACACGTCATAGAGGTCGGTGAAGCGGCTAATCAGGCTGTCGGGAGTGAGGATATCCTTGCGCAACTCCCAGTAGCGGTCAACGACCTGCTGCCTGAATTCCGGCCACTCCATCAATCGCATGAACAAGCGATTTTGGGACAGCAGAGACACATCCTTTAGATCTCTATCGGGCGCCACCTTTGTGCCATGGTAATATTCACCCTCAAATCATATTCTTGCACACGTTATCAACTGCCAGCAACACGTTAATGAACACATAATAATCACGCAGCACAGGCAGGTCGAAGTACTCGCCCACGTGTTCACGGAATTCGGCCTCATCACTGTTTTCCACAAAGGCAATCGCATCACTCAAGATGTGGTAATCGGTAGGGCTGACATCCTCCATATCAGGATATTCCAGGTCAAATCCGGCCCAATACTCCTGTTCGTTATCGTAAGTCGTGTCGGCGGCAAAGAGCGTCTGCCAGGTCTCGTCCTTGGCCTTCCACATCATGCCGTGGAACTCACTGGTTTTCTCATCATACTTCTTGAGCTTCATCTGCTTGCGGTCCAGATACTCAGCCATATCACAGAAGCCCATGTACTTCTCGTTGACGAACAATTCGACAATGAAACCACGGGTATAAGAACGTGCATTAGGCTGGGTTTCAACATAATAGGGTTTAGTTCCCATATCGGCCCACAGGCCGTTGGAAACCTTGTTGCGCACGCGGCAGAAATCGATAACACCGCCATCAAGGCGCCAGTGGTTATCGTTGCGCAAGCCGTTGAAGGAGACATCCATCTTCTCTAGGCTGTCGTCCAGGAATTTGACATGGAAGTTGTGTTTGCGGAACCAGGATGCGGTAGTCGAGGCGCCTGCCCACTTGAGTTTGGCATTCCACTCGCGTGTAATCGTGTCTTCAGGAACCTCCATGTAGGCCTTGCCAACAATATACTCGTCCTTGATATTTCCACTGAGTTTCATCACCGGAAGGAACGTGAAACGAACGCCGCCAAACTTGATAATGCCATTGCAACGGTAGGCAAACGTATAGGTGGTATCGCCCTTCACGACCTTGAATGGCATGGTGTCATAAATCTGACGGCCATCCTTCACCACTTGGGTCACCGAATCATCGCGTACAAAGCGTGCGGTATAGGGCTTGCCGTAATAATCCTCGGGCACCGTCAACAAGAATATGCGCTCCACGTTGTCATAAAAAGGGCGCTTTCCATCAAGGGTGAACTGTGCGCACAACACCTGAGCGCAACACGACATCAGCAACAGAAGTAATGCTCTCGCGGCATTCATTCTTACATTTCGAGCAACATGTCTATAAGCCATGATAAATCTTTAATTGATACTTCAAAATCCATATTTACGTCTGAATTGATTTCCTGAATCAACTCATTCTCATCCAGTAGGTAATCAACAAATCGAGACACATCACGGATATCCACCACGCCATCACCGTTCACGTCTCCGCGCAAGTGATAGAACGTGTGGTTGTCCAAATAGACGATGCGACGCCTAATCCAGTCAGCCATGTATTCAAACTCCCCGTCAAAATCCATGGGTCGATAAGCCAAGTCTTCATCGCCCGACCAACGCTCGGTTTCACGGTCGATCGCGCCACACTTCTTTAAGGCGTTATGGACGGCGGCGTAGCGAGCAATAAGGCTGTCGGGATTCAGGATGGTCTTTCGTAACTGCCAGTAACGGGAATCAACCGCTTTGTTGAACTCGGGCATCTGTTTCAAGCGGTTAAAAAGGCCATTGAGCCACAACTTCGAGAACCTGTGATAGTCCTGATCCAAATCATTTTCGGGGCCAATCTCGGGAGCATGGAAGAATCCGTCACCGTCATACCAGTGCTGCCCCACTGTTGCCTCAAGATCCCATACCGAGAGGGTCAGTTTCTTGTCCTTGGTGCAGTCATAGCAACTCCAGATAATGTTTTTACAAGAGTTGTCAATGGCAAAAAGCACCGTGATGAACAAATAGTAATCAGACATAATCGGCATGTCAAAGTAGTCACCCACCTGTGAGACAAAGGTCAAGGAGTCGCTGTTAACCACAAAATTGATGGCATTAGCCAGCACATTATAATTGGTCGGGCACACGTCATCATAGTCGGGATACATGATATCAAAACCACACCAGCGTTCGACGGTATTGTTAACCGTTCCGGTTGAGCGAAACTGCGTCTGTGCCGTCTCGTCCTTGGCTTTCCACATCAAGCCTCGGAAGGTGCCCGTCTCTTCGTCATATTTCTTGAGTTTCATCTGCTTGCGGTCCAAGAACTCATGTAGGTCAAAGAAGCCCATGTATTCACCATTGAGGAACATCTCAACATGATTGCCACGAGAATAGGAACGTGCCTTGGGTTGCGCATCGTAATAATAGGGCTTGTTGTCAAAGTCGGCCCACAGGGTGTGAGCGACCTTGTTGCGGTAACGCAGCATGTCGATGATGCCCGCATCCAGGCGCCAATGGTTATCATCGCGCAGGCCAAAGAATGACACATCCATCTTCTCCAAACTGTCGTCAACAAACTTCAAGTGGTAGTTGTGCTTGTTGATCCAGTCATAAGTTGTCGTGCCACCAGCCCACTTGATACGTGCCTTGTACTGAGTTGTCGTAGCGCTGTCGGGCATAGTCAACTGTACATGGCCCAACGAGTACTCGTCAGTGAAGTCTCCCTCAAGACACAAGATGGGCAACGATGTGAAGCGAATCCCGGCTTGGCTCAAACGGTTTTTATGAGCAAACATGATTGTATAGACCGCATCACCGCTGACAAGAGGGAAATCGACAGAACCCAGCACATTCTGGCCATCTATTTTCACCCAAGTCACAGTGTCATCAATCTGGGTCACCGCACTATAGGGACGTCCAAAGACCGAATCGGGCAAGGTCAACAGATAGGTGTTCGTCAATTTGTCGTAAACCAGACGTTTGCCATCGAAGGTCAATTGAGCCATCATGGTAAAACCAACCAGCCCACACAAAAGTAATGTATAAATTCTAGTTTTCATCATCCTTTATGATAAGTATTCTTTAATATATAATTCACACGAAGCGACCAGCGTGTCATACCATTCCTGGCCATAACGCTCAATGAGCGGTTCACGCAGGAACTGATACAAGCGGATTCCTTCACGGCGTCCGAGCACCTCGGCACACTTGCATATCTTCCAGCGGTCATAATTCACAGCCTCATATCCCGGATAACGCTTGATGCGGACGGGATAGAGGTAACATGAGATGGGTTTTCGACACGTGATGCGGCCCTCACGATAGGCTTTCTCGATGGCACACAGGCACATGCCACCGCTCTTGTAGGTAGTGAACACACAATTAGCGCCACCCACCAGTTGGGTCACCAGCTCGCCCTCAACGTCGATATAGGCCACGCCGTTCTCGGTAATCTGTTGCTGGGCCTGAGGCAAGAGGTCGTCCCAAATTTCTGGCAAAATGGCCTTGAGTTGCTCATATTCCTGGCGGGTCAACGGCGCGCCCGAATCGCCCTCGATGCAACAAGCACCCAGGCAGGAATCCAGGTCACAGCAGAAAAATCGCTCTACTAGATCCAAGCTCACCAGAGTTCCGTCAATGTCAAACATATCTTCTATTTCCTTCTCAATTATCCTATTTAATCATTCTCAACGAGGGCCGACAAGGCATGTTCCAGGTCGGTGTTGGACAAGTTCAGGTGCAACTCGCCCTTGTGGGCATATGATATGCGCCCCGTCTCCTCACTCACCACGATGGCAATGGCATCGGTGGCTTGGGCAATACCTTTTGCCGAACGATGGCGCAGACCCAGGTAACGTGGTATGCTAGTATCATGGGACACGGGCAAGATACAGCCCGCACTCATGATCTTATTGCCAGCAATGATGAGAGCGCCGTCATGCAGAGGGCTGTTCTTGAAAAAGATGTTCTCGATGAGACGCGAATTGATGTCGGCATTAATCATGTCACCCGTACGCTCATAGTCAATCAGCGGAATAGTCTGTTGAACGACAATCAGTGCGCCTGTCTTGGACTTAGCCATATTCATGCAAGCGTACACCACAGGCAGAATCCACTTTTTCTCTTCCTCGACTTCGGCTTTGCTCTTGAATAGTTTCTCAAATAACTTGAGACCTCGCCTCGAGCCCAACTCGGTCAAGAACCGCTTGATCTCGTCCTGGAAGAGGATGACTAGGATAAACAGGCCGATGTCGATGAACTTGTCCATGATAGTGCCGATGAGGCGCATGTCCATGATCTTGTACATCACCACCCAGGCAACGACAAATGCCAGCACACCCACAAAAATGTCGAGCGACCCCGAATCTTTCATCGTGCGATAGAGGTAGAACAACAGTGTAGCCACCAGCAAGATGTCTATCAGGTCCTTGATACTGAAAAGTGTAAAAAACGTTGGCATTATCGTGTCATTTCTTGTTTTGTGTTAATTGCTGCCCGGCGCACCATTGTGGTGAGCTTTACAGCCTCGACCGCCGCCTTCACGTCATGGACGCGCAGGATGTGGGCGCCACGTTCCAGAGCCATCACATGAAGAATGGTCGTGCCGTTGAGCGCCGCCTCGGGGCGACACTCTAGCGGCGTGTATATCATGCGCTTGCGCGAAACGCCCACCAATAACGGGGCATTCAGTGCATGGAAAGCCTCCAAACGCGCCAGCATTTCGTAGTTTTGCTCTAATGTCTTGGCAAAGCCAAAACCCGGATCGGCAATCACGTCGGCCACGCCCATCTGCCGCAATTCGTCGATACGGCGGGCCATCCATTCGAGGACGTCGGCCGTGACATTGGCATAGTCAGTCATCGACGACATGGTCTCGGGAGTGCCCCTCATGTGCATGAGCACATAGGGAACGCGCAGTGCCGCGATTGTGGCAAACATGGCCTCGTCCATCGTGCCGCCTGAGATGTCGTTGATGATGTCGGCACCCCATTGCTCGACACAACGTTGTGCCACAGCGGCGCGGTAGGTATCCACCGAGAGTATGGCCTCGGGAGCCTCACGACGTATCACAGCAAGCGCCCATTGCAAGCGCCTCATTTCCTCTTGAGCATCAACCGATTCGCTCCCAGGACGGGTTGAGCAGGCTCCGATATCCAGCACGTCGGCACCCTCGCTAAGCATCTGATGCACCCGCGCGATAAGGGCTTCTTCATCATTGACACGACTGCCGCTGTAGAACGAGTCAGGCGTGATATTGATGATGCCCATCACCCACGGACGGTCGATGGTCACCAGCCTCCCGTTGAGGTTGAGGCTATATGTCTTGAACGGCTGCATCATTGCTATGCTCACTTTTAACCTGCAAAGGTACTCATTTTTTTTGAAAAATAACGTACCTTTGCTATGAAATAGCGAAGGTAGGCTGTGTTTAGGCATAAAAACTAGCATTTTTGTTTATTCTGCGCTCAACTTGCATTACCTTTGCAGGAAAGAAATCACAAGACATGGCAACTACGATGACAGACAATGGTCTCCAGAAGGCACCCATCGGGGTGTTTGACTCGGGTTTTGGCGGGTTGACTATCCTGCGCGACATCAGGCAGAGACTGCCTCAATATGACTACCTCTTTGTGGGAGACAACGCACGGGCGCCCTATGGTACGCGCTCACGCGAAATTGTCTATGAATTCACCCTCCAGGCCGTCAAGCACCTGTTCTCCCAGGGATGCCATTTGGTGATTTTGGCATGCAACACGGCCTCGGCCGAAGCCCTGCGCACCATTCAGCAACAAGACCTCCCCACCCTAGCACCCGACCGGCGCGTCCTGGGCGTTGTGCGACCCACGGTGGAGCGCGTGGGCGAATTGTCTCGCACTGGGCACATCGGGGTGTTTGGCACACCTGGCACTATCGCCAGCCGCAGCTATAATATCGAGATTGAAGGCATGTACCCCGGATTTAAGGTGCATGGCCACGCCTGCCCCATGTGGGTGCCACTGGTCGAGAACCGGGAGAGCGAGGGCGACGGTGCCGATTATTTCGTCAAGAAGGACATCAACCAACTCATGAGTGAATGCCCCGACATTGACACCATCATTTTGGGCTGTACACACTATCCCCTGCTCATCAACAAAATCAACCTTCACAAACCACAGGGCGTGAACATCATCCAGCAGGGGCCTATCGTCGCCGACAGTCTAGCCGATTACCTGCAGCGCCATCCCGAAATCGAGTGCCACTGCAGCCGTGGCGGCACATGCAATTACTACACGACCGAGGATCCCGACCATTTCTCTCCCCTGGCCAGCATCTTTGTCAACGAACCCGTCAATGCCCAGCGCCTCATCCTATGATTTTTTTCAGACATGGACAATATTAAGCAATTGACTATTCAGTCAACGAATCGCACGCTAAAGCGCTAAGAATTATACTATTTGCTCACAAGAGGCTCGCAATTTTTTAAAAAACTTTGCGACTTAGCGTGACACCAGTTTGCATAGTTAGAATAAACAACCTGGACAACTTTTTATTTGTTGCCCAGGTTGTTCTATTTAGTTGTCTTGGTTGCCTGAAAGACGGGTGGCTGTATAGACAATATCTTACCAGCTACCTGTCAGCAGGTAGTCGATCAGTGCCGAGACATCGGCGATCGTTATGTCATCATCACCGTTACAATTGGCGGCATCCATATTGATTAAGGATTCGTCGCCCGTGAGCAGGTAGTCGATGAGTGCACTCACGTCAGCAATGGTCACTTCGGTGTCGCCATTGGCGTCGCCACGCAGGAAGTCAACCTCAGTAAATGTGGCTGTCACGAACACGTTGCATGCCGGCATCACAAACTGGTTATTCTGGTCCATGCTCACAATGAAGCCAGGTTCTTCGGGGGTGACGGTGATGCTCTCCAAGCGGTAACCCGGGTCGGGGGTGACGGTGAGCGCCACAACATCGTCGGCCTTGGCGCTAGTAGGAGCTACGACAGTGCCGTGCTCAATGGCGCCATCCACAGTGATGGTGTAATCGAAAGACGTGAAGTCAGCATAGATTTCCACCTTGACATTATAAAGTTCCACCCCTTCGGGCACGTCAAAGATGAAGTGGTATTCGGTAAGCTCCGTCTGGGACTCATCGGGGCCGAAGATGTCGAATTCTCCACCGGCCCGATATTCCTTTACAACTTGGCCTCCTTCACCTTGCGTGACATCCACCAGGCGGACGACGATATCATTCTTATTCACATAGTTGCCAAGATTGGGTTCTACAACGAAATACATGGGTTCGCCCTGAACGACACGCGCCCACCCGTAGTTCTCCATATCCTCCTCGTCGGGAGAACTCTTTGACTGCTTTTTAAGATCAGGCCGTTGGTGCAACAAAACCCTACCACGAGCAGTCACATAAGACCAGAAACTTACTGGGTTCATTGGGGGAACACCATAGGCTGTGTCATCGAAAAGCGCTCCAATTTTCACATCGCACGGAGGCATGGTGAACTCGTTTTGAGTCATTTCTCCAATGAAGTAGCCATCAGAACGTGTCAAGACATAGTAGCTGAACGTGATAGCTAGATAATTGGAGTTCATATCGCGATTATTTCCCATTTGGATCACATCACCTATATGGGCATTGGTAGTACTTGTAGGAAAAATCAGCGGAGGAATAATGCCGGTATTAGCATCTCCAGCACTAATAGGAGGAGTAGGAGGTGATGCGGATGTATTCGTAGCGGTTATATAGCCACCCCACCAATTCGTCATATCGAGGGCAAGTACGTAGTTGATCGGCAAGAAGACCGGAACCACCAGCACATCGCAGTTGGGCATTGAGAAATCAGTGTTGTCGGGCGGATTCAACCAAAGACCTGTCAGTTGAGGACCCGGATAATTCCCCAAGTCATACAGCTCATAGTGACTGAGGTAATAGCCACGATTAGTAGAAGTGACAATCATGTTGACAGCATCACCATAGTCTACAGGCTGATATGTTTGGGTAACGGGGTCGTACACTGGGAGAGTGCCCCCTATCCATGCCTCAGCTGTGCCACCATAAACATTCTGCACTTGAACTTTGTGCTGATTCTTCGCAAACTCCACCGAAACATTTACATCGTGGGGAGGCATCTGAAAGGTGTTGGTGGTGATAGCGACATTGTAAGCTGGATTATCAGCATCGCCCTGCAAAATATATTTTACAAAGTAATAGCCAGGATTGGGGGTATCCCACAATGTGACCATATCGTCCACGTAGGCTGTGTATGGCGGTGTCCCTCCCGTGACGCCAAAATTGCCGTCGGGGTTGGGTATAATGTTAATATTGTATTGGCTGCGGTTGTAGTTCACCGTGACGGTCACGTTGCTAGGAGGCATGGTGAATTGATAGTAACCGTCTGCAACATATATAGTAGGCACCGTTCCACCACCATCGTCCCTAGTCACGGTAATCGAGTTAAAGGTGTAACCCGGATGGACGTCGAAGTATATGATGATAGTATTACCCGTTGTGTAGTCATTCGGATCAACAGGACTAACAACGTTCACATCGCCACCAGTGTTGCCATTATTGACAGGCGTTGCAACGGTAGTGATATTGTAGACTTGTGGAACGAACGGATCTAACACTCTCACTGAGCCAGCAGGCATGGTAAACTGTCCGCTGGCATTCACCAGCACATCGGTGCCGTCGTCTTCGTTGATCACGGCGTATTGGTTGAACATATAGCCCTGGGCAGGCACGTTGCTCAGCTGGACAGTATTGCCCATCGGAAAATCGAGACTTTGATAGTTTTGACAACTCATTAATGTATTCAGATCCTTGGCTGTCACTGTGCCATGGGACGGATCAACATCAACATAAAGCGAGAATGGCAACGGTGCGAAAGTCGGAATCAAGGTGATATCGCACGGCGGCATATCAAAGTTCATTTCTCCGTTTATTAACGTCCTATTGAAGACTGTGTCATTCGCAACGATATCGACATGATCGAGAATATAACCTGGGTTAGGAGTGAAGTTCAATGCAATATCCTCACCAATGTGGGCGATATAGGGTGGCGTTAAGCCCTCTTGGCCATTGATACTATAGATACTCAAAGTGCCGTTGGGGTCACTATTGTTAATTGTAATGGTTAAGTTGACCAGATTGAAGTATGCCACCACAGTCGTCGGGTCAGAGGGCATGATGAACTCGGTATTCGGCAGCAGATTAACATTTCCCTGGTATTCCAAGTTAATGTAGTTAAGTTGCCAGCCCAGGTCAGGTGTCACTTTCAGCGTGATGGTGTCGCCTGTGCGGGCCATGATATTGTGCGGGTCAGGAAAGGCAATGGTGTCCAGAGGCTGACCGTTGATGAGCTTGACTTCACAATGACCGCTCCCTCCTCCTGTAAAGGAATTCAGTGGATATTCTATCCCCGTGAAAGTCACACTCACACGCACGTTGTGATCGTTGAGTGGCATCTGAAAGGTGTAATTCTCAGGAACTTGCGTCTCGGGTGGGCCAGTAACGGTGAGCGAGTCAACGAAGTCGTTGTTCTCATCGACCTCAATGACCACAATGTCCTCAATGAACAAATGGTAGCCGGGGTCGGGAGCCACGTTGATCGTGACAATATCACCTGGACCAGGGTCTAAATTGTCCACGCCGACATTGCCATGCATCATGACCGGGTTCCATGGGTCTGGTTCAAGGAAAACATGTCCAGCCCACAACGTCATGGCACTCATGAGTGCCATGCACATCAGCAGTATCTTCTTTTTCATCATGTGATAAAGGTTTATGGGTTAATAAATAATGAATTTTCTTGGAGACGTCATGAGGGCGCAATACGCCCAAAAATCAATCATCTTGATTTTTTTCAAAATTACTCTTTTTTATGGAAATTTTCAAGCAAATCGACAGAAAAATCGCGATTTTGATATCAATATTACTATTTTCGGCGGCATTCATTAACACATTGCCACGCGTCGCGTTGCTATTCAGCCAACTGGCATCATGCTAAGCCACAAAGCCACTAAGTTTTTTTTAAAAATTGCGAGCCTCTTGCGAGCAAATAGTATAATTCTTAGCGACTTAGCGTGAAAATGGGTGAGATTGCGTGAAAAGCGTGATGCAAGATTGGTTATATGGTTATATGGAAAAACAACCCAGACAACTTTTTAAATTGTTGTCCAGGTTGTTTATCAAGTTGTCTATGTTGTCTGAAAAGCTAACGGGTAGTGCGCAGTTGGAAGGAGCGCATGGTGTAGAGTTTATCACCATCCGATAAGCCGATGGAAAAATCGGCTGTACCATTCTTGAGTTTCTTGGTGGCGATCACTTCGCTCTGGTAACGCACGGCCTTGCCTGGTCCCAGTTCCTTAACGATAGCGGTGGGCGACAGGTAAATCTCCTTGGTGCCGCTCACGGTGATGACGGGAGCAATGTCGTACACATAGTCGCGCCCCGTGTTGCGCATGATGAACACCAGCTTAGCGTGCTCGTTGGCATCCAGAGCCCGGTTATTGTTCTCGTCAACAAAGCGCAATTCCTCAATCTCGATGTTGGCAAAGGGGCTGTAAGAATTGTTCTGACGGTAGTCGTCCACGCCGTAGTCATAGTAGTAATCGGACGAGCGGTAATTCCCGTCATCGGTCTTGGGGGCGGTTGCAGCGGCGCCGATAATGCCACCGACGGCCATACCTACCACTGTGCCTAAATCATGGCCACGTGGACCATCGGCCATCCCTCCGATTGCCGAACCAAAAATGCCGCCAATCGAGGCACCCGTAGCGGTACCATAGAATTGTCCCATCGATTGGCAACTCGACAACAACAGGACCGAAGCCAGCAATCCAGCAAAGACAGTCTTTTTGTTCATTTTCTCAAACTTAATATCTGGTTATACGGTTATCTCTTGAGCGGAGCATAAACGCCGCCAAGACACGTATTAGCAATAATTGTGCCAACTCTGCTAAGAGCACAATCACTTCTCACTATCACGGTTGAAGTCGGAGGGGGAAAAAGTCATGAGGGCGGTGTCTTCACTGCCTTGTGGCCGCAGGTTGACAACGATGCGACGGTCGGCCTCCACCATCATTTTCACAAAGCGGTTCCAGGGCTCACCATACATCTTGAGCTGCCTGATCCACAACTGTTTCACGTTGTCCTTATTACCCGACAACGATGAGAGAAACATCGACAGGTTAGACGGCAGTTGTATATCGACCAAGGCATATCTGTCGCCGACCATAGTAAAGGAATTTACCGCCCACTTATCACCATAGGATATCGGGCACTTGTCGTTCAATTCCTCGACATACTCATCGACGCTGACGGCCGTTGTATCCTGGGCATGAGCCATTATAGGAAACAACAACACAACGATCAGGAAAAACAGTCTGAAGCCGCTCATGGTCGCTAATCAATCAAACGATTTACTCGGCACTCTCGGCATCCAGCTGGTCAATCACTCCAGCAATCATGCCGTCAACAATACTGCCGCGGTAGCCTAATGCCATTGCATAGAGTTTGCAGATGGCCATTTCGGCCTCGTCAAGCTCGCCGTCAATCATCATCATGGCAACCATGTCGCGCAAGTACGCCAACTTGGTCTCCTCGTCCTCGGGCAAGGTGATATTGACACTGTCGGGGTCATCAATCACCTTATTAAATTCCTCGGGAGTGAGATTCTCACGAGATGCTACAGCAAGCAGCACGGCCATCTCCGAGTCGGTGACCTTTTCATCGGCCGAAGCCAGCATCACGAGGTTCTTGAGTTGTCCCAAGCGTTGCAAATCCTTACTGTTTTTGCTTTTTGTGTCCATTCTCTTAAATGTTTATAATTTTTAATGGCAAAGGTAATGCTTTTTCATGAAGTTAGTGTAATTTTGTCCCTATAAAACAAATAATAAAATGAAAACCATACAAGAAATCAAAGAAATGCTCTCGCGCAGCGAGGGAGAAGCAGCGCTCGAAGCTGCCAACGAAATCGTCGAGAACAAGTCGGTCAACAAGGAAACCCTGGCAACAGCCTACTACCTGCGCGGTAACGCCTACCGTCAGAACGGCAATGTGCGCATGGCGCTCAATAGCTATCTCGAGGCCATGGATCTTGACCCCAACGGTCCTGCCGCCGAGGCTTATCGCCACCTCCAGGAACTCCTCGACTACTATCACAAGGACTACTACAATCCCTAAGCTATCACAACCGCTATCAGCATGATAATCTTCAGACAAGAAAGACCCGAAGACTACCGCGAGGTGGAGAATCTGACACGCGAAGCATTCTGGAACGTTTATCGTCCCGGTTGCACTGAGCACTTTGTGCTCAACCAGTTCAGGAGTAACCCCGACTTTATCCCTGAACTCGACTTCGTGATGGAAGAGGACGGCAAAATCATTGGCCACGTGATGTATTCCAAAGCCGAACTGGTACTCGATGATGGCACAAAACGCCCCTCGTGGACCTTTGGCCCGATTTGCATCCACCCCGACTACAAGCGTAAAGGCTATGGCCTGAAGTTGCTGAAGTATTCATTGGAAAAGGCTCGTGAACTGGGCGTAGGCTTCTTGTGCATGGAGGGCAACATCGAGTTTTATCGTCTTGCAGGTTTTGACCTTGCCAGTAAATTAGGCATTCATTACCATGCTGAGCCGCGAGATGCCGTGGTACCGTACTTCCTCGCCCAAGAACTCATTCCCGGATGGCTGAATGGAATTGAGGCCACATACTGCCCGCCCAAGGGATATTTTGTCGCCGATGCGCATCCTGACGCTTTTGAGGCCTACGAGGCGACCTTTCCAGCCAAAGAGAAAGCCTTCATGCCTGGCCAACTGCCTCAGTTCTGCCAGAGTTGCGGCATGCCACTGACCAGCAAAGACGACTGCGGGACCAACGCCGACGGTAGCATCAACTATGACTATTGTAAGTACTGCTATCAAGATGGTAAGTTCCTGCAAGACTGCACGATGGAGGAGATGATCGAGCATTGTGCCCAGTTTGTCGATGAGGTCAACAAGAACATGCCACAACCGATGACCCAGGAAGAATACAAGCAAATGATGCGCCACTTCTTCCCCATGCTCAAGCGATGGAGGTCATGATGGAAACCGATAGGCTCATATTACGTCCATGGCAGGACAGTGACGCAGAAGCCCTTTTCAAGTATGCGTCGGACCCTGACGTGGGATCTCGTGCAGGATGGCCACCGCATCGCAGTATTAAGGAGAGCCTAGAAGTTATTCAAACAGTCTTTCACAACGACACTACCTGGGCCATTGAACTCAAAGAGAGTGGTGAGCCCATTGGCGCAATAGGCTATGGACCAG
This sequence comes from uncultured Bacteroidales bacterium, assembly GCA_902774055.1. GTDB lineage: Bacteria > Bacteroidota > Bacteroidia > Bacteroidales > Muribaculaceae > Sodaliphilus. The sequence continues at coordinate 15,796 of CACYGX010000029.1, forward strand.
CATGTGACTGCAATCTGCCAGCCCGAGAAGGAGAGCCAATCGTCGGCTATTGGATAGCCAAGCCCTATTGGGGTCAAGGCATCTGCACCGAGGCGTTGAGGCTGATGCTGGGGCACATCCGTGCAACGGCCGATATTCCATCATTAATCAGCGGTCACTTTATCGACAATCCCGCATCGGGGCGCGTGATGGAAAAATGCGGATTTATACCCACAGGCGAGACCTGTATTGATGAGAATCAATACCAAGGCAAGGATCGACCTATCAGGGTGTTAAGATTAATTCTTTGAACTATTCTTCTTGAGTGTTTTCCAAATCTTCGTAGGTTTGGAATAGGAAATCGTTATAGGGGAAGCGGGCAGTGTGAACAGCCTTGGCCTTGTTGTAGAGCAAGCGCTTGAGAGCATCGATGTTCTGCTGCTTTTTGGCACTGATGAAAACGCAATTCTCACCCATGCGTGACATCCATGTCTCCTGCAGCTCCTCGAGCGGAATATTCTCGCGCAGGCGAGGCGTCAGGTCGTCTTCATCCTTAGGAACATGGGTAAACTGGTCTATCTTGTTGAAGACCATAATCATCTCCTTGTCACCGGCATCACACACCTCTTGGAGTGTTCGGTTGACGACTTCTATCTGCTCCTCGAATTGGGGATGCGAAATGTCCACCACATGCACGAGGATATCACTGTCGCGCACCTCATCGAGGGTGCTCTTGAACGATTCCACCAGGTGAGTCGGCAACTTGCGAATGAAGCCGACGGTATCGGTCAGCAGGAACGGCAGGTTGGAAATGACGACCTTGCGCACGGTAGTGTCGAGGGTAGCAAAAAGCTTGTTCTCGGCAAAGACCTCGCTCTTGCTCAAGACGTTCATCAAAGTTGATTTACCCACGTTGGTATAGCCCACAAGAGCGATGCGGGTGAGTTTGCCGCGGTTTTTGCGCTGGGTAATTTTCTGCTTATCGAGTTGCTCAAGTTTCTGCTTGAGCAGGGCGATTTTGGTCTTGACGATACGGCGGTCGGTCTCAATCTGGGTCTCACCAGGGCCACGCATACCGATACCTCCTCGCTGACGCTCCAAGTGGGTCCACATACCTGTCAATCGCGGCAACAGGTACTGATACTGAGCCAGTTCGACCTGCATCTTGGCGCTAGCCGTTTGTGCCCGCTTGGCAAAGATGTCGAGGATGAGGCTCGTGCGGTCGAGCGTTTTGACCTTGACCGCCTTCTCGATAAAGGCAATCTGCTTGGGCGTGAGGTCATCGTCAAAGATGACGAGGCTGATATCGTTCTCCTCGACAAAGGCCACAATCTCCTCCAGTTTGCCCTTGCCGACGTAGGATGTGCTGTTAGGGCCATCACACCTTTGCAAGAAAGTACGCACAGTGACGGCGCCTGCCGTCTCGGCAAGAAATTCGAGTTCGTCGAGGTACTCTTTGGTTTTGGCTTCACCCTGCTGGGGCGTGATCAGGCCCACGAGGATGGCGCGTTCCTCTTGTATATCAATTTCGTTGATACGTTTACTATCGTCAATAAGTCCCATAGAGTCACATTTTTTAATATTTGGTGCAAAATTACTAAAAAGCTGCGGTTTTTTTTTAATTTTGTCACCACAAAATATGTGCAAGCCGAACGCAATGAGGGTGCACTCTCAATTGCTGAGGCGCAGCCAAATATATCCAAATGTGAGAAACCAACTGCTACGCTATTGATATATGAAACAGACTATCTTACTCTTAGCCCTGTGGAGCACATTGCTGCTCCAAGCCACCACAACCGACTACACCCAATATGTCAATCCGTTTATCGGCACACAGACCGATGCCACAGGCGCCTTGAGCGGCAGCACGTTCCCCGGAGCCACGATGCCACAGGGAATGGTGCAGCTGAGTCCCGACACCGAACAGATGGTGACCTGGGACCCCTGCTCTGGCTATGACTACAACCGTGACAGCATCTACGCCATCTCCCACACCCACTTGAGCGGCACGGGCTGTACTGACCTGTTTGACGTCTCGCTCATGCCAGTGACCTGGAATGTCACTCCAGAGTATCTGGCGACAGGCAACTTCGGACAGACTTTTTCACACGAGCAAGAAGCGGCACGTCCAGGATATTATAGTGTTATACTTCAGGAAAGCGGAGTAAAAGCCGAGCTCAGCGCTACTACCCGTGCTGGCATCCACCGCTATACTTTCCCCCAAGGGAAGCCGCAACAGGTCATTCTTGACCTCGACCACTCCACCTTTCGCGGCCAGGCCTATTATAGCGGACGCCGCAGTTATGACATCATCCAGGCCCAACTCCGCCTTGTCAATGACCACACGGTAGAAGGCTACCGCGTCATCACCGGCTGGGCCAAGCTGCGCAAAGTCTATTTCCGCGCCGAATTTTCTCGTCCCATCACCGGGCACCTGCTCATGGACGGCACGCGTACAGTGGGTGATGCTACGGTAATCAACGGACGCACACTGCGCTGTGCCCTGTCGTTTGACAATGCAGATGATAGCCAATTGACGGTCAAGGTTGCCCTCTCGGCGGTCGATATCGACGGAGCACGCCGAAACCTCGCCGCCGAAGCCCCAGGCTGGGATTTTGACCTATATGTCCGTCAAGCCCACGACGAGTGGCAGCGGCAGTTGTCATGCATCGATATTGACGGTACAGATGAGCAAAAGCAGATCTTCTACACCGGACTTTACCACGTGTTGTTGCAGCCCAACACCATGAGCGATGTCGATGGCCGATACATGGACACCAACTACGAGGTGCGCCAGATGCCCAAGGGGCAGAGCTACCACTCCACTTTCTCGCTGTGGGATACCTTCCGCGCCGCGCATCCGCTTTACCTCTTGCTCAAGCCCGACCTGGCGGCACAGTTTGTCAACGACATGGTGCGCCATCACGACACATATGGCTACCTGCCCATCTGGGACCTGTGGGGACAAGAGAACTACTGCATGATAGGAAACCATGCCATCCCGGTCATCGCCGATGCCATTCTCGCCGACCTGCCCGGCATCGATGTTGAGAAAGCCTATCGAGCGATGGTCGAGAGTAGCACAAGGTCACACACTAACTCACCGTTTTACCTGTGGGAAGAACTGGGCTACATGCCCTGCAACACGCAAAAATCTTCGGTTTCCATCACACTGGAGCAGGCATTTGACGACTGGTGCGTCGCTGCCGTTGCCGCGCGTCTGGGCTACAAAGACGATTATCATCACTTTGCCCAGAGGGCGACTAACTACAAAAACCTGTATGATGAAAAAACAGGGTTCTTCAGAGCACGTGACGACAACGGACAATGGGCAGTGCCATTTGACCCGCTCAGCTATGAGGACAACAGCTTTATTGAGGGGAACGCCTGGCAATACCTGTGGTTTGTTCCTCATGCACCCGAAGAATTCATCGAGCTTATGGGAGGCAAGAAATCATTTCTGAAAAAATTGAATGAGAATTTCAGCCTCACTACCGAAAACCGCGAGACTAACGGCAATGCCTCGGCATTTATCGGTCAGTATGCCCACGGCAACGAACCTAGCCACCACACCGTCTATTTCTACAACTTCGTAGATTGCCCTTGGCGCACTCAAGAACTGGTCAACCAAGTGCGCTCCGAATTCTATAATGCCACACCAGCAGGCTATGCTGGCAACGATGACTGTGGACAGATGTCGGCGTGGTACATTTTCTCGGCATTAGGATTCTATCCCTTCAATGCGGGCGCTGCCGAATATATCATCGGCACGCCACTGTTCCAGCGTGCCACGCTGCACTTAGCTGGCGACAAGGAGTTTACCATCATCCGCAAGGGCGACAAGGGTATATACGTCAAGGAAATCCGCCTCAACGGCAAGCGGCTACAGGGTTTCAAACTTAAGCATCAAGACATTATGGCGGGTGGAACGCTGGAATTTGTCATGAGCAAGAGGCGCCCCTAGGCCTTCGTAGTACTTTGTCTTTATACGGTAGGCAGGGATATGCCATCGAGCTGGCGGTAGAGGTTGAGGGCATAGACGTCGGTCATAGCGCTGATATGGTCTAGCACGGCCTGCACCTGCTCAAAGAGCGTAGGGGCATGCACGTCGTACTGCTGCGGGAATTTATTCATCAGCAACTGTGAGTAGTTACGCTCGGGGTGCATGACCGCTTCAATGAGCTTTTCCAGCAGCAGATTAATAATTCTATTGCCGGCTAAGTCCACATCAACGACGTAGCTGGCACGATAAAGGCGAGTCATGGCCAGGGTGCTGCATGCCTGATAGGCCTGTGCCGGCAATGGGTCGATACAATCTATCAAGCTGCCCTCAAAGCGCCCTTCCATGATCTCTTGCTCATGGTCGGCAAAGGCTGCAGCGCACTGTTCCACCAGCAGTCCCACGATGCAGGAACGGAGGTAGGCGATTTTCTCATTGGGGTCAGCCACGCGTCCCATGTGCTCCCGCAGGTGATTCTGACGTTCCTCTGTAAAGAAGCCCAACAGCAGGTCAATGGTCTCGTCGGTACCGATGATCTTAAGTTTATGGCCATCCTCGATGTCCATGATTTGGTAACAGATGTCATCGGCAGCCTCGACAATATAGACCAGAGGATGACGGCAATAACGGTCCTCCTCGAGACGAATAAGGCCCAATTCATCGGCTATGCGCTTGAAAATCTCTTTCTCGGTGGTGAAGAAGCCAAATTTGCCTTTGGGGCCGGCGTGCATCGAAGAGTAAGGGTACTTCACGATTGAAGCCAGCGTGGAATAGGTCATAGCGAAGCCTCCAGGACGGCGGCCATTGAACTGGTGGACAAGGGTGCGCAGGGAGTTGGCATTGCCCTCAAAGTGGATGAGATCGTGCCATTGCTCTACAGTAAACTTATCCTTGAATTCCAAGCCCTTGCCCTCGCTGAAGTAGGCCCCGATGGTCTTCTCACCCGAATGACCGAATGGAGGATTGCCCAAGTCGTGCGCCAGGCATGCGGCAGCGACTATTTCACCAATGTCGCGCAATTTCTCGGCCCAGGGTTCATCTTTATAGCGTGGCATGAGGCGCATGACAATCTCACGGGCCATTGACTTGCCCACACTCGAAACCTCCAAACTATGTGTTAACCTGTTGTGTACAAAGATGCTATCGGGCAACGGAAACACCTGCGTCTTGTTCTGCAGGCGACGGAAAGGCGACGAAAACACCAGTCGGTCATAGTCGCGTTCAAAGTCGCTTCGAACTCCACCCTTCTCGTCGTGATAGTGCTCGAGGCCCAACCTTTTGTCCGAAATCAATCGGTCCCAATTCATTCGCTGAATAGCCATAACTATTTTTTTGACAAAGATACACTTTTCCTGCCAATGATACAAGAAATCCCATCATCAGTTGCTTTTGAGCCTCATCATAACCCAGTCCACTATGGTCTTAATGATCCATGAGGCGATAAAAGTGAACAATATGGCCCATAAAACAACGAGATTGATATGACCAAATATCGTTATCATGGGCTGATAGAACCAGCGTACCGGAGTGGTGAAAAACAAGGCGTGAAAAAACCACATATACACACTCAACTCGCCCATTTTCACTAACACTTTCCTAAGTGCATCCCACTTGAACTTATTGAACAATAACACAATAGCACCTATCAAGAAAGGGATCTGGAAAAAGTCTTTGTGTATGGGGAAATGATAGATTTTCACATAACGACGCAGGACAAAGGTTAACAAAAGCACAATCAAGCAGATTGCTAGCGTCAGCCCCTTTGAGCACTTATCTACCCTGATGCGCTCATAGTATCCGTTGCGAGCAAAGAGATAGCCAAGAAGCATACATGGCGTCATCAGTAAGCTATTGTACAGTGCATATACTAGCCTCATCTGTTCGGTCGGCGGCAAATGAATGCCAAAAAGCATTGACGACACCCTAGAGACCTCATGCACGGCGCCGATGAGAAAAGCTGCGACAATAACCGCAATGGCAGTATTCCTTAATGGCTTTTTATCGATAAACCTCGAGATGAAAGGCATGACCAGCATCGCATAGATGAAGAAATAGACAAACCAACTGTACCAGTTATAGTGGGAATCAATGCCAAAAAGGTTATAGAACAGCGTCTTGAAGTCATCGTTCAGTACTTCACGAAAACAAAATGGCAATGTGAAAACAAACAAAATAACCCAAAAAGATTTGAGCAACTTCTTGATATGCTGGAAGCCATATCGAAAATCCTTGGTTTTAGAGAACGCGTAGCCATATCCTACCATGAACACATATATGCCTACACACAACTTGAAGAACCCGCTATATCCTGTTAATGAGTATGAGAAGTCAAGACTAACATCATAATTATCTTGATAGCAATGAAGTAACAGCATAAAAAGGATAGCAACACCCTTTATAATGCCTGTCATTTGCTTGTCAAAAGTCACATATGCTGGTTGTTTCATCATTTTCGAGGTCGTGTAGAATCATTGCAAAATTAAGCAAAATATGAGTTAGTCGAGCGCAAAATAAGTTTAATTTTTGCTTTAGGCGCGTACATTAATTTGCCATTGTATTTGGCTTGCACTATCTTTGTGCCTTAAAATACATTGTAGCATGGATAAGATTGACGTGAAAATCGTGAACCGTGGACCGCACGAGGTGCCGCAATATGGCACTACACTGAGCGCGGGCATGGACTTGCGCGCATGGCTCGATGAGCCACTGACGCTGCAGCCCCTGCAGCGGGCACTGGTGCACACTGGCATATATATCGCTCTGCCCGAAGGCTATGAGTGCCAAATAAGACCCCGCAGCGGCATGGCGCTGAAACGTGGATTGACAGTGCTGAACACACCTGGCACGATTGATGCTGACTATCGCGGCGAGATAGGGGTCATCATGGTGAACCTGAGCAACGAGCCCCAGACCATCGAGAATGGTGAGCGTATCTGCCAGATGGTTGTAGCACGTCACTCCACCGTCCAGTGGACCCTTGTCGAAGACCTGGATGATACCGAACGCGGGGCTGGCGGTTTTGGACACACAGGAACGAGATAGTTAATAGTTAATAGTTAATAGTTAATAGTTAATAGTTAATAGTTATTAGTTAATAGTTAATAGTTATTAGTTAATAGTTAATAGTTAATAGTTAACAGTTTATAGTTATCAGCAGATAATTGATGAAACGACATTTAGCGATAATAACCATCATCTTGCTGGCGCTGAGCGCTGTTGCAGGCAAGAAAGAGACCGCCCTACGGACTATCCCCGTGGAGGATCAGCGCAAGGCCGAATATATCTTCCTGGAAGCCCAATCCCAAAAGCTCAAAGGCAATCTTGATGCATTCTATGACTTGACGTCCTATGCCCACAAGCTGGACCCCGAGAACACCAGCATCTCGTTCTATATGGGCATGTGCCTGCTCAAGATGAACAATACCAACAAACAGCTGTGCGAGAAAGGGCTGGCACTGATGAAGGCGCATTTTGAGGCCCAGCCTGCCGACCTATACGAGACCACATTCTACAGTGACGCCAACATGCAACTCGGGCATCCTGAAGAGGCCCTGCGGGCCATTAAGCTGCTCAACGAGTATAACCCCAACCGCCTTGAGCTGCAGGTTCGTCTCGCCGAGGCTTACTCTCAGTCGGGGGACTATGCCCAGAGTAATGTGACCTATGACAGCATCACTGCCATCTTTGGTGACAACATACGCATCACGTCGAGCAAGATTGACAACTACATGGCGATGAATGATAGCGCTGGGGCCCTCAAGGAAATGCGCGGATTGCTCAACAAGGCACCGCAAAACGACACCTACAACATTGCCATGAGTAGCCTGTTCCAACATTATGGCATGAATGACAGCGCACTCTATTATCTGGACCGCGCTCAAGAATATGCGCCAGACAATGGCTTCATATACCTAGCCCGAGCCGAGTATTATAACATGGCTGGCGACAGCGCCGCCTATGAGCAACAAATCTACAATGCTCTCACGGCCGAACAACTTGATGTGGACACCAAGCTGGGCGTTTTGCTGGGCTACATACGCGAGCAATTGGCCAAAGAGGACACTACTCAACGCATCAACAACCTGTTCACGGCTCTTATTCAACAACATCCCCACGAGGCAAAAATTCACCAGCTTTATAGTGAATACTTCTATACCAAGAAGGATTTGAAAGGGGCTATCGAACAGTTGAGCTATAGCCTCGATGTCAATCCCACCGATGCCGACGGCTGGCGCAACATGGTCATCCTGAACATGATGGACGACAATTATGCCGAAGCGGTGAAAGCATCAGAGAAGGCATTGGTCTATAACCCTGACAACCTGGATCTGCTAGGATATGTGGCTGGATGCTACCACCAGATGAAGGAGTATGACAAAGCCATTGAGACCTACGAGAGAACCATTGCATTGACCGATTCGGCCAATGTCGAAAAGCTGTCAGACCTCATCACTGGCATGGGTGACACCTACAGCGAAATGAACGATACCGCCAAGACCATCGAATGCTATGAGCGTGCCCTTCAACTCAATCCCATCAACTCGGGAGCCCTCAACAATTATGCTTACTACCTCGCCCAGCGCGCCGAGGACTTGGACCGTGCCGAACGCATGGCGGCCCTTGCCATCAAGGATGAGCCAGACAATGCTAACTTCATCGACACCTATGCATGGGTATTTTTCGCCAAGAAAGACTACCAGATGGCATTGCTTTACATCAAGAGTGCTATCGAGAAAGACGATGATAACCACCTGCTAGAGCACTACGGCGACATCCTGTGGTTCAACGATGAAAAGGAAGCCGCTGTTGAGCAATGGAGCAAAGCCCTCGAACAAGACCCCGACAACGAATTATTACAACGAAAAGTTAAAGACAAGACCTATTATGAAAAATAACATTGTGATCTTGATGGTCATTGCCGCCTTGATGACTGCCTGTGGCACGGCCAAGAAGGCAACCACGCCCAACACCCCTCAGACAACCGAGCCGACCACACCATCGACAGTGACTACCGACCCCTACAACGCCATCATTTCGACGCTGGGCCAATGGCAAACAATGCAGACCGGAGGTAACATCAAGTTGAATGCCGGCAGCAGTTTCTCATCATCTGTCCAGGTGCGCATGGTGCGTGACAAGGCCATTTTCATCTCATTACGTCCCGTACTGGGTATCGAGGTGGGCAAACTCATCATCACTGCCGACAGCCTCTATGCCGTGGACAAGGTGCACAAGCGCTACATTGCCGAGAAAGTGTCCATCCTCACATCGGGCATTCCACTCACCGTGAGTGACGTTCAGGACATCTTCCTGGGCAGGCCCTTTATCCTCGGGAAAGGCACCATCAACATCGACTCCAAGGCCGATATGACCGTCAACCGTGAGGGCAACTCGGTCATTCTGGCTCCAAACGAGAGCTACAAGGGATATAGCTATGCCTTCAGCTTCAACAAGAGCAACCGCATCGCCTCGCTCGACATCATGCCCGCCGGCAGCACCACACCTGCCTATCAAGTCAAGTACAGTGACGTGCGAACCACGTCTGCCGGCAACATCGCCCACGAGATGAATGCCCAAGCGACTGTCGAGAGCAAGAAGATGTCCCTCACACTCTCCTACAAGGACATCGACTGGAACGGCAAAGTGACCATCGACAGCAGCATCTCAGGCAATTACTCACGCATGAGCGCCCGCGACCTCTTCTCCATGTTTGCCAACTGATCGATTGGCATCGCTCCACTAGTGCCTCATGAGATAACGTCGCAAAAAAGGGTGCTTTTACAATTTCAAAGCCCTTTCTGCGTTATGTTATTATATATCATAAGATTTTAATGAGATTTCACTTCCGCATATTGTCGATTGTAGCGTGCCTGATGTGCGCTACAGTAGCGTTTTCACAAGTCAAAATCACGGGTAAAGTCATTGATGCCGCCGGCGAACCCATCGAGTTTGCCACGGTTCGCCTGCTGGGCACTGCCGTGGGTACAAACACCGACACCAAAGGCATGTATGAGATGAATGTCCCTAAGGCCGACACCCTGATGGTGGAATTTTCCTGTTTGGGTTACTCTACAGTCACGCGCCAACTCATCAAGCCCGAGGGCACGGTGACCATCAACCCCAAGCTGTATGAGAAAACGCTCGAACTGGGCGAAGTAGAAATTACTGAATACAAGAAGCAGACCACTGGCATGCAGGGCATCGACGTGGAAATGCTCAAGCGCACACCCGACGCTTCAGGCGGTAGCGTTGAGGCCGTGCTAACGACCATGGCGGGCGTCAGCTCGAAGAACGAGCTCAGTTCGCAGTACATGGTGCGCGGCGGCTCCTATGACGAGAATAGCGTCTATATCAACGGCATCGAGGTCTATCGTCCGCAGCTCATCAGTTCAGGCCAGCAGGAGGGTATGAGTATCATCAACCCTGACATGGTGCGCAAGGTTGATTTCTCGACAGGTGGTTTCAGCGCCGCCTATGGTGACCGCATGTCGTCGGTGCTCGACATCACCTACCGCGAGCCTGAGGCCTTTGAAGGCGCCTTTGCCGCCAGCCTACAGGGCGGCAGCCTGATGCTGGGACACAGCACAAGCCACTACTCACAGATGCACGGTGTGCGTTACAAGCGCAATTCCTCGCTCATGGGCTCACTGGAGAGCAAGGGCGAATATGACCCCCAATACTTCGACTATCAGGCCAGCCTGGTGTTCAAGCCCATGGACAAGCTGCGCATCGCCCTGCTGGGCAACGTCAGCATCAACGATTACCGCTTCACGCCCAAGAACCGCGAGACCAGTTTCGGTACTAGCCAGGACGTGAAGTCGTTCACCGTCTATTTTGACGGCTACGAGAAGGACAAGTTCCAGACCTACTTTGGCGCTGGCGCCGTGACCTACATGTTCAACAAGAAGGGCACCGACCTCACACTGCAAGCCTCGGGTTACCGTACCGACGAGTTGGTCGCCTACGACATCCACGGCGAGTATTGGCTGGACCAAGCCGGCCAGGAGCTGGGCGTGGGCAAGTATCACGAGCACGAGCGCACCCGCTTGAAAATGAACGTGATGGACTTCACCCTGCGCGGTAATGTCGGCATCAATCAGAACAGCATCTCCTATGGCATCTCTATGCGCCAGGAGAAGATCTACGACCGTTCCCGTCAATGGCAATGGCGCGACAGTGCGGGCTACTCCCTTCCCCACATCCCCGATCAGGTCAACGTCATCTTTACCGAGTCGTCCAGCAACGACCTGAACACCACCCGCTTTGCCGGTTGGCTCATGGACACCTGGCGATTTACTACGGGCGCTGGCTACTGGTCACTGAATGCGGGCGTGAGGTTGTCACATTGGAACTTCAATGGCGAGACCCTGGTTTCGCCGCGCGTCAGCTTGGGCTTTGTCCCCGAGCGCAACGGCAACCTGTCACTGCGACTGTCTGGCGGCGTTTACTATCAGGCACCCTTCTACAAGGAATACCGGCAGCAGGTCATGGACTCGCTCAACAATCGCAATATCCTGCTGAACAAGAATATCAAGTCACAACGCAGCATTCAGGTCATTTTGGGCAGCGACTACACCTTCCGCGCCCTAGATCGTCCCTTTAAATTTACGGCCGAAGCTTATTACAAGAATCTGTCGAACCTCATCCCCTATGAGATCGATAACCTCAAGCTCGTTTATAGCGGCGTTAATTCTTCAAAGGGCTACATTGCCGGCCTGGACATGAAATTGTTTGGCCAGTTTGTCGAGGGTACCGACTCTTGGATCAGTTTCTCGCTGATGAAGACCCAGGAAGACCTGAACGGTGTTAAGGTCCCCCGCCCCACCGACCAGCGTTACAGCATCGCCATGTTCTTCACTGACTACTTCCCCAACATCCCACGCCTCAAGTTCAGCCTCAAGGGCATCATCAGCGATGGTCTACCCACCACAGCACCTCACTTGACACGCGCCGACTCCTACGTGCGCCAGCCCGCCTACAAGCGCGTGGACGTGGGACTGAGCTATGAACTCATCGGCAAGGAGCATCGTCCCCACAGCGGTTTCTTCAGCCACTTCAAGGAAGTATGGCTTGGCCTGGACTGCTTCAACCTCATGGATATCTCCAACGTGAGCAGCTACTACTGGGTCACCGACGTCAACAACATCCAGTACGCCGTCCCCAACTACCTCACCCGCCGCCAGCTCAACGTCCGCCTCTCCGCCTCGTTCTAACCATTATTGGACAAACTATGTTACGAGCCAAAGGCTCGCAATACAAAACAACTCCCTCATTACATTCATCTACCACGATGAAAAGCAAAATGAGCCTTTTGGGTCTTGTTTTGCTAATTCATTGTGTTTCAGCAGCTGTTGTTGCTGTGGCTATGCTTCAGGGGTGGAGCGGGAATGTTAACGTAGTATTAAAAGCACGATTAGCTTGCCACGCAGCTAAGGTACAATGTACAGCAATACATGTCAACGATAAAAAGCAGAGTAATGGCCAAAAGTCGCCATTAGCGACGGGAAATGGGTAGCCAGTGGGCGGAGAGAAACCGAAGTCCTTCGAGCACCAGCCACGCTCCCCAAAAATTACATCAAAAGAACCGTCCCTATTATACCCTCTTGATTGCACGGGTGCTATCAGCTGGGACGGTTCTTTTGATTGGCCAAAGCGAAGCGACGCCATCACAAAGACCCGTCCCAATGATGCACCACCCTCGCAGCCACCACTTCCCCAAAAAATTACATCAAAAGAACCGTCCCTATTTTCCATTAAAAATACATCAAAAGAACCGTCCCTATTTTCGCGGGATGAAAAAAAAGAAACTGGGAAGCGGGAAATAAAAAGTTTTTATTAACTTTGCCCTTTGAGAAATAATCGATTTATTATCAACCTATAAAAATTGAACCAAAATCATGGCAAAACCTTATGTAATCGGTATCGACATGGGCGGAACGAATACCGTGTTCGGTATTGTGGACGCTCGCGGCAATGTGATTGCCAGCAGCTCAATCAAGACTGCTAAACACAGTGATTTCAATGACTATATCGACGAGTTGCACACCGAGCTGACACGCTTGATGAAAGACAATGAAGTTGAGGACAAGATCAACGGCATCGGCATCGGCGCTCCTAATGGTAACTACTACACTGGCTTGATCGACCAGGCTCCCAACCTGCCGTGGCCTACGCCTATCCCTCTTGCCGAGATGGTGACGAAGAAATTTGGCATTCCTTGTGTGATCACGAATGATGCTAACGCTGCTGCCATCGGCGAGATGACCTATGGTGTGGCTCGTGGCATGAAGGATTTCATCATGATCACGCTGGGCACTGGTGTGGGCAGCGGTATCGTGGTTAATGGCCAGATGGTATATGGCCATGATGGCTTTGCTGGTGAGCTGGGTCACGTGATTGTGAAGCGCACCAATGGTCGTGTGTGCGGTTGTGGCCGCACGGGTTGTCTGGAGGCTTACTGCTCGGCAACGGGTGTTGCCCGCACGGCTAGGGAGTTCCTGGAGCTGCGTGATGAGCCTTCGAAGCTGCGCGAGTATGATATTGCTGCGATCACGAGCAAGGATGTGTATGACTGCGCTGTTGCTGGTGACAAGCTGGCGAAGGATATCTTTGAGTACACGGGCACGATCCTGGGCGAGGCTCTGGCCGATTTCACCAACTTCTCGAGCCCTGAGGCCTTTGTGCTGTTTGGCGGCTTGACGAAGAGTGGAGACTTGATCATGAATCCTGTTAAGGAGGCGTTTGAGCGCAATGTGCTGGGCATCTACAAGGGCAAGGTGAAGATCCTCATCAGCGAGCTCAAGGAGAGTGATGCTGCTGTGCTGGGTGCGAGTGCTCTGGGTTGGGAAGTTAAGGAGTAATATCCCTGGGCTGGCGAGATGAGAAAGGGTTTCTTTCCACTGATTGTGGCTGTGATTGCGCTGTTGTGCCTGGCCTCTTGCAACAAGGTGCCCAGGCATTACCAGATGGTGCAGAACATGTCGGACGGCAAGCAGATTGTTGACACATTTGATGCTGAGAATGACACGGTTGCCTTGAACATGTATCTGGACCGCATGTCGAATATCATTATTCAGAACATGAATAAGAATGACAGCACGGCTGCCAAGATTGAGTCGATGTATGTTCTCTCGCCTGAAGGCGACACGCTGAACACCAATCCTGAGCTGATGGATGCCATCGAGCGACAGCTCAATTAAGGCATCTCTTCAAGACATAACACAAAATGCTAAACACCCCGCGACACTTGATGTGTGCGGGGTGTTTAGCGTTATTGTGTAAAGTCGGTCTGTGTTGAGAGCGGCCTTATCGCGACAAGACCGCTGTGCTACTATGCGACTTTGTGTACAATTATTCTTCGGTCTTGGGAGCTTCCTCGGCGGGAGCGGCAGGAGCCTCGGCTGCGGGAGCGGCGGCTTTCTTGCGGCTGCGGCGAGTAGTCTTCTTGGGAGCGGCCTTCTCCTGGTTCTTAGCCTCGAGCAGTGCCTCATTGAAGTCAACGAGCTCAATGAAGCAGGTCTTGGCGTTGTCACCCAGGCGGTTGCCGAGTTTCAAGATGCGGGTGTAGCCACCGGGGCGGTCACCGATCTTGGCAGCAACGGTCGAGTAGAGTTCCTTAACGGCCTCCTTGTTCTGGAGGTGTTTGAAGACAAGGCGACGCGAAGCGGTGGTGTCGTCCTTAGCCCTGTTGATCAGGGGCTCGGCATAGACACGCAGGGCCTTAGCCTTAGCGAGGGTCGTGACGATGCGCTTGTGCATGATGAGGGAGATGGTCATGTTGGCCAACATGGCATCACGGTGGGCGCTCTTACGGCTCAGATGGTTGAATTTCTTATTATGTCTCATCGTTTTTTACTCTTTTTCTAATTTGTATTTAGTGATATCCATGCCAAAGTGCAGATTGAGGTTGGCCAACAGCTCCTCAAGCTCGCTGAGCGACTTCTTGCCGAAGTTGCGGAACTTGAGCAGGTCGGTCTTGTTGAAGACCACGAGTTCTCCAAGCGTCTCGACCTCTGCCGACTTGAGGCAGTTGAGGGCACGCACTGAGAGGTCCATGTCAACAAGTTTGGTCTTGAGCAGCTGACGCATCTTGAGTACTTCCTCGTCAAACTCCTCGTTGCCATTGCTCTCGTTATTGTCGATAACGATTTCACGGTCGGTGAAGAGCTGGAAGTGCTGTATAAGAATCTCGGCAGCGCCCTTGAGAGCGTCCTTAGGATGGATGGAGCCATCGGTGGTGATTTCGATGATGAGCTTCTCGTAGTCGGTCTTCTGCTCGACACGGAAGTTCTCGACTGTTGTCTTCACGTTCAGGATGGGCGTGTAGATGGAGTCGATGGCAATCACGTCGATGGGGTCATTGGCGTTGCGGTTTTCCTCGGCAGGAACATATCCCCTACCCTTGTTGATTGAGAATTCAATCTGGAAGCCGCAAGAGGGGTCGATGTGGCAAATCTCGAGCTCGGGGTTCAGTACCTCGAATGCGCTCAGGACCTTGCCGATGTCGCCCGCCTTGAAGACGCTCTGACCTGAAACCTTGACAACGGCCTTCTCGGTGTCGGTGTCTTCGACAATGCGTTTGAGGCGCACCTTCTTGAGGTTGAGGATGATGTTGGTGACATCTTCCTTGACACCCGTGATGGTTGCGAACTCATGCTGCACGCCGTCGATGCGGATGCTGCAGATTGCGAAGCCTTCGAGTCCGGACAGGAGGATGCGGCGCAGTGCGTTACCGATGGTGACACCGTAACCGGGCTCCAGTGGGCGGAACTCAAATCTGCCGAACGAGTTGTCGGCTTCCAACATTAAGACTTTGTCGGGTTTCTGAAATGCTAAAATAGCCATGGATAAAAATTTTACTGTTTAGAATACAACTCGACGATCAACTGCTCCTTGATATTCTCGGGGATGTCCTCACGAACGGGCATGTGCAAGAGCTTGCCGCCCTTGACGGTCTCGTCCCATTCAATCCAGGGATACTTGCTGTGGTTGAAGCCGGCGAGAGCGTCTTGGATGACCTCAAGCGACTTGGACTTCTCGCGTACAGCAACGATTTGACCCTCGCTCACCGAGTAGGAAGGGATGTTGACAACCTTGCCGTCAACGGTGATGTGGCGGTGCAGCACGAGCTGGCGTGCGGCGGCGCGGGTGGGAGCGATACCCAAACGATAAACCATGTTGTCGAGCCTAGCCTCGAGCAACTGGAGGAGCACTTCACCAGTAACGCCCTTCATGCGTGAAGCCTTGTTGAAGAGGTTACGGAACTGGCGCTCAAGCACACCGTAGGTGTACTTTGCTTTCTGTTTTTCGCGAAGCTGGGTGCCGTACTCAGACATTTTTCTGCGACGATTTGCACCATGCTGGCCCGGGGGATAGTTCTTCTTGGCAAAGTACTTGTCCTCGCCGAAGATGGGTTCACCCAGTTTACGGGCAATTTTTGATTTTGGACCGGTGTATCTAGCCATAGTCTTTAATAAATAATAAACATTGTGAATTGGAATCGCTTCAGTGCAGCCGCGATTGCAGAGAGGTCGTTAAAAATGCAATCCATTCACTGATAGAGATTCGCGAAAAAGTTTGTTAATAAAAAAATCTGTTAAAACAGTGTTGTGTTGTTGAAAACAAGCGCCTAACTCTCTTAGACCCTTCTTCTCTTGGGGGGACGGCAACCGTTGTGGGGCAGCGGTGTGACGTCGATGATCTCGGTAACTGCGATGCCGGCACCATGGATAGTGCGGATAGCGGACTCACGTCCATTACCCGGACCCTTCACATAGGCCTTGACCTTGCGCAAACCGAGGTCGTAAGCGACCTTTGCGCAATCTTCGGCAGCCATCTGGGCAGCGTAGGGTGTGTTCTTCTTAGAACCACGGAAACCCATCTTGCCAGCCGAGGACCACGAAATTACCTGTCCCTCGCCGTTAGCGAGGCACACAATGATGTTGTTAAATGAAGAATGTACGTGGAGCTGACCAATACCGTCAACACGAACGACTCTCTTCTTAGCTGCGACTGTCTTTTTAGCCATAGTTGTTCGATAATGTTATTTAGTAGCTTTCTTCTTGTTAGCAACAGTTTTCTTGCGGCCCTTGCGGGTGCGGGCATTGTTCTTGGTGCTCTGACCGCGAACAGGGAGACCGTTGCGGTGACGGATGCCACGATAGCAACCGATGTCCATCAATCGCTTGATGTTCATCTGCACCTCGCTGCGCAGGTCACCTTCTACCTTGTATTCGTTACCGATCACCTCACGCACTGCGGCTGCCTCGGCATCGGTCCAATCCTTCACGCGGGTGTTCTCGTCGACACCAGCCTTCTTGAGGATTGTAGCGGCTGAGCTGCGCCCGATACCAAAGATGTAGGTCAAGGCGATGACGCCGCGCTTGTTTTGGGGAATATCAACCCCGACAAAACTTGGGATTTTTTTTGTTAATCACATAAAGGCGCCCTTTGCGACGGACGATCTTGCAGTCCTCGTTGCGCTTCTTGATAGATGCTCTAACTTTCATAATGTATTGTGATTTAGTTATTTGTATCGAAATGAGATTCTTCCTTTAGACAAATCGTAGGGGGACATTTCCACTCTCACCTTGTCACCGGGCAAAATTTTGATGTAGTGCATTCTCATCTTGCCGCTGATGTGTGCGGTGATCTGGTGTCCGTTCTCGAGTTCCACGCGGAACATCGCGTTGGACAGGGCCTCGACGATTGTGCCGTCTAATTCTATTGCTGTCTGTTTTGCCATATAAAACCTTAATTAACGATTACCGGTTATTTTCTTGTTTAAAAGCTGTGAATTCTTCAATCAGATGAACCTGTCACCCAGGACCTCCTTGATACCGTCAAAGGAGGAGAGGATGTCGGGCTTGCCATGGTGGATGGCGATGGAGTGCTCAAAGTGTGCACTGGGCTTGCGGTCGCGGGTGCGAGTCGTCCAGCCGTCGCGCTCGGTGATGATGTTCTTGCTTCCCATGTTGATCATGGGCTCGATAGCAATGGTCATGCCGTTGCGCAACAGTGGACCGGTGCCGCGCCTACCATAGTTAGGCACCTCGGGGTCCTCGTGCAGCTTGCGCCCCACTCCGTGTCCGGTCATCTCGCGCACGACACCGTAGTTGTGTCGCTCGCAGTACTGCTGGATGGCATGGGCGATGTCGCCGATGCGGTTACCGGGCACGGCGTGCTCGATGCCGACATACAGCGACTCCTTGGTCACGCGCAGGAGCTGCTTGGTTTCTTCGGCCACTTCACCGACACAGAAGGTGTAGGTGCTGTCGCCGTTGAACCCCTCGGGGGTGACGGCACCGCAGTCACAGGACACGATGTCGCCATCCTCGAGAACGTAGTTCGACGGGATGCCGTGCACTACGACCTCGTTGACCGAGGTGCAGAGCGTGGCGGGAAAGCCGTACAACCCCTTGAAGCCGGGGGTGCAGCCTTGAGAACGGATATACTCCTCAGCGATTTGGTCGAGTCGCCTGGTGGTGACTCCTGGGGCGACCCACTTGGCCACCTCGGCGAGTGTGCCGGCTACGACCTGATTGGCCTTGCGCAGCATCTCGATTTCCTCGTCTGTCTTGAGATATATCATGGTGTGATTGAATAGCTTTTAAATGCCGGTAAACGTCATTTAACGGGAACGGCCCTTGATTTTACCAGACTTCATCAGACCATCGTAGTGGTGCATCATCAAGTGGGTCTCAATCTGCTGGAGTGTGTCAAGAACGACACCCACGGTAATCAGCAGTGAAGTTCCACCGAAGAACTGGGCGAACTGCTGGTTGACGCCAAAGTAGCGGGCAAATGCGGGCAGGATGGCGACGATACCCAGGAAGATCGAACCCGGAAGGGTGATGCGTGACATGATCGAGTCGAGATAGTCGGCGGTCTTCTTGCCGGGCTTGATGCCGGGGATGAAGCCGCTGTTCTTCTTCATCTCTTCGGCCATCTGGGTGGGACGCACGGTGATGGCGGTGTAGAAGTAGGTGAAGGCGACGATCATGATGAAATATACCACATTGTACCAGAAACCGTTCATGTCACCGAAGGTGCGCGAGAGCGAACCGAGGAAACCGGAGTCGTTCTGGCGAGCGCCAAAACCGGCAAGGGTGATGGGGATGAACATCAAGGCCTGGGCAAAGATGATAGGCATCACGTTAGCAGCATTGACCTTCAGAGGGATGTACTGGCGGGCGCCACCATACTGCTTGTTGCCGACGATGCGCTTGGCATACTGCACGGGGACCTTGCGGGTGCCCTGGGTGAGCATGACGGCGCCAGCGGTAACGGCGAAGAGGATGACGATCTCGACCAGGAACATCACCAGACCACCTTGAGCGGTGTTCAGGCGGCTGGTAAACTCTTGAACGATGGCACCAGGGAAACGGGCGAGGATACCCACCAAGATGATGATGGAAATACCGTTGCCGATACCCTTGTCGGTGATCTTCTCACCGAGCCACATAATCAACATCGCACCAGCGGTGAGCACGATAGACAGATAGATCATCGTCATACCCGAGATGTGGGCATGGCCACCGGCTGCGTTGACCTGATACTGGAGGTTCATCAGGTAGGCGGGAGCCTGGACCAGAAGGATGGCTACAGTCAGGTAACGGGTGTACTGATTGAGCTTCATGCGTCCACTCTCACCCTCGCGCTGCATCTTCTGGAAGCTGGGTACTACCATACCCATCAATTGGATAACGATCGACGCGGTGATATAGGGCATGATACCCAATGCGAAGATTGAGGCCTGGCCGAAGGCACCGCCCGAGAACATGTCGAGCAGCTGCATCAGACCGCCACTGGTAAAGTTGCGCATGGCTTCCAAGTCGCTGGGGTTGATTCCCGGCAGCACCACATGACAGCCAAAGCGATAGATCACAATGAACAGGAATGTGGTGATGAGGCGCTTGCGCAAGTCCTCAATCTTCCAGATGTTTTTTAATGTTTCAATGAGTTTCATCGTTGGGTTAGAGTTTTACGATTGAGCCACCGGCAGCGGTGATGATTTCCTCTGCCTTCTTGGAGAATGCGTGGGCTTCAACCTCGATCTTGTGGTTGAGTTGACCCTGGCCCAAAATTTTAACAAGTTGGTTCTTACGTACCAGACCAGCCTGGATGAGGTTGGCAACGGTAATTTTGTCGAGACTATTCTGCTCGGCGAGTGCCTCAAGCACAGCAACGTTGATGGCCTTGTACTCCACGCGGTTGATGTTCTTGAAACCACCCTTGGGGACACGGCGCTGGAGGGGCATCTGGCCGCCTTCGAAGCCGACCTTCTGCTTGTAACCAGAGCGGGACTTGGCGCCCTTGTGACCACGGGTAGATGTACCGCCCTTGCCCGAACCGGGACCGCGGCCGATACGACTTTTCTTCTTATTTGAACCTACAGCAGGTTTTAAATCATGTAATTCCATAATGTTGTTTCTTGTTTTGAGATTTTAAGAATTAATCAACATTGGTGACTTCCACCAGATGACGAACAGCGTTGACCATACCGAGCACCTGAGGTGTAGCCTCGAGGGTAACGGTGTGGTTGAGTTTCCTCAGGCCCAGGGCGTCGAGGGTTCTCTTTTGGCGAGCCGGACGATTGATGCGGCTTTTCACTTGTTTAATCTGTATCTTAGCCATAACTAGTAAACAAATTTTTAACCGTTAAACACCTTGTCCACAGTAACGCCGCGATAGTGAGCCACGGTAGCCGGGCTGCGCATCTCGTCGAGGGCCTTGAGCGTGGCCTTCACCAGGTTGTGAGGGTTGCTTGATCCCTTGGACTTACAAATAACATCGGTAACACCCACCGTCTCGAAGACGGCACGCATAGCACCACCAGCCTTAACGCCGGTACCGGCGCTGGCGGGCTTCATGATAATGCGGCTGCCGCCGTACTTGGCAACTACCTCGTGGGGGATTGTGCCCTTGTGGACGGGGACCTTGATCAGGTTCTTCTTGGCCACCTCGGTACCCTTAGAGATTGCCGTGGTAACCTCATTGGCCTTACCCAAGCCGTAGCCGATAATGCCATTGCCGTCACCGACAACGACGATAGCGGCGAAGGTAAACGTGCGACCACCCTTGGTAACCTTGGTGGTGCGGTTGATAGCGACCAGACGCTCCTTGAGTTCGGCGTCGGCTGCGATCTTTACTCTATTATTTTTCTTAATCATGATGATTCTTAAAATTTAAGTCCGCCTTTGCGTGCGCCGTCGGCCAACGATTTAACTCTACCATGGAACAGGAAGCCGTTGCGGTCGAACACGACCGTGCTGATGCCGGCCTCGAGGGCCTTCTTGGCGATGGCTTCACCCACCTTAGCGGCGATCTCGCTCTTGTTGCCCTCGGTGATTCCCTTAGAGGAAGCGGAGCAGAGGGTATTGCCAGCTACGTCGTCGATGACCTGGGCATAAATTTGCTTGTTGCTGCGGAAGACACACAGCCTGGGGCGCTCGGCAGTGCCGCTGATGCGACCGCGGATGCGGGCCTTGATCTTGTTTCTTCTATCTGATTTGGATATCATATCGTTTCCTTTCTACTTAATTATTTGGCAGCTGCCGTTTTACCAGACTTACGACGAATAACTTCGCCAACGAACTTAACACCTTTACCCTTGTAAGGCTCGGGCTTGCGGAAGGAGCGGATCTTGGCACAGATTTGTCCCAGGAGCTGCTTGTCGCACGATTCGAGGGTGATGAGCGGGTTCTTGTTGCGCTCACTCTTGGCTTCGACCTTGACCTCGGGCGGCATCTTCAAGTAGATAGCGTGTGAGTAACCGAGGGCCAGCTCCAGGACTTGTCCGTTGCTGGTGGCACGGTAACCGACGCCGACAATTTCGAGTTCTTTCTTGAAACCCTCGCTCACGCCAACAACCATGTTGTTGATCAGTGCGCGGTAGAGACCGTGCTGAGCGCGTGACTCACGCTCGTCGTTGGGGCGGGTCACCTTGATTTCATTATCTTCGATCTCAACGGTGATGTTGGGGTTGAGGGTCTGCTTGAGCTCGCCCTTGGGGCCCTTCACGGTGAGAACGTTATCTTTTTGTTCAACAGTTACGCCAGCGGGGATGGCGATGTGCAATTTACCTATTCTTGACATAGCGCTTCTCCTCTTGATTAATAAACGTAACACAATACTTCGCCACCGATCTTCTGGTTCTTGGCTTCCTTGTTGGTCATGACGCCCTTGGAAGTGGAGATGATGGCAATACCTAAACCATTGAGCACGCGGGGCATGTCCTTGTAGCCAGTGTACTGGCGCAGGCCGGGCCTTGAGACGCGTGTGAGGCACTTGATGGCGCTGACGTTGTCGACGTTGTCATACTTGAGCGCGATCTTGATGGTGCCACGGGGAGAATCCTCGCTCTCGACGAACTTGTAGTTCAGGATGTAACCCTGGTCGAAGAGAATCTTGGTGATCTCCTTTTTGAGCTTCGAAGAAGGGATTTCAACGACACGGTGCTGTGCCTTGATCGCATTCCTCAATCTAGTCAGATAATCTGCAATAGGATCTGTCATTATTGTAACTTGTTTTAAATTGATTCGACGTTGTCGAACAATATTTAATACTTAATGTTGTTGTGTTGTAAAAAAAGTGTTTGAAAATCACCAGCTGGCCTTGTGGACGCCGGGAATCAGACCGTTAGAAGCCATCTCGCGGAAGTTGATGCGGGAGATGCCGAACTGACGCATGTAGCCCTTGGGGCGGCCTGACATCTTGCAGATGTTGTGCAGGCGCACGGGAGATGCGTTGCGGGGCAGCTTCTGCAGTGCCTCATAGTCACCGTCCTTCTTGAGCTGGGCACGCTTGGCGGCGTACTTGGCGACGAGGCGCTCACGCTTGGCCTGGCGGGCTTTCATTGATTCTTTTGCCATAATTTAACTTTCAATTATTTGTTGTTAAACGGGATTCCGAATTCCTTGAGCAGGGCGTAGCCTTCCTCGTCGGTCTTGGCGGTGGTGACGAAGGTGATGTTCATACCGGTCATCTTGGTCACGTTGTCGATGTTGATCTCGGGGAAGATGATCTGCTCGGTAACGCCGACGGTGTAGTTGCCGCGGCCGTCGAGCTTGCCGTTAACACCCTTGAAGTCGCGGATACGCGGCAGGGCGATGCGGATGAAGCGCTCCATGAACTCGTACATGCGGTCACGACGCAGGGTCACGCGGACGCCGATGGGCATTTTCTTACGCACCTTGAAGTTGGAGATATCCTTCTTCGACAGTGTCTGTACGGCCTTCTGGCCGGTGATTGCTGTGAGCTCGTTGATGGCGGTCTCAATGATCTTCTTGTCCTGGGTTGCGTCACCCAGACCCTCGTTGAGGACGATCTTGACCAGACGCGGAATCTGCATCGGCGTGCTGTAGTTGAACTGCTTCATCAAAGCGGGAGCAATCTTCTCGTCATATTGTTTCTTCAGCGTGGTACTCATTATTTAATCTCCTCTCCAGTTTTTTTAGAATAACGAACAGTTTTGCCATTCTCATCCTTCCTGAAGCCTACGCGTGTGGGCTTGGGGTCGCGGCCGCTCTTGGGGTCAACGACTGCGAGGTTGCTCAGGTGGATGGGGGCTTCCATCTTGACAATGCCGCCCTGGGGGGCCTTGGCATTGGGCTTCGTGCTCTTGGACACGATGTTGACACCCTCGACGATTGCCTTGCCCTTGTCAGGCAGGATGTTCAGCACGCGACCGGTCTTACCCTTGTCGTCACCAGCGAGAACATAGACGGTGTCACCCTTCTTGATTTTTAACTTAGCCATATATTGATTATTGCTATTTTAATGATTGATTAAAGAACCTCGGGAGCGAGGGAAACGATCTTCATGTTGGTGGCGCGCAGCTCGCGGGCTACGGGGCCGAAGATGCGCGTTCCGCGCAGCTCGCTCTCCTTGCTGGTGCGAACCACGACAGCCTTTGAAACAGTACCCTTCTTCACCTCTGAAGCGGGGATAGCCTTCTTGACGGTGACTACGATGATGTCACCCACCGAAGCGTAACGACGACCGGAACCGCCGAGCACCTTGATGCACAGAACTTCCTTTGCGCCGCTGTTGTCGGCAACTGTCAATCTACTTTCAGTCTGTATCATAATAAATAATTACTTCGCTTTTTCGATGATTTCAACTAATCTCCACCTCTTGGTCTTGCTCAACGGGCGGGTCTCCATCAGGCGAACGGTGTCGCCGACGTTGCACTCGTTGTTCTCGTCATGAGCGTGGTACTTCTTTGTCTTGTTGACAAACTTGCCATAGATTGGGTGTTTCTCCTTCCACTTGATGGTCACA
>CACYGX010000030.1 GCA_902774055.1 uncultured Bacteroidales bacterium
GGCCCTTTCCCTTTAGACGCTCTTTCCCCATGGCGCACAGACCTATCGGCCTGTACGCCATGGGGCTACCTCAATTCAAGGCCGCTGGCCTTGTCAAGGCCTTCGACCTTTTTTGCCGGATGAAAATAGCATGGGACACGCCATTTTGCAAAAAACAATGATGTTAAATCGCTGAATATCAGACAAAATCTATTTTAGCAAAATGCTAATGCGGAAAACAGGACCGCACTTCCCACAATAAAAACAGTCGCGCGACCCCCTTATTCTGGAGTCGCGCGACATTGTTTATGGGTAAATCCTGTCTAGGACAAATGGTTTACCTAAGAATCTTCTTGGAGATTGAGCTACCGTCCTTGTAACGGATCACCTCAATGTTGATGCCGTCGAATGGGGTCTCGCTCTCCTGGCCCATGATGTTGTAGTAGCGGATGCTGTCAATCTCGGTGGACATCTGAGACCTGATCTCACGAACCGAAGTGGCTGCACCGTCACTGCTCATCAAGTCAAGCGGATAAACCATGTAGAATCCAGGTGAACTGCTTGAAGGTGCAGTAGGAGTATATTGCGGTGCTCCAGAAGATGTTCCGCCAGCCTGGAAGCTATACTGGATTGCAGCATGGAAGATGTAAGACTGGTTAACATCCAAAGGCTCTTTTTCATCATCCTCTCCAGGCTTGCCATAATTGAGTACACTTCCGCCTGGCAAATCAAGACGGTTAAATTGCCAGTTAGGAACGAAGAAACTACCAGTAAAGCCAAGTGAATTTACATTCTCCTGAAGATTGTACTGATAACTCTCAAATACATCACCTGTAATGGTTTCGCCATTGAATTGGAACGAGCGTGAGCCGACCCAAACGCCCCAAACCTGAGCAACCTCCTGATCCTTAGGAGTCATGAAGAAGTACCTGTCATTAGGATTCAGCGGATAACCCATATCAGCGTAATCATCAAGCACATCAGAACTTATGGCTACACCACTTGAGGTCGTGTTGCTGCGGTTGAAGTTAGAACTCATGTAGTGGTTATACATGTATCTGGTGGGATTACTGTAATGATACCACTCACGAGGATCCCCTACATAGCCAGGATAACCCAAAGATTCACTTTCACTTGTAGCAAGCGTACCATATCCGGGCAATTGGTCAAGAACGATGACATGCTGGCACTTCATACCAACAAAATTATCTTTAGGTACATCAATAGGAGAACCAAGGCATTGGTAAATTCCCTTTATAGTACCCTCGGTAATCGTGTTGTCGATATAGTTCTGCATGGCCTCACGCATCGCTTGGTAAGTAGCCGGGTTAGTCTCCCAATCAGCAAAATCAGAAATCTGGCCGAAGTCGAGCATTACCCAGTTGCTCTGGTCCCATTCCTCGGTTTGCCAGTCAATCAGCAGGCCATTCTCACTGGCTTCACGTTTCATCTTGGTACGGATAAAGTCGATGGGGTCACCAGTCTTATTGAGGTAGTAGTTTGACTGCTGCTGATCTTTAGCCCAAACATACTGCTTGGCCATCCATGTGCCGATAAGTTCATCGGCAACAACAACATGGTCGCCATCTTCCTTCGTGTCATAACGCTCGATATAGCCTAACGGAGTGGGAATTGCAAGATAGGCAGTAACAGTCACGTTAGATGCGGGCATGCGGAAGAAGTAGTGGTACTCACCATTATCAAGAGCTGTTGGATCGGGATAAAGCTCAATAACCTGATGAGTAGTGTTATTGGTCAAGGTCACACAAACTACCTCATAATCGGTAGCAGGAATCAGTTCAACACTGATTGGAGCGTTCATGCCATAGGTGTTGGCAGCTGGAGTCACATTAAGTACACCACCTTGTGCGGGATCAACAACAGTTGTAATAGTGTATCCTTCACCAAAGAAAGCATCTATGTAAACATTAGCTGATGGCATGGTAAAGCTGTAAGTGTTATTAGCAGCATTATAATCAGGATAGATGTACTGACCTGAAACATCATCGTAAAGAGCCAAATTAGTCAATACGTATCCTGCATTTTCACTGACGCTGAACGTTACAGTCTCTCCAGCTTGGGCAGCTGATGCTACAGAAATACTACCACCTTCAGGCGGGAGGCATTCAGCATAGATTCTGTAACCCGAAGCAAAGTTGGCCGTCACGGTAACATCGACATCAGGCATTACGAAACTGTAAGTGCCGTCACCATTATCGGTCACGGTAACTGATTGGTCAACGCCATCGACAGTATAAGTTACGGTCACGTTGTCAAGATAGTAACCTGAAGCTGCAGTGGGCGTCACGGTCACCGTAGTTCCAGGCGAGGACGACGTGGGACCAGTGACGGTACCGGCATTAGCGTCGGGATTAACCACATAAGTGATGCCGCGGAGGACATATTCGGCAGTGTCCCTCGCTGTGATATAGCCAATCCAAGCCTCGGCAACAACGGTGGTAGTGCCAGTGTCGGTAATCACAGCCTGCGCACCATTCTGTCCGCTATTCTCGTCGCTTGTCCAGTTGGCACCGCCATCGGTGGTGTTGCGGAACTTCTGAGCCACCTCATTGATGCCATAACGGGCGGCAATGTGGTGTACAGTATCCTGGAGATTGCTGGTGATGTCCACCACATCGTTCAAGCTAACGGGGCTGCCACTGACAGGATCAAACGCAATCGACGGCTTGTACTGCACAATGCTCATCTGGTTCAGGTCATGGTTAATGATGATGCGATAAATACCAGCCTTGATCTTGAAGGCATTATCGGGACGGTCGCCATAGAGAACCACGTCCGTTGAGCCATCACCCACGAGATTATAATCGGAATTCGGATTCTCGGCAGCCAGGCGCTGTTGAACCTCACCCCAACGATCACTATATGTTTCACCATAATTGGTCCAATCGACAGGAGCAACAGCACCAGCCATACTGAAGTAGCCATATTCGTCATCGTTCTGGCCAGGAACGCCCCTGATACCCTTGAAATAGACATCCAGATAGTACTGGTCGTTTTCAGCATCAAAAGTGAACTCAGGACCCGAGGGGCACCAACTCGTGCGTCCCATTGCGGTACCCAACAGGAACAGCGGCGTGTAGAACTTGGCCGTGATTTTCACGTTACCCACAGGCATGGTAAAGTCATAAGTATTACCTGCGGCATTAGAATTATCCGGGTCAAGGGTCAAGGTCACAGCCTCACCAGTGGTCAAATTCTCGGCAGTAACGCTTGCGATGCGATAACCATAGTTAGTTCCTACCCACACAGCCACATTCTCGCCAGGCATGGCGTTAGCGCTGCCATAATAATTCACATTATTGACATACACGTGGCAATAACCTCCACCACTCGGGATGCACTCGGTCGTAATAGCATATCCCACAGGGATAACCGAGAATTCAGCAGTAATCGTCACAGCATTACCCGGCATGGTAAAGCTGTATGTGCCGTCACTATTTTCAGTTAGAGTGATTGTGCCGGCGCTACCGTCGGTATAGGTTACCGTCACTCCATCAAAGTTGTAACCTTGGTTGGTAGTAACCGAGAACGTCACCGTCTCGTCGGCTTGAGCCGAAGTCTCGCTGACCGTAATGCTACCACCCTCGGGAGGCGTGCACACGGTCGAGATGTTGTGGTAACTATCGGCCAGCTTGTACAGCCATACACGTTCGTCAGAGTTATTATTGTAATTAATAATCTTGAACGAGTTGGTTCCATACTCATAACGGATAGTCCTGTTAGCGGTCTTGATGGAGTCGAAGGTACACAAGTAATTGTTCTGTCCACTGGCCGCTCCACTAATGTACATCGTGGCGCGATTATATCCGCTCAAGTCGGGTGTGGTAATCACATTACCTGTAGTTCCATCATACCCGTTGTAGCCGATATAGCCCACCAGCGTATTCATGTAGGCCGATTTATAGTTATTGGACGTGTTCAGGACAAGGTCATCCATGCGGAAGAAGCATGCGTTATCATCAACACGCACCTTCGACTTGTCATCGACACCCAGAGGCCATTCCACAATAGGTGCACCCTGGAAAGTGCTCTCGCTCCTACTCTTATGTTTCATGACCACATCGTGATTCTGGCTCACAATAATATAGGTAGAGCCTTCTACAATCTGGCTACCCGAAGTCACAAGCTCGAAAATATCACCAATCACGCGGTCGAACGTAGCACTCAAGGTCACATCATTGTCGGGCATAACGAAACTGTAGGTGCCGCCACCATTGTCCGTCAGTTGCAGGACAGTGCTCTGGCCGTCATCGCTGGTAGCGGTGATGCCAGTGAACACATAGCCAAGACTTGCCGTAATACCAAAGTTGACTAAATTGCCATTGTAAGAAACGACCTGATCGTTCATGTCATACGTGCCACTATTGAAGGTGTATTCGCCGCCATAGGTCGGGTCACACTCGGTGTGGATCACGTGATAGTTGGCCTGTGCGTAGTTGACCACGATGTTGACATTGGCTCCAGGCATGGTAAAGGCGTATCGGTTGCCCTGAAGTGTCGTCTGGGTACAATCGATGGTCACAGGATTGTTATTGGCATCGGTAGCGGTTACCGACTGGATGGTATAGCCATCGTTGACGCTCACATAGAAAGATACATTCTCTAACTCTTGCGAGGTCTGGTTTCCATTAATCTCCAGCACGCCGTCGGTCAAAGTGATTTCACCGCCAGCTTCGGGATGACGCTCAGTAGTGATAATGTAGTTCTGAGCAGGCTTGTAGAGATGTACACGCTGGGTAGCAGCATAGGGGTTAGTACTGGTGATGTCCAGCACTTTGAAGTACTCATAGGTATTATTGTGACCTATAGCATAATTAGTATCCGTCGGCTTGTTATAATTGGCTGAATTATCGCAGAACCTGATTCTTGCAGGATAATTGTCAGCCTCAGCGCCAATTTCAATCTTCACGGGGAAGAATTCGGGATAAGAACCTATGTTTTCAAAGCTCAGCGGGTAGCCCTTCGCTGATACAGCAGAGCCTGAGGTAGATGATGCACGGCGCATCTTGACCGTCGAGCTTCCAGAGCCCAAATACCAGGGACGGTCTTCCACATTCGTTCCTGTTTGCAGGGTGATAATCCTCGTCTCATCGTTGATGATCACCTTGTGCTTGTTGGTATTCGGAACAAACGACACCTTGGTTCGGCCTATTGTGCTGTAGCTATCGTTCATTAAAGTACTCATCGCATAACCTTCGTCCTCAGAATTTGTAGGATAGTACTGGTTAACAATGGCATACTTGTGACCGGCCTGTAAAAGACTATCTGCAGTCACCAAGTCAAAGATGTCACCAGTCTCCTTCTCGAAGGTAATATCCACCGAGCCAAAGCGAACGGGCTTTGCCTCGGTAGTGAACTGGATCTTGTTGGTAGTACCCCTCCACGTACCAGTATAGCCACTGTAAGTGTATGTGCCTGGTTGACTTGGGTAAGTCCAGTTCTGCACAATATGGATGGTCGAGGGACCCCAATAGAAGCAATCGAGGTTGTCACTGGTGGTGTTGTCCACACAGTGGAACACGATTTTCTTAATGATGTACTCAGGATTGACCGAACGCACCTCGAAGTACACCTGCTGGTGCTCCACCAGGTAGTTCGGGTTGTTCATTCCGCTGGTGAACGTCATCATCAAACCGCTCTTGTAGCAGTAATAGACGCCGTTCGACTCACTAAACTGTCCCTCATTTCGATGGATGGTGACAGTTTGCAAGCCTGCCCATAGCGGTACCGCCATGGCAAGCATCATTAGTAATAATAGCAATTTTTTCATCTTTATATCAATTTAGAAATTAAATATTATATATAATTCATCACAATAAATTCTAGATGTTAAAAGGTCTACTGCTGCCTACAGCAAAGAATCATGCACTTTGTAAAGAGCAAAAGTAATAAAAAAAATACATATTGCTTTAATATTTGATATTTTTAACCCAAATCTTCAAAAAAAATGACATCCAACACACCCAAAAACCATCCTGAGGACCAAAGCCAAAACCGTTAATGAAAAAAAGAGTATATTTGTGGCCTGGAATGTGTATTGTGACGATAATAAAAAACTGAGACGATATGAACCGAAGAGAGATGATCAAGATGACAGGGGCTGCAGCCGTGGGTGCCACCGTGCTGGGTTTGCCCGTGGGCGCCAATGCCCAAGAGAGTGGCAATGCCATTGAGACGAAACCAAACCGGCGCATGAAGGTACTCGTCATCGGCGCACACCCCGACGACCCCGAAACGGGCTGCGGCGGCACAATGTGCCTGCTGGCCGATGCCGGACACGAGGTGGTCTGCGTCTATCTCACCCGTGGCGAGGCGGGCATCGCCGGCAAGAGCCATAGCGAGGCCGCGGCCATACGTGTCGTCGAGAGCGAGAACGCTTGTAAAATCACTGGAGCGCGCCACATCTTCATGAACCAGGTGGATGGCAACACCGAGGTGAATCTGGAACGTTACCGTGAGATGCGCGACCTCATCGATCATGAGAATCCCGACATTGTCATCACCCATTGGCCCATCGATGCCCACCGCGACCACGCCGTGTGCGGGACGCTCGTGCTCGACGCTTGGCGACGCCTGGGACGGCGATTCAAGCTCTACTACTTCGAGGCGATGACTGGCGAGCAGAGCCAGATGTTCCACCCCACCCACTGGGTCAACATCGAGAGCGTACTTGAGCGAAAGCATGCCGCCTGCAACTGCCACGTGAGCCAGCAGATGCCAGCACTCTACGACGGCTGGCACACCAAGATGGAACTGTTTCGTGGCATCGAGAGCCGCTGCCAGGCAGCCGAGGCCTTCGCCCTACACAGCTCAGCCCAGAACACCCTATAGACAAGACACCCACAACAACACAAACATTACCCCCCAAAAAAAGTAATAAAGCGTGACTAAGGTATCAGGCCCCTAGCCACGCTTAAATTTAGATTTCTCTTGTTTGTCCTGTTAGAAGGTGAACGAGACACCACCCATGAGGCCAATGCGCTGTGCTCCCATGCCGTAGAGGATGTCGTAGCGGCGGTTCAACAGGTTGTGTGCCTGCAGCCACAGGTTGACCGAGCTGTTAAGGCGGTAATTAGCCCCGGCATGCAGATTAATCACGTCGTCCATTTTAACAAAGTCAAAAGTCTGGGTGACAACGGGAACCTCATCGCCTGTGGTCTGGGTGGTACCGAACAATGCCATGCGGCCACCACGGTACTCAAGGCCCACATTGAGCGACAAGGGACGCCAGGGGTGAACCTTGATATCGATATTGGACACGGTCGAAGCCCTGTCTACACCCATCTTGTAACCGTTGTAATGGTTGTCGGTCGAGTACATCTCGCTATCGTGGGGACCATATTTGATACCAGCCGTGGCCTCGATGAGGGAGCGGTACTTGTAATTCACCTCGGCGCTCACATAGTAGCCGCGGCCGTCGATGACCTTATAGGTGGACATCATGCCCAGGGTCAACGCCTGCAAGGGATAGGGTTTCCAGTAACAGATGCCCGGCTGATCCTTGACGTAGGCATAGCCCAGAGACACCTTAGCACTCAGCCCCTGGAAGGGACCGACCTTGATTCCGGCCTCGGCATCAATCGGCGTATAGATGCTACCGTACATCAACTGCGGCAGGTCGTAGCGATGGTTGTAGTAATGGGTGGGAACACGATAACCCAAGTTCTTACCGCCAAGGACGTTGCCAAACACCGTGAAACCGTCCACCAGCACGAGGTTGGCGCGCACGTTGGGCGAGAGGCGGAAAACGGCTCCGTCACTGAAGCTGACGTGAGCATTCACACCCAGTTGCAGCTTGTACATATCGCCCCTCAGGGTGTAGGTGGGTGAGAAGGTAATCATGCCCACCTCGTCAAACAGGTCATCGGCTGCAGTCGTCCTGGCCTTTGTGCCACGACGCAGGTACTCACTCTTGATGACCATAGCGGCCGTTGAGAGTTCGGTGACGTCATAGGAGCCGCCCAGGGTCAAAACGCCCCAATTGTCGTGGGCACCATGCTTGTAGCGCTCGTCGAACGACTTGTCATAGGCAGCATGGCCATACAGCAACCCCACGTTATACCTCAGGGGCTTGTCGCGCAACATGAAATGACTCTTCCAGTCTGCATGCAGATTAAAGTCAACGAAGGTCTGCTTCTCGTTGTCCCAATTGTAGGGAGCCTTGTTCAACGACATGCCAGGTTCATCAGGACTGACATTGCCCAGGGTGCTCCAGCCGCCATAGTAGTTATAGTTATCGATATGAACCAGACCACCCAGGTTGAGCGTACCTTTATCCAAGACTCGGGTGTAGTCCACACCAGCAGCATTGTCGTTATACTTCTGTTTATTGCGGTTCTCCTTCAGGGTGATCACCTTAGAAGAATTCTTGCCGTTCCAAGTGCTGTTGTGGTTGAGCCACACACCCAGTTTCTCACGCTCCTCGTCCAGGATGCGGTAACCGAAGCCGATGGCGAAGTTGGCCTGAGAGCCGCCGCCTACGGTGAGGTAACCGCGCTTGTCGCTGAAGTTATGGGCCGTGCGGTAGCCGTAGGGCAACAGCGTGGGGATGGTGGTGGGCACATCAATGGGCGAGGTGAGGTCACTATATCCCAGTTGGGTTTTCTGCCCCGTGGTAGCGGGTTTCTTGACCTTGGGCAACTCGTTTTTCTTGACCGCCTTCTTCTCGAGGGGAGCGATGTCCTTCTCGAGGGTGATCTCCTTGTTCAGGTTCTGCTTGTTGTCCTGGGCATGAGCGGCATTGAGTGCAAACGCCGCCATCAACATGACTATATATATCTTCTTCATAATATAATGTGTGATGCTATATCGTGGGTGATGGTGGATTAATTCTTGGACTTGGTGCTCTTCTTCTTGCCGTTGTCGGTGCTGGAGTTGCTTGTCGAACTGGCATTACCGCCTTTCCACTTGTTCAGGCGGGCATCTATCTCGTTAAAGATGTCCTTGTCCTTGCCGGGATAGTTGCTCTTGAGGCTCTGGAGGTACTCGCGAGCCTGGCTAACGTCGCCACGCTTGTAATAGATGTCGGCAAGTGTGAGGAAACTCTTGGCAAGCCAGTAGTTGTGCGGGGTTCCGGCATCGATGAGCGCATTGATGGTCTGCTCGGCGCCGTTGTAATTGCCCACCTCGTACTGCATGCGCGAGAGTTCATAAGAAGCCTGAGCGCCATATTCGCTATTGACGTCCTTGATCAACGTGCGGAAGGCCGCCTCGGCACCCTTGGTGTCGCCGGTCTGGGCAAGCGACAGGCCACGGTCCAGGGTAACTTCCTTTTCTTCTTTAGCGGTGAGGCCGCCACGGTCGAGCAACGTTCCGGCGAGTTGTTGTACCTGCACCCAGTCACCCATCTGCTTGGCAACGCGCAATGCGCCCAGTTGGGCCAGCGTGCGGTTGTCCTCGCTGGTAGAGTGGTCGGCCAGCTCCTTGTAGCTCTGCAGGGCCTCCTCATACTTACCCTGGCGGGTGAAGATGTCGCTGCGCATGGCCAGAGCGTCCTGGGCATAGGATGCGTCGCCGCCACCCTGGAGCGACTCGTTGAGGGCAATCATTGCTTCATTATACTCACCCCTGCCGTAGTGGTAACGGGCGATATAGTACTTGGCCTTGGCGGTGTAAGCGCCGGCGGGATAATCCTTGAGGTATTGCTGCATCTTGTCGATAGAGGGGCTTGTGGCGATCGCAGCCTTCTCAGCGGCCTCAAATGTGAGCCTCTCCACCTCGTTCACGTCAATCTGGGGTGCATTGGGCACACTCTTGAGGAACTTGTCGAACTCGGCCAGTTGACCGCGGTCGGCATAGATCAGTTTCATGTCCTCGGCAGCAGCCTTGGCCTCGTCACTGGTGGGATATTGGCGGATGACCTTCTTGTAGGCCTCGATAGCGGCATCGTCCTTGTTCAAGCTCTTGTTGACGAGAGCGGTCTGCAACAGACCCTTGCGCGCCTCGACGCTGCGGGGATAGTCCTTGAGCAGCGTGGCATAGGCATCAAGGGCCTCGTTGTTCCTGCCGAGCAGTGCCAGGGCGTTACCCTTCTCAAGCATCGCCTGCGGAGCAAGGTCGCTCTTAGGATAAGCCTTGATCAGGGCGTCCATCTGCTTGATTTCCTCGTCATATTGACGGTTAAGGCCCATCATGATACCCTTCTGGTACATCGAGTAGTCGCCACTGGTGTTCTTGTCGAGCTTCATCGCCTGGTCATAGGAACTCTGGGCGCCGGCGAAATCACGTGCATAGTACTGCGCGTCACCGATGCGGTTATAGGCATCTGCCTTGAGGTCGCTGGAGAGCTGATTGCTGGCGATAGCGTTCTGGAAAGCGGTCTTGGCGTCGGCATAGCGTTTTTGGCCATAAAGGCTATAACCCAGGTTGTACTGGGCAATGCCGTAGTTCTCATCGCTCTTGCTGGCCGCTTTGACATATTCCTGCTGATAGCGGGCTGCCTCCTGGTAGTTGCCGGCTCGGTACTGTGTCTCGGCAAGCCACAGGCGGCTCTCGTTCAACGCCGTCTTGTCGTAATTGCCCACGGCAATGACCTGCTTAAAGTACTCGGCAGCCTCCTTATTGCGGTTATTGGCAACAGCCTGCACACCCAGGTTGTAGAGGACGTTCTGCTTAGCCTTCAAGACCTTGGCGCCGGGCTTCTTGATGCGGTTGATGCTCGTGAGGGCACGCTGGTAATCGTTGGTGCTCATGTAGGCATCGACAAGGTAGCCCTCGACCTCATCCTTGTAGCGCGAGTTGGGGTACTCGTTAAGGAAGTCTTCAAACAGGTCCACGCTCTTGTCAAAGGGGGTGCGGGCGCCCTTGCTCAAGCCCACGGCATAATTATAGTAAGCCGTCTCCTTGACATTCCTGTCGCAATCCATCATGGCCGCCTGCTGGAATGCCATGTTGGCACCATTCAGGTCGTTCAACTTGCGCTTGGCCTGTCCCATGTAGAGGTAGGCGCTCTGGGTCAAGGCGTCGCTGCCGTCGGTGACGTGAAGCATGTCGTTAACCACGGCCTGATAGTTGCCGTCGCGATAATCGAGGACGCCCATCGTGTAGGCCGCGGTGCGGTAAGGCTCGCCCTCGGGATTGTCAAGGTAGCGGCGCAGGTAGGTACGCGCCTCGGCATCGTTGCCCAGGTGGTAGTTACTCTCACCCACCAGTCGGTTCAACTCGGCATCAAAGTAGTCATTCATGTGAGCCGCGAGCAACTGCTTGCCATTGTCGATGACCTGGCGGTAATGCTTCTTGTTGTAATCTATCTGGATGAGGTAGTATTGTGCTTGGGTGCCCAATTCGCTATCTCGAGGGATGCGTTCAAACTTCTCCATCGCAGCATCATAGTCGCCCTGGGCGTAATCGATATAGGCCTTGTAGAAGTCGGTAGCGCCACCATAGCGCGGGCTCTTCTCGAGCTCGTAGTACTGGCGCTCAGCCTCACGGTAGTTACCCAGACGCAGGTTGGAGTAGGCACGACGATACAGCAGGTCGTCATCACTATCCAGGTCCAGAGCACGGTTGCGCACCATCGAGTAACTCAACAGGGCGCTCTCCCACTGTCCACGGTAGAAATAGTAATTTCCCACCTTCAACTGGGCATCCATCGCAAGGGGCGATGCAGGATAACGCTCAATGAACTGCAACAAAGCAGCCAGACTCGACTCCTCGCCACGCTCAAACTTGCTCAAGGCGATATAGTAGTCGGCCTGCTCACGCATCGATGCATCACTGGGCAATTCCTTGATGTGCTGCAACTGGTCGATCGCCCCAACATAGTTCCGGGCCTCAAACATCTGCTTGCCGCGCTCGAGATAGCCGGCAGCCTCACTCGACATCATGCCTGGCTGTGCCAGCGCCACAGCGGGAACCGCCACAAGTGCCGACAATAAGACTTTCTTAATCTTTTTCATATATCATTATTTAGTTGTTTTCCTGAGAATTAGCTACCTTAGGAAAGGTTCGCCGCACATTACACATTAATATTAACTGCAAATTTAACCATAAATTGCCAATCAGCGACAATCTAACGTCTAAAATATTGCTAAAAAAGTACGATAAATGTTGCATGTGGCGCACTTTACACTACCGAAACCAGCATGAAAATCAGCCTAACCGCTTATGGACCGGAGGCTCCCTAATTACCGCCTAAATAAGAAAAAAGCAAGAAAAAACGGCAACTTTTTTGTCAGTATTCAAAAAATAACTACCTTTGCGTGTTTATTTGGCGAAAAGCCCTCAAAAAGAGAGAAATAACGTAATATAAATAATTGTAAATGGCTACATTAGAGAAAATTAGGCAGAGGAAAAAAATCCTTGCCATCGTAATCGGTGCCGCTCTGATTGCTTTTATCATTGAGGTAGGTATCGAGGCCATCGGTCGTTCCGGTGGTAACAGCGCAGCCGCAAAAGTCGGCAATGAGAAAATTGACATTATGGCTTTCCAACGCCGTGTGGAGCAAGAAGCAGCAGATGATCAGCAGCAGAACAACAAGCAGGCTGAAGATGGTGCTGTTCGTCAGCAGCGTGTGCTCGACGAGATGATCAACGAGAAGCTCCTCGACCAGGAGTATGACAAGTTGGGCATCTTCGTGAGCGACAACGAGATCAGCCAGTTGATGATTGGCAAGAATCCCGCTCCCGCCGTGGTACAGTTCGCACAGCAGGTTGGCGCAAAGTCTCCCGCAGAACTTTACGACTTCATCATGAATCCTGGCAAGCAGGGTATTCAGGAAGCTCAGGTTCTGGAGTTGCGCAACCAGTGGAACAAGCTCAAGGATGACATCACCAAACAATATAAGTTCGCCAAGCTGCAGAACTTGATGGCTGGTTGCATGCAGGCCAACGATCTGGACCGTGCCCAGATGGCCGAGGATGAGGCTGTGACCAACGTCGTAACTTATGCCAAGAAGGATTACGCATCCATTCCCGATGACAAGTATCCCGTTAGTGATGAGGAAATCAAGGCTGAATGGCAGAAGCTCAAACCGATGTTCAAGACCGATGAGGACGTGCGTCTGATTCACTACATCGCTGTGAACATCGACCCCAGTGCTGAGGATATCGCCGCTGCCAACCGCATTGCCGATGCTGCCTATATCGCCCTGCAGAAGGGTCGCGGCGTTGACTCGGTTCGCCTGTTGGGAACCGTGCAGATTGATACTGCCAAGATGCTCCAGAAGGATCTTCCCAGCAAGGTGCGTGACTTCTTTGCCAGCGCCGAGGTGGGTACTACCCGTCGCGACAGCACCGTCAACAACCACCACGTGATGTACAAGCTCATCAACAAGCAGATGAGCCTCGACTCGATTGACATGGGCTACGTTGTAGTTCAGGGCGATGCCAAGATGCAGAAGTCAGTCATGGACCAGCTCAACGCAGGCAAGTCGCTCGACGACCTCAAGAAAGCCTATCCCCAGAAGGTGGATGGCAAGCTGAGCCAGTGGCAGCGCGTTTACAACTCGGTTGACTCGATGAAGGCCAAGTTTGCCAACGCTACGCCCGGCGTCTTCTTCCTCTTTGACTCGAACGAGCAAGGCGGTACCCTGCTCAAGATCAATGACAAGAAGGCTCCCAAGATGTTCTACACCCTGGCTACCATTACCTATGATGCTTATGCCAGCACCAAGACCAGCGAGGATCTGCGCGACAAGTTCCAGGCCTTCCTGAACAAGAACAAGACCGCTAAGGACTTTGAGGAGAACGCAGCCAAGGCTGGTTACAACCCCATCGAGATGATGGTCGGCACGAGCACTGCACAGCTGGGTCTGGGCATGTATGGCCAGCAACCCATCAAGGATTCCCGCAAGGCTATCAAGTGGGCGTTCGACAACAAGAAGGGTGACGTTTCGCCCATCTTCAGCGACAACAACAACGTCATGGTTGCAGTTGCTATCGACGATGCTTACGAGGATGGTTACTTCCCCTACAACTTCACCCAGGGTAAGGAAATGCTCACTCAGCGCATCCGCAACAGCAAGAAGGGTGACGACCTGATGAAGCAGTACGAAGGCAAGGCTAAGGACCTGAACGGCTATGCTTCGCTCATGGGCGTGAAGGTGGACACCGCCAACGTGGTATTTGCCTCGGGCAATCCCTCCATCGAGCCCAAGCTCGTAGGTCGCATGTCAGTTGCTAAGCAGGGCGTCTTCCAGGGTCCCATCAAGGGTAACGACGCTATCTATGTATATCAGGTTGTGAAGCAAGAGAAGGCCGAGCGCAAGCCCACTAAGGAAGAGCTCGACAACCGCTATGCACAGACCCGTGGCGCTCAGCTCTTCGCTAGCCCGCGCAGCATCTACAACATTCTGTCCAAGGCTACAACGGTTAAGAAGAACCTCATTAAGTTCTATTAATTGACAATCGGTTCATAACGATAATCCCGTCAAGTCCCGTCGGCACAAAGCCTGCGGGACTTGATTTTTATCTTGATTTTTATAGGTAATTCGTATTTTTATCGGGTTGAAGAGGCTTTATTTCAAAAAAATGGCCTATCTTTGGAGGTTAAACCAAAAATCACTTTTTATACATGTCAACCGTTAACGAGCGACAAGACGAAATCATTGAGGAGTTTGAGGGTCTGGACGATTGGATGGACCGCTACAGCGTCATCATCGACATGGGTAACGCCATGCCAGCACTGGACGAACAATACAAGACAGCCGACAACCTGATTGACGGCTGCCAGAGCCGTGTGTGGCTGCAAGCCGACTGCATCGACGGCAAGATGCGCTTGCAGGCCGACAGCGACGCCATCATCGTCAAGGGCATCATCTCGATGCTCGTGCGCGTGCTTGATGGCGCCACGCCCCAGGAAGTCCTCGACACCGACCTCTACTTCATCGAGCGCATCGGACTGCGCGACCACCTCTCCCCCACCCGCAGCAACGGTCTGCTGGCGATGATCAAGCAGGTGCGCGCCTATGCCATTGCCTTCCAAGCACGCGAGCACGGGGGCTGTTAATCCAGCGACAATAACATTATTAATAATATTAACCAATCAACCAAAACAAAAATTATGTTTAAAAACCATCCCAAGGGGTTAATCCCCGCCGCGTTGAGCAACATGGGTGAGCGCTTCGGCTACTACATCATGAATGCCGTGCTGCTGCTATTCCTGTGCTCCAAGTTCGGCCTTGACGAGGGTACGTCGGGCGCCATCTATAGCGTCTTCTATGCCGGTATTTATGTATTAAGCTTAGTCGGCGGTTTCATTGCCGACCGCACCCAGAATTACAAGGGTACTATCCAATGGGGTCTCGTAATCATGGCTATCGGCTATGTGCTGCTTGCAATCCCCGTTGTTCATTCTGCAGGCAATCACATGTGGTTGCTCGTGTTCACCTGTGTGGCCCTGTTCTTGATTGCCTTCGGTAACGGTCTGTTCAAGGGCAACCTGCAGGCCATTGTAGGTCAGATGTACGATAACATGGAGGCCGACGCTGTTGCCCAAGGCAAGTCCGAGGAAGAGATTAAGTCGATCAAGGATCGCCGCGACTCTGGTTTCCAGATTTTCTACGTATTCATCAACATCGGTGGCCTGATTGCCCCGTTCGTTGCCCCGTTGCTGCGCCAGTGGTGGCTCGGCGTCAAGGGTATGGTCTATGATGCAGGTCTGCCCGCATTGTGCCACCAGTACCTGAAAGAAGGTGCCAACATGGCTGGCGAACAGATGACCAACCTTACCGCGCTGATGGAGAAGGTGAACCAGGGTGGTCTTGACATGAGCAACATGGAAGCCGCCTGCAACAGCTACCTTGAGGTGTTCAACACTGGTGTACACTACAGCTTCATCGCTTCGGTGGTCGCCATGTTTATCTCGCTGATCATCTTCATTGCCTTTAAGAGAATCTTCCCGACTCCCGCCAAGAAAGAGGCTGCCGCAGTCGAGGAGTATACTCCCGAGGAGAAGAGAGCTATGGCCAAGGAGATCAAGCAGCGCATGGCTGCCTTGTTCGCAGTGCTCGGCGTGTGCGTATTCTTCTGGCTGTCATTCCACCAGAACGGTCAGTCGCTGTCGGTATTCGCTCGTGACTATGTCATCACCGACAAGATTGCTCCCGAGATCTGGCAGGCAGTGAATCCGTTCTTCGTGATCGTGCTCACCCCCATCATTATGGCTATCTTCGCCGCTTTGGCAAGGAAAGGCAAAGCTATTTCGACACCTCGCAAGATTGTCATCGGTATGGCTATCACCGGTCTGGCTTATCTGTTCCTGGTTGTCCTTAGCATGGCTTATGATTATCCCAATGGTGAGGTCTTCCGTGCATTGGGCATTGACCAGCAGGCAGCCATGAAGTCTCAGTGGTGGGTACTCATTGCCACATACTTCTTCTTGACCGTTGCCGAGTTGTTTATCTCGCCGCTGGGTCTGTCGTTCGTATCCAAGATTGCTCCCAAGCACCTGCAGGGTATCTGCCAGGGTTTGTG
Organism: uncultured Bacteroidales bacterium; assembly: GCA_902774055.1. Lineage (GTDB taxonomy): Bacteria > Bacteroidota > Bacteroidia > Bacteroidales > Muribaculaceae > Sodaliphilus. Next base: position 16,414 of record CACYGX010000030.1, read on the forward strand.
GCTCGGAGCCACCGCTCTTGGCAACCTGTTCATCTGGATTGGCCCGGTTATGCTCAACAAGATGCCCAAGCTGTGGATGTGCTGGGCTGTGTTCCTGGTTATCTGCCTCGTCGCCATGGGCGTCATGTGGGGTATGGTCAGCTGGCTGGAGCGTGTTACCGGCGAGAAGGAGTAATCCCCGAGCTACACATTATTTAATTAATAATAAGAATATCTAGAGAATCTAGAACAACTAGATTTTCTAGATATTCTAGATATTCTAGAATAACAAGAATACAATTATGTTTGAAGGACAACCTAAAGGACTTTTCGCGTTGGCATTGGCCAACACGGGCGAGCGCTTCGGCTACTACACGATGATTGCCGTGTTTGCCCTCTTCCTCAGGGCCAACTATGGTCTGTCACCCGCCGTTGCTGGCACCATCTACAGTTCATTCTTGATGGTAGTGTATTTCCTGCCGTTGATTGGTGGCTGGATGGCCGATAAATTCGGCTTCGGCAAGATGGTGACCATTGGTATCATCATCATGTTCCTGGGCTACTTGTTGCTGGCCGTGCCATTGGGCGGCAACACCTTTGCTCTGATTGTGATGATTGGCGCACTACTGCTCATCGGCCTGGGCACAGGCCTGTTCAAGGGCAATCTGCAGGTGATGGTGGGCAATCTGTATGACGACACCCGCTATGCCGCAAAGCGTGACGCTGGTTTCTCGATTTTCTACATGGCCATCAACATCGGTGCCTTGTTTGCACCGACTGCTGCCGTCAAGATCAAGGAGTATGCCGAGACCGCTTGGGGCTTCTCCTCCAACGATGCTTACCACTTCTCGTTTGCCGTGGCATGCGTTTCGCTGGTTCTCTCGATTGCCATTTACTACGCCTTCCGCAGCACGTTCCGTCACTGCGAGGGCGGCAAGAAGGCGGCTGTCAAGGACGAGGCCAGCACTGTTAAGGAGCCCGAGTTGAGCAAGGAAGACACCAAGGCCCGCATCGTCGCCCTGTGCCTCGTGTTTGCCGTCGTCGTATTCTTCTGGATGGCATTCCACCAGAATGGCTTGTCACTGACCTTCTTTGCCGACGAGTTCACTGCCAACTCAGCGAGCGGACTGGAGAGCATGACCTTTGACGTGTGGAACCTGGTACTGATCATCTTTATTGTCTATGCAGGCTTCTCACTATTCCAGAGCAAGACAGCCAAGGCTAAGGGCATCTCGGGTGCTATCATCCTGGCTGCGCTGGGCATCCTGTACTACAAGTACACCCGTACGACTGGCAGCATCGACATCGCTGCACCGATTTTCCAGCAGTTCAATCCGTTCTATGTCGTTGCGTTGACGCCCGTGTCAATGGCCATCTTCAGTTGGTTGGCATCTAAGGGCAAGGAGCCCTCGGCACCGCGCAAGATTGCCTACGGTATGGTGGTCGCCGCCATCGCCTATGCCATCATGGCGTTTGCTTCGGTCGGTCTGCCCATGCCACAGCAGGCACCCGATGCCAGCGGCAACCTCGTGGGCCAGCACGTCGCCGACGTGACTCCCAACCTGCTGATCAGCGTCTATCTGGTGCTGACCTTCGGTGAGCTGTTGCTCTCGCCGATGGGCATCTCGTTTGTCAGCAAGGTGGCTCCTCCCAAGTACAAGGGAGCCATGATGGGCGGTTGGTTCGTATCGACCGCGCTGGGCAACCAGCTCGTGCTCGTGGGTGGCGCCCTATGGGGCAAAGTGCCCCTGTGGGTATGCTGGAGCGTGTTCCTGGGCGTCTGCCTCGTTGCCGCGATCTTCATGTTCGCCATGATGAAGCGCCTCGAGAAAGTAGCCAAGTAACCAACACCACACAGCGAGCCTCAGGCCCGCAATACCGCAACCCACGCGATGGACGCGACACGGGTGACGGCCGCAACGACGGCCCGCCCGTTGGAGTATTGCGTTGGAGTATTGCGAGCCTGTGGCTCGCTTTTATTTTTCCCTGTTCTTTGAAATAACTGAAAACTTTATCGTATCTTTGCAGTTTAAAACTATAGTCTCATGGAAGAAGTAACTTATCAGGGTCTAACATTTGTGCCCTACATCCGACGTGAAGAAATTGCTAAGCAAGTGCATCGCCTTGCTCAGGAAATCAAGCGCGACTATGCCAACGAGTTTCCCCTGTTCCTGTGTGTCCTCAACGGATCCTTCATCTTTGCTGCCGACCTGTTCCGCGCCTGCAACCTGCATGACGCCGAAATCTCATTCATCCGCTTCAAGTCCTACGAGGGGATGGAATCGACTGGCAAAGTCAAAGAAATCATGGGCCTGAACGAGGATATCGCTGGTCGCAATGTGCTCATCGTCGAGGACATCATCGACAGCGGTGTGACCGCAGCCCAGCTGCGCAAGGAACTTGACAAGCGCAATCCCAAGAGTGTCAAGATGGTCTCCCTGCTGTTCAAGCCCGACGCCCTCACTATGGGCAAAGCGCCCGAATATGTAGGCTTTGAGATTCCCAGCAAGTTCATCCTGGGCTACGGCCTAGACCTTGACGGCCTGGCACGCAATCTGCCAGACATCTATGTGCTGAAAGAAAAATAAGTTGAAAGAACACTTCTATTAACAATACAGAACATTTAACGATATTATCATCCAAAGTTATGTTGAACATTGTCATTTTTGGTGCACCCGGTTCGGGCAAAGGCACCCAGAGCGATAAGCTCATTGAGCACTACAATCTGTTCCACATCTCGACCGGCGATGTGCTGCGCGACAACATCAAGCGAGGCACAGAACTCGGCAAGATCGCCAAGGGCTTCATCGACCAGGGACAACTCGTCCCCGACGAACTCATCATCGACATCCTGGCACAAGTATTGGACGAAAACAAGGCCAACGCCAGCGACGGCGTTATCTTTGACGGTTTCCCCCGCACTATTCCCCAGGCCGAAGCACTGGAGCAACTGCTTGCCGACCGTGGCACCAAGATTGATGCCGTTGTGGGCCTTGAAGTACCTGAGGACGAACTCATCAAGCGCATCTTGTTGCGCGGCCAGATGAGCGGCCGTTCTGACGACAACGAGGAAACCGCCCGCAAGCGTCTGGATACTTACCACAACCAGACTTCGCCCTTGAAGGCCTACTACGAGCAGCAGGGCAAATACCGCGCCATCAATGGCCTGGGGTCGATCGATGACATCTTTGAGCTGATCAAAGACTCCCTCGACAGCCTTTAACGGCGCGAGGTTGGCCCACATTTCCCCCTTGAGTCAACCATTACTTTACAAATATGAGCGAGGAAAAGCAAGAGAGCCTGTGGCAACGCATTAACCGGAACATACGTTACTGCATCAGTGACGTGTGGAATGACACCAAATCGGTGTGGACAGTCAAGACGTTGAAAATCATCAACTTGAGTGTTCACTCCTTTTTGGACCGTGACTTGCAGATGCGTTCCTACGCACTGACCTACAACACGGTACTCGCCGTAGTGCCTGCACTGGCGATGCTGTTTGCCATTGCACGCGGCTTCGGGTTCCAAAACCTGATGCAGAGTGAACTCTTCCGCTATTTCCCTGCACAACGCCAAGCGCTGGAGACCGCACTGGAATATGTCGAAAACTACCTTGCCCAGGCATCTCAGGGTGTCTTCATTGGCATCGGCCTTGTGTTCCTGCTATGGACCCTGATCTCGCTGATGAGCAATGTGGAGGACACGTTCAACCACGTGTGGCGAATCTCTAACACCCGCTCGTTGCAACGCAAGTTCACCGACTATACAGCCATGTTCCTGCTCTTGCCGGTGCTGATGGTCTGCTCGGCAGGCATCTCCATCTTCATGAGCGACGCTGTGCAGCGCATGTTTGAGGGCAACCCGCTCTCCCCCATGATGCACCGCATGCTTGGATTCATGCCCACGGTGATTTCCTGGATAATCTTCACGGCGGCCTATTGGATGATACCCAACACCAAGGTCAAGTTCAAGTATGCCCTATCATCAGGCATCTTGGCTGGAACCCTTTTCCAGGTCGTGCAATGGCTGTTCGTCACCGGCCAGGTATATGTGTCTAAATATAACGCCATCTATGGTAGCTTCGCCTTCCTGCCCTTGATGCTGGTGTGGATGCAACTGTCATGGCTCATTACCCTATCTGGCGCAGTACTGACCTACGCATGCCAGAACTTCGACACGTTTGCCTACCGCGACAAGGCCAAGGACGTGTCTCAGACCTACGCCAACCAAATGGCCATCGCCGTACTCGCCCTTGCTACCAAGAGGTTCAAGCAACGCCAACGGCCATTAACCAGCGAAGAACTCATCGCCGACTATGGCATTCCAGGACCTCTCGCCGAGAAATTACTCAACAGGCTCCTGGATGCGGGACTGCTCACAGCCATCAACCAGGGCAAGGACGAGAACATAGGGTATCATCCCTCATATGACCCTGATGACCTGACCGTCAACACTGCCGCTAACGCGCTGACTGACATGGGCTACACCAACTTTATCATCAAGGCCGACACAAAGTTCAACTCCCTGCTGGAACGCATTTCTAAACTGCGTGATGAACAACAAGCCAGCACCCCCGATATTCCCTTACTGGACCTGATTGAGGAATGACGAGGCTTAACCAGAGCCAGAATTGATAAAAAAAACGGCAAATGCCGTTTTTTTTCGTCAAAAAGCGCTATCTTTGCACCCGAATCCATACCGGATGCCTGAATGGTGGAATCGGTAGACACGAGGGACTTAAAATCCCTTGGCCATTGCGGCCGTGTGGGTTCAAGTCCCACTTCAGGTACCAAAAAAGCTGACAATCGATTGATTGTCAGCTTTTTTGGTTATTTATGTAAGTTTTAGCTATTTCATCACCTCAATAATGGCCTTGCCCAGGTTTTCCACGATATCACTGGCAACCATGCCATAGGTGCCGTGCTCTTGTGCTGCCAGGTCACCAGCCAGGCCATGCAGATAAACACCCAAAACAACAGACCAGTCGGGCTGGTAATTCTGAGCGATGAGTGCCGAAATGACGCCTGTCAACACGTCTCCGCTACCAGGTGTCGCCATGCCGGGGTTACCGCTACTGTTGACATACACCTTGCCGTCGGGCCTCACGGTCATCGTGTAATGCCCCTTGAGGACGATTGTGATACTGTAGAGGCGTGAGACATCGATGGCCTTCTTGAGACGTTCCTCGTCGGTGTGATGTTCACCGAACAAACGGTCAAATTCAATGGCATGAGGCGTAATCACCGATCGCTGCGGTATGCTCTTGATGAGCATGGGGCGGCGGGCAATGCAGTTCAGGGCATCGGCATCCAGCAGACAGGGCCGCTTGAAGTTCATCAGGAACTGATGCACTGCATCAAGCGTCTCGTCATTAACGCTCATGCCAGGCCCCAATGCAACCACGCTATAGGTATGGCGTAGGTCGATCAGGGTCGTCATGATCTCATTGCGGTCGGGTTCAAAGAGGGCTTCGGGCACCGCCGTCTGCAGCACTTGATAACCACAACGCGGGGCGTGCACGGTCACCAGTCCTGCTCCAGCACGCAATGCGCCACGGGCCGACAAGACTGCTGCACCCATCATGCCATAGCTGCCCGCGATGAGCAATACCGTACCGTTGTCATACTTGTTGACAAACGGATTACGGGGATGCATCACCTCGTGAACATCTTCACGCTCGATAAGGTAGAAGTCGGTCGGTGTGCGTGCCAGGCCCTCGCTGTCCAACTCCAGATCAAGGACCTTGCAATCACCGACAAACTCAGCGTTCTCGGCGAAATAGAAGGCAAGGCGCTTGCTCTGATAGGTCAGGGTGAGGTTAGCGCGGATGATATTGCGGCGGTCGTTGCCCACATTCCACTCGCCAAACATGCCCGACGGGATATCGATGGACACAATATAGGCACCACTCGAGTTGATATACTGCACCAACGAGGTGTAACCTCCGCGCAAGGGGGTGCGCAAGCCGTTACCGAACAGGCCGTCAACCACCACATCGTTCTCATCGAGGGCGGGAGGATTGAAGTTGCGGATGACCTCGACAAACTCGATATCTTCTCCTGCCACCTCGAGGAGGCGGTCACGATTGGCGAGGCAACACTCTGAGAGCATCGCTGACCTGATGTTGAACAGATAGACCTCGGGGCGGTAACCCTGCTCATACATCATTCTAGCCACAGCGAGCGCATCGGCACCATTATCTCCAGGGCCAGCAAAGATGACAAAACGCTTAGACGTTCGCCATCGCGAGATGAGCTCATAGGAGACTGCCGACGCAGCCCTCTCGATGAGGTCGAGCATCGTAATGTTCTCTTTTTCAAGGGTGCGGTCGCCTATTCGGCGCAAACCGTCGTTGGTAAATATTTTCATTGTGGTGTTTTAATCTTCCAGTTAATTTTTCGGGCTTGCAAAGTTACTTCTTTTTTAGCGGATGCCACCTATAAAAAATGCAAAAACTGTTGAAATATTTTATGCTTTCATCATCTGAAGAATGGATTTTGATAGTAAATAATCTAAAACAACTGATAGAGAGCCAGTAATTTGAAAGATTTTGTCTATCTTTGCACCCAAAATAACTAAACATCAACATTATTACATTAATTCATTCTCATGAGAAAAAAGTTTTTATTAGCCATGACTCTCATGTTGGTGACCATGGTCTCTTGGGGCCAAGTCCTCAACATCGGTGGTCATCGTGCGGTGCTTGACGGCATCAACCAGATGTGGTTGTGCAGCATCTCACAGCAGAACTTCGGCAGCGATTACACCGCCACAATTAATTATGGAGATTCCATTAGCGAGTTCGCTATTGACAGCACGCTTGTCGCTAATGGTGAAGAATTTGTGTTCCAAGGCGTTGAGGGCGGCAAGAGATACATGGTCACCGCCATGCTCAACGACACCATTCCCGTGGAGGGCTACATCACCTTTACCTGGCTTCCCGTTGTTGAACTCTATGGTGATTTCAACAACTATTTCCACTATGCCTCGGTAGTTGTCAACGAGCCCGACTCGGCATTAGCAAGTCCCATGTTCGCTAAGGTTAAGTGGCGCGGCCACAGCACAAACAGCGGTATTGCCCACAAGCGCAACTTCCGCATCAAGTTCCTCAACGAGGAGGATACCACCAAGCAGAACCACCGCTTCTTCGGTCTGCGCAACGACAACACCTGGATACTCGACGCCGGACAGCAAGACTTCCTGCGCGTGCGCAACCGTGTCTCCACCGACCTGTGGCTCGACATGGCACGTCGCCCCTGGTATTCCGACAGTCTGCCCAATGCCCGCAGTGGTTCGCGTGGTACTATGGTCGAAGTACTGCTCAACGGCGAGTACATGGGTGTCTACAACATGTGCGAGCCGATTGACCGCAAACAGGTAAAAGCAAAACGCTACGAGTACGACGAAAACAACAAGTTGGTCTTTCACGGCGGTATCTGGAAGGCGCAAAGTTGGACCCGTACGGTAACGATGAGTAACCCTGCCAGCCGCAATCCTGGCATGCCCAGCTGGGACGGATTTGTGTTGAAATATCCTGACCGAGAAGACGTGAATACCGTCCTCTGGAAGCCGCTCGAGGATGCAGTACGCTTTGCCCATCGAGCCGACAACAGCCTCAAGTTGCGTGCCGACAGCATGGGTTACTACTTTGACTTGCCCGTGATGCAGGACTACTACATCCTCATCGCCACAATCCAAGCACTGGATAACGAGAGCCGCAAGATTTACTACGTATGCCACGATACGCAGGACAACAACCGCGTCACCATGTTCCCTTGGGGACTCGATATCTCGCTGGGCGCCAACATCGCTCCTAACCTTAACCAGCCCGAAATCACCAGTCCTGAACGTCCCATGACCTGGATGAGCCACTTGCCCATGATTGGCATGCTTGACGTCGAGGAGTACTACGTAGAGCTCCTTCAGCGCTACCGTGACCTCAGGAAAACCGTCCTTCACACCGACAGCCTGGTGAACCGCTACCGCAGCGCTATCAACAACCTGGAAGAATGTGGTGCCGCAGCCCGCGAGGAAAGCCGCTGGAGCAAGGACACCGATATTGCCCGCAAAGTGCTCGACCTGAGCACCGAGATGGACTATGTTGAAGATTGGATCCGTCGTCGCATGGTTTTCCTCGACACCTGTGTATTCGTTGATAAGGTGTTCCCCAAATATCCCGAAGGTGACGTGAACGGTGACGGCGAGGTCAACATTGCTGATATCAATACCCTGATCAATATCATCTTGGGTGGCGAGGACAACTCCGAAGGACGCTCTGACGTCAACCACGATGGAGAGGTTAACATTGCAGATGTCAATCGCGATCTCGAAATCGTCCTCAACGGCCCCGACACGCCCAACAGTTAATCCATTTCACTACACTATCACAAGCAGCCAGACCCTTGACAAGCAAGAGTCTGGCTGCTTTTTCCCATAATAACAAAAAGAGACGCAGGCCCCAGTTGAGACCCACGTCCTGTGCTTCGTGATTCGCGTGGGGCTCGAACCCACGACCCCATCCTTAAAAGGGATGTGCTCTACCTGCTGAGCTAGCGAATCTCCCAAAAAGCGGTGCAAAGGTATAGCTTTTTTCTATACCAGCCAAATTTTTAAGCAGTTTTTGTCGATTTGGTCTTTTTTGTGTGAATTTTGTGAGAGTAGAATGCAGGTAACTGATGATGGCAAGAAATTGCCATAAAATGGATTACAAGGCTATTTCCAGGGGGATTGTTGTGTCTCCTGGATGGAGCCAAATGGGGAAGATGATGCGAGTGACACCCGTTGCCGGCGCTTCGCAGATGAGGTAACACTGGCCCTGGTAGCGCAGCGGATAGAAACCGGCTGGCTCGTAGTCGATGTTGATGCCGTAGTTGTGGCGACGTTGGGCCTCTTCATCGGATAAGATGCTGGAAGCGGCTACGTCACTGTGCAATTCAGCCGTCTGGAAACTGCCTGGCAGGATTTGGGACTTGAACTCAACGGCGATATAGTCCTGGTCGTCAAAGGCATAAAGTCGGCCCAGCAAATCGGGATGATTGGTTTTTGGGGCACTAATTTTGGCACCATCGAGCAAACGCCCTTCCTGGTAACGGGCAAAAACCGAGTCGCTGACAAACTGGATATTCTTTTTGCCATGGAAGGCCCGATAGATGTCCTCGTGGGCAAAGAAATTGGTTGATATGAAGTTCATGGGCTTGATGAAGCGGCTGTAACTGTCGTAAATGCGTTCCAGCAACACCGCCTGGTCGGGTGACGCGAGGATTTCGGCCACCGTCTTGTCATCATAGGCCTTGTAACGCTTCAATTCCACTATGCCACGCGCTGCCGTGAAAGCCGCCAAGCCAAGGCAGACAACAATTGCCGCTAGTCGCGCCCATGGCCAGCGCGCGAGCACGCGGTCGGCAACTGTCGTGATGATAATGAGCGCCACGGTGACCAGGGGAGCGTAAGTTCGCTCACTAGTCTGTCCCAAGGCAAACATCACCAGCGCCAACGAGACAAAAATATAGGTCCACACGGATTGTTTTACAGCCTTGCCATGGCCAAACACGACTACTGCCACACCCACAATACAGGCAAACACGGGCAGGTAGAAGCGCCACATCTTCTCGCTGAAAATATACCAGCGGCTGTGCAACAAATCAGCAGCGCCCATGTTGACCGCAATATCACCTGTTGCTGCTCTCGCCCATGCTCCCGGCGAGGCGATAATGAGCGCCACGCCCAACGTATAGCCCACGAGAGCGACCATCGTGCGACAGTCCCAACGGGAACGGTTGAAGGCGAAATAGAGCACGAGTCCCAGCAGGAAGCCCCAAGACGTCGCCTCGTTGAAACTGCCTGCCACAAATGCCGCCAACAGCAGCATGATTGTTCCTGCCCAGCCCATCTGACTTTCATGGTTCCGCAGCAAGTAAAAAATGAGCGCTAGCGAGAGCATTATCGCCCACATGTAGTTGCAACTGCCGTCCAACCACAGCATGGTTTCGCCTGGGACGGGATAGCAGGTGCCGACGGTCACGAGAAACATCGACAAGGCCAATAGCGAACGCCGCCCTGTGGCCAACAAACTCAACAAATGCGCCAAGGCGCCGAATATCAACGTATTGCACACATTGAACGCCGTCTTACCCAACAAGGCGCAAAACAAGGCCGCCACCAGGTTGGCCGTACGGCCATTGGCGTGTTCAAACAGGTTGATGTGAGAACGCAGCAAGTCAAGCACGTTGTGCACTGGAGTCCATTCGCCCTCGACAAGCGAGAACGCCATGTCATCCTCCTTGAACGTGGTGAGCACATTCATCACCAGGAAGACGGCGCACGCCGCCAGCAACACGGCCCAATAGGCCACGTCATGCCATCGGCTGCCTCGTTCAAGAACTGACGGTAATCGCTGCGAACCAGTGTATCCCATAACGGTTATCAGTGGACTTGTGGGTTCAATTCAGGCGGATTGGGTGCAGTCCTGTAGAGGCGCATTTCACGGTCTTCGCGATAATGCAAGGGCACGACCAGACAAGAGTCCCTGTCGGCAGCAAGCGGCATAACAATCAAGACCTCATTCTGGTACCGCAGCGGATAGTAACCAAAGGGGTCTCCCCCACCCTCCATCGCATGGTTGCGGCGGAAGGCACGCTCCTCGGGCGACAATGCCTGTGATGAGGTGTACCACAGGGCGATGCCCACCTGATAGGTCGTGGGAATGGTATCGGAATGTAGCCGCACCACCATATAGTCCTGTCCCTGAATGCCAAACACGCTATCGGCCAGCGCTGACTGGTTGCACTTGAAAGGCATGGGAACAGCACCGTCGAGCAGTCGCCCGCTATGATAGCGGTCATAGATCGAATCGGCGACAAACTGGATATTCTCCTTGTCAAAGAAGGCCCGCCAGATATACTCATTGGTGAAATAGGCCGTGGACTGGAACCTTAATGGATAGAGGAAACGGCTATAGCCGCCAAATTGCCGTTCGTGCAGGATGGCCTGAGAGGGCGCGTTGCGCACCTCGGTAATCATCGGTTCCTCAAAGGCACGGTAAGCCCTCAAGACATTGACACCTCGTGCAGCAGTATAGGCACCTAAAGCCAGCAGCGCTATCGCCACTGCGGCCCGCAGTAGCTGCAAGCGGCGCAACAGCCGGTCGGCAGCAATGATGAGGACGAGCAGCGAGACGGTAGCCAGGGGCGCGTAGGGGCGCTCGGTCATCATGCCCAGGGCAGCCATGAGCAACACGAGAAACAGCATCAGATAGGTCCAAATGCTCATGAAGGCCTTTTTGACACCTCGCAGCAGCAAGTAGCCCACGCCCACCACGATAGCGGCCACTGGAGTGACAAATCGCAGCATCTTCTCGCTGACGATGTGCCAGCGGCTCATCAACAGGTCACGCAAGGGCATATTCACCGCGATGCCTCCGTCGGCGGCACGGTCCCATGCCGCCGGCGATGCCAAGATCATCAAGGCTCCCAGGGCATAGGCTCCCAGCACGATGACCACCACACGGTCCACACGGTCGCGGTGCAGCAAGCAGTAGATCACAGCAGCGGCGATGAACGGGAACGACATCGCCTCGTTGCCTGCCCCAGCCAGTAAGGCCGCCAGCGCCAATAAAATGCCTCGCAGCCACCCCACCCGGTCACCGCACTGGTGACGACGCAGGTAGAGCAGCAAGGCCAACGTCGCCGTGATGGTCCACAGGTAGTTGCAACTGCCGGCGAGCCATAGCAGCGTCTCGCCAGGGACGGGATAGCAGGTGCCGATGCAAGCATAGGTCATGCCCTGTGCCAGCAGTGAGCGCCGCCCCGTCGCCAGCAGGCTGATGACGTGAATCAACGCGCCAAACAACAACGTGTTGCACACGTTAAACAGCGGTTTGCCCAACAAGGCGCAGAAGAGCTCCGCCACCATGTCGGACGAACGGCCATTGAGCACGAAGTATTTGTTCCAGTAGGATTGCAGCAGGTCACCGATAGAGTCCACATGCGAGAGGCGCCCGATGACCAGCGAGTGCAGCATGTCATCCTCCTTGAACGGTGTCAACATGTTCATCCAGTAGAACACACCACAGGCCGCCAGCAGTACACCCCAATAGGCGATGTCATGCCAGCGCCTGCCTGCAGGCGAACTCATGAAAACGGAGGATCTCATGTCAAATGTTAGGCTTTAGGCAACCCATTGACTGATAACCTAAAGCCTAAAAATCTAAATGTTGAAGCCTTACAGCCTCAATTATTATACGGTGAGAATCTCTTTCTCCTTGGCGGCAAAGATCTCGTCAATCTTCTTCATGAACTTGTCATGAATCTTCTGAACCTTCTCCTCGCCATCCTTGCTCACGTCCTCGCTCATGCCTTCCTTGACGGCCTTCTTCAGGCCCTCGATGGCCTCGCGGCGGGCGTTACGGATGCTCACGCGAGCTTTTTCGCTCTCGGCCTTGGAGTCCTTGACAAGCAGTTTGCGGCGCTCCTCGGTCAGGGGCGGGATGTTCAGGCGGATCACCTCACCATTGTTAACGGGCATGATACCCACGTTGCTGTCAATGATGGCCTTCTCGATGGTGCCGATCATGTTGCGCTCCCAGGGCATGATGGCGATGGTGCGCTGGTCGGGAGTGCTCACGTTGGCCACGTTAGCGATGGGCACGGGACTGCCGTAATAGTTCACGCGGATGCCGTCCAGGATCTTCACGTTGGCCTTACCGGCGCGGATGTGAGCCAGGGTGTCATCGAGGAAGTCCACAGCTTCCTGCATCTTTTTCTCGGCTGCGTCGAGATAGAATTTCACGTCGTTCATAGTCTTGCGTTTTTAGTTGTTTGATTTTCGTATTATGATTTTATGGTCACGAAAGTACAGTATTTGCCCAAATCATGCAAATATTTTGCCAAAAATGTGGTTTCAACAATATAAAAATAACAACAACAAATACAATAAAAAACAATGCTATAATGCTAATTCTTTACAAGCCGGTGGCTTGCACTACCTCGACGGGACAACTGGGCCGTGGCGAGTTGACTTGAGGACTCGAGGGGTGGAGCGGAAGTGTTAAAGAAGTGTTAAAGGCATGGCTCGTGCTGCTGTCGCAGCCCTCGGGGCAGCAATGAGCGGTGGACTCGCTAGAGGCACTAGAGGCACTAGAGACACTAGAAACTCTAGATTGACTGGACGAACTGGAGGGACTGGGGGGACTGGGGGCAGTGGCAATGCCACTGCACACGGGGACGGGGCCGATGGGGGATTGACTGGGGGGCGTGGTGGGAGCAACGGGACGACGGGGCCGTGACAGAGTCACGGCACAGGGGACCGGGCTGCTGGGGTCACTGGGGGTGGAGTGAGGGTGGCGTTGGGCTTGGTGGGGGAGGTTGTCGTCGCCGATGGTAAAGCTGTAGAGGGTGTCGTCGCTCTGGTGGCTCATGTCGTAGCTGTTGATGAGGCGGACGGTGGTGACGTCGCGCTGGGTGGTGAGGGTGAAGATATCGGATGAATCGAGGAAGAGGTACTTGCCGAGGTTGCCTGTGGTGCTGGCTTTCTTGCCGAGGTGGTTGTAGCCGATGAAGAGGAAGGCGGTGTCGGTGTGGTTG
>CACYGX010000031.1 GCA_902774055.1 uncultured Bacteroidales bacterium
GTTGTTGAAGGGATCCTGAGCGGTCAGCGACCAGCCAGAGGTCTGGCTGTGGGTACGCAGCGACATCGACTTGGGATTCTCGGCACCGAAGCTCTTCACGATCTTGGCCCACAACAGACGACCTGCACGCATCTTGGCGATCTCGGTGAAGAAGTTCATCGAGATGCCCCAGAAGAACGACAGACGGGGAGCAAAAGCGTCAACCGACAGACCTGCATTCACACCAGTGCGGATGTAGTCCATACCATCGGCCAGGGTGTAAGCCAGCTCGATGTCGGCGGTAGCGCCTGCCTCCTGCATGTGGTAACCCGAAATCGAAATCGAGTTGAACTTGGGCATATACTTAGAGGTGTACTCAAAGATGCTGGCGATGATCTGCATCGAGAACTTGGGAGGATAGATGTAGGTGTTGCGCACCATGAACTCCTTCAAAATATCGTTCTGGATGGTACCAGCCATCTCTTCGAGCTTAGCACCCTGCTCCAGACCTGACACGATGTAGAACGCCATAATGGGCAACACGGCACCGTTCATGGTCATGGATACAGACATCTTGTTCAAGGGGATACCGTCGAACAGGACCTTCATGTCCTCTACCGAGCAGATGGACACACCTGCCTTACCAACGTCACCAACCACGCGCTGGTTGTCGGCGTTGTAGCCACGGTGGGTGGGAAGGTCAAAGGCCACTGACAGACCTTTCTGGCCAGAAGCCAGGTTGCGACGATAGAAAGCGTTGGACTCGGCAGCAGTCGAGAAACCAGCGTACTGACGGACGGTCCACGGACGGAACGGGTACATCAGCGAATAAGGACCACCCAGGAAGGGAGGAATACCGGCAACAAACTCCAGATGTTCCAGACCCTCGATATCCTCATGAGTGTAAATGGGCTTGATGTCGATCAACTCGGCATTCTTCCACACTTCGCCCTTGGGCAGGGGATTGTGCTTTACATTAAAAGCATCATTTGCAATATCTATATTCTTAAAATTCGGTCTCATAATCGTCTCGTCATTTTAACAGTTTAGCGTTGAAGGCTTTTAACGTAGCGAGCACGTTGGTGCGCACATTGATGAAGTTGGTAATACCCATAGCCTTGAATTCGTCGGTCTCGGGACCAGCGAGCACGAGCTCGGCACGGCCGTCGAGTTCCTTCACAGCCTCGGGGATGAGAGCAGCATACTCGTCATCGCTGGAGCAGAGCACGACAACGTCGGCCTTCTTCTCCATAGCGGCATCCATACCCTCCTTCACGGTCTTGAAACCGTTGTTGTCGATCAGCTCATAGCCAGCGCAGGCAAAGAAGTTGTCGCTGAACTGGGCACGGGCAAGGCGCATGGCCAGGTTGCCAATGGTGAGCATGAAGACCTTGGGCGTGTTGGCGGCATGTTCGGTAGCGAGGCGAACCTCCTCGAACTGCTCGGCCAGACGCTTGGTGTTGAGCTTCACGGCACCCTCAGCCTCCTCGTGGTTGCAGCCACAGTGGCAGCAGCAAGCCTCACGGGCATCGGCCTTGTCGGCAGCTTTCTCGGTGAAGTTGGGGAACTGGTTGGTACCCAGCAACTGCTCACGGCGCTTAGCCACCTTGTCAAAACGCTCATTGGCACTGGCATTAATGGCATTGATGATATCGCCACTCTCAAGCGCATCCTTGAAACCGCCCTTGTCCTCAACATCGAGGAAGAGTTTCCAAGCAGCCTCGGCGAGGTTCTTGGTCAGCATTTCCACATAGTAGGAACCGCCGGCAGGGTCAACGACCTTATCGAGGTGGCTCTCTTCCTTGAGCAGGATCTGCTGGTTGCGTGCGATGCGCTCGCTGAAGTCGTCGCTCTTCTGGTAAGGAGCGTCAAACGGAGTGACAACGATTGAATCAACGCATGCCAGAGCAGCACTCATAGCCTCGGTCTGGCTGCGCAGCAGGTTCACATAGCTGTCATAGATGGTCTGGTTGAAACGGCTGGTCTCGGCATTGACGTTCATCATGCACGAGTAGTCGTTAGCGGGATTGAACTGCTTCACGATCAAGGCCCACAGTTCACGTGCGGCACGGAACTTGGCAATCTCCATGAAGTAAACCGTCGAAACGCCCATGTTGAACTTGATGCGATTAGCCACCTCATCGGCGGTGAAACCAGCCTCGGTCATCATGGCCATCCACTCACATCCCCAAGCCAGGGCATAGCCCAATTCCTGGAAGATGTAGGCACCAGCGTTGTTCAATGCCAGCGAGTCAACGCTCAGGACACGCAGGTGGGCAACGGGCTTAACAGTGTTCATCAGTTCGGTAGCCATGCTGACGATGTCGCCAGGGAAGGGCTCACCGTGCTTAAAGGTGCGCTTGAACGGATTGAAGGCGATGCTACCCACGAAGTAGTCTTCACAACCAGCAGCCTTAACGATTTCAACAAGTTCCTTGGCATACTTGAGCGCACACTTGGGACAACACTGGATGTTAATCTCGCAGGCGCGCAGATCAATACCGTTAAGCAGGGCTTTCAGGTCGGCATCACCACCATGGAAGTGGAAGCCAATCGAGTTGATGCCCTTACCGAGCACCTCGAGAGCCTTGGCATTAGCAGCCTGGACATCGTCAACATTGATGTTCTGGCGCACTTTCCAGTCGTTGTTGTAGCGGGTACCGCGAACATAGGGGAACTCACCCGGGAGTGATTTGGTCTGCTTGAGGTCAGCAATGTCCACACTGCGATAGAGCGGCTGGGCATTGAAACCCTCATTTGTCCGCCAAACCATTTTCTTTTCAAAGTCGGCCCCTTTGAGGTCAACCTCGGCCTTGGCACGCCACTCCTCAGGAGTGACAGGCGCGAATTGGTCGAACAATTTTTTTGTTTCTGCCATAAAATTTAAATTATATAGTAACCTTAAAGATTTTTTATAATCAGTATAGTTGCTGTTGATCAATGGTGTCCTCTATAAGAGGACATTTCAATCTGCAAAGATACTACTATTTCTTGAACTAGCGGCCTTTTTCCCAGATATTCATTTTAAAAAAACGATTTTTGGCGAACTTGACAATAATTTCATGGTTCGAACAGGGCTCATCATGTGAAAAAACAGTATCTTTGACCAATATTAAAATGTAGTTGCTATGATGAGGAAGATTACGGTATTGGTGTGTTTGCTGGCGCTGATGATGCCTGCCTGGGCAAGCAAGCACAAGGATGACGGGCCCGTCGTGGCTGCATATGTTACTGGGTGGAACGATGACATGCCGCTGCCCGACTGTTCGGTGCTAACCCACATCAACTATGCCTTTGGCAACGTGAACAAGACCTATGACGGGGTCATTATCCAGCGACCTGACCGTCTGCGGCAATTGGCTGCACTGAAAAAAGACCACAAGATTTATGTCGTGCTGAGCATTGGCGGCTGGACGGCAGGCGGGTTCAGCGAGATGGCTTCTACCGACAAGCGGCGCAAGTCGTTTGCCCGTGACTGCAAGCGCATCGTCAAGGATTATGGCCTTGACGGCATTGATATCGACTGGGAATATCCCAGCAGCAGCGAAGCGGGCATCTCGTCATCGCCTGCCGATATCGACAATTTCACCCTGTTGATGCGTGAGTTGCGCAAAGCCTTGGGCAAGGATTACCTGCTGTCGTGCGCCACGATTGCCGATGCCCGATTTGTGGACTTTAAGGCGATTGAGCCCTATGTTGACTTGGTGAACATCATGATGTATGACGTGGGCAACCCACCCTATCATCACTCGTCGCTCTACCGCAGCGAGAAATCGGGCCGAGTAACGGCCCAGGAGGCCTTGCAAGCCCATCTGGACGCCGGAATGCCCGTGAACAAGTTGGTGCTAGGAGTGCCATTCTATGGGCGCTCGGTGACGGGCTTCGGTGATACCTCTTTCGGGGCGATAGTCAAGCGCACCGATGTCACCCGCATGTGGGATGACGTCGCCAAGGTCCCCTATCTGGTAAAGGACGGCGAGTTTGTATGCACCTATGAAGACGCTGAGTCACTCAGCTGGAAATGCCGGTTCATCCACGAGACAGGCATGCGCGGTGCGATGTATTGGGAGTATCGCTGCGATGACGAATCGGGCACACTGCGCAATGCCGTGTGGAACGGGATCATGGGTCATCAGGAGTGATATCTTTTTAATAAACTGTTGTAAATCTGAATTAATTGTCATACCTTTGCACATTCATTTGCGAATATTTAAATCAAGAATCAATATGGAAAGTAATGCAACTGTAAAATTGTATTCATTAGGTTGGCGCGAGATGCGCACCTATATGTTCGCGTTGTTGTTTATTGTGGGGAATATTGCGTTGCCGCAGTTGTGCCACCTCATTCCCCAGGGCGGTCTCATCTTTTTGCCCATCTATTTCTTCACGCTGATTGCCGCCTATAAATTTGGCTTCCGCGTGGGTCTGTTGACGGCTGTATTGTCACCGCTCATCAACTCGGCACTGTTCGGGATGCCCCCCGTTGCCTCGTTACCCATCATCATGATTAAGGGTGTGTTGCTGGCTGGTGCTGCCGCTTGGATGGCCAACAAGAGCAAGGGCGCATCGTTGCTGGCTCTTATCGGTGTAGTACTCGGTTATCAACTCGTGGGCGGCCTCATCGAATGGGCTATGACTGGCGAAATTGCCAAAGCATTACAAGACTGGAAACTGGGCTGGCCCGGCATGCTGCTGCAAGCCGTGGGAGGCTGGTTGGTACTCAACCATATGCTCAAGCGGTAATAACGACCCGCATATAGCGATTAACAGAGAACCATGAATCGATTTTGGTGTTGATTCAAGGTTCTCTGTTAATTGTCCTAGAGTTCTTCAAGATATGTTCCTATTTCAGGATTTAAAGAATTTTCGACACCAAACAGCATGCCAGAAACTAATAGGATTATTATGGTGTAAAACACAAACATGTAGAATGTAACAACAATGGTCTTCCACAGTGCCCGTTTCCATGTGACGCCATACAACTGATGAAAATCATAGGCCAGCACAAGCGGCACAGGTAATAAACCGTCAATGTAGGGATAGAAGCCAAAATGATTCACAGTCCATGTCAGTAACATACTTGCGATTCCAATGATGTGGAATTGGCAATTAATATAAATCTGCGAAATGAAAGTTTCCACCAAGTTGAAATCACTGACCTTGCGAAACGCCAATTTGACCGCCAAAACCACCAAGATATTCTGCACAATCAACCTGTAAAGCAGGTTTTTCTCAAGAAATCCAAGGGCAGCGATAAATTGATGAATGACAAAAACCGAGTAAGATGTGAGATGACCAAGAATTTCCTTGATTCTGGGAGATTTGTTCATGGCATCCTCTATGATGTCAGCATAGTACTTTGGCTCTGCACCAGCGGTTTTGTTAATCAACCACATGACAAACAACACCAGGACAGTCCACACCGCCAGCATCTTGAATGGCGGGAAATAAGATAGTTGATGCCCACGCAGGTAATCCTTGATCATGTAACCCGGGCGCCAAAACAGGTCACGGATGGTACGGAACATCGGGCGGTTACCCAAGCCCCAGATGTCCATGAAATTCAAGAACAAGAGTTTCCAGTTAAAGCGACGCCACCGTGCAGGCATGCTGCACTTGGGGCAATAAGCACCCTTGTACTCACTGCCACAATGCTTGCAAACATGGGGAGCCGTGTCGCGAACATAGACCGAAGGACAGTCATTCATCTGGCGGTGCTCGATATGCAATACACTAGCGCGGAACTTGCGGTACCACGTGTTCTTCCTAACGTATTTACGGTTTTTGACTTTGTAATTCTTGTTATCCTTAGGCATTTTCATATCGCAAAAGTACAAAAAATCCTGCACGAGGAAGACCCTAGCAGGATTTTTATTGGGATTGCGGCGATGCCGCAGGTTATTTTAAGCCCTCAATAACGGCTATGATCAGAACATCTTCTCGGGATAAACGCCGGTAGCATGCAGTTCAGCGAACTTGTCCACAACGCCCTGGCGATCGGCAGCATAGGTCACACCAAACCACTTGCTCTCGGTGGTGAGGACCTTGACCTGGGCTGTGCCGTTGTTAACCATGTTATTGACTACTGTGGGGATAAAGAACTCGGCTTTGGGTTTGTCGATATTTTCCTTGAGGAACTCGATAAAGTTCTTCTCGCTATGTACAAAGTAATCGGGTGTAAAGCCCCAGAAATTCATTGACACAGGGGTGTCAAAGTCCAAGTGCTGCACGTCACCGTTCTCGTCGGTAAAGACGATGTTGTGGTCGGCATCATAGCCGATGCTCGTGCGCTCGACCACACCGGTGAGCAGACCGTCGCGGGTCTCGCAGACGCCACGTGCCACGGTACCGCTCTCGCTCATGGTGTTGCCCACCTTGAAGCCCACCATGCTGTAATGGCCCTTGCTGCCCTCGGGCAGTGACGACAGTTCCTGTGCCATCACCTCAAAGCTGTTGCGACCATAATAGTCGTCGGCATTGATGATGGCAAAGGGCTCATTGATGACGTTCTTGCCCATGAGCAAGGCATGGTTGGTGCCCCATGGTTTCACACGCTCGGCAGGGCAAGTAAAGCCCTCGGGCAGGTCGTTCAGGCCCTGGAAGACCAACTCAACGGGGATGTGACCTTCATATTTTGACAGGATCTTCTCGCGGAAGTCGGCCTCAAAGTCCTTGCGAATTACAAAAACGACCTTGCCAAATCCGCTATGAATGGCATCATAAATCGAATGATCCATAATGGTCTCGCCATGAGGGCCTAGACCATCGAGCTGCTTGAGACCACCATAACGGCTTCCCATGCCCGCAGCGAGTACAAACAATGTTGGTTTCATTATTTTATGTTTAAAATTTTACGGTTTAATCGTTATTTAGAATGTTTTAAAGTCAAAGATGATAGTACGACGATATTCCTCGTCGGGGCGCAGCAACTGCGTAGGGAAATTGTCATGGTTGGGTGCATCAGGCATGCCCTGGCACTCGATGGCCACACCATCATAGTCATGATAGTGCTTGCCGCTCTTGCTTAGTGGGCAACCCTCTAACCAGTTACCCGTATAGACCTGGGCTGCAGGCTGGTCGGTGCTGATTTCCACCTTGCGGCCTGACTGTTCGTCACACAGGATGGCAGCCAGCTGCAAGTCACCGCTCTCATAACCATCGATGACCCAGCAATTGTCATAACCCTTGCCGTAGTTCAAAGCGGGGAAATCCTGCTTGATGTCCTTGCCGACTACCTTGGGCTGGGTAAAGTCCATCGGTGTGCCCTCAACGGGAGCCATCTCGCCACTGGGGATGAGGGTGTCGTCAGTTGGCAGGTAGCGCGAGCAGTTAAGTTGCAGCACCTGGTTGAGCGCTGTTCCTTCGCTATCCTCACCAGCCATATTAAAATAGGTGTGATTGGTGAGGTTGACAACGGTGGGCGCGTCGGTCACAGCACCGAGGACGATTTTGAGCACATTGTCGTCGCTCCAAGTGTAGGCGATGCGGGCGTTGAGGTTGCCAGGATAGTTCTCGTCTCCGTCGGGGCTCACCAGCGAGAACACGACAGTGTCGCCATCCATCTCGCAGTCCCAAATCTTGTTGGCAAAATTCTCGGGGCCACCATGCAGGTGATTGGGCCCGTTATTGATGTTCAACTGATAAACCTTGCCGTCGATATCGAGATGACCCTTGCAGATGCGGTTAGCATAGCGCCCGGGCACCTTGCCAGCGCAGGGGCCGTCATAGAAGTAGTCGGTCAATTCCTTATAGCCCAGCACCACGTCGGCCAAGTTGCCATTGCGGTCAGGCACTTTGATTTCCAGGATACCAGCGCCCAGCGAGGAGAGTTTTACGCTCGCGCCGCTGGCGTTGATGAGTTCATAGGTGGTGATTTCACCACGCTCGGTCTCGTGGGTGTCGATACGGATGCTCTTCATATCAATCCAGAACCTTGTGAGCGCCGTCACTGATGATGACATTAATCACCTCGGGCTCGTGTCCGTATTTCTTGTTAAATTTCTCCTTGGCAGTGGCAATGAAGTTGTCATAACGGTCGTCCTTGACCAGGTTGATGGTGCAGCCGCCAAAGCCGCCACCCATGATGCGTGAACCGGTCACGCCGCACTCGCGGGCTACGTCGTTGAGGTAATCCAGTTCCTCGCAACTTACCTCGTAGTCACGTGAGAGACCATCGTGGGTCTCAAACATGCAACGGCCAACGGTCTCATAGTCGCCACGCTCAAGGGCGTCGCAGACGTCGAGCACACGCTGTTTCTCGCCGATGACAAAGCGGGCACGACGATAGTCCTCGTCACTTACCTTGTCGCGCACGTCGGCCAGCATGGTGAAGGTAGCATCACGCAGGGTCTCCACGCCCAACGTGGCAGCCACGCGCTCACACGACTCGCGACGCTTGTTATAGGGCGAATCCACCAGTTCGTGTTTCACCTTGCTGTTGAGCAAGACGAGTTTGTAACCCTCGGGATGGAAGGGGAAATACTCGTGTTCGAGCGAACGGCAGTCGAGACGCATCAGGCAATCCTTCTTGCCAAACACACTGGCGAACTGGTCCATAATGCCGCA
Organism: uncultured Bacteroidales bacterium; assembly: GCA_902774055.1. Taxonomy (GTDB): domain Bacteria; phylum Bacteroidota; class Bacteroidia; order Bacteroidales; family Muribaculaceae; genus Sodaliphilus. The sequence goes on from CACYGX010000031.1 coordinate 8,545, forward strand.
GTTCACGCCACAATAGTTGTGCTCGGTGCTCTGACCAATTTTTGCCAACTCAAATTTGTCGATCTTGTTGTCATTGAACATGTCGTTGAGCGCAAAGGCAAAGCATGACTCGAGCGCGGCCGATGAAGACAGGCCAGCGCCCAGGGGCACATTGCCGGCAAACACGGTATCAAAGCCCTTGACCACGCCTCCGCGCTTGATAGTCTCGCGGCACACGCCGAAGATGTAACGTGCCCACTGCTCCTGGGGCGCATCTTCCTCCTTGAGGCCAAACTCGCTATAAGCATCCATGTCCATGCTATAGACACGCACCTTGTCAGTTCCATTGATGTTGATAGCGGCCATGATATACTTGTCGATGGCACCAGGGAACACAAAACCACCATTATAGTCGGTGTGCTCTCCAATCAGGTTAATGCGTCCTGCCGAAGCATACACCACACAATCTGTACCAAAACGTTTGTTGAATTGTTCTTTAATCTTCTCTTTCATTGTTCCTAAATAATATTTTAGTTAATGTTAATCAACTGATGAATAGCCGGTTTCATCAAGCACTTTATTGATGTCATCTATGCTGATATGCCCTGTGATAACTACAATCACATCGTTACGGTCGCCGGTCTGAACAGTGACAATTTCGTCAACATATTGACCATCACCACGCATGAGCACCACCGAGCGGCTATCGTCTTTCTCGCTGCTCATCATTTCCTCATAAGATGGATCAGTATAGAGTTCGCGAACCTGTTTGCGGAACTTGTCGCGCACGCTGCTCTTGCAATCGCTCACGTCGAGCATCCGCAATGACGTCACACCGCTGCTGATGCCAGGGACGGATTGAGTAAAGATGCGTGCCAGACCCATCAAACCCTTGCCCACATTGACATACTGGGCATGTTTTGCATCCCGCAGGTCGTTGATGATGTCATCGCCCGTTCTGGCCCATGATGCTACAGAGACCCAAATGGCCGAAAACATGAATAGAAATAATCTTTTCATACCATATTCTATTATTGGTTTGAATGACAAAGATAGCACTAATTGCCTATTTGGCTTTGTTGTTAATTCTTAAAAATGGCAAAATAGTAAAAAAACACTATAAATCCTGGATTTTTTCCATAAAAAGACCGACTTTTGAGAATCTTTTTCTTAATTTTGCAGTTTATAAATAAACTAACCAATAACTTAAAATAAGACATAACTAGTATTAAAAGAAAACATGGCTAAAATCAATGACTTTAATTTTGCCGGAAAGAAGGCAATCGTGCGCGTTGACTTCAACGTGCCCCTGAACGAGAAAGGTGAAATCACCGACGATACTCGCATCCGCGGTGCAGTTCCCACACTGAAGAAGATTCTTGCCGATGGCGGAGCTCTCATCATCATGTCACACATGGGCAAGCCCAAGGGTAAAATTAACCCCAAGTTCTCGCTGAGCCAAATCACCAGTGCTGTAGCTGCTGCTCTGGAGAGGCCAGTACAGTTTGCTCAGGATAGTGCTGAAGCTCAGAACCAAGCCGCTGCACTCCAGCCTGGCGAGGCCCTGCTGCTCGAGAACCTGCGTTTCCACCCCGAGGAGGAAGGCAAGCCCGTGGGCATCGAGAAGGATGATCCCAACTATGACGCTGCCAAGAAGGAAATGAAGGCCCGTCAGACCGAGTTTGCCAAGACGCTGGCCAGCTATGCCGACGTGTATGTAAACGACGCTTTCGGTACCGCACATCGCCGTCATGCATCAACCGCCGTGATCGCCGACTTCTTTGATAACGACCACAAGATGCTGGGCTACCTCATGGAGAAGGAGGTTACCGCTATCAACAACGTGATGATGAATGCCCAGCATCCCTTCACCGCTATCATTGGCGGCAGCAAGGTGTCATCCAAGCTGTCGGTTATCAAGAACCTGCTCGACAAGGTTGACAACCTCATCATCGGCGGTGGTATGGGTTATACCTTTATCAAGGCCCAGGGTGGTCACATCGGCGACTCGCTGCACGAGGACGAACTGATGCCCGAGGCACTGAACGTCATTGCCGCTGCCAAGGAGAAAGGCGTTAACCTGAGCCTCTCGGTGGCTACGGTTGCCGGCGACAGTTTCTCCAACGACGCCAACCGCCAGACGGTGGACATCTACAACATCCCCGATGGTTGGGAGGGCATGGATGCCAGCGAAGCATCGCTTGAAAACTGGAAGAAGATCATCCTCGACTCCAAGACCATCCTGTGGAACGGTCCCGTCGGCGTGTTTGAGTTCGAGAACTTTGCTCACGGCACTGGCGAAATCGCCAAGTATGTGGCCGAGGCTACCCAGAACGGTGCCTACTCTCTCGTGGGCGGCGGTGACTCGGTAGCTGCCGTCAACAAGTTCGGCCTTGCCGACAAGGTATCCTACGTCTCGACCGGCGGTGGTGCCATGCTCGAGGCCATCGAGGGTAAGACCCTTCCCGGCGTAGCAGCCATCCTGGGCGAGTAATCCCGTCCTTGACTCTTATCAGACAACTTCGACAACATCATTGACAATAACAGCAACATGATTAATGTTGTTAAGCTTGACAAGAATGTTGTCCAAGTTGTCTGATTTTTATTTACAATAGCATCGTATTTCTAAAAAAAGCAGTAACTTTGGGGCAACAAAATGTAAATAATCAGTTTTCCTAAAATACTATTCTACAAATTAGAGACATGGAACCTTTATTTGAGAAACTCAAAAGCAACGCGATTGCCAAGAGGCAGCGCATCGTTCTTCCCGAGAGTACTGAACCCCGCACCATGACGGCAGCCGACCGCATTATTGCCGACGGCATCGCTGACGTGGTATTCATTGGCGACAAAGCCGAAATCATGGCCAAAGCCGCCGAACTGGGACTCAATAACATCGACAAGGCTACGGTCATCAACCCCAATGATGCCGAGGCTGTCGAGAAATATGCCCAACTGTTCTATGAGCTGCGCAAGGCTAAGGGTGTGACCATCGAGGATGCCCGCAAGAAGGTGCTCGACCCGCTCTACCTGGGCTGCCTGCTCATTAAGGCCGGTGATGCCGATGGTCAAGTGGCTGGTGCAATGAACACCACGGGTAACGTGCTGCGTGCCGCCTTCCAGGTATTGAAGACCGCCCCCGGTATCAGCACCGTGAGTGGCGCTTTCCTGATGTTGTTGCCCGAGGGTTCGCCCTACGGCCACAATGGCGTGATGGTGTTTGCCGACTGCGCCGTGGTACCCGATCCCGATGCCCAGCAGCTGGCCCAGATTGCCGTGAGCGCCGACCGCACAGCCCGCGCCCTGGCCGAAATCGATGATCCCAAGATTGCTATGCTGAGCTTCTCGACCAAGGGCAGCGCCAAGCATGAGCGTGTAGATAAGGTGGTAGAGGCTACTCGTCTCGCCAAGGAGATGAACCCCAACCTGAAGATTGACGGCGAATTGCAGGCCGACGCTGCCATCGTTCCCAGTGTGGGTGCCAGCAAGGCTCCCGGTAGCGATATCGCAGGCCATGCCAACGTGCTCGTCTTCCCCGATCTGGGTGTCGGTAATATTGCCTATAAACTGGTTCAGCGCATCGCTGGCGCCAAGGCTGTGGGCCCCGTGCTGCAAGGTCTTGCAGCTCCCGTTAACGACCTGTCGCGCGGCTGCAACGAGGACGACATCTATCGCACCGTCATCCTCACCTGCAACCAGGCGATTAATAGATGATAGATTAGTGATTAGAGATTAGAGATTAGAGATTAGAGAGATTTTAAAACTATATAATAATGAATATTTTAGTGCTCAATTGCGGCAGTAGTTCTGCCAAGTACAAATTGCTCGAAACCAAAGAGAATAAGACCCTCGCTGAGGGCGGTGTAGAAAAAATCGGTCTGCCCGACGGCTTCATTAAGCTGAAATTTGATGACGGCAGCAAGAAGAACATCGACCTGGGTCTCACCGACCACAAGGGTGCCATCAAGGCCATCCTCGATGCCCTCGTGAATCCCGAGTATGGTTGCATCAAGGACCTGAAGGAAATCGACGCTGTGGGTCACCGCGTGGTACATGGCGGAGAGAAGTTTAGCCGCAGCGTCCTCATCACCGACGAGGTGAAGGACATGATTCGCGAGTGCTACGGCATCGCTCCGTTGCACAATCCCGTTAACATGGCTGGCATCGAGGCCATCGAGGCCGTATTGCCCAACGTTCCCCAGGTAGCAGTGTTTGACACCGCTTTCCACCAGACCATGCCCAAGTCGGCATTCATGTATCCCCTGCCCATGGAGTATTACACCAACGACCACGTGCGTCGCTATGGTTTCCACGGCACCAGCCACCGCTTCATTGCAAAGCGCGTGTGTGACATGCTCGGTACTACCCCCGAGGGCAAGCGCATCATCTGTTGCCACATTGGTAACGGCGCCAGCATCAGCGCCATCAAGGACGGAAAGAGCATCGATACCACCATGGGCCTCACTCCCACCGAGGGCCTGATGATGGGTACCCGTTCGGGCGATGTCGATCCCGGTGCACTGCTGTTCCTCATGGAGAAATATAACCTCAGCCCCAAGGAGATGCTCAACATCATCAACAAGAAGAGTGGTGTGCTGGGTATCACCGGCTTGAGCAGCGACATGCGCGATGTTGTTGATGCTGCCGAGAAGGATCACAACGAGCGTGCACAACTCGCCCTTGACATGTACGAACTGCGCATCTTGAAGACCATTGGCGCCTATGCAGCCGAGTTGAACGGTGTAGATATCATCGCCTTTACTGGTGGCGTTGGCGAGAACCAATACCAGACCCGCAAGCGCGTTTGCCGTCAGCTGGAGTATCTGGGCGTCAAGATTGACGAGGAATTGAACGACACGCTGTGGCGTGGCAAGGAAGGCGAAATCAGCACTCCCGACAGCAAGGTGAGAGTGGTTGTAGTCCTCACCGATGAGGAATACATGATCGCCCACGACACCGAGGCCATCGTCGAGGGCCGTGAGCCGTAATCGCACAGCCTAGTTTACGCTATATTATAAACCCTGTACTTGCACCAATCCGGTCAAGTACAGGGTTTATAATATACTATTCTATGTGGGAATTAAAGTTAATACGTCATTATTCTTGACGCCTGCAAGATATTTTCACGAATTATGTCAAACGACGATTGCTGAAAAAAACTATTCTCTATTAACTGTTAACTGAAAACTATTTACTACCTTTGCACGTTAAAACAAGCAATAAGACTATGTTAAAAGACAAGATAGAGGCGCTGAAGGCGCAGATTGCAGAACTCAAGGCCGACAATGAGGAGGCCCTTGAAGCATTACGTATCAAATACTTGAGCAAGAAAGGTGAAGTGACAGCCTTGTTCAACGAGTTCCGTGAGGTAGCCCCCGAGGAAAAACGCGAACTGGGTCAGAAGCTCAACGAGCTGAAAAACCTTGCCACCGAGAAGATCAACGCCCTGCGCGAGGCCACGAAACAGAAGGCCAAAGAGCAGAACAAGATAGACATCACCCGTCCCGCATTTCCCGCGGAGCTGGGTACCAGGCACCCGATTTCGGTGGTTCGCAAGCAGATCATCGATATCTTCTCACGCTTGGGCTTCACCATCGCCGATGGTCCCGAGGTTGAGGACGACTGGCATGTGTTCAGTGCATTGAACTTTGCTGCCGATCATCCCGCACGCGACATGCAGGACACGTTCTTTATCGAGAAGAACGAGCAAGACGTGACCCGCAACATCGTGCTGCGCAGCCACACCAGCTCGGTTCAGGTACGCACAATGGAGCGCAACCAGCCTCCCATTCGCATCATCTGCCCGGGTCGCGTTTACCGCAACGAGGCCATTACAGCCCGTGCCCACTGCTTCTTCCACCAGATTGAGGGCTTGTACATTGACAAGAATGTGACCTTTGCCGACTTGAAGCAAGTGCTGCTCCACTTCGCTCAAGAGCTGTTTGGCACCGATACTAAGATCCGCCTTCGTCCCAGCTACTTCCCCTTCACCGAGCCTAGCGCCGAGATGGACGTTTCGTGTATGCTGTGCGGCGGCGAGGGCTGCGGTTTCTGTAAGCACACGGGTTGGGTCGAGATTCTGGGCTGCGGCATGGTAGATCCTGCCGTGCTCGAAGCCAGCGGCATCGACAGCAAGATTTATAGCGGCTATGCCTTCGGACTGGGCGTTGAGCGCATCACCAACCTGAAATACATGGTGAAGGACCTGCGCATGTTCAGCGAGAACGATGTGCGCTTCCTCGACGAGTTCAAGAGCGCGCATTGATTATGATTGATTAAGATTTATATAATGAGGAATCAGGAATTTGCCATATTACCTGATTCCTCATTTATTATAAGACCGATATGACGATCAAGGAACGATACCAGGGCATCCTAGCGTATTTCCAGCAGGAACAACCCAATCCAGAAACTGAGTTGCAGCATCGCAGCCCATTTGAGCTGCTGGTCGCAGTGATGCTTAGTGCCCAGTGTACCGACAAACGGATAAACATGGTGACGCCGGCGCTTTTTGCCGCCTACCCTACTCCTCAAGCCATGGCGGCAGCTAGTGTCGAGGACATCTTGGAATATGTGAAAAGTGTTTCCTATCCCAACAGCAAGGCGGCACACCTGCAGGCGATGGCCCAGAAACTCGTCGATGAGTTTGGCGGCCAGGTGCCCGATAATATGAAGGAGTTGACTTCACTGCCCGGTGTGGGTCGCAAGACCGCCAACGTGGTGATGGGAGCGGCCTTCGGCAAGGCAACTATTCCAGTCGATACCCATGTCTATCGGGTGTCTCATCGACTTGGCCTGTCTCAAGGCAAGACGCCCAACGACGTGGAAAGTGACCTCATGCGCCACATCCCCGAGGAAATGCGCTTTAAAGCCCACCACTGGATATTGCTTCATGGCCGCTATGTGTGCAAGGCCCAACGTCCTGACTGCCTGAACTGCGGCATACAACAGTATTGCAAACAATACAAAACAAAAAATGTTCCAAATCGGCAATAAAATGTTCTAGATGTCACAAAAACGACATTTTGACCGCTAAGGGTTTAAACCTAACGATTTACTTTGAGTCAATAATTCGTTTTGCTCAACAAGCAAATACACAATAACAAAGATTTTAACAGATTTACGTTTTATTAAAAAAAGAAAAAGATTATGAAGAAAGTGTTTCTTTTGGTTGCTGCTGCAATCGTGTGCATGAGCGCTAACGCTCAATTTCAAATTGGTGGTAAGGTTGGTTTTGACATGACCAACTACTGGGGTGCAGATGTCGAGCATGGCATGAAGCCCGGTTATCAGTTTGGTTTGATCATGGAATACAAGTTCAACGACCGCTTTGCCATCGCTCCTGAAGTCGTGTTCGCTTCACAGGGTGGCAAGTCCAAGGCTCTGGCAATTGAAGTCGATGACGACTTCGACTTTGATGGCGTTACTATTGCTGACGTTAAGTACACTGCCAACTACATCAATGTCCCCTTGATGCTTAAGTTCTATGCTACGCCCGAATTTAGCATCGACTTTGGTCCGCAGGTAGGTTTTAACGTGTTCAACAAGGCTAAAGTCAAAGGTGCTAAAAAATCTGTCGACGTCAAAGACTTGACACAAGCCGTCGATTTCGGCCTGGGTTTAGGTGGCACCTTCAATATCACCGATAATGCATTTGTTCAGGCTCGCTACACCATGGGTCTTACCAAGGTGTTTAAAGATAAGGAAGTCCTTGGCAAGAATAACGCCAAGAACGGCAATGTACAGATTGCCTTCGGTATGAAGTTCTAAAAGCAAAGAGTTATTCTTGAACAACAGTGGCTGTCCTCGCAATTTGAGGGCAGCCACTATTATTTTGTATTGTGTCCAGGGAAAATACTATAAAACCCTATAAGAGAGTGAATTACAATGCTCTAATGGCGGCTTTATTTGCAGGGGCTTACTCTTAAGCCCGTAGGTCTGTCAGGTTATAGGCAGGAGTGTAGCGAAGCGGAACTCCTGTACATAATCGCCACACACGAATAATAGCCCCATTAGGGGCGACAGATTGTGTATCAATGACTTACTGCCGCCCCGATGGGGCTAGGACAAGCGATTCACTATTGCAGGGGTTGCACTCGGCTTCGCCTCGTTACACCCCTGCCTATGGGTCTGATCGCTCCTAACGGAGCTTTCCCCGTACACAAATAATTATTTTAATCTAATAATCAATAATCAACGTTAAACGCCATCAAAGCAACGGGGTCACATGATGTTTACAGGAAGAGCCTATCTTTTTCAGTGATAGACTCTTTACTGTAATCGGTAATAATGTTAATTCTAAATTTATATTTAAAAAATTAAAAATTCTTTAAATAATTTGTACAATTCAAAAAAAGCATTGTACATTTGTACGTGTGTTTTTCATGGTATTAGATTTAAGGTTTGTGGAGGCTGTCGTGAGACATCTTCCACTTTTTTATTTCTTACGGTTATGAGGCGCGAATTTGCAGCGGTAGTTGCAAGAAATTTTACCTTTCACCATATTATTTAACTTGCTACGGATGAGCTGCTTGCGAATAGGCGAGATGCGGTCGATAAAGAGCGTCTTGTCCAGGTGGTCACACTCATGCTGAATCACCCTTGACAGATAACCCTCAATGTCTTGATCATGCTCCTGGAACTGCTCGTCCTGCCAGTGCAGGTGGATTTTTTCATGACGATGCACGTTCTCATGCACTCCAGGCACACTCAGGCAGCCCTCCTCACGAGAAATGAGCGGGGCGCTCTCGTCAACAGTGATTTCGGGGTTGATAAGTACCATGTTAACGCCTTTCAGCTCAGGAAAGTCCTCAGCCAGCACATCCACGTCAATATAGACGATTCGGGCATTCACGCCCACTTGAGGAGCGGCGATGCCGATTCCCTGGGTGTGGTACATGGTCTCCTTCATGTTCTCGATCAGTTCCGGCAGATTGGGATAATCGGGAGTTACAGTGGCATTCTCGGCGCGAAGCACGGGATGGCCGTAAATATAAATCGGTAAAATCATGATTCAGTATTATCGGGTTGATTGTATTTACTCTGAAGATAATCGTTGAGGATGATGGTAGCGGCAATGGCATCGACACGGGCCTTGTCACGGCGGTCGCTCTTTTTCATGCCCCCTTCAATCATCGCTTGATGGGCAATGGTGCTCGTGAAGCGCTCGTCATACATCACCACGGGCATGTCGGGCAACTCTTTCCTGAGTCGATTGACAAAGGGGGTGATGTATTTCATGCTCTCACTGGGCTCACCATTGAGTTGGGTTGGCTGACCGATAACGATGCGCTCCACTGGCTCGCGCCCGATGTAATCCTTGATGAACTGCATGAGCGAGTGGGTCGGAACTGTCGCCAGGTTTCCTGCCACAATCTTTAGCGGGTCGGTAACAGCAACGCCAGTGCGCTTTCGCCCATAATCAATACCTAAAATGCGTCCCACGATCCTCAGCGAATAGAAAAGTGTTATCCCTGTTGCATGGTAAGGAGGAATTCCTCGTTATCACGGGTGCGGTCCATACGCTCCTTGACAAACTCCATGGCTTCGACCGAAGTGCGATCGCTCAAGAAACGACGGATAATCCACATCTTGTTGAGAGTATCCTGTGGCAACAGGAGGTCATCACGACGAGTGCTAGAGGCCATAACGTCCACTGCGGGGAAGATGCGCTTGTTAGACAACTTGCGGTCAAGCTGCAACTCCATGTTACCAGTACCCTTAAATTCCTCAAAGATTACCTCGTCCATCTTGGAGCCCGTCTCGGTCAATGCGGTAGCAATAATGGTCAAGCTACCACCGCCCTCGATGTTACGTGCGGCACCAAAGAAGCGCTTGGGGCGCTGCAATGCGTTGGCATCGACACCTCCAGTCAAGATCTTGCCCGATGCGGGAGCAATGGTGTTATAGGCGCGTGCCAGACGCGTAATCGAGTCAAGCAAGATGACCACGTCATGGCCACACTCCACCAGCCGTTTGGCCTTACTCAGCACAAGGTCGGCAATTTTCACGTGGCGGTCAGCCGGTTCGTCAAATGTTGATGCAATCACCTCGGCATTGACACTGCGCGCCATGTCGGTCACCTCCTCGGGACGCTCGTCGATGAGCAGGATAATCATGTAGGTCTCGGGGTGGTTTTCTGAGATGGCATTGGCAATCTCTTTCAGCAACATGGTTTTACCTGTCTTAGGTTGAGCCACAATCAGTCCGCGCTGACCTTTGCCAATGGGTGAGAACATATCTACTACTCGCTGTGATACAGTGGGGTGCGTCTTGCTCACCAGGTCAAATTTCTCATCGGGGAACAATGGCACAAGGTGCTCAAAGGGCACACGGTCACGAACATAGGCAGGTGTGCGGCCATTAATCAGGCGAACCTCACTCAGGGGGAAATACTTCTCACCTTCCATGGGTGGACGAATGGTTCCTTCAATCACATCACCGGTCTTGAGACCATAAGCCTTGATTTGTGACTGTTGCACATAGATATCATCGGGAGAGGTAAGATAGTTATAGTCACTTGAACGCAAGAAACCGTAACCCTCGGGAGCAATGTCCAGCACACCCTGTGCCTCTAAAATTCCATCAAAATTGTAAGGCTGGTCCAGATAGGGATTGACCTCGGCAATCTGTTGCTGTTGCTGCTGTTTCATTTTGCGCTTCTTGTTCTTGCTCTCCTTGACCACTTTAGGCTCTTGGATGACAATGGGGGCTGCAGCAGCTTCCTCGGCGGCGCGTTTACGTTCTTCCTCGGCCCGGCGTTGTGCTTCTTCGCGTTCTTGTTGGGTGCGGGGCTTGAATGTAAATCCACCTCCAGTATTAAAGAATGAATTGAGTGAAACGCCTTCACGCTCACGCGGTTCCTGTTCTATTGCCGGTTTGGGTTCGGGCTGTTGGGGCTCAGTTACATCCTCTGGTTCAGTTTCTACAGGCATATCAGCAATCTGAGGTTGCTCATTCTCCATATTATCAAAGGGCAACACAGGCTGCTCCTGTTCGGGTTGCTTGGCTTTGGGTTTGCGACCACGACGGCGTGCCGGTTGCTCGATGGAATCCACATTTTCAGCTTCGGGAGTTTGTTGAGCCTCAACATTCTCATCGACGATGTCAGCCTGTTGCGGTTCTTCGGTCTGAGTATCTTTGGATGCTGCTTCGCGAGCAGCTTTTTCGGCTGCCGAAGGACGTCCGCGCTTGCGCTTTGGAGGTGTTACATCAGGAGCGTCCTGTTCGATTACAACTTCGGGCTCCTGAGGCTTTGTTTCTATTTCCTCTTTTTTCTCCTTATTATTCTCTTTTTTGTTCTTGCTTTTGGTGGCGACTGCATCATCTTTAGTCACTTCAGTGCCATTTGCTTTAGCAGCCGGCTGGCGGATGCGTTCCCGACGCCGCTTACCTGGTTCAGGTGCGTTAGCAGCTTCGGTCTCGGCTTGATGATCCAGCACTTGATAAACGAGGTCGTCGTGAGGAATAGAATCAACCTTTTTCATTCCCATAGACTTGGCCAACTCACGCAGTTGATCCTCGCTCATTTCATTCAATTGATTGATAGTGTACATATTATAAAAACATTTACATGATGTGTCTGGACGTTTCACGTCCTGATTGTCACACCATAACGCACACCCTCAAGTGTACGTTTATTTTTGGATTAGTTAGTGTCTTAGTAGATGTAATTCAATTCTTACTCTTTCCCGTTTGTTCTTTACCTGAATCATCGGCAATTACATTTTACCGTGATTGAGTCCAATAAAAATTCTGGAAAATAAGAGAGAAGTAAAATTGAGTGATTTATCAAATGCAAAGTGAGCCTAAATCCGCTCATTTGCACTGCAAAATTAGTCTTTTTTTTCAACGTGACCAAAAAAAGAAGTATTTTTGCAACTCAAATAACGAAAAAATGGAAATAGACCGTCAGAAAATTGCCGAACACATCAATCTTCCTGTTATGCGACTGGTGGGAAGTGTTGCCGATGAACTGCATCGTGAGTGCTACGTTGTTGGTGGATACGTCAGGGATATTTTCCTGGAGCGCCCCAGCAATGACATGGACTTTGTGACTGTTGGCAGTGGCATTGAGGTGGCACGTGCTGTCGCTCATCGACTGGGCAAGCGTGCACATCTGGCGGTATTCCGCACCTATGGCACGGCACAGGTCAAGACACGCCAGTGGGAACTGGAGTTTGTTGGCGCACGCCGCGAGTCCTACCAGCGCGAGAGCCGCAACCCCATTGTCGAAGATGGCACCCTTGACGATGACCAGCGGCGCCGCGACTTCACCATCAACGCGATGGCGATTTGCCTGAATCATGAGCGCTATGGTGAACTGCTGGATCCGTTTGACGGCATTGGCGACATGGAACGCCGCATCATTCGCACGCCACTGGATCCCGACATCACTTTCAGCGACGACCCGCTCAGGATGATGCGTGCCGTGAGATTTGCCACTCAATTGGGTTTTGAGATTTATCCCGAGACGTTCGAGGCCATCCGCCGCAACGCCAAGCGCATCAATATCATCACTCGTGAACGCATTGCCGAGGAACTGATGAAAATCATGCGTAGCGCTCAGCCTTCACGCGGATGGTTGTTGCTTGAACAGTGTGGCCTGCTGCCGCTCATCTTCCCTGAGCTTGCTGCCCTTAAAGGGGTCGAGACCGTCAACGGCAGGGGCCACAAGGACAACTTCATGCACACGCTGCAGGTGCTGGACAATGTGGCAAAGGCCAGCGATAACGTGTGGCTGCGGTGGGCAGCATTGCTTCACGACGTGGGCAAGGCACGCACCAAGCGTTGGGATCCACAACTGGGCTGGACCTTCCACAACCACAACTTCATCGGCGAGAAGATGGTACCCAAGATTTTTGCCAAGATGCGGTTACCCCTTAACGATCACATGAAGTATGTGAAAAAGCTGGTCGGGCTGCACATGCGCCCTATTGCCCTGGTCGAGGATGAGGTCACCGACAGCGCTGTGCGCCGCTTGCTCTTTGATGCAGGCGACGACATCGACGATCTGATGACCCTGTGCAAAGCAGACATCACCAGCAAGAACCAGAACAAGGTGCAGCGTTTTCGCGAGAATTTTGACCTGGTGAAGCAGAAACTTGTCGATATTGAGGAGAAAGACCGTGTGCGCAATTTCCAGCCGCCCATCGATGGCGAGGAAATCATGACGACATTCGGGCTCGAGCCGTCACGTCCTGTGGGCTATATCAAGGATGCCATCAAGGACGCCATTCTCGATGGCGACATCACCAACGACTATGCCTCGGCCTATCAGCTCATGCTCGACAAGGCCGCTGAGCTGGGCATCGCCCATGCCCACGAGGGACACCTGTGCCACACAACGATGGAAACACCTGTGGGCCGCCTCTACATTGCGGCATCGACAAGCGGTATCGAACTTATCGGCTGGAGCCAGGATGAGATCGAGAAAAAGGCAAAGAAGATGAAACTGAAGCCTGTTGAGGCTGTCACTCCCCTACTCGCCCAATGCATGCGCCAGCTGAGCGAATACTTTGACGGCGTGCGCCACGAGTTCTCACTGCCGCTTCATGCCCTGGGCACTGAGTTCCAGATGAAGGCATGGGATGAGTTACTACGCATCCCCTACGGCGAGACCATCTCCTATGGCCAACAGGCAAGCCGCCTGGGCAATCCAAAAGGATCACGTGCTGTTGCGCAAGCCAACCACAACAACTCTATTGCCATCGTCATTCCCTGTCACCGCGTCATTAACGCCGACAGAACCCTTGGAGGCTACGCCCCAGGACCAGACAAAAAGCAAAAACTCCTCGCCCTGGAATCCCAGCACAAGGAGTAATCAATAAAACCTGATTCTTCTTCTCACTTTGGGGTGTCGCCTTTCGGGTCAACGCGGAAGGTGACGGTGCGGTTGTAGATGTAGTTGGCGAGGGTGTACACGACCATGGCGAGTAGCATTACGATGTTCTGGCCAGCCTTGCGCATGGGGAAGAGGGGGATGATGTCATCAGGAAGGTTCTTCCAGCCGAGGCCTTCGAGCAGGATCCAGCTGACGCAGAGCTGAAGGGCCAGGCAGAGAAGGAAACCGCAGACAAAGAGTACCAACTCGCGCTTGAAGTTGTTCTTGGTCTTGAAAACCCAATTGCGGTTCCACATAAAACTGTTGAGCACGCCCAGAATGTAGCCCGCTACGTTAGAGATACCGTAAGAGAGGCCGAGCTTGGTGTTGAGCAGATAGAACGTGACTAGGGTGATGAGCGTGTTCAGCACGCCTATCACTCCATATTTGAGCAGTTGTATGCCCGTTTGTCGAGCCTCGTCCTTGTCAATCTTCATGATAACAGTTTTATCGCTGCAAAATTAGATATTTTTAACGAATTGACAAAATTTTTGGTCAAGTTTTAGGTTGTCGGCCATTACTATTTTGGGGAGGTGATAATTCCCACGTTGACCAGGCCACACAGCGTGTCGCAACCCTGCATAGCCTGCCACACGACGACCGAACTGGCGCTGGTGGGAGTGGCACCGCTGACCACAGTCACCTTGTCCTGATAAAGGGAACCGAATCCCCCACCCGTCCAGTTTCCGTACTCATCGGCAAGCGATAAGTCCATCTGGTGCCTTGAAACGGTCGAGTCGGCAGCAATGATGTCCACCACCAGCGAGAGGTTGCGGTAACGGTAACTGTTGTCGTGACGAACAGCCAACGCGATGTCATAAGTTCGTGTGGAATCGTCATACTCGGGCGTGAATGTCAATGGCAGGGTGCGTTGCCATCCGCCCGCGGGCAAATGAACAAAGCGGGCATGAGACATGACGGGCTTATGCTCACATGATGCCATGATGAGCATGGCGGCGGCAATGAACACTGTCATTGCCACCGCAGATGCTGTCATTTTTAGACCATTACAATCAGTTGTTGTTCGGTTTGGCTTGTCCATTATTTTGAGACTCGCCGCCATCACGTGGCTGACGTGGCTTGAAGGTCTTGAGTGGCCGCTTGGGCTTACCGCCCTGTTGTTTGCGCTCGGGCCTGCCGTTATTCTCGCCACGCTCGTTGGGAGCAGGGGCGTTGTTGCCCTGTTCCTGAGCCGAGGGCTTTCCAGCCCCCTTGGCAGCAGACTTGTCGCCACCGGATTTCTTCTTCTTTTTCTTTTTCTTCTTGTCGAAGCGGCTGATGCTGTCCTGGGTCAAGAGGTCGCCGAAAGGAGAAGCGGATTTCTTGCCGTCCTCGTCTGGCTTGAGGCTATCGGGTTTAACGCCATTCTTGTTCAACGCGATGACCTCAAAGGCCTCGGCCGCAGTCAGTATCACCGTATTCACCGGTGCATTGCGCTCGGTCGAATAAGTGATTTCGCGCTTCAATGCATCGGCCTTGAAGTAATAATAAGTGTTATCCTTGGTCTCCAGATGTATATCCTTGGCCGGCAGTTGACGGATGGCCTCGACATAGGTATTCACCTCAAAGTTAATGCAGCACTTGAGCTTGGCGCACTGACCAGCCAAGTTCTGGGGATTGAGGGAGATGTCCTGGAAACGTGCCGCACTCGTGGCGACCGAGACAAAGCCCGACATCCATGTGGCACAGCACAAGGGCCTGCCACAGGGGCCGATGCCGCCAATGCGGCCAGCCTCCTGACGTGCACCAATCTGCTTCATCTCAACACGAATCCTGAAGACATCGGCCAGCACCTTGATGAGCTGGCGGAAGTCCACACGTTCATCGGCAATATAGTAGAAAATAGCCTTATTGCCGTCTCCCTGATACTCCACGTCGCCGATCTTCATCTTCAAGCCCAGATCGACTGCGATCTTGCGCGAGCGGATCATGGTGTCCTCCTCGCGAGCCTTGGCTTGCTCATAGCGTTCCATATCGGCAGGCTTGGCCTTGCGGAAGACGCGCAGTATCTCGGCATCCTTGCGAAGCCGCACACGTTCCATCTGATTCTTGACCAGACGTCCCGTGAGGCCCACACGCCCAATGTCATGACCCGGATTGGCCTCCACAGCTACCCAGTCACCGCGCTTGAGGGGAATATGGGTACTGTTGCGGTAGAAACCACGGCGCGTGTTCTTGAAGAGCACCTCGACGATTTCATAATCATTGTCGGGCACATCCTCCAGCCAGTTGGTGCTCTCCAGGTTACAGCGGCCCCTGTCGCGGTCACACTGGCACCCACAGCCACAGTTGACGCAGGTTTCCTCGCTATCGGGCAGAGTCACTCCTTGTAAATTCTTGTTCTCGTCCATTGTGGTACGCAAACACGTTATTACTTAGCGTAGCTCACGGCGCGCGTCTCGCGGATGACGGTAATGCGCACCTGACCCGGATAAGTCATCTCGTCCTGAATCTTTTGAGCGATTTCGTTGGACAGTTTCTCGGTTTCCTCATCGCTGATCTTATCGGCACCGACGATTACACGCAGCTCACGGCCAGCCTGGATGGCATAGGTCTTGACAACGCCAGGATAGGACAATGCCAAGTGCTCCAGGTCGTTGAGGCGCTTGATGTAGGCCTCGACGATTTCGCGGCGGGCACCGGGACGTGCGCCACTGATGGCGTCACACACCTGCACGATGGGAGCATAGAGGCTGGTAGCCTCCTCCTCGTCGTGGTGTGCACCGATAGCATTGCAGATGTCGGCTTTCTCCTTGTACTTCTCAGCCAACTTCATACCCAGCTGTGCGTGGGGCAGTTCGGGTTCGTCATCAGGCACCTTGCCGATGTCATGCAACAGACCTGCACGGCGTGCCTTCTTGGGGTTCAATCCCAGCTCGCTAGCCATGATTGCGCACAGGTTGGCGGTTTCACGAGAGTGCTGCAGCAGGTTCTGACCATAACTGGAGCGATATTTCATCTTACCGATGAGGCGGATGAGCTCGGGGTGCAGGCCATGGATACCCATGTCAATGGCCGTGCGCTTACCAGTCTCAATCACCTCTTCCTCGACCTGGCGGCGTACCTTAGCCACCACCTCCTCAATGCGGGCGGGATGGATGCGGCCGTCACTCACCAGCTGGTGGAGTGCCAATCGGGCAATCTCACGACGCACGGGATCAAAGCCTGACAGGACGATGGCTTCGGGGGTATCGTCCACAACGATCTCGACACCAGTTGCAGCCTCGAGAGCGCGGATGTTGCGACCCTCACGGCCGATGATGCGACCCTTGATCTCGTCATTATCAATATGGAAGACGGTCACAGCATTCTCGACGGCAGTCTCAGTTGCCACACGCTGGATGGTCTCGATGATGATGCGCTTGGCCTCCTTGTTGGCGGTCATCTTGGCATCATCCATGATATCGTTGATATAGCTGGCAGCATTGGTCTTGGCCTCGTCCTTGAGCGACTCGATGAGCTTCTCCTTGGCCTCCTCGGCCGAGAGTCCACTGACGTGCTCCAGAGTGTCACGCACACTCTTCTCCATCTTGTCCACCTCATTCTTGCGCTGATCAAGCAGGGCCATCTGGTTCTCAACGTTTGCCTTGAGGTTGTCCACCTCGTTGCGGCGGCGCTGCACCTCGCCCTGTTGCTGGTTGAGCTGCATCTCACGCTGCTTGAGCTTGGCCTCGCTGGTCTGAACCTTGGTCAGGCGCGCATTAGCCTCCTTCTCGGCTTCACTCTTGATCGACATTCCGGCCTCCTTGCCCTTCAACACCTCGTTATTCTTGAGGACCTCAGCCTCAAGTCGGGCTTTCTCAATAATCTCGTTGGCTTGCGACTTAGCGTTCTTCTTGCTCATGTACAACGCCAGTACACAGCCAATTACCATCGCTAGGATGGCTACGACAACAGTAATAATTATATTTGTCATTTCAAATTATAAAATATTAAACAAAATGCCCCACCTCGAGCGTGTTCAACCCGTTGAAAATCAACAGATTTTCACACTATCTCTAAAGTGGTGCAGGAACCTAATTTCAAAAACAAACATATCCACGATGCCCCACCCTTTTGTGCCACTGACCCGTCCCACTAATGAGTGGCAAGTCGCGGCACCAAGAGCTATAGCTCGGGCATCATTTCATCACTCAGCGTCCAAAAGGGCGTCGAGTTGTTGATCTAAATCACTCAGGAAATCATTGACCTGGCGGTTCTCGCCATAAGCCTCAAGATAGAGGCGTGCAAACTGGAATGCAACCCTTGCCAACACATCATTGGATGTATCGTTAAATCGCTTTGTCCACTTGTTCCACAGCGTGTTAACGAGCTCCTCGGCCTTGCGGTAAGTCTCCTCTTCGCCAGGATTGATGCTCAGCGCGCTGGGATTGGCATCAGCGAGTTGAATCCATATTTTAATTTTATTATTGTCGGCCATAACGTCAAGTCGTCGTGTCAAGCGTTCAATTGTTTGATGCACCGGTCAATGTCCCGCACCATCTTGGCAACCTGCTTTTTGAATCGACCAACCGCTTCAGGGTTGCTGGGAACGGTGTGAGCGACACGCAGGAACTCATTATCAATGCGCAACTGGGCTAATTCCTTCTCCATCTGTGCGATCTCCAATTCCTGACGCTCAATCTTTCGCTCCATCTCCTTCTTTTCGCTCAGGAGGGCAAGATAACGCTTGCGCAACGTCTCTACCTTGCGCAATGTCCTTTGCAGCTTATCTTTCATCTCCATCGAAGGCATAGTTACCAATTTTTTGCAAAAGTACTATTTTTTTCCCATAAAAGAGATTGCAGCACAAAATATTTTAATAAAAAAATGGCAATTTGTACTTTTGGGCCCACATTTCATGTGATAATCGGCATAATTCGGTAACATTTTGAAAAAAGTGAATAATTTGCCGCAAAAAATTTTGCCAGTTCCAAAAATGGCATTACCTTTGCAACCGCAAATCGGGGCATTAGCTCATCTGGTAGAGCGCAACACTGGCAGTGTTGAGGTAAGCGGTTCGAGTCCGCTATGCTCCACAACCGACAACTGCTTAATTGGCTATAAAACAGCGAATTAAGCAGTTTTTATTTTAACCAAAATCCAATCCGTTGTCATACTGTTGTCATAAAAACAAAACGATAAAAAGCAATGACAACAATGTCATGATAATGGAATGGCAAAGTCTTCAGAGAGCTGCTCCCCGACAGATGCCACCGAGATACTAGAAAGGCATAACACGCTTTGGCGGACAAGAATTCAACACTCCTCTGCTCTCTTCTTCACTAATAATTAAGGTGTAATTTTCTGGACGTTCAAACGGAGACATTTTCAAAATTTCGCGAAATTACGATTTGTAAAGGATTGAAATAATCAAATACTTGATTATCAATCATTAAAGGGTTAAAAAGGGAAATTTTTCCCTTTGTTTCCCTCTCAGGATCCCCCTACTGCCCTGCGGAGCGCTTCTGAAAATCACTTGGTGAAAAAGCGCTATATGCAGGCCGAATGTACGGTAATCGAGCTCACATGCGTGGACAAATCCCAACGACCGATTGGTTTTGTCCATACCATTCCTGGAATTATGATAAGTGCTGGAGCACTACAAGCGAACGATGTTATCAATGCGACCGCTGCCGCTCCGAAGCAGCAGCTATCGCGGCGGTATATTTTGCAGGCGGCTGTTACAACATCACAAATGCAATATCTTCGAAATAGCAGAGAGAACCAGCCAAGGCGGAGAAGTGCCCAAAAACGCCTTTTTTAGAGGAGGCGTAAAAATACTTATATCAACGAGTTAACTTATAAAATTTCGGACGATTTTTTCTTTTTTTTTCGTGTTGTCCAGCATTCAAATAAAATTTGGGCTGATAATCAACAATTTACAGGGTTACGGGACGGTAGTCCCGGTGTCTCTCTTGGTACCCCCCATCTGCCCTACGGAGCGCAGCTGAAATCGTGTCTTCATCAAAGCACTATATGCGTGGTGATGGGCGGTACATAGGCCGACGTGCGTGAGCGAATTCGACACGAAGTATCGGTTTCGACTCATCCATAGAGGCTCCGCTATGACTCTGAGATGCCTTTTTTTGTTGGGCAAGATGTTGTAGAAAGGTGCAGAAATTTGGAGCCCTCAAAAACGCCTATATCAGCAAGTTAGCAGACGGAATTACAGGCGAGTTTTGAGAAAAATCATCAAAATTCCTATTTTGAAATCTGCTAATAGCTGATATCCAGTCATCTAAAGGGTCTTAAAGGGAAATTTTCCCTTTATTTCCCTCTCGGGATCCCCCTACCGCCCTGCGGAGCGTGCCCAAAATCCATCGGCCACAAAAGCGCTATATGCAGAGCGATGTTCCAGCCATTGAGCGGTAAAATCGCTCATGTGTGACGATGAACCGACACGAAGTATCGGTTTCGATGGCACATATGCCCCTGTTACTAAGGAAAACCGCCATTTTGATATGCTGTGAGATTGAACTAACGATTGGTGATATCAAATGGTGGTCTGTTCTTCTGGCTGGTTTCTGATGCAAAGGCAAAACAGGTGACCTTTCGTGCTTCTCTGATAGCGTGTGAGAAAAATGAGCCGAAATTTTAACATTTGACTCATGATTTTTTGAGTGCCGTAAAAACACCTATATCAGCAAGTTAGTATATAGAATTTCGGACGAGTATTTCTTAAAAGTGAAAATTTTCCGCACCTCGAGAGGTGACTTTGGCTGATAATCAGCCAATTAAAGGGTTGAAAAAGGGAAAATTGTCCATTCTTTCCCTCTTGGGAGCCCCCGACTGCCCTGCGAAACGTGTTGCAAAGATACATCAAGTTTCAATATTGATGATAATAAAGCCTACAAAAATACGATCATATCGTTCACACTGAAGGTGCTGCAAATGCGGGCAGTCTTGATTTGATGCGAGTCGAGTCGCAAGCCTTGAGCAACCTGCGAAGGGTACTAGTGGAGTTTTGGGGAGAGTTTCGGAATGCTCGTGGCCCCGCCCGAGACAATCGACACGACGGCCTCGTTGTCGTCGCTCGTCGTGAGGTCGAGGTCGGGAAAACTTGAGCAAGTCGAACGCCATAGAGCTTGCTCTGATGGCGAAGGCGCCGCCAAGTATATATAATCTGCGTGGAAAACATCAGTTCTCCAAGTTGGGTATTCAATGTGACTGACATATATTCTTCATGCGCCCTTGGCGCAGTATGCAGTATAGAGTTTAGTGGTTAAAGTTTAACGAAATTTCTGTCGCAAAGGAAACGGATGGGGTCTCTACGGCAAAAGAAATGGTCATCAAAACCGATGGATGACAATGGCATAGTTTTTGCTGGTGTAGTATTATTATGTAACTTTGCAAGCATAGTGAGGAGGACAAGATGTTTAAGTATATCTATTACCGGATATGTAAGGATTGGGAAAGAAAGAAGGAACTTGG
>CACYGX010000032.1 GCA_902774055.1 uncultured Bacteroidales bacterium
AAGCACTTGCGATCTATCTAAGTGATCCCTACAGGATTCAAACCTGTAACCTTTTGATCCGTAGTCAAACGCTCTATTCAATTGAGCTAAGGGACCATTATTTTGTTTTAGCGGTGCAAAGATACTGCCATTTTTTGAACTGGCAAGCATTTTGGCAAACTTTTTTTCAAAAAATTTTAAGCGCACACATCCATTTTGGTGCTATCTACCATAACACCAATGGATTAGGCGATAAGGATTTTTTTAGTTCAACAGCCAGGTGGCGAGGGCCCAGATGACAAAAATCACGAGTGCGATGAGTGTTGCGGCCCAGACGGGCTTGTACTTGACCACATAGAGTGAGAGCTTGGGCACGTCGGCCTTCTCGGGTTTCTCGTCGGCGATGGCGAGCTTGTGTTCATCGATGGGCTCGATGGGCTGAGCCTCTTCCTTATATAAATATGCCTTCATTGTCTTGACTGTTTTTTGTTTTATCGGTGCAAATGTACACTATTTCGCTCAAATGGCCAAAAAGAGCACCATTTTTTGTAATAAAAAGGGAAGAGGCGGAATGCTGGCCTGCCAGTGTTCCGCCTCTTCTATAAGAAGCCACATCAAAGGATGTGATGAAACTCCGACTAAATACAGGATTTGAGGGCGCCATAATCTTTGTAATCCTCCGGCTGTTAAGCACCACAAGGGTCGAGGCCCGCCATCGATTACAACGCTTTGCTCGGCATTTCATAAAAATTTGAAGAGTATCCCGATCTACTTTGATGTGGACATTTTCTCAATGAGCGTTTTGTCTTATTGACGATGCAAAGATATATCAAGAAAAGTGAAAATGCAACAGTCGCGCTAGTTTTTAACACTACTTTTTAACATCTGAGCCCCTATTGATTTTGACAAGTAGAATAGTGTCTCTTTCGTTGGCTGGCAATCATGTGAAGGCTGTGTTAATAAAAAGATGTGAAAAATGATGTGGGGTTGAGGGAATTTTCTTACCTTTGCACCTTGAAAATAATTATCCATTATCATAAACAAACGAAAGAAATTTCCTAGTCATGAGAGGTATTCATGTTACAAGTGAGATAAAACCGCTGAAGAAGGTTTTGTTGCACCGTCCGGGACGTGAACTGCTCAATCTGACACCCAACACGCTTGAGGAACTGCTGTTTGACGATATTCCTTATCTGAAAGTGGCTGAGGAGGAGCATGATGCTTTCTCTCAGGTGCTGCGTGACAATGGTGTTGAAGTGGTTTACCTTGAGGACCTGATGGCTCAGGTGCTGGACATCAGTCCTGAAATCAGGGAACAATTCCTGAGGCAATTCATTGAGGAGGCCGGCATCTGCGCGACCAAATATCACGATATCATCTATAACTACCTGAATGGTATCCAGTCGAGCAAGGAACTGGTGCTCAAGACGATGGAAGGTATCTACCTGCAGGATCTGCCCCGCGACCCGCGCGAGGTTGAGAATTCGCTGGTTGACCAGGTGCGTGGCGATAGCCGCTTTGTGGTCAAGCCGATGCCTAACCTGTACTTCACTCGCGATCCGTTTGCCTGCATCGGCACGGGTGTGAGCATCAACAGGATGTTCTCGGTAACACGTTGCCGCGAGACCATCTATGGGGACTACATCTTCAGGTATCATCCCGACTTCAAGGAGGTGGATCATTACTATGACCGCACCCTGCCCTATCGCATTGAGGGCGGCGACATCTTGAACCTGAACGAGCACACGCTCGCTATCGGCATCTCGCAGCGCACCGAGCCTGACGGCATCGAACTCATTGCCAAGAACATCTTCAAGAACGGCAACAGCTCGATCGACACGGTGCTAGCTATCCATATCCCTGAGACACGTGCCTTTATGCACCTGGACACCGTGTTCACGCAGATTGACCACGACAAGTTCACGGTGCATCCCGGCATCCTGGGTCCGCTGGAGGTCTTCAAGCTCACGCGTGGCGAGGGCGCTGATGACATCAAGCTGGAGCGCAAGGAGGAGACGCTGGAAGAAATTCTCGCCGAGTCGTTGGGTCTGGAGCATGTCACGCTCATCAAGTGTGGCGGTGGCGACCTGATCACGGCCGAGCGCGAGCAGTGGAACGATGGTTCCAACACCCTGTGCATTGCTCCGGGCAAGGTCATCGTGTATGAGCGCAACAATGTTACCAATGCTATCCTGCGCGAGGAGGGTATCACTGTGCTTGAGATTCCGAGCAGTGAGCTGTCGCGCGGTCGTGGAGGCCCCCGCTGCATGAGCATGCCCCTGTGGCGTGAGGATTGACAATTTGAGATTAGAGATTAGGGATTAGAGAGATGACCTTTTCTCAGATCAATACAGAAATATCTTTATTACATTAAATATTAATCTTTTAATACAATTTTAAAATTATGCCAAGAAGTTTATCTGGAAGAAGTTTCCTGAAGTTACTCGATTTCTCTACCGAAGAGATTCAGTATTTACTTGAACTTGCTAAGGATTTCAAGCGCATGAAACGCGCCGGAACTCCCCACAAGTATCTCGCAGGCAAGAACATCGTGCTCTTGTTCGAGAAGACCTCCACTAGAACCCGCTGCTCGTTTGAGGTAGCCGGTAATGACCTGGGTATGGGTGTTACCTACCTCGATCCCGGTTCATCACAGATGGGTAAGAAGGAGTCTCTCGAGGACACCGCTAAGGTGCTGGGCCGCATGTTTGACGGCATCGAGTATCGTGGCTTCGACCAGCAGATTGTTGAGGATCTGGCAAAGCACGCTGGCGTGCCCGTGTGGAACGGTCTGACCACCGACTTCCATCCCACCCAGATGCTGGCCGACGTCCTCACCATCGAGGAGCACTTCGGTCACTACAAGGGCCTGACCATGGTGTTCATGGGTGATGCCCGCAACAATGTTGCCAACTCACTGATGGTCGTATCGGCTAAGTTGGGTATCAACTTTGTCGCTTGCGGTCCCAAGGACAACATGCCCGAGAAGAAACTCGTTGACACCTGCAAGAAGATTGCTAAGGAGAATGGCTGCACCATCACGCTCACCGAGGACGTGAAGAAGGGCACCAAGAATGCCGATGTCATCTACACCGACATTTGGGTATCGATGGGTGAGCCCGACGAGATTTGGGAACAGCGCATCAAGCTCCTGAGCCCCTATCAGGTGAACGACGCCGTCATGAAGAACGCCAACCCCGGCGCCATCTTCCTGCACTGCCTGCCCTCGTTCCATGACCTGGAGACCACCATCGGTAAGGACATCCACAAGAAGTTCGGTCTGCCCGAGATGGAGGTAACCGACAAGGTGTTCCGCAGCCCGCAATCCAAGGTATTTGACGAGGCCGAGAACCGCATGCACACCATCAAGGCCGTCATGTACGCAACGTTAAAGTAATCAATTTCACGATGTGAAATTGAGGATTAGAGATTAGTGATTAGAGATTAATGAGTGTTTCGGCTCATTGACTTTAATCATTAATCTCATTTCTCAACTAACAATAACCGACTATACATTATTATTAAGATACTATGAGCAAACGTCTTGTTATCGCCTTGGGCGGCAATGCCCTGGGCAAGACTCCGCAGGAGCAGCTGGACTTGGTAAAAGGCACCGCTTCGACCATCGTGGACCTCGTTGAGGAGGGTTATGACGTCGTTATCGGCCATGGCAACGGTCCCCAAGTGGGCATGGTGAACCTGGCCTTTGAATACTCGGCAAACAATGGCGGCGGCACTCCCGCTATGCCGTTCCCCGAGTGTGGCGCCATGACACAGGGTTACATTGGCTACCACCTGCAGCAGGCCGTAGAGCGCGAGCTTGCACGCCGTGGCCTGAACAAGCCCTGTGCAGCCGTGGTGACCCAGGTTGTTGTTGACAAGAACGACAGCGCCTTCCAGCACCCGACGAAGCCTGTGGGCATGTTCTACAGCAAGGAGGACGCTGACCGCATCGTTGCCGAGACGGGTTACACCTTTGTCGAGGACGCTGGCCGTGGCTATCGCCGCGTTGTCCCCTCGCCCATTCCCGTCAAGATCGTTGAGCTGCCCATCGTGGAGCAACTCGTAGGCCTGCACAGCGTGGTCATCACCGTGGGTGGTGGTGGCATCCCCGTTGTGGAGAATGGCCCTGGCGACTATGAGGGCGTAGCAGCCGTTATCGACAAGGACCGCGCCAGCGCCAAGTTGGCCCTCGACCTGAATGCCGACATGCTGGTGATCCTCACCGCCGTGGAGAAGGTATCCATCAACTTTAACAAGCCCGACCAGAAAGATCTGGACCGCATGACCATCGCCGAGGCCCGCGAGTATATCCAGCAGGGTCACTTCGCCCCTGGCAGCATGCTGCCCAAGGTAGAGTCGTGCATCAGCTTTGTGGAGAACACGACTGGCGGCACCGCCTTGATCACTTCTCTGGACAAGGCCCGCGAAGCCTTGCAGGGCAAGACCGGCACCCTCCTGGTCAAGGAG
This sequence comes from uncultured Bacteroidales bacterium, assembly GCA_902774055.1. Lineage (GTDB taxonomy): Bacteria > Bacteroidota > Bacteroidia > Bacteroidales > Muribaculaceae > Sodaliphilus. Next base: position 4,450 of record CACYGX010000032.1, read on the forward strand.
TAAAGAGACTATTCAATCCTTTTTAATTAAGACTGACCGGACGAGAGACATGCGCCCGGCCAGTCTTGTTTTAATGCACCTCGCACCCCATTGGCGCCACTTTTTCTCAATAAAAAAGAAGCCACGTCGGCAATAATGAGTAATTTTGTGCACTTAAGAAAGAAACTCCTCACAGACAGATATGCTTGATATTTCCAGAGACAACAGCACGATTATCAAGGGCATCGTCATCATGATGATGGTCTTTTTCCACCTCTTTGGCGGCAGTCACATGTTTTTGTTCACGGGACTGATCCACATCGGGAAAGTTCCGTTGGCGACCTGGATTGCAGCGGCCTGCTGGCCTGTGAGTTTCTTTGTGATATTGAGCGGTTATGGCCTGGCCTACAAATATGAGCATGGCGGCATCTCGCCCAGCCGACAGCTGACGCGTGTGCTGCGCCTGTATCTGCACTACTGGGTAGTGCTCGCCATTTTTGTCACCATTGGCCACTTCATGATTCCGGCCGATTACCCCGGCAGTTGGGGAAAATTCCTGGAGAACATTTCGGGATGGGATGTGAACTACAACCACGAGATGTGGTTCCTGTTTCCGTATTGTGTCGTCAGCGTGCTTAGCCTGTACATCATTAGGCTTATTGAACGCGTTGGCAATCTGGTGGCCATCGTCATCACGACGGGCATTTTCCTGTGCACGAGCTATTGCATCAGCCGTTACAGCACGTTTTTATTCCACAACATGTGGGCATATCAGCCCCTGTTGTGCTTCCACCTGCTACAGGCCTTCACGATGGGTGTTGCCCTGCGCCGCACGAAATTGCAGCTGAACAGGCCGTTCCCGCAATGGGGTGTCATCGGGGCCATCATCATCGCCGTCGTTCTCACTTGCATCAAGCCTCACCTGGTCACCTATCTCGTCTATGTCCCCTTGATGGTGATCCTGCTCAACCACGTGCACTGGTCGGGTTGGGTAAAAGTAGTGCTGACCGAACTCGGCAAGAAATCGATGCCCATCTGGATGATTCACACCTGGCTGGCCTATTACCTGTTCCAGCCACAGATCTATTCGCTGAAGTATGCCCCGCTCATCTTTATCGCCGTGATGGTGGCCTGCTACCTCATCTCCATCCCCGTGATGTGGGTTGCCGAAAAACTGTACAACCTGCTCCCCCTCAAGAAGTAAACACCGATCACAGCAAGAACCCAAAACAAGTAGTGCCCGCTAAAAACGGATGAGCACACAAAAAAACAGGCTCCTTGGGGTGTTGACCCTTTGGAGCCTGGTAGCATTTTGCGGAATTAATTCTTTGGAAAGAACCTGTGTTGATTAGGCGTGCTTTTTAGCCTCGTCAACGATAGCCTTGAAAGCGGCGGGATTGTTCATAGCCAGGTCGGCGAGCACCTTGCGGTTGATCTCGATTTGCGAGCGCCAAAGTAACCCCTTGTAAGTTTTAAGATTTTCTTGCGTTTGGCTCTAGAAGCCACGTGATTAACTGATCTAGGCATTTTTTTGATTTGTTTTGATTGCTAGCGGCCAGCGTTACCGGCACTTTGAGCTAGACATTCGGTTAATAATAAAATGATAAAAATCTTGTTGATTAAAAGAAATAGTTGAGATGCATTACTTCACCAGGAGCTGACGCACGATCGGCATGTTAGCTTTGTCAACGATGCTGATCTTACCCAGGTTACGTTTACGCTTCTTGCTCTTCTTGGTCAGGATGTGACTCTTGTAAGCATGTCTTCTTTTAATCTTTCCGGTGCCGGTAAAGGTGGGCATTTTGTTTGAGTTTAAAAAATGTTATTAATTAATCGAGACCAGGCACTTACCAAGCCTGATGCTCTTCCTTCTCACGTTTTGTTTACTCCTCGTTGGGAGTGTTGTCCTGCTGATCGGCAGCTTCGGGGGTTTCTTTGCCCTCTTTCTTCTTGCTGCCCGGCTTCTTGGGCGAGATCATGATGGTCATGCGCTTACCCTCGAGAACCGGCATCTGATCCAGTTTACCATATTCCTCCAGGTCATTAGCAAACCTGAGCAGCAGCACCTCTCCCTGTTCCTTGAACAGGATGGAACGTCCCTTGAAGAAAACGTAGCTCTTCACCTTGGCACCTTCCTTGAGGAAGCCGATGGCATGTTTCAACTTGAAGTTGTAGTCATGCTCGTCGGTCTGTGGTCCGAAACGTATTTCTTTGACCACGAGTTTGGTGGACTTGGCCTTCTGTTCCTTGGCGTGTTTGCGCTGTTGGAACTTGAATTTCTGATAGTCCATCACGCGGCACACGGGAGGTTCGGCCTGGGGCGCGATAAGGATCAGGTCCAGTTCCTGCCCTTCGGCGATTTTCAGGGCCTCCTCGATGGGATAAATGCCCTGCTCCACGTTGTCACCCACCAGGCGCACCTCGCTCACACGAATTTCGTCGTTAATGAGGTTAGTGTCTTCTTTTTTGCCTGCCATCTGGCGATTTCGGCCTCTGGGCCTGGTGGCATTGCTCGGGCGCTTAGGCCCGGGACGATACGGTTTTTTGTTCATTCAGCAGTTTTACAATTGTTAGTATTATCGTGACAATCAAGCACTTCCATACGACACACGTCGCACGGAAATGGCTTAAAAGTTGGTCATTTCGGCCACTTCGCGATTAATATCGGCTGCAAAGGTAGTAATTTTTTTCGAACCTTGATCACCTTCGCCCTGTTTTCTTATAGAAACTTCTTCACATCCTGATTCTTTTTCGCCCACGATGAGCAGATACGGGATGCGTTTGAGCTCGTTGTCACGGATCTTGCGGCCGATTTTCTCGTTGCGGTCATCGACGATGGCGCGCACGTCAAGTTTGTTCAACTCGTCAGCCACGTGGTGGGCATAGTCGTTGAACTTCTCGCTGATGGGCAGCACGACACACTGGTCAGGCACGAGCCACAAGGGCAACTTGCCGGCGGTGTGCTCGAGCAGCACGGCGACGAAGCGCTCCAGCGAGCCGAAGGGGGCGCGGTGAATCATCACGGGACGGTGCTTCTGGTTGTCGGCACCGGTGTATTCGAGCTGGAAGCGCTCGGGCAGGTTGTAGTCCACCTGGATGGTACCCAACTGCCAGCGGCGGCCCAGGGCGTCCTTGACCATGAAGTCCAGCTTGGGGCCATAGAAAGCGGCCTCGCCAGTCACCTGCTTGGCGACCAGACCCTTTTCTTCACAAGCCTCGACGATGGCGCGTTCGGCCTTCTCCCATACCTCGTCGCTGCCGACGTATTTCTCCTTGTTGTTGGGATCACGCAACGAGATCTGAGCCTCGTAGTTGAAGCCGAACACCTTGAAGATGAATGAGATGATGTCCATCACACCGAGGAACTCCTGCTTCAGCTGGTCGGGGGTGCAGAACAAGTGTGCATCGTCCTGGGTGAAGCTGCGCACGCGGGTCAAGCCGTGAAGCTCACCACTCTGCTCATAGCGGTAAACGGTACCGAACTCAGCATAGCGGATGGGCAGGTCACGGTAGCTGCGGGGCGAAGTCTTGTAGATCTCGCAGTGGTGGGGGCAGTTCATGGGTTTGAGCATGTACTCCTCGCCCTCCTCGGGAGTGGTGATGGGACGGAACGAGTCCTTACCATATTTTGCATAGTGGCCACTGGTCACATAGAGCAGCTTGTTGCCGATGTGCGGCGTGATCACCTGCTGGTAGCCGTAGCGCTTCTGGATCTTGGCCAGCATGTCCTGAAGACGGTTACGCAAGGCGGCACCCTTGGGCAGCCACAGGGGCAGACCCTGGCCCACGTTGGGCGAGAAGGCAAACAGTTCCATCTCCTTGCCGATCTTGCGGTGGTCGCGCTTCTTGGCCTCCTCGAGCAGCACCAGGTACTCGTCGAGCATCTTCTTCTTGGGGAAGGTAATGCCATAAACGCGTGTCAACTGGGGGCGAGTCTCGTCACCGCGCCAGTAAGCGCCGGCGAGCGACATCACCTTGATGGCCTTGATAGCGCCAGTCGAGGGGATGTGCGGGCCACGGCACAGGTCGGTGAAGTTGCCCTGGGTATAGGTAGTGATGTGACCGTCTTCCAGGTCATTGATGAGCTCACACTTCAAGGTCTGACCCTTGTCACCGAAGAACTTCAAGGCGTCGGCCTTGCTGATGTCGGCACGCACAACGGCCTCGTTTTTCTGGGCAAGCTCAGTCATCTTTTTCTCAATCTTGGCGAAGTCGGCGTCGGTCAAGGGGTTGCCACCAGTGTCGATGTCATAATAGAAACCATTCTCGACAGCCGGACCGATACCGAACTGCACGTTGGGGTACAGTTCCTGCAGGGCCTCGGCCAACAGGTGTGCAGAGGTGTGCCAGAAGGCGTGCTTGCCCTCGGCGTCTTCCCACTTGAAGAACTTGATATCGCCATCCATACAAATGGGGCGTGAGATATCCCATTCCTCGTCGTTTAATGATGCGGCCAGCACGTTGCGTGCAAAGATGCTCTTGGCAATGTCAAGAGGGGTCACCCCGCTCTCATATTGGCGTACATTGCCATCAGGAAACTTGATGTTAATCATAATAAGTTGTTGATAATTAATAGTTTGCGTTGTACCCTACAACAGTACAACATATTTAGCCTGCAAAGGTAATAAAAAAGGCGTTAGGTTTTAGGTTTTAGGCATTAGTTTTTTTGCATCCGCACTCTGAGACGTAAAATTTTTGGAAAATCTACGCCGCTATTTTACAAGCCAGAGGCTTGCAATACCTCGACAGTGAAGAAATCATACGGCTTCACTGGATGGACTGGAGTCACAGGAGCGCCGCTGTCGCAGCTTTACTGGAGGGGTGGAGCGGAAGTGTTAAAGAATTGTTAACGGGATGGCTCGTGCTGCAGCCGCAGCCCTCGATACAATAATACGAGATTGGGGCTCTTTTCCACCATGACAAAACGCAAAAACGACTTGCTACAACAAAAAAGGGCAATAAGATATCAAGGCTGAAAGCAATGATTTAGTAACGATGTTAGCCATGCTGTCTAATACTGTCAACCAATTTTCAGGAAATACCACCTGTTGGAAACAGTAAAAATTTAAGCTTACAGCTATTTAATGCAGGGGTTGGTGCAAATTTTTCCGTAAAAATGATATAACTTTGTGTTTTATAATTAAGAAATCTGATCTTCAAAGAGGTGGAAAGCGGGGTATTCCTTAATGAGGCTCAAAAGCAATAATCATAGAACCCACTAAGACAATTATTCTTCATTTTAATAACACTCAATACTTTGTAATTTATGAAACATATATTTTTACTACTGCTAACTGGATTGTCGCTCACCGTGGCACAGGCGACGACGATACACATCCGTTCAGATCAGGCACCCTATGTATATGCATGGGAGCGAACGAATGATCAAATTCACCCTCTTGGGAACTGGCCTGGAGAGCTTGTCACCAATTATCGTGGTGGATGTTACAATATCACTATTAATGACAGCGATATCGGTATCGTCATCCATGACAATAACGGTCATCAGACTGATAACATTTATCTGACGACGGATGCCGATTACTACTTTAATTGGTCTGGCAACAGGTTTAACACAACATACAACGATTACTACGATCCCGAGATGAGTAACTATCATGTCATGAGTATCGATGAGATTCCAGAGGAGATTGTTTTTCGGGACGACCAATTTGTCTATTTCGTGGATCCAGGGGGGTATTTCAGTGATTGGCATGTGTATGCCTGGGATGCCCAAGGGAATCGTTTGACCAGCGCATGGCCTGGAGACCCAATCACACAGGTAGGCAGCAGTTCGAGGGGACCGATATATTTATACAGCGGTTTTAGCGGGACTCCTGTCGGCATCATTTTTAATGCCAATGGTGCGTCTTATCAAACCTTTGACCTGAAGTTTGAGAGCGGAGCCTTGTACTCTCACAACAGCAATAAGAAAGGAAGTGTGGCTCACTACATCTCCAAGCCAGTGACAGTGACTGAGCAGACAGTGCCCGACTCACACTTGCGCAATGAATTACTGCAGCAGGATGCCGACGGAGACCATAAACTGACCTATCGTGAATTGCTCTTGCCGTGGTGCGGCACCACCAGGGGTGGACAGATCAACGTTCCGTCAAGCACTACCAATTTGACAGGCCTTGACATGTTTACCGATATATCGGTTCTGTATGTTCAAGACAACAACAATATCACCTCTTTGGATCTCTCGCCATTCACAAAGCTGGAGTATCTGTACACTGATGGCTCTCATCATATTAGTGGCCTGAATCTGCCCAATCCATCGGTTTTAAGGCATCTGGAGTGTCAAGATTGCGCCATCACCAACCTTAGCCTAAGCTGTGCGCCATTGCTCAATTATCTGGACTGCAGTCAGAACCGTTTGAGTTCGATAAACCTTTACAATAATGATTTTATCGCTGACTTGAACTGTTCCTACAATTTTCTCTCCTCTATCGATGGACTTATCAGCCACAGTGGTGATGTAGTGATCACCCTTAATTACGGGCACAACCCCATCCAGACTCATCCCCAATGGAATAAGTTGCCAAAAGTCCAGTATTTTGGCGCGGCGGCAACCGGCCTGTCTGGTTTAGTTGACTTTGACGAATTTTATGACCATCTCATTGCTATTGATTGCAGTAACAACACGATCGCTGAATATAAGTATGGAGGAGGCGGCAGGTCATTAGAGTCGCTCAACCTGTCCCATAACTACATCTCTTCGTTGTATGAAGGCAAGTATCTTGGACAAGTCCAGTATTTAGACGTGTCTCACAATAAGCTCCCAACATTATATGCAAGCCAGCCATTTGAGAACTTGGCATACCTTGATGCGGGATATAATAGGTTGACTCAAATCCAGAGCAATATCAATCACTCTCGCCCTGAGAACCTTCTCGTGGTGCACGTCAATGATAATCTGCTGATGAAGGATCAGAATTTGAAAGAGTTTCAGAATCTGGAATTATTTAATTGCGTGAATAATCCCGACGTGATAGGAGTGTACGGCTGCGGTCAACGAATTGAGACACTTCTGTTAGGCGGCGATCCTGAGCGGCATGCTTCTGTTTTTGATGGCGTTATGGATCCGGAGATTTCACAACTCTCTTCACTCAAGAACCTGTCACTCAGGTATTGTGATCGAATCCGTAGTTTGAACTTAGATAATCAACGCAATCAATTCAGCCTTTTGGATGTCTCGGGAACAATGGTTCCTTACGACCAAATCGTTAGGACTTTACCCAACCTTAGGCAATTCTATGCCCGTGATTTGGGAGGTGTAGCGAATAATAATATTCTGGATTTAAGCAACAACGCACGTCTTCACGCACTTGATGTGGCTAATAATTCCTTAGTAGACATTGATTTTGGCAGCTTTGGATTTGACTACATGAATGTGATGAATAATCTCCTCACCGAGCTTGACGTGTTGCCCATGGGAGCATTGGATTGCCGTTCTAATCAGCTCAGGACACTTGACTTCAATACTTGGGGCGTTCCACATATAGTAGATTGCGCCTATAACAATATCACAAGTTTGGATATGAGCCACGACGGCATGGTGCCGTACATGTTCTGTGGCAATTTCAATATGGCTGCCGATTTCACAGACTCTCATGGCTACAATATGTTGCCTGACGCCTGGGTGGTCGATGACGACAACATCCATACACGTTATATCATGGATGATGGCTGCGGCCATTTCCACAATAACGGCTATGAAGCCATTGCCTATCGTGATGATGCGGGACACTCGCTGTTCTATCTCGATGAGACCAATCCGATGGTGATGCAGTACGGATGGGGAACGCTTGACCAGCAGCTCCTATATGGCTTCAATCATAACTATATGACCATGCTCACCGGCGGCCGGGACACCACATCAGTCAGCGTTGGTCAAGTATTGCTTCTCGACGGCGTCCTTAACGGGCGCATCACCTATCGCCACCTCACCGGATTCACGGGACAGGTGTTTGAAGGGACTTACAAGCAACTGCAAGACTACTACGTTGGCCGAGACACCAGCATCGTCTATTGCTCGCCCCGTTCTCAGTCACCAGACCTGAGGGCATTGATTAGCCATGATGCCGCCAACAGTGCGACACCGCATCAGATGAACCGAGCTCCACTCCGCGTAGGCGAAACCAATGTGGACTACACCAATCTGGAATTCTACGTGGACTGGCAGGCAATACCGACTAGCGTGACGGAGTTAACCGATCAAGCCACGGTTGTGGGCAAGGACTACTATAATGCGCTGGGTGTGCACTCCAGCGAGCCATTTGAGGGTGTGAACATCGTGATAACACGCTACAGTAACGGCACAACCCGCACCAGTAAGATGGTTAAGTAGCCCGCTGTTTTTCTGGCTTTTCATAACCACAGATTATTATTTCATTCCAGACAGGAATCTGCTGCTACCAGCGGATTCCTGTCGTTGTCTGTGGCTGTGCAAAGGCATTAGGCGGAATCCTATATATTCCTTTTATAGTAGAAAATTTTTCAACATTATAATGATTTTATCACTTATAAAACAAGGATTATATATCCCATGCTGATCATTTCGCAAGATGAGAAAATAAATCGTACCTTTGTGGGTGAAAAACAATACTCATGAATCGAGGGTCAGGCATAGCGTTATTGCAACAACTGCGGGAACTGCTCCGGGTGGAATACCAGGAGGAGAAGGAGGCCTATCGCCTGCAGACAGAGAGCATGGGGCTGGCACGCAAGGTGACACGCGGTGATGCGTGGTTCCCGCTGCGTGTGGGCCGCACATATTATAACTCGGTGAACCAGTTCTGCATCGAGGTGACACGCCAGGCCGATGAGGAAATTGACCACAATTTTGAGTACGGCAAGCCGGTCGTGTTCTTCAAGGCCGAAACGCCCGAGGGAGACCTGGGACAGAGTGCCAGAATCCAGTATTTCAACTTCACGGGGACGATCTCCTATGTTGACGGCAACCGCATGGTCGTCGTCATCCCCGAGGGGCACACGCTAGAACTGCAAAATGCCCAAGAGCCCGTGGGCGTGCAACTGTTTTTTGATGAAACGAGTTACCGCATCATGTTTGACGCCCTGGACCGCGTCATCGGCGCCAAGGGCAATCGTTTGGCCTATCTGCGCGACCTGTTCTACTCCCACCAGCCTGCCGAGACGTTCACATTTGACGCGATGCGCTTCCCGTGGCTCAACACGAGTCAGGAGCATGCCGTCAACGACGTGTTGCTGTCGAAGGACGTGCGTGTGCTGCACGGCCCTCCCGGCACGGGCAAGACGACGACGCTGGTCGAGGCCATCAACGAGACGCTCATGCGCGAGACCCAAGTGCTCGTGTGTGCCCAAAGCAACACCGCCGTCGATTGGATCAGCGAGAAACTGGTGGACTGCGGTATCAAAGTCCTGCGTCTGGGCAACCCCACGCGCGTCAACGACAAGATGCTGAGTTTCACCTATGAGCACCGTTTTGCCGACCACCCCGACTATCCCAAGTTGTGGCAGGTGAGGCGAACCATGCGCGATATGCGTCGCCGTCGGCGCGAGTCGGGCGAGCATTTCCACCAGAAACTTGACCGCCTCAAGGAATTGGCCGTTGAACTCGAGGTGCGCATCAATGCCGACATCTTTGGGCAGGTGCGCGTCATAGCCTCCACCCTTGTGGGTGCCAGCAACAAGTTGCTCGACGGCAAGCGGTTTGGCACGGTATTCATCGATGAGGCGGCCCAGGCGCTCGAAGCGGCGTGCTGGATCCCCATCCGCAGGGCCAGCCGCGTGATCTTTGCTGGCGACCATTGCCAGCTGCCCCCCACCATTAAGAGCCTCGAGGCCATCAAGGGCGGGCTAGGCATCACGCTCATGGAGCGCATCGTCAAGAACAAACCCGAGTGCGTTTCGCTGTTACAGGTGCAGTACCGCATGAATGACGAGATCATGCAGTTCAGCAGCGACTATTTCTACCATGGCCAGATGAAATCAGCTCCCGAGGTTGCCCATCGGCTCATTCACGAGGGCGACGCTCCCATCTTGTGGTTCGACACCTCGACCATCAACCTGGGCGACGACGAGCGGCACGACTTCAGGGAGCAATTCATCGGCGAGACATTCGGGCGAGTCAACAAGGGTGAGGCCAACCTGATCATCAGCCTGTTGCAGATTTATTTCCAGCGCATCGGCAAACAGCGCATCCTCGACGAGCGCATCGACGTCGGCATCATCTCGCCCTACCGCGCCCAGGTCCAGTACCTGAAGCGCCTGATCAAGAAACGTCCCTTCTTCAAGCCTTACCGCCACCTGATTTCCATCAACACCGTGGATGGCTTCCAGGGCCAGGAACGCGACGTGATCCTCATTTCACTGGTTAGGGCCAACGACACGGGGCAAATCGGCTTCCTGCGCGACCTGAGGCGCATGAACGTCGCCATCACGCGAGCCCGCATGAAACTCTTCATCCTGGGCGATGCACCCACTCTAACACGCCACCCCTTCTACAAACGCCTCTTCAATTACATCCAAGGCGTCCGCAGCCAGTAAATCAATCAACTACGAATTACGCGAATTTCACTGATTGGTTTTCTTATTCCAATGCAGGCTGAGCGGGTTTGTCCATCTTGCGGAGCCACTGGCGGTAGCCTAATACGGCGATAATAATATAAAGGGAATACAGGCCAGCCTTGAACGGGACGTCCTTTATTACATACAGGTAAACACTCACGGCATCGACCACAATCCACAACAGCCATTGCTCAACATACTTGCGTGACAATGCCCACAAGGCAATGAAACTCAATGCGTTTGTAAAGGCATCTGCCACGGGGATTGTGCTCTTGGTGTAATTCACAAGCACCCAGTAATTAGCATACCACAGAATAGCAAATATCGCAATTAACGGTAAAATCTTATTGACTGGCAAATGGCCAATTGCAGGCGATTTCTTATCCTTTTTTCCAAAACCGAATTTCCACACTAAGAAACCCCATATATGAGCAACAGTGTAGTAACCCGCCATAAAAGAATCGCCAAACAATTCTTTATCCCAATATAGAAAAATGTCAAGAGCAGGCATAATAATGCCAACGAACCATAGCACTATACTGCTACGATACTCCAGCCAGATGTATAACAACCCTAGTGCTGTAGTCAGCATGTCGAGCCAATGAGCCGAGAACCATTCCATGATTCAATTCATATATCGTTGATGCTGCTTCATAATATGGTTTACAAAGCAAGCGAATTCAATAATTAATTTAATTCGCGTAATTCGTAGTTTATTCAATGAAGGATATCAATTAGCGAAATTAGACATAATGAGAATGCGGATGCCCTTAGTAAAATTCGCGTAATTCGTAGTTAAACTTCGTTAGAAGCGGAAAGTAATGTGGCCCAGGGCATTGATGCCAGCCATGGGATAGAAGCGGGGATCGCTGTACAGGCTGTACTTGTTCTCCTTGCTGCCATCAGGATACATGGCACTGGTCATCGAGTAACCGTTGGTCTCATACTTCACGTTGAAGAGGTTGTAGATGGCCGCGCCCACGGTGATGCTGCGGATGTGCGGCAACTTGAAGGTGTAGCCAAGGTCCAGATTGTTGACAAAGTAGGGATCCAGCGAATCCTCCTTGCGCTGGAAGTTGTCAAGATATTGGCGCGACACATACTGCGACTGCAGTAAGGCCGAGAAGCCCTTGTAGTCCAGGGCAATCAAGCTACCCACGGTCACGCTGGGCGAGAAGGCAATGGTGGTGTTGCCAGCCTGGATGGCGGTCTGGGTCCACATTTCTTCCCACGTGTCAGCGTCATAGTCGCTCACGTAGCCCACATAATCCTTGATGCGGTTGCGGCTGAAGGTAGCATTCACATCCCAGCGCAGCCAGTCGGTAAAGCGGTAACCAGCCACTAGCTCAACACCCATGCGATAGCTGTTGGGGACATTCTCGGCCATCAACTCGCCAATCTCGTTGATCTTGCCGTTGAGCACGAGCTGGTCCTTATAGTTCATATAATAGAAATTGGCGCCAGCAGCAAAATTGCCGCTACGGAATTCATAGCCCAATTCCCAGTCGTAGAGTTTCTCGCTCGTGGGGTGCTGCAGGAACAGGCCATCGGTATAGTTGTTGCGCGTAGGCTCTTTCTGGGCAACGGCAAACGAGGCATAGGCACGGTTCTTGGCGTTAATCTGCCAATTCAGACCAGCCTTGGGATTAAAGAAATTGAACGGCTCATCGATGTTGAGCGCCTGGAGACGCTCGGGGTCGGCAGTCCAGTCCCACTTGTCGTTATTACCGGTGATGCGGTAACCGATGTAGCGGTACTGCAGGTCGGCGTAGGCACTCAAGCCGGCAGTAATCATATAATTCCCCTTGATGTAGATATTGAAGTCGGTCTTGCGACCATTATTGCGGTAATACTCGTGGTCGGGAGCCAGCGTGCTGGTGTAGTTTTCTACCCAAATCACCTGGCCATAGTGGTCGTTGCTATAACGGTTGATGCCGCCGCCCAAAGTGGCCGCAAGGCGCTCGCCACTATACTGCAACGAGAACACGCCGCCACCGAAGCCGCTGTCCACACATTTCTTCCTCACCAGACTTGCCTTCTTGTTGATGCCGTCGGCGGTCACCACGGGTTCCAGGCCATATTCCTTGAGGGTGCGGGCATTCTTGTACTCCTGATAGTAGCCGAAACCGTCGGTATAGTGCAGGGCCACATTGAGTTTCCACAGGGGATTGAAGGTCTGGTTCCAGATCAGTTGGTAGTGGATCTGGCGGTAGATGTCCTTCTGATCCTTATAGAAGCCCGTCACCTTGCCGTCGTGCTTGATTTCGCCGTTGGGGTTGTAGGTGCGGTTGTTCTTGAGGTCGTCGCGGCTGATGCCATCCCATGCGTGGTAGGTATCTTCCTTACCGCCAAAGGTGATGAAGCGCAACGATGTTCCGGCGTTGAAGTAGCCCAGCTGACCGAAGTAACTGATCAACTCGCTGCTGGCACGGTCACGGTAGCCATCGCTGCTGACGTGTGACAGCCTTGCCTCCACGGCCCAATGCTCACCCATCAAACCGCTACCCACGCGCAGGGTCTCCTTGTTAGTATTGAACGAGCCATAACTGCCCGAAACCTCGGCATAGGCATCACGAGAGAAACTCTGAGTCCTCATGTTCACGCTACCACCAAAGGCACCCGAACCGTTAGTTGAAGTGCCCGCGCCGCGCTGCACCTGCACGTCGCGCACCGACGAGGCAAAGTCTGGCGTGTTCACCCAATAGATGCTGTGGCTCTCGGCATCGTTCAACGGGATATCGTTGACCGTGATGTTGATGCGGGTGGCATCGGTGCCACGCACGCGCATCGACGTATAGCCCACGCCAGCGCCCGCGTCGCTCGTCGTGATGACCGATGGCGTCATCGTCAACAGGAACGGGATGTCCAAGCCATGATTTTCGGCAGCCAGTTGCTTGCCAGTGATGTTAGTAAACGCTACGGGAGTGTTTTCACTCGCACGTGTACCCAGCACCTCCACCTCGCTCAGCGCGATCGAGGGCACCGTGTCCACTGCGGCGGGCTGAGCCGCTGCAGCAAGGGTTGCCATTGTCGTGGCAACCATCAATAAGGTCTTCTTCATTTTTTTAATCAATAAATGTTCTCTACGCCGGCATTGTCCGGATCAGATCAATGGGTATGTTCTCAGCCCCCTTTTTCATCAGGGAGCACCCCAAACTCATTGAATCACGCTGCAAAATTAATACAAGCCTAGCGGAATGCCAAATTTTCTGCAAAATGAATGCAAACAAAGTCATCCTATTCTTTTATTCTTTTAAAAACACCAAATTAGTCTCCAGCTACAAACATCGAAGATGTTAGCGGTTTGAAGAACCGATTTCAAAGAAAAAGACCATGCAAGAACCTCAGAGAGGTTTGCAGCTTGGTCATAGTACTGAATGCTGCAAGTGCCTCGAAGAGGAACTTTTTGGTTGGCAGGCTTTTGACGGCTTGGAAGTTCGTCTTCGACGCACTGTCCTCTTGATATCGCTGCCACCAAGCTGCGCCCGTCATCGACGGGCTTGCATGGTGTTTTCCATAAAAGTCGAGTCTTCGACCCGACCTGCCTCTCCGAGGCAAAAGGCATATCTCAGCTCCTACAAGACAAAAAGAGTGCCGCGACTACATCGCAGCACACGTCCGATTTCTTTATGCAAGTTATATAGACGGCAAGGCTATTTGTCTTTGGATAATTTTTCCTTTTCCGCCTGAATACTGTCAAATAACCTTTTGTCATTATTCATGATTGCCTCTCTCATTTTTGCATTCAATTCAAGTGTTCGACTTGTTTCATCAAGTTTTTTGTCAATTTCGTCTATTTGCTTCATCGTCTTATCGTTCAATCCGGTGGCAGCGCTAAAAAGTTCCTTGTTTCGTGAAATGGTGTCGCCTGTCGGGGAAATAACATGGATTTCCTTATACGGGATTTTCTTTTTGTCTAAATTGCTCATGACAAGAGACATCAAGGTCCTCATGTACTGCCTAATTGCGTCGGTGTCGTTAGCGGCCTCGATCTTCTCCACCTTCTTAGACCCGTCCTCGGACACATAAACCATGCGGTAGCCCTCGCTCTGCTTGTTACACCCTGCCAATACTGAAAGGGCAACGAATAACGCAAAAATGTAAATCAAGTGTTTCATATCAAAATCTATATAAGTTTAACAACACCGCAAATATAAACACAAATCTTCACAGACCACCCCAAAACGCATAAAAAAGATTATAAAAACCACGAGTACCGTAAAAACATCGTAATTTTGCAAAAACAGAATATAATGGCAGAAAATTATTTTGCTATTAGCACATATTTTGACCTCGTCGACTTCGAGGAGTTCACAAGTCACTAATGTAAAGAAAGAAGACCCATTTGCTTGATTCAAGACTAGGGTTATGAAAAAATGACTAACTTTGCGGTTGAAAACGAAAAAATTGATATAATAATGAAAAAGACTTTAACACTTGTGGCCATCATGGTGGTGGCGTTTGGTATGGCACTGTGCGCTCAGGACGTGGAGCGCATGACGGAGTCGTGCACCAGCATCATGGTGGGCAAACTGGCGAGCACCGATGGATCGGTCATCACGTCACATACCTGTGACTCACGTTACCGCACATGGATGACGATGACCCCTGCAAAGGATTATAACCGCGACACGGTGACGGCCGTCTATCGCAACCGTTTCCACACCTTCTCGCCCAAGGACGTGACTGGCATGACCCAGACAGGCACCATTCCGCAGGTGCGCCACACCTACCGTTTCCTTGACACGGCCTACCCTTGCCTGAACGAGAAACAGTTGGCCATGGGTGAGACCACCATCAGTGGCCGCGACACGCTGCACAACAAGAATGGCATGTTCATGATTGAGGAACTGGCACGCATCGCCCTGGAGCGCTGCACGACGGCCCGCGAGGCTATCCGCCTGATGGGCGAACTCGTGAAGAAATATGGCTATGGCGACAGTGGCGAATGCCTGACGATTGCCGACAAGCAAGAGGCGTGGATATTTGAGGTCTTCGGTGAAGGGCCGAAGAAGATTGGTGGCGTATGGGCTGCCGTACGCATCCCCGATGACGAAATCACGGTGTCGGCCAACATCTCACGCATCGGCGCCATCGATTTGAGCGACCCCGACCACTACATGGCGTCGGACAACGTGTTTGATGTCGCTAAGCGCTTGAAACTATGGGACGGCAAGGAGCCTTTCTGTTTCTGGAAAGCCTACAGCGGCACCAACTACCTGAAACAGGTGAAGAACTATAGCCTGCGCGAACTTTATATCATGCAGCAACTCGCCCCCTCGCTTAACCTGACAGATACCATCGAAAATCTGCCATTGAGTATCAAGCCAGACAAGAAGGTGAGCGTGGAAGATGTTTCACGGCTGCTGGGCAGTTATTATGAGGGCTCCCCGCTCGACCTGAGTGCCCGCCACAAGATTCCCAACCCCAAGCGTAAAGACAAGCAGGGCAACCTCGTTGAGAACGAGCCCGACAGCATTGTCTCGCCCGTCGCCAATCCCTGGATCACCAACGAGCAATTGGCGATGTTCTATGCCATGGGCGACTCGGCCATGAAGTGGACCCGCACCGTGAGTGTGCCCTGGTGTTCTTATAGCACCGTGATACAGCTGCGTTCATGGCTGCCCGACGAGGTGGGCGGCGTGGCATGGATGGCACTGGACAATCCGGGCGAGAGTCCACGGTTCCCCATCTTCTGCGGCAACACCGACCTGCCCGCCTCGCTGAAGGTGTGCGGCCACAACGCCGAGGACGACCACACCGTGCTGTGGCAATTCCGCAAAGCCAACCGCCTGGCATCGCTGCGCTGGGGTGTCTTCCGCAAGACGCTTGAGCCCGCCCGTGACCACTACTTGGAGAAAGGCCTGCGCGAGCTGCCGATGATCGAGAAAACATGGCAGGAACTGAACGCGACCAACAAGCATAAAGCCGCGGCACTGCTGAACGACTACACTGCGGACTGCCTGGGTGCCGCCGCTTACCGATGGCAAGAGATGGCACACGACTTCTGGATGCAGATGTGGAAAGGATTCTAAAAATATGAGCTGGATTTTCTTCCAGCTCATATTTTTAATGTATCACTCTTTGTATTACCGCTTGCCCTGTGTCAAGATTTCCCATGAACGGCGCTGGGCCTTCTTGATGCTCTTGGGATCCTTGGCATCGATGCCATACTTCTCGGCAGGAGGTATCACAACCTTGGTACCAGGTGGCACATTGTCGGGATTATCAATAATATCCTTGTTCTCTTCATAGATATATACCCAGAACCACTGGCTGCCATAATGCTTAGCGGCTAGTGTGCTCAGCACCACTTGGGTCGTGACGGTCTCGGTGATGACATCAGGCTTTTCAGCGTCCACCACCACAGTGTCGGCAAAGGGGACCGTATCGGTGGCCACCACGGCTTTTCCTGCCATTGACGGCTCGGTCCTGTCACAGGTCCTCATCAGCAGCCAGGTCAGCAGGCAGCCTATCAAAATACCGATTGCCACTCCCAACCATTGCTTGCCTCCCAGCCCTTGCAGACCACCATGCTTGCGGGGTCTGGACTCCAATTGTTCGCGCGTGGGCGTGTAGGCATTTCGGGGTGCGGGACGATAGAAGTAGTCGTCGGCAGCGGTTTCCTCCTCGGGCTCAGGCTCGGGAACGGGCTGAGATGGACCGTCAATGGGGATGCCGACCAGCATGGGACGCGAAGCCGGTTTTGACGGTTCAGGCTCTTGAGGTGCGGGCGTTGATGGCTCAACAGGCAAGACCACATTGTGAGATTCGACATCAGGTTCAGGCTCGGGCTTTGAATCCGGATCGGGGACGGGGACCGCCATAGCCGGCATGCGATGCGGTTTATCTGGTTCCTGCACGGGGTCAGGCTCAGGCTCATGTTCGGGTTCCTTTTCCAACGCCGGTTCGGGTTCCTGCACGGGGTCAGTATCCTTGGCCTGCTCGAGGTCTTGTTGTGATTCCTCATCAAATAGCGAGGGGTATTGCTTGTCAATGTCGGCAAGTTGCTCATCGGTCATGGCATCATCGAGGAAAACCGACTCGAATTGGGCAAATGGCTGGTTCACTGCATCGGCAAGCGATTTATCGGGTGTGAACGACATCTTGCTGTGGCCGCTGATGCTTATCGCTTCACCTGTTGACACATCGACACTCTTGCGAGGCTTAACTTTAACGACCTTAAATGTGCCAATGCCCTTGACCTTCACGGTCTCGCCATCGATAAGCGCCTGGGATATGGTGGAGAACAGCTCTCGCAGAAAGAGCTCGCACACGCGCTTGGAGGTCGAGGTGGACTCGGCAATGGTATCAACGATTTCGACAAATGTAATCTTGTTGTTCATGCTTTTTTCCTCCTTGATTACTTGAGTTTAGCCTTGAGTACACGGCTCACCTTGAACCCCACAACGACCTTGGGCGGAACTAGCATCCGCTTTCCCGAGCTGGGATGCACCATCACGCGCTCGTTCCTCTTCTTGGGCTCAAACGTGCCGAATCCAGGAACAAAAACACTGTCCAACTCACTGCAACGCGTGCGCAGGACGTTGGCTAGAGCCTCCAATAACTTGTTTACATCTTCGGTCGTGCGGCCCAGATTAGTGGCCACTGTTTCCACGAGTTTTTTATTCTCCATGAGACATATCCTTGTTTTATGTGTGCAAAATTAGCTATATTTTTTGTCATTTGACAATTTTCTTTTAATTTTGTCAACACAATTACCATTTTATTCCATTTGCATAAAAGTCATTAAATATTATATTATGAGAAAGATAGTTATCCTTGACGGATATGCCGGAAACCCCGGCGACCTCTCCTGGGAACCGATGAAGGCACTTGCCCCCTGTGACATCTATGACTATGGCACCGCCGACACCGTGGTTGAGCGCTGCCGCGGAGCCGAAATGGTCTTGACCAATAAGGTCCCCATCGACGCTGCAGCCATTGCCCAGTTGCCCGACTTGAAGTACATCGGCGTGATGGCCACTGGATTTAACGTCGCTGACATTGCCGAGGCCCGCCGCCGCGGCATCATCGTGACCAATGTGCCGGCCTACAGCACCGACAGCGTGGCCCAGCTCACAATCGCCCACCTGCTGAACATCTGCTGGCAACCGCAGCACTACACCGACGAGGCCCGTGACCTGAAGTGGACCAACTGCGGCAGCTATGCCTATTTCAACACACCGCTCATCGAGTTGGCTGGCAAGCAAATGGGCGTCGTGGGTATGGGAAATATCGGAAGTGCCGTGGCCCGCATCGCTCAGGCGATGAACATGCGCGTGATGGCCTTTACCAGCAAGAGCCCTGACCAGTTGCCCGCTGGCGTGATGAAGGCCGATGACCTGGAGCACCTGCTGCGCACCAGCGACGTGCTCACCATGCACTGCCCGCTCAATGCCGACACTACCGGCATGATCAATGCCGAACGCCTGGCGATGATGAAGAAGGGGTCCATCGTGCTCAACATGGCACGCGGTGCCCTCATCGTTGAGCAAGACCTGGCCGATGCCTTGAACAGCGGACATCTGTATGCCGCCTCCGTGGACTGCACCTCGGTTGAACCACCCGCTGCCGACCATCCGCTGCTCACAGCCCGCAACTGCTATCTCACGCCGCACATCGGTTGGACCAGCTACGAGGCCCGTGTGCGCCTGATGGACGTCATCACCAGCAACGTTGCCGCCTATCTCGATGGCAAGCCTGTGAATGTTGTAAACAAGTGACTTGTTTCAACGGATTAGAGATTAGAGATTAGAGATTAGAGATTAGGGATTAGAGAAATTTGAAAAAATGAACGAACAAGATATCATTAATGAGGCCCTGGCATGGGCCGAAGGCACGCATTGTGCCATCACCGTGTGCGATCTAGAGGGTAAAGTGATCTTCATGAACGAGCGCTCCCGCGCCACCTTTGACAAGGAAGGTCACACCATGTTGGGCAAGAACCTTATGCCCTGTCACAGTGAGAAATCGCAAGAAAAAATCCGCCACATGATCGCCACCGACACCGTCAACTGCTACACCATCGACAAGCAGGGTGTCAAAAAAATGATTTACCAGACCCCATGGCGCCGCGACGGCAAAGTCTGCGGCATGGTCGAGATTTCCATGGTCATCCCCCAAGAGATGCCCCACTACATCCGAGGCTAGTCGTACAAAAGAACCGTCCCCTTGTACCGATTTAAATCATCTGATAGAGGCGATGTAGGGTGGAATGCGCAATAAATGTGATTCGAGCTAATTGCCTGACGCCAACACCTGCCTCAAAAGCCTTGAAAATGACATAATTGCGTGTTTCTTTTGGCAACTCTTTGAGATTGTGATTGAGACCTTCTTGTTCACAAATTTGAGCAAGGCATGCCCGAGCCTCATCATCACTCATTCTCATGGATTTATCAATGCCTATCCTCTGGCTCTGATCTATCTCATTGACTGCGCAAACCATTTCTTTTATTTCGTCCCAAGAAATGCCTGCAAAAGGTACAGAGTGTACACACAACCCAGGTCTGTTATATTTGTATTCCTGCCAGCTGCTCCAAGGGTATTCATCTAATTCATTCACCATTCCCGCTTTTATAGGATTCTGATGAATGTAGCGCAAAAGTTTGATAAAATAACCAACATCCTCTACTGGCTCGCTCAAAAAACGATCCTGAAAAAGAGGTCCACAACGATCATATCGCTTATTGATATAACTAACAAAAGAGATACCAATACTTTTCATGAGTTCGCTTAAGGTCTTTCCATGCTCACGCACCAACAAGTGAACATGATTGCTCATCAAACAAAAAGCATAGATATCACATGCTGGTTCCATCTCGACACCATCGACATCAACAGGATGTGCCTGCAAGTCTAACACATTGATGAACTTTCTGAAATCCTGATCATCATGAAAAACCACATTACGATTAATACCACGCAACATTACATGGTAAACACCTGTAACACTTGTAACTCTAGCTCTACGTGCCATACCTAAAAACCATTTTTTATTATTTCAGGCTCCAAATATAAGCATTATTTTGGAATTTGGTACACAGGGACGGTTCTTTTGTCCCATTTTGGGCAAAATGGGACAAAAGAACCGTCCCTGTGTACCGTTTTGGGAGATTTTGGGGGGATGTATGGGAGTTTAAAGGATTTTATGTATCTTTGCAGATTAAATAGTTGAAATAATCACTTTAGAAGGAAGAGAAAGATTTATACAATGGCGGAGAATACTGAGAATATCAACGCTGGGGGCGAGGAGAAAAAGCCCTTGAATTTTGTGGAACAGTTTGTCGCTGAGGACTTGGCGGCTGGTAAGAATGGTGGAAGGTTGAACACGCGTTTCCCGCCGGAGCCTAATGGCTACCTGCACATCGGACACGCTAAGGCGATCTGCATGGATTTTGGCGTTGCCGAGAAATTTGGCGGCACATGCAACCTTCGTTTCGATGACACGAACCCCCAAAAGGAGGACACCGAGTATGTCGAGGCTATCATGCGCGACATCCATTGGCTGGGCTATGACTGGGGCGACCGTCTGTACTATGCCAGCGACTATTTCCCCAAGTTGTATGATTTCGCCATCCGCTTGATCAAGGAGGGCAAGGCCTATGTTGACGACCAGACGAGCGAACAGATTGCCCAGCAGAAGGGCACGCCCACCACGCCTGGCACCAACAGCCCTTATCGCGACCGCTCGGTCGAGGAGAACCTGGACCTGTTCCAGAGGATGAACGCGGGCGAGTTTGAGGAGGGCAGCCACGTGTTGCGCGCCAAGATTGACATGGCGTCGAGCAATATGCACTTCCGCGATCCCATTATCTACCGAATCATTAAAACGCCGCACTGGCGCACGGGCAACAAGTGGAATGTCTATCCGATGTATGACTTTGCCCACGGCCAGAGCGACTACTTTGAGGGTGTGACGCACTCAATCTGTACGCTGGAGTTTGTGCCCCACCGCGACCTGTATGACTACTTCGTGCACGAGTTGGCTGGCGAGAGCGCTGCTGAGTATTGCCCGCGCCAGATTGAGTTCAACCGCCTGAACCTCACCTACACCGTGATGAGCAAGCGCAAGCTGCTGCAACTCGTCAAGGAAGGCCTCGTGGCCGGTTGGGACGATCCCCGCATGCCGACCCTGTGCGGCCTGCGCCGCCGCGGCTACACGCCCCAGAGCATCAAGAACTTCATTCAGGATATCGGCTACACCAAGTATGAGGCGCTGAACGACATCGGCCTGCTGGAGCACAACATCCGCGAGGAGTTGAACCACCATGCCAACCGCGTGAGCGCCGTGCTGAATCCCGTC
This sequence comes from uncultured Bacteroidales bacterium, assembly GCA_902774055.1. GTDB lineage: Bacteria > Bacteroidota > Bacteroidia > Bacteroidales > Muribaculaceae > Sodaliphilus. The sequence goes on from CACYGX010000032.1 coordinate 26,288, forward strand.
AAGGTCGTTATCACCAACTACCCTGAGGACAAGGTCGAAATGATGGAGATGGACAACAATCCCGAACAGGAGAACGCAGGCACCCACCAGATGCCGTTCTCTCGCGAAATCTATATCGAGCGCGACGACTTCATGGAAGAGCCTCCCAAGAAATTCTTCCGTCTCACGCCCGGCAAGGAAGTACGCCTCAAAGGTGCCTACATCATCATGTGCACTGGCTGCACCAAGGATGCTGATGGCAATGTGACTGAAATCCAATGCACCTATGACCCCGACACGCTGAGCGGCAGCGCCGGCAGCCAACGCAAGGTCAAAGGTACCCTGCACTGGGTGAGTGCCCGCCACTGCATCGATGCGGAGGTAAGACTCTATGACCGCCTGTTCGCCGTAGAAAATCCCAGCGCCGACACCGAGCATGACTTCCGCGAGTTGCTCAACCCCGACTCGCTCCGCGTACTGCCTGACGCCAAGATTGAACCGTTCCTGGCCGAGACTGCCAAGGTGGGCGACACCTTCCAGTTCCAACGCATCGGCTACTTCTGCGTCGATCAAGACACTACCGATGGCCATCTGGTATTCAACCGCACCATCGGCCTCAAGGACAGCTGGGCAAAACAACAGGGGAAATAAACGCGTTTAGGCTTTAGCAACATTCGTTGATGAAGAAGGAAGAAATACAGAAGGCCAGAGCACTGATGGATGCGGACATCACCCAATGCCTGAAGGTGTTGAGCGCCGGCGGACTCATCCTCTACCCCACCGATACGGTGTGGGGCATCGGTTGTGATGCGACCAATGCAGATGCCGTGAAACGCGTCTATCAGCTCAAACAGCGCGATGACAGCAAAGCCCTGATCGTGCTCATCGACAGCGCCGACCACCTGGATCACTATGTGGTCGATGTGCCGATGATAGCCCGCGAACTCATTGATGTCGCCGTCAAGCCGTTGACTATCATCTATGAGGGAGCCTATAACCTGGCGCCCAATGTGCTGGGCAACGAGGACAGTGTGGGTATCCGCATCCCCAACGATGAGTTCTGCCACCGCCTGTGCGAACGGTTCGGCAAGCCCATCGTGTCCACTTCGGCCAACGTGAGCAACCAGCCCACCCCAAAGACCTTTGCCGACATCGATGAGACGATTGTCAAGGGCGTAGATTATGCTACTGAGTACCGCCGCGGCGACACGACACCTCACCAGCCATCCAACATCATCTTGCTGGGCCGTGACGGCACCTTCAAAATCATCCGATAACACAAAAAGGCAACAGGTATGAGAATCAGGCTAGACATCAACAACAAGGCGCACGTCCAACGCATCAAGTATGTGATAGGCGACTTCGTGATGTCTAACTTGGCATGGTTCAGCTACAACTGCATCCGCTGGCAGATGGGGGCCGTGATTGGCCATGAATACCTGGAGAGCTACCTGAAGACCAACATGGTGGTGCTGGGACAAATCGTGTTCCCGCTGCTCATGATGGTGACCTATGCCTTCAGCGGCTATTATAATAACGTGTGCCGCAAGTCCCGCATCCAGGAACTGCTCACCACAGCGGCCAGCGCTGGCATCAACACGTTGCTCATCTTCTTCCTGGCACTGATAAATGACGTCATCGGTGTGCGCGGCAGTGACTATGAGATGATTTTCATCTTGTGGGCATTGCTGTTTGGCTTTGTTTATACCATGCGCGCCATCATCACCAATATTGCCTCCAACAAGATCAAGTCCCGCAAATGGACTTTCCCGGCACTGGTCATCGGCAGCGGCTCGGCAGCAGTCAATTTTGTCAATAAGCTCAACGGTATGCGACACTCGTCGGGCTACGACATCAAGGGTTATGTCAACATTCCAGGTGAGAACCCCGTCAAGGGCAATCCCCTGCCCTGCTATGAGCTGGACGAGTTACAAGAGGTGTGTGAGAAGGAAGGGATTTGGGAACTCATTGTGGTGCCCACGCGTGACGACAAGCACCAGGCCATGAATGCCCTGAACAAGCTGTTCGTCCTGGGATTGCCCATCATGATCTCTCCCGAGCGCTTCAACATGATTCAATCGCAGGTGCGCATCTCGGACTTCTATGGCGAGCCGCTGGTCAACATCTCGCGCAGCAGCATGAGCGACAGCGGCAAGAACATCAAGCGCGCCATCGATGTCCTCATCTCGATCCTAGCCCTACTCGTGCTCACGCCCCTGTATGCTGTTGTTGCCTGCATCATCAAGGCAACCAGCCCAGGGCCGGTATTCTACCTGCAAGAGCGCATCGGCCTGCACAACAAGCCCTTCAATATCATCAAGTTCCGCTCGATGGTGCAGAATGCCGAGATAGGAGGGAAACCGCAGTTGTCGTCGGACGATGACCCGCGCATCACGCCTTTTGGCCGCTTCATGCGCAAATACCGCATCGACGAATTGCCCCAGTTCTGGAACGTAGTTAAGGGCGACATGGCCATTGTAGGGCCCCGTCCCGAGCGCAAGTACTACATTGACCAAATCATCAAGCGCGTGCCCGCCTACGCCCTGCTACACCAGGTGCGCCCCGGCATCACATCGATGGGAATGGTCAAGTATGGCTACGCCAAGAATGTCGATGAGATGGTAGAGCGCGTCAAGTATGACCTCATGTATCTTGACAACATGTCGCTGCTCAACGACTTGAAGATACTCATTTATACCATAAAAATCGTCTTTACCGGACGAGGAATGTGATGGCACAGCAGACTGCTATACATCGCCCCATGGCAACAGCCAGTACTACCGAAGACAATAGTATCGGCTGGTGGGAGCGCCTGCTGTCGTGGCGAGAAAAGCATGTGCCCGAGAAGACCTTTGTCGTCGTCCTAGCCCTGATTATCGGTATAGCATCGGGGCTGGCGGCTGTATTGCTCAAGACGCTCATCAGCCTTATTGCCGGTTTTCTCACCAGCCGTTTCGACATCGAGCGTGACAACTTGCTCTATCTCGTCTTTCCCGCCATCGGTATCCTGCTGGCGAGCCTATATGTCTATTACATCGCCCGCGAACCCATCTCACACGGTGTCACGCGTGTGCTTTATGCCCTGGCGCTGAAGAAAAGTCGACTGAAGATTCACAACATGTACTCCTCGCTGCTGGCATCGTCGGCTACCATCGGATTTGGTGGTTCGGTCGGAGCCGAGGGTCCTATAGTGTTCACTGGAGCCGCTATCGGGAGCAACCTGGGCCAGGCCTTCAGGCTCTCCCCACAGACGCTCGCCATGCTCGTGGCCTGTGGCGCAGCAGCTGGTATCGCAGGCATCTTTAAAGCCCCCATCGCTGGCATGCTGTTCACCATCGAGGTGCTCATGCTCGACCTGACGGCGGGCGCCGCCATACCGTTGATTACCGCCTCGGTGGCGGGCGCTACCGTTGCCTACGTCTTCACAGGATACAACGTCGAGTTCTTCTTTTCCCAGAGTGAGCCCTTCTATGCCTCGCGCATCCCGTTTGTACTGCTGTTGGGCGTGTTCTGCGGCTTCGTGTCGTTGTATTTCATCACCCTTATCGATAGAATCGAGGGTCGGTTCAAGCGACTGCGCAACCGTTGGGTGAGGTTTGCTGTGGGCGGCATCACACTGAGTCTGCTCATCTATCTCATGCCGCCGCTCTACGGCGAAGGTTACGACGGCATTACACACCTCATCAACGGAGACATAACAGGCATTTTCAATCACAGCTTGTTCTATGCCTACCGCAATAACACCGTAGCGGTGTTGCTGTTCCTGTTCGCGCTGGGCGCTTTCAAGGTATTTGCCACCGCGGCCACCAATGGTGGTGGTGGCGTGGGCGGAACGTTTGCCCCCTCGCTTTTTGTCGGGGTGATGGCAGGTGTCTTCTTCGCCTATCTGTTCAATCACATCGGTGTCATCGACTCCGATATGCCACTCAGTATCAAGAATTTTGCCCTCATGGGTATGGCAGGCGTCATGGCGGGTGTCATGCACGCCCCGTTGATGGCCATCTTCCTTACCGCCGAGATGACTGGCGGTTATGACTTGTTCCTGCCGCTACTCATCGTCTCGGGCAGCAGTTATGCGATTTCCCGCATTTTCACCCCCTACGGCATCTACTCACGACGTCTCGCCAAACGCGGTGAGCTGCTCACCCACCAGAAGGACCGCTCGGTGCTCACCCTGCTGAAGATGGACAGTGTCATCGAGAAGGATTTCTCAATTATCCATCCCGACATGAGCCTCAAGGATATGGTAGATGTCATTGCTCAAAGCCACCGCAATCTCTTCCCTGTCACCGACGACAACGGCAAGCTGGTGGGCGTGGTGCAACTCGATGACATCCGCAATATCATGTTCCGTCCCGACCTATACCGCCGCATTTTCGTCAATCGCTTCATGTCGGTTCCCCCAGCCAAAATCATTGTCGGCACCCCGATGGAAACAGTGATGAAGACCTTTGACGATACCGGCGCGTGGAACCTGCCCGTCATCGACGAGGACGGTTGCTACGTGGGCTTCGTCTCCAAGAGCAAGATATTCAACAGCTACCGTCAGGTGCTGAAACATTACACATACGATTAACAGGCCCGCGCATGGTAGCCTCACGCCAATCGGGGGTGGCGCGGTTGATGGCAAGCCACCTATTTATTATTTTTTTTTGCCCTATTGCGCAAAAAACAGTAATTTTGTGCCAAAATTGACAGTGTTTCATTACAATATTATTATGAGAAAGTTTTACGCAATATCTCTACTTATCGTTGCCATGCTGCTGCCGTTCATGGTCCAAGCAGCTGATGATATATCAGGGGTTGAGAATCATACCACTGGTATTGATTCCATACCAGCAACCATCGATGATGCACCTACTGCCGAAATCGAATTGCCCGCTGAGGAGGTGGTGTCCCTTGACACCGTCCTGCAGGAGCGACTTGGCGAGGAAATGCCACAATTGAGCCTTTTTGAGCCGACTCACTCTCCCGATTTCACCTTCTTTAAGAGCCGCACCAATCCCAATACCAAGCCCTACACCTTCTTGCAGGACCAGACGTGGGTGGGAATTCCCGTATTTCTTGCCGGATTGATTGCCAAGGGCGAGAAAGCGGCCTTCAGGCAGGACTACAACAACATGAACGCCAAAATACGCCTCGTGGAACACTTCCACAGCGAGATTGACAATTTCACGCAGTTTGCGCCCCTCGTCTTGACTGTGGGTCTGAAGATAGGCGGTGTCGAGGGTCGTTCCGACTGGCCCCGCCTGTTTGCATCGGCAGCAGGGTCCTATGCGGTGATGGCAGGCTTTGTCAACGGTATCAAGTATACCTCTAGCGAGATGCGTCCTGACGGTACAACCCGCAACTCATGGCCCTCGGGACACACGGCGACGGCCTTCTGTGCTGCCACCATCCTGCACAAGGAGTATGGCTTGACACGCTCACCATGGTATTCTATCGCAGGTTATACTGTAGCTACAGCCACTGGCGTAATGCGCGTGCTCAACAACCGCCACTGGATATCGGATGTACTCTCAGGAGCCGGCATCGGTATTCTGTCTACCGAGCTGGCCTATGGCATCTGTGACCTGCTCTTCAAGAAGAGAGGATTGCTGCGCAACGACATCAGCACTCATCCCGACTTGATGAAAAACCCCTCGTTTTTTGCCATCTCGATGGGTATAGGTTTCGGTAACAAGAACCTAATTCTGCCTGGCTTCAATTTCGGTTTCCCTGGTGATGATGAAGGAGGAGCTGACACCGACCCCATTAACCTGCAATTCCGCGCATCAACAGCTGTGGGTGTCGAAGGTGCATGGTTTTTTAACCGCTATGTGGGAGTTGGTGGCCGTCTGCGTGTCAAGACTACACCCATCAACGGCTGGAAAGCGTTTACTACTTTAGAGCAGGCTGTCATGGATGAGGACTTAAAAGAAGACCCTGATTTTTCTATCGGAGACCCCGATTTGTATCTCAATATCGAGAGTGACCACATCACTGAGTTTGCAGCTGATGCCGGCTTGTATTTCAACATTCCGCTGTCGTCACGCTTCGCTATTGGCACCAAGTTGCTGGTGGGCCGTAGTATCATGGATGATATCGATATCAACGCCGTGTTCTCGGGCGACAAACTCAACATGAAAGAGACGACTGATGGCTTTATCTATACAAGGGCCGATGAAACAGCTTACCACGATTGGGACTACCTTGATGTGAGTGCGAGCAATTCAATGAAATTCGGTTCCGGCATCTCACTGACCTATGCCTACAAGAACTCATTCTCATGGCGTTTGTTCTGTGACTACGACTATTCCAGGAAGACCTTCACGGCCTCCTATGCTCCAGATGAATTCATAACGAAGTTCTGCCCCGACTACCGAGATTGGTTTCTCAGGATGTTTAATGTCGATCTTGCGGCTACATTCACCTCGAGTGCAATTAAACATCTGCACCAGTGGGTGGTTGGCGGAGCCTTGTGCGTATCATTCTAATAGAGGAACTGGACTGGGCCGGATTTAACTGATAAGCAATGATATATACCCATGAGTAAAGAGGAACTGAAGATCATATTTTTCGGGACACCCGACTTTGCCGTCGAGAGCCTGAGCCGACTTGTCGATGGTGGCTACAACGTGGCTGCGGTGGTGACCATGCCCGACAAACCCGCGGGCCGTGGCCGCCAATTGCAAGAGAGCGACGTCAAGCGCTATGCCGTAGAACACGGGCTGCCCGTATTGCAACCGGTGAGCCTCAAGGACGAGGCGTTCATCGAGGAATTGCGCTCGTTTAACGCCCAGTTGTTTATCGTTATCGCCTTTAGGATGCTCCCCGAGGCGGTGTGGCAAATGCCGCCGCTGGGCACGTTCAACCTGCATGCCTCGCTGCTGCCACGTTACCGTGGAGCGGCGCCCATCAACTGGGCCGTGATGAACGGTGACAGCGAGACGGGTGTGACTACTTTCTTCCTCAAGCACGAGATCGACACGGGCGACGTCATACAGCAGCGCAGTTGCCCCATCGGACGCCACGAGAATGTGGAAGACATCCATGACCGCCTGATGGTCATGGGGGCCGATATGGTCATCGAGACCGTTGACGCGATCATTGCGGGCACCGTCAAGCCCATTCCGCAAGATCAGATGCTCACAACAGGGCAACAACCCACTCCTGCCCCCAAAATTTTTAAGGAAACCTGCCGCATCGACTGGACACGGCCCGCCGAACAGGTCTATAACCACATCCGCGGCCTGTCGCCCTACCCTGCCGCTTGGGCAAGCCTCATGGACGAGACGGAAAACATCGTTACAACCCTCAAGATCTATAAAACAGGTGAACCCCAACCTTACGGCAATAGTGAGCATCCTGTGGCCGGCACCATCCTGGCCGACCGCAAAACGATGCGTATCGCCTGTGCCGACGGCTGGATTGAAATTCTCTCCCTGCAACAGTCAGGCAAGAAACGAATGGACACCGACGCATTCCTGCGCGGATTCACCATCACCCCCACCATGCACTTCTAGACAATTGTGGCTCCAAGCAATTCGCTTGGAGTCACAACGCAATTTCTATCCATCAGAATCCTGCCGTCCGGTTCGTAGGGCCTCGCCTTGGCGTGGCCGTTACTGCTAAACCTAGTTGCAGGACATAAGTGTTGGAGATAGGGAGTGGACCTCTTATCATCTGACACCTCGCGGCCACGCCAAGGCGAGGCCCTACTTGCAACCCTAAATATCGCACAATAATGACTCCCAATAAAGATTGCGGGACGCCCTCGAGAAAGAGCGTCCCGCAATATCATTCAGGATTGATTTTTCAATCGATCACGGATTACCTGTTGGGGTTAAAAGCCCTAGGCTTGTTAGTAGTGGTTCCGTCACCGAGCAGCATGTCGATGAGAGCTGATACATCGGCGATCGTCACACCGTCCATGCCATTGACATCGGCACAGATCGGGCAGCAGGGACTAGTGCTATCCAGCAGGTAGTCGATCAAGGCGCTCACGTCGGCAATGGTCACATCGCCACTGTGGTTAACGTCACCAGGCTCAAAACCATGACCATTCTGGAACAAGGTTACCTCCTCGATATTACTCCAGTCGCTCTCGGTACCATCGAGATAGAGAGCCTTCACCTTGTAGAGGAAGGTTCCCTCTGCGGCCAGGTTCTCAACCGTGTAGAACTTGTCGGTGATGTCGGTAATCAGACGATAGGTAGTATTACCAGTCTCATTAGCCATGAGCTTAGAGGCAGTTGCATTGCCACTCCAAACCTCAATCTTTGCAATATCGGGTGAGTACTGATCCTCGGGCGAGGTAATGGTAATCACGTCACCAGTGCTGCCAGTTACTACCCAGCTGTGGGTCGAGGCTGTACTCATGCTATACTCAACGGCCTCAGTCTGGGTGGAGCCCACTACAAACCTGCCGCTGCCGTATTGACCGCTGGCGGTGGTAAGCTTCAGGGTGAAGGTCTTGTTCTCGTAGCCTGCGGGGATAGTATACTTGATGTAGCCATCGGTGGTTGCTGACTGGTGGGTAGCGTTGCGGAAGTAGATGGCACCATAGCCGCCATAGACGTTTTCGCCAGACCAAGGTGCTCGGGTTCGGGTTCGGGCTCAACGGCCTTAGCGCTTACCTCGAGGGTGTAGCTGAGCACATAATTTTCATTAGTCTGGTCGGTCCAGTCTGCACGGAACTGAGTGAGGTTGATATAGGCCTCATCGGCGGGCTGCATTACGGGAGCATACTTCACGATGCTAGCCTGACCGTTCAGGGTAACCGTAACGTTCTCTGCACCGGGGCTGGTCAGCGTAACAGTGCCGCTGTGGGTGCCATAGGAGGCAGGATTGTAGGTTACAGTCACATTCACGCCTGCACCTGCTTGAGCTGCAGTAACCGAAGTCTTATTGATGGTGTAACCAGCTCCTGCCACTGCCAGCGAGATTGCGCCAGTGAGGTTGGAACCCTTAACGTTGAAGGTCTTGGTTACGGGAGTGCCCACAGTGGTGGTGAAGGCCAATGTTGCGGGAGTGGCCTGAATGGTGGGAACAGGAACACCTTCGGCAGTACCGTTCAAGGGCACGGTTACCGTCTGAGCGCCATCACTGGTCAGGGTGATAGTTCCCGTGTGGTTGCCAGAGGTGGTGGGGTTATAGGTTACAGTCACATTCACACCTGCACCTGCCTGACCCTGCGAAATCGAGGTCTTGTTGATGGAGAAGCCAGTACCGCTTACTGCGAGAGCAATATTGCTGGTGAGGTTAGTACCATAGACCTTCAAGTTCTGAGTCACAGCAGTGCCTACATTGGTGCTGAAGGTCATTGAGGTGGGATTGGTCGTGATCTTAGGAGTTGTTATTGCGGTACCCGTAACACTAACAGTTGCATCTGAAGCGCCAAGGCTTGAAATGGTAATGGTTCCAGTTCTGGTACCAGCTGCTGTGGGCGAGTAGGTCACAGTAATCGTTCTGCCAGCATTGGCCTGGGCAGCAGTAATAGTCGTGGGAGATACCGTGAAGAGGCTGTTGTTAGATGAGAGGGTCACATCAGAAACGACGTCAGTACCTGACAGGGTAAAGGTCTTGGTATAAGTTCCACCCACTTCGCCCTCAAACGTCAGTGACGAGGGATCAGGAGTCAGTGTGGGAGCAGTCACTGCGCCACCGGGAGGCTCAACACCGACGATGGCCTGCTGCTGTGAACTGAAGGTTGCTGAACCATCATTAAAGGCGTTCATGGCAAACCATGAATTGCCAGAGCCACTCCAACCCCAGTTGACATGGTACTTGTTGTCGCTATCACGATAACCGTCAACATTGAAGGCGTGGCCACCTTCGCTACTTACTGCACAATATACAAGAGGACGACCGGCAATCAACTCACCCTGAATCAAGGCAGCCCAATTGGCCTCGCCATTTGTTCCAGTATAGCTTGACTTCATTTTATTCTGAGCGGTTGACTTGTAGCCAAAGAGCTTGAACATGTCGGCAATCTTATAGTTCTCGCTTGCATAAATACCACTACCGCCAGCTGAGGCAGTACCATACATCATATATTCGGCCTGGCCCACATAGCGCATCAGGGTAGCAACAGCGTTGCCCTGTGCAGTAGTGTAACTACCAGAGTAACTATCCTTCATGTTGGGCCAGTCGAAGGTGGTTGCCTCAAGGGCAGGATAGGTAAAGTTAACACTGTTATAGTAGGAAAGTTCCAAGGCTGCGGTATAGGAAGGAATTGCGTCAACCGTGAGGGGATACTTCCAGTAATAAAGCACCATCGAAGCCGATGTAGCGGGGCAACCGGTATAGCACTGGTAACTGGTGCCATTGTAAGTAAACTTACAATACTTCCAATAGGGAGCATCTTGGTCCCACATGGCAGTCAACATCGGGTTGATGGTTACAGCCTGGAGTGACGGAGTGTTCTTGGGTGAGGGGATCTTGTCCACCTTTAATCCCGGGTGCTCCTGGAGGTACATAATCTCCTCTTTGTAGATATTCAACATATCACGCATACCCAAAGGCAGGTTGTTGATATCCTGCAAGGGAGCATCACCCACCATGAGGATTTCTTCAGCACGGTCATCACCTGACATAATGAGGTAGGTGGTGGAAGTGTTGAAAATGTAATAAACGGGCTGACCCAACTTGGCATTACCCATTTCTGCCTTGAGCAGAACAGGATTTACAGCTGCGGGAGCCATGATTTTACCAGCATAAAGCTCATTGGTTAGATAGTTTTTTGCTTTACGCATTGCTGTGGCCTGATCAACAGGAGCAGCAAACATCGACATTGCTGCCAATGCGGCAGTCAACAAGAATAAGAATTTTTTCATAAATAATGGTAATTAAATGTATAAAGATGTTTCAGATTCTTTGAATTTTACTTTATTTGAACATGCAAAGATAATATTACTTTTCTGAGTAAACCAAATTTTTTCTTGAAATTTACCACCAAAAGGGCTTTTTTCAGAAACAAAGAGAGTGAAATGACGCATTTGACAAACAAATCGGCAAATTCGTTCAACCAATCGGAAAGTAATAAAAAGTGCAAGTGATAAAAACACTTAATTGCAGCTCGATTGTGCTAGGAAATGAGTACTTTTGCACCGTTCAAACGAACATGATTATGACTAATGTGAATAATATCAGCCAGGCGGGCCTTCGCCGCAACCGTGAGGAGAAGCGTTGCACGCTGGTGGGCATGACGAGCGATGTGTGCCTGTCGGCGGTGAAGATTGTCACGGGCATCGTCGGACACTCGAGTGCCATCCTTGCCGACGGCATCCACAGCATCGGGGATACCGTGACCGATGCGCTCGTCTATGCTATGGTGCGCCTCTCGGGCAAAGGGGCAGACGACCGCTACCGCTATGGTCGAGGAAAATATGAAACGCTGGCGGCCTTCCTGATCAGCATCATCCTGGTGGTGGTTGCCGTGGGGTTGCTGACCGAGGGCGTGAAGGACGTGTGGGATGCACTGCACGGCGGCACATTGGAGCGTCCCCACAATATCGCCCTAGTGGTGGGCATCGTTGCCGTCATGGTCAAGGAAGGGCTTTATCACTATACCCGCCTGACGGGCCGCAAGACCGACAGCAAGGCCCTCAAGGCCTATGCCTGGCACCATCGTGCCGACGCACTCTCGACCGTTGCGACACTGCTGGGTGTGGCAGGAGCGATGTTCCTGGGCGAGAAGTGGCGGGTGCTCGACCCGTTAGCCGCCATAGCCGTGAGTGTGCTGATTCTCGTGCTCGCCTACCGCACGGGGCGGCCTGCCGTCGAGGAGTTGCTCGAGGTGTCATTGCCCCGAGATGAGCAAGACAGCATTGCCGCCATTGTCAATTCGACCGACGGTGTGAAGGCGTTCCACAACCTGCGCACACGGCGCAACGGCAACCTGCGCGTGGTAGATATGCACATCAAGGTTGATGGCCAGTTGACGGTCACCCAATCCCACGAGATCACCCGCGACATTGAACGCAAACTGAGCGATGCTCTGGGCGAGGTGATGACAAATATCCACGTGGAACCTTATCATGGAACTAACGATTGTGAGAAAAATGGAAACCATAACACTAAATAACACCCTGCCCCGCGTGTTTGCGGGCCAAGACAGCATCCACAGTGAAATTTGGCTGCATGACGTCGCTCTGGAGCGTGGCAAGCGTTACCTCATCAGCGCCGAGAGCGGCACGGGCAAGTCATCGCTGTGCAGTTACATTTACGGCTACCGTCAGGACTATAGCGGCACGATTGCCTTCGACGGGAAGGACATCAACACGTTGACCATCGACCAATGGTGTGACGTGAGGCTGCGCCACATCGCTTACCTGCCCCAGGACATGCGCCTGTTCGGCGAACTCACGGCGATGGAGAATGTAGAGTTAAAAAACCGCCTCACCAGCCACAAGAGCCGCAACGAAATCCTAAAGTTGTTTGAAATCATGGGCATTGCCGACAAGGTCGATAGTCTGGCCAGCAAACTCTCCATCGGGCAGCAACAACGCGTAGCTATCATCCGCACACTGTGCCAACCCTGCGACTTCATCATGCTGGATGAACCCGTGAGCCATCTTGACGAGGAGAACAACCGCATTGTCGCCGACCTTATTACTCAAGAAGCAGACCGTCAAGGTGCAGGCATCATCGCCACCTCGGTCGGCAATCACCTGAAAATCGACGGTGCCACCATCATCAACCTATAAACTAAGGACTAAGGACTAAGGACTAAAAACTAAGGACTAAAAACTAACAACCAAATGAACAATATCATCTGGAAACTGCTGCGGCAGCACATCAGCAAGGGACAACTCATCGGTTTTGCCATCGCCAACCTCATTGGCTTGACCATCGTCCTGCTAGCGGTACAGTTCTATCGCGACGTGCGGCCCGTGTTTAACGACGAGGAGAGTTTCATCAGCAAGGATTACCTCATCATCACGCGTGCCGTGACAGGTGCCGGTGCGATGATGGGCAGCAACGGCGAGTTCAGTGACGCCGACATCGAGGACCTGGAGCAGCAGCCGTGGTGCCGCCAGGTGGGCAAGTTCCTCAACAGTGACTTTGCCATCGACGCCCAGTTGGGCGTGGGCAGCGGCCATGCGATGCACACCCAATTCTTCTTTGAGTCCATTCCAGATGAATTTATCGACATCGACCCTGGAGAATGGGGATTCTCTACCGATAAGCCCGTGGTTCCTGTCGTTATCTCACGTGACTACCTTTCACTCTACAACTTTGGATTTGCCGCCACACAAGGCATGCCCAAAATCAGTGAGGGTCAGGCCGAAATGATTCCGCTGGAATTCACGCTGAGCGGTAACGGGCAACGCAAGGTCATGCCTGGCCACATCGTGGGATTCTCTAACCGCTTGAACACCGTCATTGTACCACAAGAGTTCATGGAGTGGGCCAACCAGTACTTCGGCTCAGGCGCGACGCAACATCCTCAACGCTTGATTGTCGAGGTGAACAGCCCCGGAGATGTCAAGATTGAGCAATACATGGACGAACATCACTACGAGGTAGCTGGCGACAAGATGTCGTCAAGCAAGGCCAACTACTTCCTGACCGTCATCAGTAGCATCGTCATCGCCGTGGGCATCATCATCAGCCTGCTGTCATTCTTCGTGCTCATGCTGAGCATCTACCTGCTGTTGCAAAAGAACACCCAGAAGATCCAAGACCTGCTGCTACTGGGCTACTCCCCCAACCAGGTGTCGAAGCATTATATCATGCTCGTGGTGGGCCTTAATGCCGCCGTGCTCGTGCTGGCCGTGGTGCTCATGCTCATCGGCCGCACAGCCTACATGGACATGATCCATGCCTTCGGCGTCAGCGGCTCGGGCGTCGGCATCGCCATCCTAGTGGGTCTTATCATCATGGGCGCCATCACAGCGGGCAACATCCACGCCATCCGCCGCAAGGTCGCCTCGCTGTGGCTCCACGAAAAATAAAAAGAGTCAATTAAAGATATCACACTAAAAACGAGGTGCTTGAGCAGCACTTCCCTACTTCTCTGTGCCGCAACTCAGTCGTCACTCCATCATGAGTTAAAAGATTGCTTTCAAAACATCACTAGAAGGAAAATATTTTATCCGTTATTTGCTCGTTATCAGATAAAGCAGTACTTTTGTTGGAAAATTAACCTTTAAATAAAAAATAACAACTTAAACTACTGATTATCAAATGAGTATGGAGAAAAAAATCGTGGAATGCGTGCCTAACTTCAGCGAGGGACGCAATATGGCCATTATCAAACAAATCACCGATGAGATTGAACGTGTTAAGGGCGTGAAACTGCTCGACGTGGACCCGGGAGAAGCCACCAACCGTACGGTGGTCACCTTTGTGGGTGAACCTGACGCTGTGCTGGAGGCCGCTTTCCAGGCCGTCGGCAAGGCTGGTCAACTCATCGACATGCGAGGTCATCACGGTGCTCACCCGCGCATGGGTGCTACCGACGTGTGCCCGCTTATCCCCGTGGCCGGCATCACCCTGGAGGAGTGTGCCGAACTCGCCCACAAGTTGGCTGAGCGCATCGCCCGCGAACACAATATCCCCTGCTACTGCTATGAGGCTGCTGCTATGAAGCCCGGTCGTCAGAATCTGGCCGTGTGCCGCGCTGGTGAATATGAGGCGCTGCCCGAGAAGATGAACACCGAGAAGGGTCCCGACTTTGGCGATCGCCCCTTTGACGAGGGCGTTGCACGCACTGGCTGCACCGCCGTGGGTGCCCGCGACTTCCTCATCGCCGTGAACTACAACCTGAACACTACCTCGACCCGCAGGGCCAACGCCATCGCCTTTGACGTGCGCGAGAAGGGCCGTCCCGTTCGTGAGGGCAATCCCATTACCGGCAAGATCGTCAAGGACGAGAAGGGCAACAACGTGATGAAGCCCGGTACCCTCAAGGGCACCAAGGCCATCGGCTGGTACATCGACGAGTACAAGATTGCTCAGGTGTCGATGAACATCACCAACATCAACGTGACACCGCTGCACGTCGCCTTTGACGAGGTGTGCCGCTGCGCCCAGAACCGTGGCATCCGCGTCACGGGTACCGAGATCGTGGGTCTGATGCCCAAGCGTTGCTTGATTGAGGCTGGTAAGTACTTCCTGGAGAAGCAGCAGCGCTCGACGGGTATCCCCGAGGAGGACATCATCAACATCGCTATCCACTCGATGGGCCTGGACGACTTGAAGCCTTTTGACCCCAACGAGAAGGTCATCGAGTTCATGCTCGAAGCCGATAATAAGAACGGCAACCGCCTTGTGGACCTCACCGTGACCGGTTTTGCCGACGAGACTTCACGCGAGTCGCCCGCTCCCGGCGGTGGCTCCATCAGCGCCTACATGGGTGCCCTGGCTGCATCGCTCGGCACCATGGTCGCCAACCTGTCGAGCCACAAGCCCGGCTGGGACGACCGCTGGCACGAGTTCAGCGTGTGGGCCGACAAGGGTCAGGCCCTCAAGGTCGAACTGTTGCACCTCGTTGACGAGGACACCGACGCCTTCAACAGGATCATGGCCGCCTTCGGCATGCCCAAGAAGACCGAGGAGGACAAGGCTGCCCGTACTGCCGCCATCCAGGACGCTACGTTGTATGCCACCCAAGTGCCCTTGCGCACGATGAAGGCTTCGTTCAAGGCCTTTGAAATCTGCCGCGCGATGGTCGAGACTGGCAACCCCAACAGCGTGACCGACGCTGGCGTGGGCGCTCTGGCCGCACGTGCCGCCGTTATTGGAGCTGGCATGAACGTGAAAATCAACGCCTCGAGCCTGACTGACCGCGCTACAGCCGAAAGACTCATTGCCGAGGCTAACGACCTCGTCGCCAAAGCTAATGCCGAGGAGGCCGAGATCACCGCAATGGTCGAAGAGAAGATTAAATAAGCCTTCGGCTTAGATTAGAGATTAGAGATTAGAGATTAGGGATTAGAGAAAAACTAAAAACAATCATATTATGACCAAAGAAGAATTCATTGCCGACATCCGTGGTGGTATTCCCGAGGAACTGCCCGAATTGCAGGCCTACGACACCGAGATTAACCATGCGCCCAAGCGCAAGGATATCCTCACCCCCGAGCAGAAGAAGCTCGCCTTGAGGAACGCCCTCCGTTACTTCCCCAAGAAACTCCACGCCGCTCTGGCTCCCGAGTTTGCTGAGGAGTTGAAGAAATATGGCCGCATCTACATGTACCGCTATCGTCCCAAATATGAGATGTATGCACGTCCCATCGACGAGTATCCTGCACGCTCGCGTCAGGCTGCCGCCATCATGCTGATGATCCAGAACAACCTGGATCCTCGCGTGGCACAGCACCCCCACGAGCTCATCATCTACGGCGGTAACGGCGCCATCTTCCAGAACTGGGCACAGTACCGCCTGGTGATGAAATACTTGAGCGAGATGACCGACGAGCAGACCCTCGTCATGTACTCGGGCCACCCCCTGGGCTTGTTCCCCTCGCACAAGAATGCGCCCCGCGTGGTGGTGACCAACGGTATGGTAATTCCCAACTACAGCAAACCTGACGACTGGGAGCGTGACAACGCCCTGGGCGTAAGCCAGTATGGCCAGATGACCGCTGGTTCCTATATGTACATTGGCCCGCAGGGTATTGTGCACGGCACCACCATCACAGTGCTTAACGCAGCCCGCAAGCAGCTCGTGAAACGCGGCCAGAAGGGTGGCGACATCCACGGCATGCTGTTTGTGACTGCTGGTTTGGGTGGCATGTCGGGCGCTCAGCCCAAGGCTGGCAACATCGCTGGCGTGGTCAGCGTCACCGCCGAGATCAACCCCCTCGCTGCCGAGAAACGCTACGAGCAGGGCTGGGTGGATGAGTTGCACAACAACCTCGATGAGTTGATTCCTGCCATCCGCAAGGCTGTAGCAGACAAGCGCACCGTCTCGATGGCCTATGTGGGCAACGTTGTTGACCTGTGGGAGCGTCTTGCTGCCGAGGACATGCACGTTGACCTGGGTAGCGACCAGACCTCGCTCCACAATCCGTGGGCAGGTGGTTACTATCCCGTGGGCTTGACGCTCGAGGAGAGCAAGCAGATGATGGCCGAGGATCCTGACCAGTTCAAGGAGCGCGTGCGTGAATCATTGCGCCGCCAGTGTGCCGCCATCAACAAGTTGGCCGACAAGGGCATGTACTTCTTTGACTATGGCAACGCCTTCCTGCTCGAGTCGAGCCGCGCTGGTGCTGACATCATGACGGCTGATGGCAAGTTCCGTTATCCGTCCTACGTTCAGGACATCATGGGCCCGATGTTCTTCGACTACGGCTTCGGTCCCTTCCGCTGGGTTTGCACCTCTGGCGACCCCAAGGATCTGGAGACGACCGACCGCCTGGCCGCCCAAGTGCTCGAAGAAATCCGCAAGGATGCACCCGAGGACATCCAGGGTCAGATGGACGACAACATCCACTGGATCAAGGAAGCCGGCCCCAACCACCTCGTGGTGGGTTCACAGGCCCGCATCCTGTATGCCGACGCTGAGGGTCGCGCTAAAATCGCTCTGGCATTCAACGACGCTATCCGCAGCGGCGAACTGAGTGCTCCCGTCGTTCTCGGTCGTGACCACCACGACGTATCGGGCACCGACTCACCCTTCCGCGAGACGAGCAACATCTATGACGGTTCTCAATTCTGCGCCGACATGGCCGTGCAGAACGTTATCGGCGACTCCTTCCGTGGCGCTACGTGGGTAAGTATCCACAACGGCGGCGGTGTAGGTTGGGGCGAGGTCATCAATGGCGGTTTCGGTATGGCCATTGACGGCAGCGAGGATTCGGCACGCCACATCCGCGAGATGCTCTTCTGGGACGTGAACAATGGTATCGCACGCCGCAGCTGGGCTCGCAACAAGGGCTCGATGGACGCCATCCGCCGCGAAATGGAGCGCACCCCCGAATTGACCGTCACCATGCCTAATCTGGTAGATGACGACGTCATTGACAACGCTGTAACTATCTTCTAAATCATTGAACAACCTAAAATAGATAATAATCATATGACACATCAAATCAGTGCCGAGCATCTCACGGTCCAGAAAATCGCCGAGATCATCGAAGGCCATCATCAGATCAAGCTCAGTGCCGATGCCATCAAGCGCATCTCTCACTGCCGCGAATACCTAGACAAGAAGATTGCCGAGAGTGACAAACCCATCTATGGCGTGACCACTGGCTTTGGCTCGCTGTGCAAAATATCCATCAGCAATGACCAGCTCTCGCAGTTGCAGATCAACCTGATGATGTCTCACGCCTGTGGCGTGGGCGAACGCGTGCCCAATGACATTGTCAAGATCATGATTCTGCTCAAGGTGCAGTCCTTGAGCTACGGTTATTCGGGTGTTAAACTCGACACCGTTGAGCGACTCATCGACCTGTTCAACAACGATGTCTATCCCGTGGTGTACAAGCAGGGTTCAGTGGGCGCTTCGGGCGACCTCGTGCCGCTCGCTCACCTGTGCCTGCCCATTGTGGGCCTTGGAGAGGTAGAGTACAAGGGCGAACGCATGAGTGGCGCCGACCTGTGCAAGAAAATGGGCTGGGAGCCCATCAAATTGGGTTCCAAGGAAGGTCTTGCACTGCTCAATGGAACCCAGAACATGAGCGCTCACGCTGTGTGGGCACTCATCAAGGCTGAACGCCTGAGCAAGTGGGCCGACGTCATCGCAGCCATCTCGCTCGAAGCCTATGACGGTCGCATCGAGCCGTTCACCCATGCCGTTCACGCCGTGCGCCCCCACAAGGGCCAGATTGATACAGCTGCACGCATGCGCGAACTGCTTGACGGCAGTGAACTCATCAAGCAACCCAAGGTAAACGTGCAGGATCCCTACTCGTTCCGCTGCATTCCGCAGGTTCACGGCTCGGTAAAAGACACCATCCGCTATGTCGGCTCGGTTATCGACACCGAAATCAACTCTGCAACCGATAATCCCACTGTATGCCCCGACGAGGACCTCATCATCTCGGCTGGCAACTTCCACGGTGAACCCATTGCCATGCCCATGGACTTCCTGTGCATCGCCATGGCTGAGTTGAGCAACATCTCAGAGCGTCGCACCTACAAGTTGGTGTCTGGCACCCGCGACCTGCCCAGCTTCTTGGTGGCTCATCCTGGTGTGAACAGCGGTTTCATGATTCCGCAATACACGGCCGCTGCCATCGCAAGCCAGAGCAAGACGCTGTGCATGCCCTCGTCGGCCGACACTATCCCCACCTCACAGGGTCAGGAAGACCACGTGAGCATGGGTGCCAATGCTGGCGTGAAGCTGTGCAAGGTGGTTGAGAACACCGAGCGCGTGCTGGCCATCGAGTTGTTCAATGCCGCTCAGGCATTGGAGTTCCGCCGTCCGCTCAAGTCGTCGTCCGTGCTCGAGCACGTCATCGCCAACTATCGCAAGTGCGTGCCCTTCATCAACGAGGACCAGCCCATGTATCCGCACATCGCTAAGTCTGTAGAGTTCTTGCAGAATGAAAAGATTGATTAAGAATATCGCATGCCTGGCAGGCGTGGACTTTGATAAAAAGCCATGCCTGCGCGGCAGCGAGATGGCAACGCTCAACTGCGTTAACGATGCTTGGCTGCTCGTTGACGGCGACCGATTTGACTCCTGGGGCGAGATGGCAATGATGCCAACGCCCGAGGACGATTGGGAGGTTGTTGACGCACAGGGTGGCACCGTATTGCCTTCGTGGTGCGATAGCCACACCCACATCGTGTACGCCGGCAGCCGTGAGGGTGAGTTCGTGGACAAGATCCGCGGTTTATCCTATGCCGAGATTGCGCGCCGCGGTGGCGGCATCCTGAATTCGGCCGACCGCCTGCACCTCTTGAGCGAGGACGAGCTGTACACCCAGGCCATGCGCCGTGTGCGTGAGATTATCGCCAAGGGTACTGGTGCCGTCGAGATCAAGAGCGGCTACGGCCTCAACACCGAAGACGAGTTGAAGATGTTGCGCGTTATCCGCCGCATCAGCGAGACTTCGCCCATCAAGGTGGTCTCCACCTTCCTGGGAGCCCATGCTGTGGGCCGTGAATATGCAGGTCGTCAAGGTGAGTATGTCGATATGTTGATCCGTGAGATGATTCCCGAGGTGGGAAAACAGCATCTGGCCGACTTTATCGACGTCTTCTGTGACGAGGGCTTTTTTACACCCGAGGAGACTTCGCGCATCCTCGAGGAAGGCGCCAAGTGGGGCATGAGGCCCAAGATTCACGTGCAAGAGCTGGCACCGTCGGGCGGTGTCGAGGTGGGCGTGAAACACAATGCCGTTTCGGTCGATCACCTGGAGAGTATGATTGACGAGGACATCGAGATGCTCAAGGGCACCAACACCATCCCCACGGGACTGCCTGGTACATCGTTCTTCCTGAACATGCCATTCGCGCCCGCGCGCAAGATGATTGAGGCTGGACTGCCCGTAGCCACCGCCAGTGACTACAACCCCGGCTCTACGCCTAGCGGTGACATGAAATTTGTCGTTTCACTCGCATGCATCAAGATGCGACTGCTGCCCGCCGAGGCCATCAACGCAGCCACTATCAACACAGCTGCAGCGATGGATCTGAGCAAGGACTATGGCAGCATCGCCAAGGGCAAGGTCGCCAACTTCTTCATCACCGATCCCATCCCGTCTATCGACTTTATCCCCTACTCCTACACCACGCCCATCATCGCGAGGACCTTCCTCCAGGGCCAGGAAGTAAGGTAATAAACAAGTAATAACATATGATACAATAAGCTCCATCGTTCACCCGATGGAGTTTATTGTATTATACCACAACCAGCCCGTCCAGTGCAGCCGCGATCAGCGGCGGTCTAGTACGTCCAGTCCGTCCAGTGCAGCCGCGATCAGCGGCGGTCTAGTACGTCCAGTCCGTCCAGTGCAGCCGCGATCAGCGGCGGTCCAGATTGTCCAGTCTGTCCAGTTCGTCCAGCGGGGTTCGGGCGGGGAAATAAAAAATGAGGGAGCCGCTGTTTGACCAGTGACTCCCTCTTAGGGGGCGGTTACCTACTCTCCCACTTTCGCAGTACCATCGGCGTGGTGAGGCTTA
>CACYGX010000033.1 GCA_902774055.1 uncultured Bacteroidales bacterium
GCCTCGTCAGGCGTGGGAAGACCAGTTGCATCAGTGCGAATTTCGTTACCGTTGATTAAGTAAACTCCTTGTTTGATTAATTCTACCATGATAAAATTTAAATGTTAATTGATATAGGGTTATTAATTCAATATCGAGTGAATAAAAATTGTGAGCGCAACCATGTCGGCACTGCCGCCAGGAGAGACGTTGCGGGCGATGTAGTCGCGGTTCATCGCTTCCATGCCGGCGGTGCTGTAATTGTCGAGCAGCGCATGTGCCTCTTTTTTGACCTGTTGGGCCTGCTCGTAGCCCACGCGATGGATGACGTTGGTGTCGTCCAGCTGGCTCATGATGAGCAACAGTAGCTTGTGGCAGGCTGTCGAGGCATCGTCGTCAAGATAGCTGCGATAGGCGGGTAACCACACTTGGAACAGTTGCTGGTAACCCTCCTTAGCCAGGTCGAGTGCTCCGGTGACATGGTGAGCATTCACGGCATTATTGCCGTGGGTGCCCACCGTGGGTGTGAAGCCCTCGGCGACTTGCATGATGGTGCCTTGCAGGTCTTGTTGGTTGACAATACCCTTGTGTGACGAGCACCAGGCGGCGGCCAGCGTGACAAGGCCCATAGCAAACAGGGCTCCGCGGTGGGTGTTCACGCCGCCAGTGGCCTGGAGCATGGCCCGCTCGGCTTCGAGGCCGATTGTGCGCACTTGGTCCACGCTGGGCATAGCGTCCTGCTTGGCACAAGTGTGACCTAGAAGTGCTAACTGCACGAGATAGGGCAGCAGCGTGTCAATGCTCCTGCTCATCAACGCGAAGTTCATGTCCTTGTGGGCACCGTTGTCGTTGCGGTCCACCAGTCCGGGCTTGGGCGTTGTGCCAAGCTCGGCGAGCAGGGCATGAACGGTCAGATGGGCAATGAGGTAGGGGACAGTGTCTTCGGGCACTAGCTTGAAGGCCCGACTGAATGACCCCTCGGCCAACGCCTGACGCACGCGGGACGCACTCACGGGCTCATCGTCCTGCATGAGGCGGTCCACGGTCTTGACGGTGATGCCGTTCTTGGGCAATTGCTCCTGCATCAGCTCGTTGTAACGTGCTGTCAGCTTGTCAATGGGCTCGCTGCCCACATAGCGCGTTGTCACGCCCAAGGCGGGAGCAATGTGACGTGCAAACAGATCCAGATCCAGCGTGATGTGGGTATCGGTGGCGTCGGTCACCTGTTTGAGGAAGTAGGTGGGGAACGTCAGGTCGCTGATGGCATAGTCACTGCCCTCAACCACCACCACGTTATTCAGTTCCTTGCAGCCGGCCTGGATCATGGCGAGGCGCTCCGGGTAACGGAACTCAGAACGGTCCTCGCGCACCACGATGACATAGAGCGTCGATGCGCCAGCTGCAGCCTGCTCCACGAGGTAACGGTGGCCACGGGTAAACGGGTTGGCATTCATGACGATGGCTGCAGCGCCATCAGGGCGGTTGCCACGCATGTGGCGCAGGTAGCCAGTGTAGGCACTGATGCCTTTCATGCCGTTCTCCATCAGGATGGCCTTGGGGGCGCTGGCAATGACCTTGAAGGCCATGCTCTCAAACACCGTGCGGTTTTCGGGCTTGGTATATACCTTTACCGATTCGGCCCCTTGTTGGAGGGCCATGCCGATGAGGCGGGAAATCAGTTTGTTGCTCAGGCCGGTTTCCCGTGCTGCCTCGCCCACGGCTATGCACTTGATGACATTGCCCTGCAACCCTCCGCCGGCAATGATGTTGCCGTCATCGTCGGTAACGGCAGCATAGTAGTCCACGTCCTCAAGACGCAGCCCACTGTCGGCAAGGAAACGCTCCACCCGAGCCCTGTTGGACTTGAGCGAGAGCGGCATGTCGCAGATTTCAAAGTTATCGTACATAGTCGTCAATCAGCTGTTGGATGTGAGCCATCAACTCCTCTTGAGTGTGGCTATGGTTGCGCATGCACCAGCGGGCCTCATGATCGCACAACAGGCAACGACGCGGTTCTCCACCCACCGCCTGGCGGCTGATGGGCGTTCCGTCGTCGGCCATGACATCAATGTCGAACAGCCGCCCTAGCGGGTGGCTGTCTTCAATGTCACAGGTCACACGTTTGGCTTCCATCGCTGGCAAGTCGGTGATGAGATAGGCCTCAAAACCTGTTGTCAGGTCGCGGGCACGTGTCGCCTGAACGTGCTCGCCCAGTCGGTCGAGCAACGATGTAAGGGCCGCTTGTGCGGTAACTACCGAGTAGAGATTACGCTTGACGTTGCCAGGCATCACTACGGTGAGGCACACAAGTGTCTTGCCGGAATGCTGCTGGAGCAACTGCTGCTGTAGGGCGTGACGGTTGTCACGGCTTTGCAGTAGAGCGTCAAGCGTAATCTCCATCGCTAGTTTCTTATTTGTTTACGGGCTATTTTCTCGAGTGCGAGAGATTAGCCTACGATGTTCTTGATAACGTCCTGTACCGATCCGTCACGGTTCAATACCACGCCGACAACCTTGTCGCCGAAGGGCAGGGGAGCGGGATCGCCAATGATTGAGCGGGCCTTGGCAGCCAGGTCGTGGATGTCCACGATCTTGAGGCCGGCAGCCTCCAGACGCTCCTTGATCTCGGGACGGTTGGGGTTAACGGCGATACCGTACTCGGTAACGACAACGTCAACGTTGCTACCCGGAGTGATCAGGGTGGTTACCTCGTCAACGACGCAGGGGATGCGTCCGCGCAACAACGGGCAAACGATTACTGACAGGGCCGAGTCGGCAGCGGTGTCGGGGTGACCGCCGATGGCGCCACGGATGATACCGTCGCTACCAACGAGCACGTTCACGTTGAAGTTGACGTCAACCTCGAGGGCCGACAGGATAACGACATCCAGGAAGTGGGTTGCGGCACCCGGCTCCAGCATGGCAGCATACTCGTTGGCCGATACGCCCTTGTGCAGGGGATCGTTCATCAACGACTCGGCAGCAACCTTGTCAAATGACTGAACATCGATCAGACGGCCAATCAGACCCTCCTGATGCAGTTTCACCATGTGGCTGGTGATGCCACCCAGAGCGAAGCTGGCCTTGATGCCCTTGTCGAGCATACCTTGGCGCAGGTACTTGGTCACGGCGAGTGATGCACCGCCTGAACCCGTCTGCAGTGAGAAGCCGTTCTCGAAGTAACCGCTGTTCATCACCACCTTGGCAGCCTGCTTAGCGAGCAGGATGTCGCGCGGGTTCTTGGTGTCACGGATGGCACCCGAGGAAATCTTGCTCGAGTCACCCACCGAGTCAACAACGACAACATAGTCAACATCAGCCTCGCTGATGGCGTTGTGCTGGTTGGGATAGTCAACGAGGTCATCGGTCAGGATGACAGTCTTGTCGGCATACTTGGCATCGGGCAGGGCATAACCCAGTGAACCGCAGATGCTCTTGGCGTTCTCGCTGGTCGAGAAACCGGCAGCGTTACCCAGGGGGTCGCAAGACGAAGCGCCCAGGAAGGCAACGTCGATGTGCAGTTCGCCACTCTTGATGGCATAACCGCGTGAACCGTGGCTGCGGAATACGACGGGCTTCTCCATCAGACCGTGGGATACCTCGGTAGCGAGGGCACCGCGCAGGCCGCTGGTGTGCAACTGGGTGATCACGCCGTTCTTGATGTGCTCAATCAGGGGCTCATGCACGTCGATGAGGCTCGACGATGCCAGAGTCAGGTTCTTGAAGCCCATCTCGGCGAGTTTGGCAACTACCATGTTGATCACCTTGTCACCGCCGCGGAAGTGGTGGTGGAACGAGATGGTCATGCCGTCCTTCAGACCGCTCTTCTTGATGGCTTCCTCGAGGGTAACCACCTTGTTGCACTTGCGCTGCAATTCAAAGCGGGGAGTCGGATCCTTCTTCACTGCTGCGTCGTTATAGACTGCCTTGTTCATCTTCTTTGCAGCCTCGGCGATCATGGCTGCTCTATCTTTGATACTGTTCATGCTAAGTCCTCCTTTGTCATGATGCCCGACGCGATGGCCAGGTCGATGGTACGTTGTGCTCTGATAACCACGTTGCCGTTAACGGCAATAACGCCACTGCCGCGCTTCTCGGCTTCCTTGATGGCGGCGAGGATGGTCTTAGCCTTCTCGATTTCCTTCTCCTTGGGTGCGAAAATCTCATTAACAACCTCGATTTGGCGAGGGTTGATGATGGATTTGCCGTCGAAGCCCATGGCCTTGATCATCTCAACCTCGCGACGGAAGGTGTCCATGTCGTTGAGGTTGCTGAATACGGTGTCAAGAGCGTCGATGCCGGCAGCACGGGCTGCAGTCACGATGCACTGGCGAGCCATTTGCAGTTCCATGCCGAAGAAGGGCGAGTCGCCCGTCGTGCGCTGTGCTTTCAGGTTAGCGCAGTAGTCCTCGGCGCCCAGGGCGATACCCATCATGCGCTTGCTAGCCGTTGCGATAGCATAGGCGTTGAGCGCGCCCAGCGTGCTCTCGATGGCGGCCATGATTTGGGTGCGGCCTACGCAGCCCAGCTCGGTCTCCACTTTGATGATTTCTTTCTCGAGTTCCACTACCTCCTCGGCAGTCTCGGTCTTGGGCATGCGGATGACGTGAACGCCAGCCTTTACCACAGCCTCGACATCCTTTTTACCATAAGGAGTGTTCAGCGGGTTGATACGTACTACCATCTCGGTGTTGCCGTAGTCGATAGTCTTCAATGCATTGTGAACCAGCAGACGCGCAGCATCCTTTTCGGCCATGGTGACAGAGTCCTCAAGGTCGAGCATGATTGAATCGGGACCGTAAATGTGAGCGTCGGCCATCATTCCCGGGTTGTTACCAGGGACAAACATCATTGTTCTTCTGAGTCGTTGCATAACAATTTTCTCGTTTTAATTGATGGTTAAGGTTAATTAGTCGGCCCACACGTCTTTGCCAGTGGCGCGAACGGCGGCTGCCGTCACGCGGGCGCGGATGGTGCAGTCCAGGGCTCCCTTGTCCGTGGCTTTCACCTCGGCTTGGTCGATGCCCAGGCCCTGCAGGGTCTCGGTGATAACTTTCTTGATTTGGTCGCCAAACTGGTAGGCTACCGTGCTTTCAAGATCAATGTGCAGTCCAGCGTTGTCGTTGGGCGCAATCTGGATGAAAATGTCGCCGGATTCGAGTGTTCCGGCCATTGCCGTTTTGATCTCCATTTTTTAGGTTAAAAAACGTTTTTAAAATATTAATAAAAGTTCGTTAATGTAGTCAATTAGTTGATGCCGAATAAACTTGTGCAAGCTCATGAACCAGTAAAGGTCGCTTTTGATGGTTGAGGCTTAGCAGGGTTTATTTAAAAGCGCTCAAAATTAGGCATTATTTTATTACTGACAAAATATTTTCGAGATGATTTTTTGACACCTGAACAGGCATTGAAAAGCCCTAGTTTTAAGGGAACTTGAAAACTATAGTTTTCATGAAAGAAAAGTGAGAAAAGGCGCAAAAAGCGCCATGATATCTTTCATTTTGTCAGTTTTATCGCTTTTTGGCCGAGAAGTATTTTTGTGTGTCGGCAGCGGGTAGTCTAATGCCTGCGATTGCGGCCCAAACGACGATAAGTGGGCACCACATAATACTTGTGGGCTGCCCAAGCGGCAAGCAGTAATGCGGCATTTTGAACCACAAAGTGAAGAATGGGCTGATTGCTGATTCCCAGCTTGTTGCACAGGGGCTCGAGGGCGAAATAAACACCCAGTTGCAACAGATAGATTTCAAATGTATATTGCTGCATAATGACCAGCGGCTTGCTGCTGAGCAGTCTGGATAACAGACCCATCTTGCTGCTGGTCAAGATAAACGTCATTAACAGGACGACAACCGACGGGGCCAGGATACAGAATGCCCTGAAGCAGTGCTCATGCAGGTAGGTCTTCTCGAACCAGTACAGCACAGCGAACACGAGAACCCCAAGCACCTCTATTACAGTCGATAAGTTGCTCGTGAGCTTGTTGGAGAGTTGCTTCCACCATGCGCATTGTGTGGTGTTGAAAATGACGATGCCTGTGGCAAAATCCAGGATCCTGATGGGCGGGAACTCATACATGTGATAGTAGTTGAGCAGCAGGCTGTCGGACTCCATCGAGTTGCGATAGCCTCCAATGAATTCCAATCCCAGCAGCACGACGATGAGCAAGGCTTGCCATGGCAGTCTCATCGGGCGCAAAATCCTGACAATCAATGGTGAAATCAGGTAAAGGAAGAACAAATCACAAATCCACCATCCCACAGCATTGTAGCCAAAATAGATATCTGATGAAGAGAACCAGGGGCTCAAGAGCGACAGGTGGATGAGAACCGTCTTGACGGCAAAGCTCAATTGGCCCTTGAGGAAAACAAAGGCAAACAGACAGACAACCAGCGCCAGCACATACATGGGATACATCTTTGCCAACTTGTCAAGCATGTAATGGTAATGGTCGTTGAGCCGATAGGATGAGTCGAAGTTGTGGCGTTTGGCCGTGAAAAAACCACTATAGACGAAGCAGAAGGACACACAGACGCTGTTCATGAACACGCTGATGCTTTCGCTCACCCACAGGTGACCCATGACGATGGTGACGACCGCGATGAGTTGGAGCGTGGCCAGGGAGTATAGGTGGTTCTGTTTGGTTTCCATCTTGAAAAATCTGAGTTTAAGGTGCAAAATTAGGCATTTTTCTCTTCATGGAGGCTAATTGCCAGTAAAAGTGTGTTCTGACGGCTTGCGATAGCCTGCTGGTGCTTCGGCGGCAATGGCAGGGGGATAATCCTCCTCGCCTGGGCTGGTGTAGCGTGGTTTTGCACCGTTGCGCTGCAGTACGATGCGACTCAAGGTGAGGTCCAGTTCGCGGAGAGTTTCGACACGGTTTTTGGGCGATAGTTGGCATTCCCAGACGACGATAACATGCCACCCAGCGGCCTGCAGGAGCGCTTGGTTGCGGGCATCGCGTTCGCGGTTACGGTTGATTTTGTCCTGCCAGAATTGGGCATGGGTTGCGGGCTTGTGCTTGGTGCAGTCGTGTCCGTGCCAGAAACAACCGTTGACAAAAATCACCGTGCGCCACTTGCGCAACACGATGTCGGGGCGTCCTGGCAGCGATTTCACATACAGTCGATAGCGGAACCCTTGTCGCCACAACCATCGCCGCACCACCATTTCGGGCTTGGTGTCGCGTCCCCTGATGCGGCTCATGCAGCGATGCCGCTGCTCGGGTGTCATTCTGTCGGCCATTGCAGCGCAAAGTTACTCATTTCCCCCATTATCGCAAAATCCCAAGACTTTTTCGGGGGGAATATATGCCGATTGGAGAAAAAGCAGTATCTTTACACTCCAAAAAAGAAGAACAAGGAACACATGAAATTCAGCGAAGTTTTAGGCAACGAGCAGGCGATAGGACAGATACGGCGGATGATAGACGCCGACCGTTTGCCCCACGCCCTGTTGCTATATGGCGAACCGGGAATACCCAAGTTGGGTTTGGCGATGGCAGCGGCTCAATACCTGCATTGCAAGAACCATGTTGACGGTGACGCTTGTGGCGTGTGCCCCATGTGCCGCCAGCATCAATCGTTTAACCAGGTAGATACCCACTACAGTTATCCGTTCACCAACCGCAAGGGCGACAGCAACAGCCCCTGTGATGCTAATGACTATATCGATGAGTGGCGCGAATTTGTTACCAGTTATCCCGTTGAGGACTACCAGGCATGGCTCGGATTGCTGAAGAACGACAATGCTCAGCCGCAAATCTTTGTGCGCGAGGCCGATAGCATCATGCGCAAGATGACCCTGAGCGCCTACACCGCCAAGTATAAGGTGCTCATCATGTGGCTCCCCGAGAAACTGAAGGAGGAGGCTGCCAACAAGTTGCTCAAACTCATCGAGGAACCTTACGATGACTGCAAGTTCATTCTTGTGAGTGATAACGAGAAAGGCATCCTGGGCACAATCCTGTCCCGTTGCCAGCGCATCGAGTTGCGCAAGCCCTCGACCCCGATGATTGCCCAGTATTTGGCCGACCGTTATGGTATGGACATGCAGGATGCGATGGCTCTTGCCGCACCAGCCGATGGCAATGTCAACATGGCCGAACGCATGGTGCAGACCGGTAGCGAGTTCCATGAGTTTCGTGAGCGCTTCATCGAGTTGATGCGTTTATCCTACCAGCACGACCTGGTCAAACTCAAGTCGTGGAGCGAAGCCATTGCCGACATGAAGCGTGAAAAAGCACGCCGTTTTCTCAGTTATGCGGTTCGTCAGGTGCGCGAGAACTTCATCTACAACCTGCACAATCCGGCCTTGAATTATCTTACACGCGAGGAAGAGGCTTTCTCGACGCGCTTTTCACCGTTTATCAACGAACGCAACGTTGAGGGCATTGTCGGTGAACTTGAGCGTGCGAGCACCGATATTGCAGGTAACGCTAATGCCAAACTTGTTTTGTTCGACCTCACCATCCGTCTTTCTATCCTTATTAGGAAATAATATCCTCTGAAAAAGTACGCTGAATATGAATACGCCATTCTTGCAACAAGTTGCACAATATTATAGCCGTTCTGAAGGTCTTGAAGATTATTGCTTTGTTTTCCCTAACCGAAGGGGTGGGCAGTTCTTCAGCCATTATCTGCAACTACAACTCATTAATGATGATGTGGCTGAGCGTTCGGTGAAGCCTCATTTGATGCCTTGTGTGACCTCTATCAATGAATTGGTCACTGAACTCACTGGCACGAGTGTAGCAACCGATATCGAGATGATTTTCGCTCTCTATGACGCTTATTGCCAGGCTATGGGTGACAAGGCCCAAGAGTTTGACAAGTTCATCTATTGGGCACAACTCATTATCGGTGACTTTAATGACATCGACAAGTCACTGAACGATGCTGAAGAGATTTATCGCAACTTGAGCGATCTGCACAATTTGGGCAGCAATTACCTGACTGCTGAGGTGCAGGAGCAAGTGAGACGCATATTTGGCGACAGCCTGTTCTTGTCGTTCTTTGATGCGTCGGCCGAGGCCGACCTGTGGCAGAAGCGCAGCAAGGATACCAAGAGCGGCGAGGTCAAACAGGAGTTTATGAGCCTGTGGAACGCGCTTGCAACCATCTACAAGAGTTACCATGAGGCGCTTGCTGGCAAGGGACTGGTCTCTCCAGGAATGCAATTGCGGCAAGCGGCCGAGACATCAAGCTTCAAGTGCTGTTATAGCAAGTTGGTGTTTGTGGGTTTCGGCGTCCTCTCGGCTGCCGAAGTGAAACTGATGGATCACTTCAAGGCCGAGCAGAAGGCCGATTTCTGGTGGGATAATGCTGGGTTGGAAGCCATGTTCAGCAAGGCCCCTCACGATCCGGGAGCATTGCTTATTGATGGCTACTGTAAGCACTTTGGCGCCACGGCTATCGAGCCACTCGACGACTGCAAGCAAACCTTGCGTGTCGTGTCGGTTCCCTCTGGTGTTGGGCAGGCCAAGGTGGCCTTTGACGAGGTAGTGGATATGTGGAAAGACCGTAACCACACCAATCTTGACACAGCCATCGTGCTGCCTGACGAGAACCTGCTGGTGCCCTTGTTACACTCGGTTCATGACGTGGGGGCGCTCAACGTGACCCTGGGTTACCCCTTGCGTAGCTCAGGCATTGTCTCGCTCATGCACATTGTCGCGCGTCTCCACCACCAGGCGACCAAAGAAAAAATTGGATGGACTTATTATCGCGAGGATGTATATGATATCTTGTCCCATCCCTTGATCAAGACCTTTTTTACCAAGGAGGCAATGGCCAAGATGTCCCAATTCACCTATACTAACCGCTTCAGGATTCCAGCCAGCGAGTTCGAGGGACTGGGTTTCAGCGACTTGTTCGCTCCGGCCATGGACAGTGAGCAGGGGGGTGATGAGCATCAGCAGCAGTCTGACTATCTGGACCATCTGTTGGCCTTCTGCAACAGGCTGATGGAGAGGATGCAACCCGCCGAGGCCCAGCCTCAGGGCAAAACTGACGATGACGAGGCTCTCAACACTGTCGAGTTGCCCTTGCAGCAGGCATTCTTGACCATGTATATCGATGTGCTCACCCAACTCAAGCAGTCGCTGTCGGCCTGTGAACGCCCGTTGCAGAGTTCCACCGTGTTTTATCTCATTGACCGCTTGTCGTCAACGGCCATGGTTCCCTTCACGGGAGAACCCTTGCATGGCCTTCAGATCATGGGTCTGCTAGAAACGCGTAGCCTCGACTTTGACAATGTCGTGATCCTATCGATGAATGAGAAAATATTTCCTCGACATCGCAGTATCAACTCATTCATTCCCAACTATATCCGTCGCGCCCATGGCATGTCCACGACCGAGCAGCAGGAAGCGATCGTCTCGTTCAACTTCTACCGCCTGCTCAATCGTGCCCGCCATGTGACCATGATCTATGATTCCAGCGTTGATTCAATGGGTTCCAGCGAGAAGTCCCGTTTTATCACCCAGCTCGAGAAGGTGCATGGCAAAAAGTTGGATTTTGTCGAGATGAATCCAACGATTGAGACGTCCTCGGCTGTCGCCATTCATGCTCCTAACAAGGGCTACGATGACCTGCTCAGGCGCTACCTGCAGCATCACACCTATGCCTCCGATTGGTATCTGTCGCCCAGTGCCATCAACAAGTATATAGGATGCCCGTTGCAGTTCTATCTGCACTATATTCAGAACCTGAACAACGACAGCGATGCCGGCGACTTTATGGATTCGGGAACCTTTGGCACGATTGTCCACGACACCCTTGACGACTGCTACAATAGCCCGCAGTTACAGGAGCGCCATGGATTGGTTGACGTGGAGTATATCAAGTGGTTTGAGAAAAACGCCATGGACAAGGCCATCGTGCGCAATATCAAGAGGCTCTATCTGCATGTCCCCGAGGACAAATTGGCTACCGATACCACCCAGTTGCGTGGTGAGGCACTCATGCTTGTTGACACCATTAAGAGCTATGTGAAGTATGTTCTTGACTATGATGTCGACAAAATTGCAGAAACGGGCGGACCGTTCACGGTCATCGAGTGCGAGACGACTCACAACAGGCTCCAGATGGACATGGCGGGCGTCAAGTTCAACTTTACTTACAAGCCCGACCGTGTGGATCGCCTGAATGACGGCACCGTGCGCATTGTGGACTACAAGACGGGCTCTGACGAAACGACTTTCTCTAAGATGGATGACCTGTTCGTCGGCGGTAAGCAAAAGCACCGCACGGCCATTCTGCAATTGTTTCTATACAGTTATGCCTATCTCCAGGAATTCCCGTCGATAGGCAAGATAACACCTGTTATTTACAGGATATCGTCGATGCAGCAAAGTGGCGTCTGGTACAAGCCTGACAAAAAAACCAAACCTAAACAGGTCGATTTCTCGATGGCAGCCGATAACGAGTTGTGCCAAGAGTTTATCACCCGCATGGCGGCAACCATCAGCGTCATGTTCACTCAGCCATTTAAACAGTGTATTGAGGACGGCTATTCTTGCAGGTATTGCCGTTTCTTGGACTTCTGCCGCCGCATGCCCAAGTCCGACGACTATTAGTCGTTAATCCTCCTTGCCGTTCTGGCCTTTCTCCTTCTTGCGTCGGGCGATGTCCTCGTTCAGACGGTTCTCGTCGTCTTCGGTCCACAGGGGGTTGTCCTCCTCGTCCCAGTCAAACGCGTCATCAAGCGGAGTGGGATCGTCAAAGCCGAAGAAGGCATCGTCGGTAAATTCCTGCAGTTCACGTCCCTCTTTCTTGGTCGGGCGGCCCATGCCGCGCTGGCGGTTGACAAAGCCGTCAATCTTGACCATCTCGAGCAGGCGCAACTGGTCGGCACTGGTGATGTTCTTGAGGTAGAGCGGCACCAGTTTGGCGCCCACGCGGTTGTTGAGCACCTCAATGACCTCAAATGAATAGGTTACTGGCGGCTTGCGTACGTCGATGCGGTCGCCCACTTTGATGCTGTGTGACGGCTTCACGGGCATGCCACCGATGGTCACGCGGCCCAGTTTACAAGCCGTGGTGGCGATGGTGCGCGTCTTGAACACGCGGGTGGCCCAGAGCCACTTGTCGATTCTCACTTCTTTCATGTCGCATTAACCTACTTATTGTTGTAATTGTTCATAGCGAACGTCACGCCTGACAGGCAGAAGGCCTTGATGGCGTCGATGGCGACCTTGGCGCGTTCGGGCAGGATGGCGAGTTCCTCAGGGGTGGGGTAGCCCAGCACATAGTCAACTTGGGCTCCCGGCGGGAAGTCGTTGCCCACACCAAATCGTAATCGTGCCCATTGCTGGCTCTGCAGCATGTCGGTGATGTTCTTCAGCCCGTTGTGGCCTCCGTCAGCACCCTTGGAGCGGATGCGGATTTGCCCGAATGGCAAGGCAATGTCATCAACGATGACCAGCAGATGGCTCAGGTCGATTTTCTCCTTGATCATCCAGTAGCGCACGGCTTCACCGCTCAGGTTCATGTAGGTGGACGGCTTCAAGAGCACGAGTTGCTGGTTCTTGAGGCGCATCTCGGCCACGGCACCATAGCGTTGCGTGCTATAAACAATATTGGATGCCTCGGCGAGAGCATCCAATATTGTAAATCCTATGTTGTGGCGGGTCCCCTGGTACTCGGCACCAATGTTCCCCAAACCGACAATGAGATATTTCATAGGTTGTTTCGGGTGTATTGCAGCAATTGGTGCTGCAACAGCAATGATGATTACTCGGCAGCAGCCTCGCCTTCGGCAGCCTCGCCCTCTTCGCCCTCGGTAACTGCATTAGCAGCAGCACGGGTGGTGCGAACGCCAGCAATAACCAGGTCGGCAGCGTTAACCAGCTCAAAGTTGTCGAACTTGCAGTCGCGAACCTTGATGGTCTTGCCAATCTCCAGCTTGTCCACGTTGAGCATGATGGTCTCGGGAATGTCCTTGTACAGACCTTTAACCTTCACTTTCTTCATGCTCAGGTAGAGCTTACCACCAGCCTTTACACCGACAGCGTGACCCTCGAGGTGAACGGGGATTTGAACTACAACGGGCTTGTCATCATAAACCTCCATGAGGTCGATGTGAAGAACCGCGTCGCTAACGGGGTGGAACTGGAGGTCCTTGAGGACGGCCTTGCGGGTCTGTCCGTCATAGGTCAAGTCGATAACATACACGTCGGTGCTGTAGATGAGCTTGCGCACGTCGGCGAAGTTCACTACCAGGTCGGTGGTGATGATACCCTTGCCGTCACGGCCAATGGGCACGACCTTCTCACCAGCCAGCAGCTTGCCGCTGTAGTTACCATTCTTGTCCAGGTCAACGAGCTTGCCACCATTGAGGACAACGGGAATCTTGTTCTCCTTGCGGAGGGCCTTAGCGGCCTTCTTGCCGAGGTCGGTACGAGCCTCTGCGTTCAATTGATAAGTCTTCATTTTTAAATAATTGTGTTACTCAAAATTAAAGTGATTTGTTAATAAAACGCTTCCTTTAATTTCCCATCACACTGGAAACTTCAAAAAAGCGCGGCAAAGTTACAACATTTTTCCCATCCCACAATGTAAAACCCCGTAAAAAGTGCTTGAGGCGTAAAAAATGGGGAAAAAAGGGAATCAATTGAACCCTCCTGTTTTTTGTCAAGCACAAAAAGCAAAAAAATGAGTGCCAACAGGTTGAACTGCTGGCACTCACCATGTTGTGTTGTGTCTCGATATCGAGATTAGTCAACGTTGAGGTTGACACGCTTCAGATCGATGGCCTTGAGGTCCTTATCGGCAGCAACAAGGAACTGGGCAACAGTCTCCTTGTTCTCGCCAGCCTCGTAAACCTGCTCCATCAGGACGTTCTCCTGATAGAACTTGTTCAGGCGACCCTGGGCGATGTTCTGGATCATCTGCTCGGGCATGTTGGCCTCCTTCTGCTTGGCGGTCTCGTCCATGAGCTTCAGAGCCTCGGCAACCTGAGCCTCGGTCATGTAACCCTTGCGGATAGCCTCGTCGCGGTGCTCCTCGGTAGCGCAGTAGTAGGGGTTGAAGCCAGCCTTCTTCAAGGCGTTCTCAACAGCCTTGCTCACCTGCTCGGCGCGGGTCTTGTCCACAGCCATGCGGAGCTCTTCGTCGATAACTTCCTGAGGAATCTGCTCGCGGGTGGCCTTGATGGGATTCATCGAAGCAACCTGCATAGCAATAGCCTTGGCTACGTCCTCTGCCACGTTCTCCTGGTTGAAGGCAACAGCGGCTGAGAGCATACCGTTGAAGTGGTTGTAAACAACGGTCGAGGGGGCGTTCAGGCACTCATAGGCGCCCAATTCCATCTTCTCGCCAGTGATACCGCTCAGGGCGGTGATCTGCTCGCTCACGGCCTTGCCGTCCATCTGGAGGGCATTGAGCTCGTCGAGGTTAGCGGGCTTCTGGGCCATTGCGAGGTCCAGGATAGCCTTGGCAAGGTTGACAAACTTCTCGTTCTTGGCAACGAAGTCGGTCTCACACTTGAGGGCGATGATAGCAGCGAACTTGCCGTCGGTCTTACCGATAGCGATGCCCTGAGCTGCCTGACGGTCTTCACGCTTGGCGGCGATGGCCTGGCCGCGCTTGCGGATCAGCTCCATAGCCTTGGTGATGTCGTTGTCGCTCTCGATGAGCGCCTTCTTGCAGTCGCTCAAGCCTGCGCCGGTCATGTCGCGCGCA
This sequence comes from uncultured Bacteroidales bacterium, assembly GCA_902774055.1. Classification (GTDB taxonomy): domain Bacteria; phylum Bacteroidota; class Bacteroidia; order Bacteroidales; family Muribaculaceae; genus Sodaliphilus. The sequence continues at coordinate 14,664 of CACYGX010000033.1, forward strand.
GCAGCCTCTTCGGCCTTGGGGGCCTCTTCGGCAGCAGCGGCGGGACGGCGAACACGCTGGCGGCGGGGCTTGGGAGCCTCTTTTACCTCCTCGTCATCGGCCTCAGCATCCTTGTTGTCGATCTGCTCGGCCTTGCGCTCCTCCAGACCTTCCTTGATAGCCTCACAAACGGTGGCCAGGATGATGTCGATTGACTTGCTGGCGTCATCGTTGGCGGGGATAGCAAAGTCCACGTTGGTGGGGTCACTGTTGGTGTCCACAATACCGAACACGGGGATACCCAGGCGGTTAGCCTCGGCAACAGCGATATGCTCCTTGAGCACGTCAACCACGAACAGGGCGCTGGGAAGACGGTTCAGGTTCTTGATGGAACCCAGGTTCTTCTCCAACTTTGCACGCTGGCGGCTCAACTGCAGCTTCTCGCGCTTGGACATGTTGTCCATGGTGCCGTCGGTCTCCATCTTGTCGATGGTGTCCATCTTCTTCACAGCCTTGCGGATGGTGGTGAAGTTGGTCAGCATACCGCCGGGCCAACGCTCGATAACGTAGGGCATACTTCCTTGGCCTGCTTCTTGGTGGCAACAAAAAGAATGCGCTTGCCGCTCTTGGCAATGTTCTTCAGTGCGAATGCTGCCTCTTCCAGCTTGGCGCTGGTCTTGTATAAGTCGATAATGTGGATACCGTTACGCTCCATGAAGATATAGGGCGCCATCGCGGGGTTCCATTTGCGTTTCAGGTGACCAAAGTGGCAAGTAGCCTCAAGCAGTTGGTCAAAATTAGGTGTCTGCATTGTTTTGTTTGTTTTTTAATAAAATGTTTACGTTCGACTAAATCAATCGCATAGTAGCCACCGCAGTTCCCAGTGTGAGTCTATGCGATTTGGATACTAAACTCGATATAGTTCACGCTACACGTAGCGCATCTATATTTAATGTAGAGCAAGCATCGGACCACGGCAAGCCGCAGCCCATCGTCATGCGGCGATTAACGCTTGCTGAACTGGAATCTCTTGCGGGCCTTGGGCTGACCGGGTTTCTTGCGCTCTACAGCACGCGGGTCGCGGGTCATGAAACCCTCCTTGCGCAGTGCGCTCTTGTCCTCGGGGTTGATCTTCACCAGGGCGCGGGCGATAGCGAGACGCAGGGCCTCGGCCTGTCCCTTGTAACCACCACCAACGAGGTTCACCTTAATGTCATACTTCTCGGCAACATCCAGCGTGCTAAGCGGCTGCTTAACGATGTATTGCAGGATGGGATTGGGGAAGTAGTCTGCCAACGGGCGTTTGTTAATCGTGATTTCGCCATTGCCTTCCTTCACATACACGCGAGCGATAGCGGCTTTGCGGCGACCTACTGCATTAATCTGTTCCATGCTTCTTATTTCAGTTTGTTAATGTCAATAACTTTGGGATTCTGTGCCTCGTGGGGATGCTCGGGGCCGTTGTAAACGTGAACGTTCTTCAACAGCTTAGCACCCAGACGGTTCTTGGGCAGCATGCCCTTGATGACTTGCATGTACAGGGGGTGCATACCCTTGCGCAGGTCTTTCTTCTTCTCGCTCTTGGCCTGAAGCAGGGCAGGAGTCGTGAAACGCTGACCACCGGGGTAGCCAGTGTAGCGCACGTACTGGTGCTCGGTCCACTTCTTGCCGGTCATCTTGCACTTGTCGGCATTGATGATGATCACATTGTCACCGCAATCAACATGCGGGGTGTAATTGGTCTTGTACTTGCCGCGCAGCAATTTTGCCACCTTTGAGCACAAGCGACCCAGGATCTGGTCGGTAGCATCCACTACCACCCATTCCTTCTGTACGGTCTCGGCGTTTGCCGAAATGGTTTTGTAACTTAAAGTATCCACTTTTTTAAATTCCTAATTAATAGTTAGTTAATTGCCCAAGCAACACCATGCGGAACGGCCAAATTCCACACGACATTGCCATAACGGGTTCTTACCTTGATAATAATCGGCGCGCAAAGGTACTGCTTTTACTTTTCCCCACCAAACTTTTTACCTTTTTTGCCACTCCAACTTGCCAAAACTGACCACGATTTCATGTTTTTTAATAATGATTAACATTTTAAAACAGGAAATTTCCATCAAAACGGTCCATTTCACCCTCTTTGACGCCCCAAAATGACCCCTCTCGAAGCAAACTTATGCCAAATAAAAAAACAATAGTCTGTGAAAAACGCTGCAACGCTGAGGAAACGTAGGGCCTCGCCTTGGCGTGGCCGCATCGGGGACGGTAATACATACTCCTGCTGAACGGCCACGCCAAGGCGAGGCCCTACAGTCATCCTGCAAAAAAGGCCCTGAGGTCTAAAAAGAAAACAAAGCGGTGATGTTGCCAACACCGCTTTGAAATTCATCTATAGTTAGGTCTATATACCTATATTATATATGTGGTTGCTAATCAGCCACCATCACTTGTTACTTCTCGACGCGGATGCGGGCGTCAACGGCGGTCACGTGATCGCTGTCGGCCAGCAGCGGGTTGATGTCCATCTCCTTGATCTCGGGAGTGTAGTGGAGCATGGTCGAGAGGCGCATGATGATTTTCACATACAGTTCCTCGTTCAGGCCCTTCTTGCCGCGGGTACCCTGGATGATCTTGTAACCCTTGAGGGAGCGTACCATGCGTTCAGCCTCGGGCTGGGACAGGGGCGCCAGACCAAATTGTACGTCCTTGAGTACCTCGACGAAGATGCCGCCCAAGCCGCACAGCACGTTGTGGCCAAAGTTGTTCTCGTACTTGGCGCCGATGAACAGCTCGGTGCCGCTGATCATCTTCTGGATCATCACGGCAGTGGCATCGGGAATCTGCATCATGCGGTCAAACTCGGCCTCAAGTTGAGCGTCGTCCTTGACGTTGAGCGTCACGCCGCCCACGTCACTCTTGTGCACGGGGCCAACGACCTTGACCACGATGGGATAGCCCATCTCGCGGGCTGCGGCGACGAGCTCGTCGCGGTTGGCCGATACCTTCTCGGGCACTACGGGGATGGCGGCAGCCTGCAGCAGAGCGCGCACCTGGTCGGGAGCGATGTAACCGTCCTCCTTGATGCCGTCAATGATGTTGCGCACGGCAGTGGCGTCAACCTCGGGGCACAGGTTGTCGGTGGTTGCGGGCTTAGGCGTGTCGATAACGCGGGTAATGGCATTGGCCAGGTCCACCTCGTCGGCAAAGATCACGTGTCCCTTATCGATAAATTCCTTCACCTCGCGGCTGGCGGTGTTTTGGCTCGGCAGCACGGGGAAGATGGGTTTCTTGCAGGTGAGCATTTTTTCATGCAGCATGTTGTAGGCGTCGTCGCAGGGGAAGAGGCCAGGTGTGCCAAATATGACCACGATGGCGTCCACGTTGTCGTAGCGCTTCTCGCAGTAGTCGATGCAGATGCCCAGGTGCTCGGGAGTGCCCGTTGCCAGGAAGTCGATGGGGTTGGCTACCGATGAACCGGGATAGAGTTGGGCCTTCAGTTCCTCGCTGATCTTGGGATCGAGCGTGGGCACGTTCATGCCACCCTTGGACAGGGCATCGGTCAGCATCACACCAGGGCCTCCGGCGTGGGTGATGATGGCAACGTTGCGACCGGCCACCTCGGGCAGGGTGAGCACACAGCCCACGGTGGTCAACTCCTCGCGTGAGTAGCAGCGCACGATGCCAGCCTTGCGGAACAAGGCGTCAACGGCGGTGTCGCTCGATGCGATAGCGCCAGTGTGGCTCGATGCAGCGCGGCTACCGCTCTCGCTCGAACCCGACTTGATGGCGGCGATGCGGCAACCCTTGTTGATGAGTGAGCGGGCATGCTTGAGCAAGCGCTGGGGGTTAGAGATATTCTCGATGTAGAGCAACTTGACCTTGGAGTCACGCTCGGGGTCAAAGTTCTCGTCCATGTATTGCAGTACGTCCTCGATACCAATCTGCTTGCCGTTACCAATCGACCACACGCTGTTGAACTCGAGACCCTTGCTCACGCCAGAGTCAACGATGAACACGGCGGTAGCACCCGAGCCGCTGATGAAGTCGGCGCCCTTGGGGCTCAGTGCGGGAATGGGGCGGGTGAACACGCTGTGGTGGTTGGTGGTCAACAGGCCGATGCAGTTGGGGCCGATGAGCGCGGCGCCATATTTAGCGCAGGTGTCCAGGATGTGCTGCTCCAGCAAACCACCCTCGTGGGTCTCCTCGCCAAAGCCGGCGCTGATGATGATGAACGCCCTGACGCCCTTGTACTCGGTCAGGAAGTCAACATACTCGGGGCAGTACTTTGCTGCCACCACTAGGATAGCCAGGTCGGCGTTAGGCAGTTCCTTCATGTCCTGATAGGCCTTGATGCCTTGTACCACGTCCTCCTTGGGGTTGAGGATGTAGAGGTCGCCCTTGTAGCCACCTTGCTTCAAGTTGCGCACGATAGCGCCACCGGGCTTCTGCTCGTTGTTGCTGCCGCCAATAACGACAATGCTCTTAGGATTCAGTAATTGCTGATTAATCATTTTTTTATATTTAGTTTTAAGTTATTATTTGCCAGTCTTTGGGTTAACAGTTGCACAAATCGTGTGCAAAGGTAGTGCAAGTCGAGGGGAAAACCAAATTTATTTGAGTATTCCCGAGGTGCAGCCAACCTTCGCCACAACGCGACAAAGGTACACAAAATAATCGAGAAACAATCAAGCACTTCACAATTTAAAGATATAAGTGTATTGTTAGGGTCACCATTATCATTTTCAAGAAGGGAATGGCCTGTGTTTGGGCTCAAGGCAAGGCATGGGTGCTGGTGTCCGGGTCGGTTGAATGGTTGTCACCGTTTCTTGGTGTTATTGGTCAAAAATCCTTAAAAAATTTGTAGAGTGGATTATTATATGTAACTTTGTGGGTTGAAAGATACTTCTAATACACTAACTAATTGAGATAATACTAGTTAAACCTTATAATAATGAGAAAGTTACTCTTAGGTGATGAGGCTATCGCCCAGGGCGCGCTTGACGCGGGTCTGAGCGGCGTGTATGCCTATCCAGGTACTCCCTCGACCGAGATCACGGAGTACATTCAGAATTCTAAGTTAGCGGTGGAACGCAATGTTCATCGCCGCTGGTGTACCAACGAAAAGACGGCTATGGAGGCTGCCCTGGGTATGTCCTTCATGGGCAAGCGCGCGCTGGTCTGCATGAAGCATGTGGGCTTGAACGTGTGCGCCGACCCGTTCGTTAACTCGGGCATGACGGGTGTGAACGGTGGTCTGGTGGTTCTCGTGGCCGACGACCCCTCGATGCACTCTTCCCAGGACGAGCAGGACAGCCGTTTCTATGGCAAGTTCGCTATGATTCCCACGCTGGAGCCTAGCACCCAACAGGAGGCCTACGACATGATGGAGAAGGCCTATGAGTTGAGCGAGGAGGTGTGCTTGCCCGTGCTCATGCGCGTGACCACCCGCATGGCCCACAGCCGTGCCGTGGTAGAGGTGAAAGAGACCCCGCGTGCCGAGAACGAATTGAACTACGATGCCAAGGCTAGCCACTGGGTATTGCTCCCCGGCAACGCCATCAAGCGTAACATTACCGTTACTGGTCAGCAGGCCGACCTCGAGGATCGTGCCGTCAAGAGCGAGTACAACAAGTACATTGACGGTGCCGACCACTCGATGGGTGTTATTGCCACAGGTATCGCCTACAACTACTTGATGGAGTGCTATCCTGACGGATGCCCCTATCCCGTGCTCAAGATCAGCCAGTATCCCATGCCCAAGGAACTCATCCGCCGCATGACTGCCGACTGTGACGCCGTGCTCATCGCCGAGGAAGGCCAGCCCTTCGTCGAGGATCTCGTGCGTGGCGTGATGCCGGGCAATGCAGTAATCAAGGGCCGCCTCACCGGTGAGCTGCCCCGCACGGGCGAATTGAGCCCCGATGCCTTGAAGAATGCTCTGGGTCTCCCCGTCAGCGAGGGCTATCCCAGCTGTGAGAATGTGGCTCCGCGTCCCCCCGCACTGTGCCAGGGTTGCGGTCACCGCGATGTTTACACCGCGTTGAACGAGGTGCTGAAGGAGTATCCCAATGCTCGCGTGTTTGGCGACATCGGTTGCTACACGCTGGGCTTCATGCCCCCCTTCAAGGCTATCCACTCGTGTGTTGACATGGGTGCCAGCATCACCATGGCCAAGGGTGCCGCCGATGCCGGCCAGTGGCCCGCCGTTGCCATCATCGGCGACTCGACCTTTACCCACTCGGGTATGACGGGTCTGCTCGACGCCATCAACGAGAACGCCAACATCACCGTTATCATCAGCGATAACTTGACCACCGGTATGACGGGTGGTCAGGACTCGGCAGGTACCAACAAGTTTGAGGCCATCTGCCGTGGTCTGGGTATGACCGACGAGCACCTTAAGGTGGTTGTTCCCCTGCCCAAGAACATGCCCGAAATCACGCAAGTGATGCGTGACGAGATTAACTATCGCGGCACCAGCGTGATTATCCCGCGCCGCGAGTGCATGCAAACATTACAACGTCATCTCAAACAAAAGAAAGCACAGGAGGCAAAGCAATGAAAACTGATATCATTTTGTGCGGCGTGGGTGGACAAGGTATCCTCTCCATCGCTACCGTGATTGGCGAAGCAGCCATGCACGAGAATCTTTATATCAAGCAGGCCCAATCCCATCCACAGCGACTTGATCGCTAAGGGTTCGGCCGACGTGATTATCTCGATGGAACCGATGGAGGCCCTGCGCTACCTGCCTTTCCTGAACAAGGAGGGCTGGATCATCACTTCGAGCAAGCCTTTTGTGAACATCACCAACTATCCCGAGGTGGATACCGTGATGGCCGAATTGGCCAAGGTGAAGAACGTCATTACCCTCGATATCGAGCAGTTGGCCAAGGATAACGAGATTCCTCGCTCGGCCAATGTCATCCTGCTGGGTGCTGCCCAGAAGGCCCTCGGCATCGAGTATGATAAACTCGAGAACGCCATTCGCCGCGTCTTTGGCCGTAAGGGCGACGCAGTGGTTGACGCCAACCTCAAGGCACTTGCCATCGGAAAGGAGGCTCAGCGATGAGACCCACACCCATTAGCCGCGAGATCATCGACCGCGCGATTGACGAGTATGGCATCATCGACTATGCCAACGCCACCATCCGTGAGGTGAAGGCCATTGCCGAGCGTGCTGAGCGCGAGTCGGGACAGGAGTTTATCAAGATGGAGATGGGTATTCCCGGACTGCCCGCTGCCAAGATTGGTGTCGAAGCACAGATTAAGGCGTTGCAGAACGGTTGCGCCCGCCTCTATCCCGCACTGCCCGGTGAGCCCATGATCAAGGAAGCCACCTCGCGCTTCATCAAGGCGTTTATCGACATTGACATTCCCGCCGAGTGCTGCATTCCCACCGTCGGCTCGATGCAGGGCACCTTTGCCTCGTTGCTCACCATCACCCAGAGCAACAAGAAGAAGAACAAAGCCCTCTTTATCGACCCCGGTTTCCCCGTGCAGAAGCTGCAATTGGAGATTCAGGATGTCCCCTACGAGACGTTCGACATCTACGAGTTCCGTGGTCCCAAACTGCGTGCCAAACTCGAGGAATATATGGCTAAGGGCGACGTTTGCTGCCTTATCTACAGCAACCCCAACAACCCTGCTTGGATCTGCTTGACCGACGATGAGTTGCGTGATATCGGCGAGTTGGCTACCAAGTATGATGTCATTGTGCTTGAAGACCTGGCTTACTTCGCTATGGACTTCCGTCTGGACATCAGCAAGCCTTTTGAGCCGCCCTTCCAGCCCAGCGTGGCCAAATATACCGACAACTACATCATGCACATCAGCGGTAGCAAGGCCTTCTCCTATGCTGGCGAGCGCATCGCGATGACTTGCATCAGCCCGACGATCTTCCATCGTCACTATCCCGACCTGTCGGCCCGCTACGACGGACTGCCCTTTGGCAAGGTGTTCATCACCCGCACGCTCTATGCCCTGTCATCAGGCACGAGCCACAGCGCCCAGTATGCCCTCGCGGCCATTATGGACGCTGCCAGCAACGGTGAGTACCACTTCCGTGACGATGTCATCGTCTATGGTGAGCGTGCCCACAAGTTGAAGGAGATTTTCACCCGCCATGGTTTCCGCATCGTTTACGGCATGGACGGTGACAAACCCATCGCCGACGGTTTCTACTTCACCATCGGTTACGGCAACATGACCAGTGGTCAGTTGGCGCGTGAGTTGATGTACTACGGCGTTAGCGCTATCTGCTTGGCCACTACCGGCTCATGGCAGGAAGGTCTGCGCGTGTGCACCTCGTTCATCCAGGATCACCAGTACGAGATCCTCGACGAACGCATGGCCATCTTCGCCGAGAACAATCCCATCGAATAAGGACTAGAAACCTAGGTCTAAAAACAAAAATGCGGGGCGCCTCAACAGGCCCCCGCATTTATTATAGGTATGGAAGAGGATGGGTATAGAGGGACTTAGTCCTCATTCTTAACGGGTGAAGCAACCACGACGATGAAATTAGCGATACGTTGCAGGGTACCCAGTTGCTTCATCATGTCACTGGTCAGCTGTACGCCCAAGTTGTTCTCTATCTCTTGTGAGAACGCTTCCAGTTGCTCAGCATCCAATTTCAGGTCGCGGATAATGTTGGCCTCAATTGGGATGTAGTTCTGACGAGACAATTGCATAACATAGTCTTGGAGTATTTCGCTAACGATATGTGTCGCTTCCGACTTGTCGTTGGCGGCCATAGAGCGCAAACCTTCGGAATCTAAAATAATACGTCGGGGAGGGGGCGGGCCATAGACCAGCTCATGCGCTTTCATGGCGCGCTCGATGGAGTCGCGGCGCATGGCCTCAATACGTTCCCGCTCGGCCTGCATCATTTTCTCTTGATTAATGGAATCGGCGATCTCCTGTTCTCTGATCTGTTGGTCCTTGTCCTTTTTCTTCTTTTTGTCCTTGTCCCTTTGGGCTGGAGGCGGACCATAGACAACTACAGTCTGGTCAATACTCCGGTTCACCACCTGATTCATGGCAAACAAATCGTCGAAGTCGTACACATCACCGTTGATGGAAACAACATCGGCAGCCGTGAGTTTTACCTCGTCGCTCGGCGGCTGTGTCACGGGGGAGCCAGTGGCAATGCCTGGCGTGAGGCCTGCCGCAACTACTGCGCCCACAGCGGTGATTGATTTCCTTGTTTTGTCCTTGTTTTTCTTTTTCATAGCGTATTGCGTTTTAGAGTTTTATGTTCTTCAGTCGGTTGTAGTGGCACAGCATCAAGTCTCCATTCTCGTCACGCAGGTGGAAACCATTGCCCTGGCAGTAACGGAATGCCTCGCAATCCTGGCACACGCCGTGTCGCATCCACTCACGGTCGCGGTATTGCTCGAAACGGTTTTCCCACACGTCCCAGAAACGGTCACGATAGATGTTCCCCTGATTATAGTCGCTGCGGATGCTCAGGCAGCCCGAGATGGCACCGTCGGCGCGAACGCTCGCTACTGTCAGTCCTGCCTGGCAGTTGTAGAAAGAGTTGCGAACGAGTCCTTCGTATGCACCCAGATAGCCCTCACAGGCATAACTCAGGTTAATTTTTCCCTCACGGCGGGTGAGGACGATGAAGTTGAGCAGATCGCGGAACTGCTCATCGGTGAGTTGCAGGCTCTCGTCGTCGGTTGCGCGCCCCATGGGGATGATGGTGAAACAGCGCCAACGGGTGACGCCGGCCTCGATGAGCAGTTGCTTGAGCTCGTCAAGGTGGTTGATGTTGCGGCTGTTCACGCAGGTGATGATGTCCCAGGTGAGGTGGGGAATGGTCTGCACTGCTTCTACGGCCCGCATGGCGCGGTCAAAGCCCGTAGGGGAGTTGCGCAGCCAGTTGTGGTCGTCGCGGGTGCCGTCCACATCGATGGATAGCGTATTGATGCCGGCCTGTGCCAACTCGCGGGCGACAGAGCGGTCCAGGGTGATGCCATTGGTCACCATGCCCCACATGAAGCCGCGCTCACGGATGGCACGTCCGCAGTCCATCAGGTCAGGACGGACCAGCGGCTCACCGCCAATGGTGTTCACCAACACGCGGCGGGGGTTGCAGTGTGCTGCCACATCATCGAGCACTGGCAGGAAATCGGCAAACGGCATGTCGGGCACGGCAGAGACTTTCAAGCAGTCACTGCCGCAGTGTCGGCACGCCATATTGCAGCGCAGGGTACACTCCCAAAACAGCTGTCGCAATGGGTGTTCCCGCTTGAGGCGCTCCACCAGTTCATAGGTGTCCTCCAGGCATTGTTGTTGATGCACATTCATGGGCCATCAATTTTTATTCACAAAGATAAACCAATATTTAATAATATGCAAATATTCAGTGCAATAAATCAGTATAACAGTTCCAACAACTTCCGAATGTGGCAGCCTGCAGGTATCACAGACGGAATAATAATCAAACAAGCCCTATGTTCGAACCGTCAGTGTCAAACATAGGGCTTGTTAAAATGTAGGGTGTATCGTTGAGGCAATTGCCGTCGGGATTAGAATTCGAAGCCGAGGTTGATGTAGGGGTAGACTTGGTGGGTAAAGTTGCTCCAACTCAGTGAGCCGCCTAGCGGGCCGAAGATGCTGTTGTAGCTGTATGCCAGCTGGAAGCCCCAAATGGGCTTGTTGTCAAACAGATGGCCCAGTTTGTCGTTTTGTTCAGCGATTTGTCCCTTGAAGGTGATGTAGTGCTCCTGGAACACTCGTTGTTGCACTTTGATGCCAGTCACAAACACTTTGCTGTCCATCATGTGGCAATGACCGAAGCCTGCAAACGGCAGTTGTTGGGGATAGTAGATGCCAAAGCGGTTACCGCCCACCATGTTCATGAGCGTTGCCGGCATGTTGTCTCCAAACACCAGTCGGCCGTAGGCCATAGGCTGCAGATGGGTTGTGCTGGTCAGCGGCAATGTCATGCGCCACTGGACAGACACTTCATTGAATCCGGTACGGCCTTTCCATTGAACGAAGTCATCGGTATAGTAGGCATATTTGAGCTCGGTTTTCATGCCGTGGCGGGTAAAGTACCAGTGGTCTTCGGTATTGTATTGGGCACTAGCGTGATAGTTGAAGTAGTAAATGTCCTTCTTGAACGGCTTGATGCTATATTCGTTGCTCAGGACATCATAGTTGTGGTAATACTCCCACGAGAGCCCTAAATCGACATTGAAGTTGAGGGCATCGAGCGAGAGCAGTGTGGCATTGGCCTTCTGATAGAGGAATAACAGGTTGTCCGAGCGGTGTTTGCCCTGATAGATGTTGACATCCTCGTGCCATATCTCGTAGGAGGCACCAATCTTGTAGTGAGCGCGTGGGCTCATGTTCCAGGCCAAGCGGCCCATCGTGCGCTTACCCAACCTGAGGGTGAGGTCCACGTTCTTCTCCAACTTATCACCATAGTAATAGGTGGCACCTAATTGGGCTGCTACCAGTTCCTCGTTGTCATAGCGCAGGCCCATACTGGCCTTGATGGAGTTCTTGGCGTTCTCTTCCTCTACAAGCGCCCTGGCTTCCATCTCATCGACGTCGCTCAAGTTGAGGAATTTGTATTGGGGCATGTAGTCGGCAGGGACACCCGCCTTTTCCTTGAGAATCATGATAGAGTCCAATTTGGCCCTCGCCGCATCCTCTCCGCGCTTGATCAGGTTCTTGATAGCCGAGTGGTAGAAATGGGCTGCCGAATAGCCCCTCACCGGAACACGGATCACCAGGTCGCAGTATTTTATGTTTTCGAGGCTGCGATTGTGAACGTCGGCTCCCACTGCCCTTTCCAGAATGTCTTGGGTAGAGTAATACTTATCGTTCAGGCCAAGGTCGGTGAGGACGCCAATCACAATGTCAGCCCCCATCTTACGGGCCAGGTCGGCAGGGAAGTTGTTCTTTGTGCCACCATCAACTAGGATATAGGGATCCATCCTCACGGGCGAGAAAACGCCTGGCACCGCCATACTGGCCCTGATGCTCTTGGCCAGCGAGCCGTGGTCAAGCACCACCTCGCTGTCGGTTTTCAAGTCAGTAGCGATACAGCCAAAGGCGCGTGGCAATGTCCTGAAGTCGATATCTTCGGGCTGGCGCAGGTAGTGGCGCAAAGTTTTCTCGACGTTGGTGCCGCGAATCAGTCCGCCAGCCAGTGTGTCCTGACTTTTGTCTAAGAACATGCGGTAGTCAAACAGGTAGATGTTTTGTTTCTCACGCTCATCAAGGGTCTGGTTCCTCATGGATAGACGGTCGCGCAGGATCTCGCCCCAGTCCATGCTGTTGACGATGCCCTCGACATCCTCGGCATCATAGCCCACGGCATACATGCCGCCAATAATGCTGCCCATCGAGGTGCCAGTAACGATATCGATAGGCATGCCGGCTTCTTCCAGCACTTTGAGGGCGCCGATGTGTATCGTACCCATTGCGCCGCCACCACACAGTACTACGGCCACTTTTTTACGTTCCTTCTTGAAAGGATTCACATGTTGGGCAACCAGGTTGATTGCCATTAAAGCGAGTAAGGTAAGAGTAATAAATCGTTTCATTTGTATTATTTTTTTGCAAAGGTACATTTTTTTGATAAATCTTCTTACCTTTGTGAAATAATTATAACCCTAAAGAATATGAAGACTTATCTCGTGACTGGAGCCGCCGGTTTTATTGGCTCGAATTTTGTGAAGTATATTTTAAACAAGTATGGCGACAACATCGAGGTCATCATTCTTGACGCCTTGACCTATGCCGGTAATCTCGCGTCAATCAAGGAAGAGATTGAGCGTCCCAATGTGACTTTTGTCCGTGGCGATGTGGGTGACCGCGAACTGGTTCAAGACATCATGAGGGAATATGATGTGGACTATATCGTCAATTTTGCCGCCGAGAGTCACGTGGACCGTAGCATCACCAATCCGCGCCTGTTCCTGGAGACCAACATCCTGGGCACGCAGAACATGCTCGATTGCGCCCGAGAGGCCTGGTTTACGGGAAAGGACGCTAAGGGGCACAACACCTATGCCCCAGGGAAAAAATACCTGCAAATCTCGACCGACGAGGTCTATGGCTCGCTCAGTAAAGACTATGATGAGCCCCACGAGTTGGAGGTGAGTGGCGATGTGCGCGAGGTCATCCAGGGTCGCACCGACCTCAAGACCTACGGGCGCCATTTCTTTACCGAGGAGACCCCTCTGGCACCCCGTTCGCCCTATTCGGCCAGCAAGACCAGCGCCGACCTCATCACGATGGCCTATCACGAGACCTACGGCCTGCCCGTCAACATCACCCGTTGCAGCAACAACTATGGCCCGTATCATTTTCCCGAGAAACTTATCCCGCTGATTATCAAAAACATCCTCGAGGGTAAAAAACTGCCCGTTTATGGCAAGGGCGAGAACGTTCGCGACTGGCTCTACGTCGAGGACCACTGCAAGGCCATCGACCTCGTGCTGCGTCAGGGAACCGTCGGTGAGGTGTATAACATTGGCGGCTTCAACGAGGAGAGCAACATCAACATCGTCAAGCAGGTCATTGCTATCATTGCTCGCATCATGCATGAGGAACCCGAGTACCAGCAGTTGCTCAAGTGTGACCTCGATGTCATTAACAACGACCTCATCGAGTTTGTCACCGACCGTCCAGGCCACGACATGCGCTACGCCATCGATCCCACCAAGATTGCCCGCGAACTCGGCTGGTACCCCGAGACCCCCTTCACCGAGGGCATCGAGAAAACCATCCGCTGGAACCTTGACCACCAGCCCTGGGTGAACAGCGTCACCAGCGGCGATTACCAGAAGTACTACGAAGAAATGTACGGCAACCGGTAAAATGAATCGTTGTTGAATGAGGTATCGGGTTGTATTTGAGTTTCAGACCGAGGACGGCGCGATGAGCGACGTGTATAATTGCCCTGATGAGCAGCAGGCAAAGGAAAAATTTGATGAACTGAAAGATAGCATCGAGCATGCTATCGACCCTGACGGTTGCGAGGTGATTGATGAGCCGTCACACTATAGCGTCATCAACCGCGAGGCGGGCATTTTTGCTTACGTCCGCATGCTTGATGAGTGAAAAAGATAGAGTCCTGCTATAATAGCTGGACTATGCACATATGGCTTACTAATCAATATAGTTATGTGGGATCTTTGTAAAGATTTATTGTGGGGCATCGTGTCGTTTGGTGCTGTAGTATTTATCGTTGGAGTAATCATAAAACTGTTTTTACAGACAAAGTTAGGTGCTTTTGTGGGTGCTCTGATTTTCTTTTTATTTATGATGAATTGCATTATTGCGTTCGACACTCATGTTGCCACAATAATCGGTTTTAATCCTTTTGGCTTTATTCCTCTTGCTGCAGAATTCATTGGAAACGTCATTGGGAGTGCCCTTGACCATGTCTTAGGTATAGTGTTTTTTAAACCCATTATGGATTGGTTCTTTGGGGGTATTACATATATGCTGATATTCTATTCATTAAACTACTTTTGCTACATGTTGCTCTCAGCCTCTTTCAGAAGTGTGATCATAAGTTTCCTTCTTTACGTTTTGTGGCTAATTGCTTTCCATTATTTATATTTCTATCCGTATATGGGTGATAATGTTATCCTTAAGATATTTACAGTTCCAAATATTGTCCCTCCTCATTTCAAAACTTATTATTATGTGGGAGTAGCTATCCCTTCTTTGCATGCGCTAATGTTTACAATTAGGAATAAGAGATTTGTTGATACAGAATTAATTGAAGATGATTGATAACTCTAAAAGAGCTAGAAAAGCTTGTAATCAGAAAAATGAGTGACGGGGATGCAGGGATGGCAGGTGGGGTGACGATTTGTCACCTTATTATATAATGGCATATAATTTGATGTGGAGTGGGGCGGAGACCTCCCTCCACAATTGTTATCAAACAACAAGATGGACGACTTCAACGACTATCTGTCGTTTGAAAAGGTGAGATAAGAACTAACAACTTAAAAAAATAAGAAAAGAATATGCCAAAAGGAACTATTGGGGTAACGACGAACAACATCTTCCCCGTTATTAAGAAATTTCTTTATAGTGATCACGAGATTTTCCTGCGCGAGCTGGTGAGCAACGCTGTTGATGCCACTCAAAAGCTGAAGACCCTGTCGGGGGCCGGCGTTTTCAAGGGCTCGACCGAGGACCTGCGCGTGAACATCGCCGTGGATAAGGAAGCCGGCACACTCACTGTGAGTGATAGCGGTATCGGTATGACTGCCGAGGAAATTGATAAATACATCAATCAGATTGCCTTCTCAGGAGCCGAGGAATTCCTTGAGAAATACAAGGACACGGCTAATGCCATTATCGGCCACTTTGGTCTGGGCTTCTACTCGGCCTTTATGGTCGCCAAGAAGGTAGAAATACGCACCCTGAGTTGGCAGGAGGGAGCCAAGGGCGTCTGCTGGACCTGTGACGGCTCACCCGAGTTTGAAATGGAGGAATGCGACAAGACCGAGCGAGGAACCGACATTATCCTTACCCTCGACGACGATGAGAAGGAATTTCTCGAGAGCGCCCGCATCGAGGGCCTGTTGAAGAAGTATTGCCGCTTCTTGCCCGTGCCCATCATCTTCGGCAAGGAGCAGGAGTGGAAAGACGGCAAGTATCAGGATACCGACAAGGACAAAGTCATCAATGACGTGGAGCCCCTGTGGTCGCGCATGCCGGCCGATTTGAAGGACGAGGACTACCTCAAGTTCTACCATGCCATCGAACCGATGCAGGACGACCCCCTGTTCTGGATTCACCTCAACGTGGATTATCCCTTTACCCTGACGGGTATCCTCTATTTCCCCAAAATCAAGAACAACCTGGACATCCGCAAGGACCGCATCCAGCTCTATTGCAACCAGGTCTATGTCACCGATAGCGTCGAGGGCGTTGTCCCCGACTGGCTGATGCTCCTGCAGGGCGTCATCGACAGCCCCGATATCCCGCTGAACGTGTCGCGCAGCTACCTGCAGAGCGACCGCGCCGTGAAGAAGATCTCGACCTATATCACCAAGAAAGTCGCCGCCCGCCTGGAGGAAATCGTCAAGGACCAGCCCGACGAGTTCGAGAAGAAGTGGAACGATATCAAGATCTTTATCGAGTACGGCATGTTGAGCGACGAGAAGTTCTGTGAATCAGGTCTCAAGTTCGCCTTGCTCGAGAATACCGAGGGCAAGTACTTTAAACTCGATGATTACCGCAAACTCATCGAGGGCGAGCAGACCGATAAGGACGGTAACCTGATTTGCCTCTATGCCACTGACAAGGAGGCCCAGTATTCCTACATCAAGGGCGCTACCGACAAGGGCTATGATGTGCTGCTGATGAATGGCGAACTGGACGTGCCCTTTGTGGGCATGCTGGAGCAGAAGCAGGAAAAGATGCGCTTTGTGCGTGTGGACAGCGATGTGCTCGACAACCTCATTCGCAAGCAAGAGGACAATAAGCCGCAGTTCACCCCCGAGCAGCAGGAGATTGCCCAGACCTTGTTCAAGTCCCAGATTCCGCCCGTCGAGAAGGCTGAGTTCATGATCTCCTTTGCCGCCATGTCGCCCGACGACAAGCCCGTGGTTATCACCCAGGCCGAGTACATGCGCCGCATGAAGGATATGGCCCGTTTCCAGCCCGGCATGAGCTTCTATGGTGAGATGCCCGACATGTACAGCATGGTGCTCAATACCAAGCACCCGCTTATCCAGAAGGTCATCGAACAGGCCGAGCAGGCCCTTGACGCCGAAATCAAACCGGTAAACGAGGAAATTAACGCCACCCAAAACGTTGTCAAGGCCATCCGCGACCTCGACAAGGACAACAAGGGCGTGCCCGAGGACAAGAAGAAAGACCTCGAGGACAATGAGAAGCACCTCGACGAACTGCGCAAGAAGAAAGAGAACATCGTTGTGGCCTATGCTGCCGGCGAGAGCCGTGTTCACCAGCTCATCGATATTGCCCTGTTAAGCAACAACATGCTCAAGGGCGAAGGCCTCGACCGCTTCCTGAAGCGCTCAATAGGCTTGCTCAAGTAGTACTGAAAAAGAAACGGCAATCAAGGACGGTCAACCGATGGCCGTCCTTGATTTTTCGCCTTGGTTGTGATGTCGGGTTGAAATATATATGCTACCTTTGTCATGCTTTTATACCCGAGTGATTGAAACCTCATCCTAAATCCTGTCAATTATGAAAAAGATACTGCTACTTGCCGCCTCGCTGCTGGTGACGATTGCCGCCCTTGGAGAAGTGCCGCAATTTTCTTCCAAGTCCTATGATGGCTGGATTTACAACAGCCCGGTGACTGAACTCAATGCCACAACGATCTTGGCTAACCAGATTGTCCTTTATACCACCAGCCAAGGGCTCACCTTCCTGCTGACGTCACCCCAGTTTAGCTGCAGCCCTGGCCAAACCATTTCAATGACTGTGACATGGGTTACCGATCAGTGGAAAAACAGTAACTTTGTCGAGAGCCACGTGGCGCTCACGGCGGCCCTCCTCGATGACGCTGGAGTGGCGGTTGACTCTGTGACATGGACACCCGTTGACGTTAAGCGCACTAATACAGTGAACCTTGAAATCACTGTGCCTAAAGGACTGAGGGCAGCCCGTTTACGCTTTGCCGCATGGAAGGGCGAGGTGAATAGTGCGGGAGCCGTTCGCCAGATTGTGGCAACCTCTTTTCTCAGGGGGGATGTCAATCAGGACGGTGAAGTGACTGTGGCAGACGTGAATGCAGTTGTGGACGTGATACTGGGTGGCACAGCCGACCTCGAGATCATCTCCCATGCCGATGTCAACCTGGATAATGAGGTTACTATTGCCGATATCAACGATGTGATTAACATCATCTTGCAATAGAATGTTCTATTATTGGTGATTTCATTAATAATAGTCCCTATTTTGGGTTTATAAAGCAAAAATAAGTAATAATTTATGTGAAAAGTTGCTACTTTCAATTATTTATTGTACTTTTGCTTGATTTCTTATCTTCGTGCCAAATCATTGGCCATTTAAAGAGGAAAAATTGATGAAATGTCGAAAAAACGGCCTTTTTATCTAGAAATTTTCCTTAATGAATGTTAAATTTTGGCCGAATAAGAAAAATGTATTACTTTTGCCGAATGTTATGGAGTAAAAAACCAACAATTAATTAATAAATCGTGTTTAATAAATTTTTTATTATGAAAAAGATTATCTTGACTTTAGCCCTTCTTATGGGCGTGTTTGCTGCTCAGGCTCAGTCTCTGGAGCAGAACAAGTTCTTTGACAACTGGTCGGTAACCCTGAAGGGTGGTGCTATCATGCCTTTCCAGGGCTATGCATTCTGGCCCAGCGCTCGTGGTATCTTCGGTATGGAGATCCGCAAGCAGCTCACTCCGGTCTTCGGTCTGGGTGTAGAGGGTGAGGCTACTATCAACACCACCAGCTGGCAGAAAGAGCCCAACTATTGGGGACCCAAGAGCCCGAACATCATCGACCACACTCTGGCTGGTATGTTTGGTACTGTAAACCTGGGTAACCTCTTCATGGGTTATGCTGGCAAGCCCCGCTTCTTCGAGCTCGAGGCAGTATTTGGTGCAGGTTGGTTGCACGCTTTCCACCGCGCTGGTGAGTCAGCTCATGTTTATGGTAATGACTATGACAGCTGGTACACCAAGGCTGGTGCTAACCTGAACTTCAACTTTGGTGAGGCTCGCGCCTTTACCTTCAGCTTGAAGCCCGCTGTTGTTTGGGACATGAACGGTGACATCATGCAGGCTTATCGTCACTGCAGCAATGTTAAGACCATCGAAGGTCCTCACAGCAACCTGAGCAAGATGAATGCTAACCACGCAGCTGTAGAGCTCGAGGCTGGTATCACCTATCACTTCAAGGGTAGCAACGGCGAGCGTTACATGACCTTCTGCCCCTACAAGTACAGCCAGGACGACATCGACGCTCTGAACGGTCAGATCAACGGCCTCCGCAACCAGCTCAATGGTCTGCAGGGTGACCTCGATGCTGCTAACGCACGCAACGCTCAGCTCCAGCGCGATCTCGACGCTGCTCGCAAGGCTAAGCCCGAGACCAAGACTGAGGTCATCGACAAGAGCGCTAAGTACATGAACGTTCTCGTTCACTTCAAGGTTAACAAGACCAACATCACCGCTGACCAGCAGCCCAATGTTGAGCGCGTAGCTATGTACCTCAAGAACAACCCCACTGCCACTGTTGACATCAAGGGTTATGCTTCTCCCGAGGGTCCCAAGGACAACAACATCCGTCTGGCCAATGGCCGCGCCGAGGCTGTTAAGAACATGCTGATCAACAAGTACAAAATCGATCCTAGCCGCATCAAGGCTGAGGGCTGTGGTATCAGCGACATGTTCGAGGAGCTCAGCTGGAACCGCGTTTCGATCTGCGAACTTATCGTTAAGAAGTAATTCTGACCGATTCGTTAATCGAACAAACGGTTAACCAAAAAAACGACCCCGTTGACAATCAAGTCAGCGGGGTTGTTCTTTTTTGATGTGTATCATTGGTGTCCGCAAAATGTTTCTAAACTCATCGTGATTTTCTGATGAATAACAGTCAAGGTGCATTTGTGAAATCACGGGCTTACATGTGACTGTAGGGCCTCGCCAAGGCGTGGCCCTACGTTCTGCACCTGCCACAGTAATGCGGCGTTTTTAGTGAGCCCTCATGGATCGTGTTGAAGGGGGAAGAGGCGGTTACTTGAGCGTCCTCATGTGGTCCTGGTCAAGCTGCTTGCCGAAGCGCTCGCGGATGATGTGGCCCACGGCGTCACCACGGTTGATGTGCTCGACGGTGATGCGCTGTAATGAGTCGTTGAGCAGGCTGTCCTGGCGCACCATGCGCTGCTCGTCGTCATGCTTAAGCGACGAGTCGGCTGCCATGTTGAGGTATTCCTGCCATGTGGCGGAGCGGGCATTCATGATGCCATTGCGCTGGTTGATATAGTGCAGGTATCTGCTATTCTCGGCGCTGCCAGTGATAGTCCAGGAACCACGCTTGATGGTGATGTGGGTGTCGCCACTTTCAAGCACGAAGTAGAACGGCTCTACTGTGTCGTTGTCCCAACGGATGAGGGCCACCTTGGGCTGGTCGGTCTGCCCAGTGAAAGTAAATGTGCCACCCGTGTTGCGGTCGCTGCCGCATACTCTCAACTGGCCATAGGCGTTTTCCAGCACCAGCAGGGTCGCGGAATCGTGGCGCTGGGTGTTGTCAAGGGTGCAGACCACGCGGTAATCAAGTCCGCGAGAGTGCTTGTCGCAGCCCGTCATGCCCATGATGGCCAGCAATGCACCAAGAGATAGAATCATCTTTTTCATGGTCGCAAAATTACGAAATCTTTTGAAATATCAAGGGAAAAGCATACCTTTGCGAGGAAATTCAAGAAACTAAAACTTATTACCATTGACAATGAAAATGAATAGACGACATTGCCTAGCATTATTACTCATGGCTCTCGTGATGCTGCCCGTGGTGGCGCAGCAACAATTCACGCTCGAGGACCTGAACTTCGGCGGAAAGAATTACCGCAAAATGATTGCCAAGAACCGCTCCCTGATGTGGTGGGGCGATCAACTGATACGCAAATCTGGTGACACTTGTTGGACGGTCAATGTGGCCAACGGCAAGGAAAAAGTGCTTTTTACCACCGATAAATTGAACAAGCGTGCCGGCTTGACGGCCGACTCGTTACAGGTGGCGATGATTGAGTCTTTCCCTTATGCCGACCAGCCCCTGGTGAAGGCGTGGAGCGACACTGAGCGTATGCTCGTCAACTTCAAGACAGGCAAGGTCGTGTGGCACCAACCGAATGATTTTGCTGTACAGGCCATGGAGTGGAATGAGAAAAGCCGAGCAACAGCCTTTGTCAAGGACGACAACCTCTTTGTCACCGATGGCGCGGGCAACACCCGCCAGGTGACCACCGATGGCTCGCGCGACCTCGTGTATGGCCAGAGCGTGCACCGCAACGAGTTTGGCATCGAGGGCGGTCTGTTCTGGAACCCGCAGGGCACCCGTTTGGCCTTCTACCGCATGGACCAGAGCATGGTGACCGATTATCCCTTGATTAACGTTCCCGAGTTAGACGATAGCACACAGGTGATAGCCACTCCAGCTCCCGAGAAATACCCCATGGCGGGTCAGACCTCACATCTGGTGACCGTGGGCGTTCTTGACGTGGCGACAGGCGATACCGTCTATCTCAAGGCGGGCGACCCGACCGACCGCTATTTCTCCAATATCTCGTGGAATCCTGATGGCAATATCGTCTATGTGATGGAGGGTAACCGCGACCAGAACGTGGTGGACCTGGTGGCCTATGATGCCGTAACGGGCAACCGTGTCGCTTCGATTTACCACGAGGCTCATCCCAAGTATGTAGAGCCACAGCACCCCATCACCTTCCTGCCGTGGGACAAGGAGAAATTCATCATGTGGAGCGAGAAAGACGGCTACAACCACCTCTACCTGTATGATGTTAAGGGCAAGCAGGTGAAGCAGCTCACAAGCGGCAACTGGGTGGTCATGGATATGCTGGGTTTTGATACCGATAGACAGTCGGTAATCATCAGTGCCAATGCCGAGTCCCCCATTCAGCAAAACCTTTACCGTGTTGATGTCTCCACCGGCGAGATGACCCGCATTGACGAAGGTGGACGAGGTTGGCACACGGGCCGACTCAGCGCCAGTGGCCATTACCTCATCGACAATTATCAGGAGCCTGATGTGCCGCGCAATATCGCCATTGTGGACACCCGCAAGAATACGCAATTCCGCTATTTCACCGCTCCCGATCCCTGGCAGGGCTATACCGTGCCCGAGTACCGTTGTGGCACCATCAAGGCTGCCGATGACAGTACCGACCTCTATTATCGCATGGTCATGCCCGTTGACTTCGATCCGGCCAAGAAATATCCCACAGTGGTCTATGTCTATGGTGGTCCCCACGCCCACAACGTGGATGTCCGTTGGCATTATGGCAGCCGCAGTTGGGAGACCTATATGGCCCAGCGTGGTTACCTCCTGTTCATTCTCGACAACCGCGGCAGCGAGAACCGTGGACGTGACTTTGAGCAGGCCACATTCCGCCACCTTGGTCAGGTGGAGATGCAGGACCAGATGCGCGGCGTGGACTTCCTTCGCACCCTCAACTATGTTGATACGGCTCGACTGGGCGTTCATGGCTGGAGTTTCGGCGGCTTCATGACCATCAGTTTGATGACCAATTATCCCGACGTCTTCAAGGTGGGTGTCGCTGGTGGTCCCGTCATCGACTGGAAGTGGTATGAGGTGATGTATGGCGAGCGTTACATGGACACCCCGCAGACCAATCCCGAGGGTTACGAGCAGACCAGCCTGCTCAGCAAGGCTGCTAACCTCAAGGGCCGTCTCCAAATCATTATCGGCCTGAACGATCCCACGGTTGTTCCCCAGCATGCTTACAGTTTCTTGAAAGCCTGTATCGCTGCCGGAACGCAACCCGATTTCTATGTGTATCCAGGTCAGGGTCACAACATGATGGGGCACCAGAGCGTCCATTTGCACGAGCGCATTACCCGTTATTTCGACGACTACTTGAAGTAAGAGGGTAGGGTAGATAAAACAATAATCAGGCTGGAAGCATGATGGCGCTTCCAGCCTGATGTGTTTTATGGGAAATGGGCTTTACTCTTCCTTGGTGGGTGTCTTGGGGGCATCGTCCTTGGGACCCTCGTGCTTGCGAACGATGCTGGCGAGGTCCACACCCACGGCACTCTTGACCGTGTCATTGACCTGGGCGAGCACGATGGGAAGTGTTCCAGTGATCGTACCGATGCCGGCGCCACTGTCACCACCGGTGCTGTAGATGTTCACACCCTGGATGGTGGCTACCTGTTCGGCCACATTGCGAGTGATCTCGGGCAACTTGTCGATGACCATCTGGGCCACAGCGGCATCATTGTACTTCTTGAAGGCCTCGGCCTTTTTCTCCATGGCCTGGGCTTCGGCTTCACCTTTCTTCTGCACGGCATAGGCTTCGGCCTCACCTCGAGCCTTGATACCCTCGGCCTCTTGCATCATGGCAAACTTCTGGGCCTCGGCTTTGGCACGGATGGCTTCGGCTTCCTGCTCAGCCTCGTAGCGCTGAGCCTCGGCTTCGCGTTTGCGCTTCTCCAGGTCGGCCTCGGCGTTTTTCTGCACTTGGAACTTCTCGGCCTCGGCTTGGATTTGCTTCGAGTAGCGGTCGGCATCAGCCTGCTTGTTGACCTCGGCGAGCAGGGTGTTCTCGCGGATCTTGATCTGCTCGTTGGTCAAGTCCTGCTCCTTCTTGGTTCGGGCAATTTGTGCATCGACCTCTTTCTCGTTGAGCACCTTCTGCTGCTCCTGCTCTTGGATGCGGTAGGCGGCGTCGGCCTGTGCCTGGCGAGTGTCGGCTTCCTGCTTGAGGTCTGCGCGGCGAATGGTCAGTTCATTCTGTCGCTCGGCGATAGCGGTCTGTGAGGCCACGGTGGCGTCGTTGGCGAGTTTCTCGTTCTCGGCCTTGGCCTGAGCGATGTCCTTCTCGGCCTGTGCCTTGGTGATGGCGGCATTCTTGCGGATTGTCCAGGTGTTATCAGCACCCAGGTTCTCAATCAACCCCAGTTCGTCGGTGATGTTCTGCACATTGAAGGCAAGAATCGAGATTCCCAACTTGGCCATGTCGGGAGCCGCTTTGTCCATCACCTGGTTGGAGAAGCCGTCACGGTCCACGTTCAGTTCCTTCAAGCCCTGACTGCCGATTAGCTCACGCAGGTTACCTTGCAAGGTGTCCTGCAGCTGGTTGGAGATGGTGGCGGCATCCATGTTCAGGAAGTTGCGGGCGGCGAGCCTCACACCGTCGGGGGTGGGTGTCACGGCAACTTTTGCTACAGCGTCAACATTCACGTTGATAAAGTCGTTGGTGGGCACGCTGCGCTCGGTGCGGATGTCAACCGTCAACTGGCCCAGGTAAACCTTGTCGAGGCGTTCAAAGATGGGGATTTTCACGCCACCGGCACCGATGAGGATGCGCGGTTCGCGCTTAATACCAGAGATCACATAAGCGGTGCTGGGAGGTGCTTTGACATAACAAGTTAACAAAACCACTAACAGCAGCAGGACAATCACACCTGCAATAATTCCTATTTCTAAAGTTCCCATAACACTTAAAATTTAAATATGGTTGATTACAATTGTCTTTAATTAGAACGTAAAAGAACTCTTTTCCCTACGAATTTTTAGTTAAAAACTGCAAAAATCATGCCAATTTCTTTCTTGATGTATGTCATCGGCCGTTGGCAACGCGTTGTATATAGAGAAGTTATCTATAAGATAGATAAAAAGTTAATAAAATAATGGCTAGAACTGCTGAAAAATGGGGAATTTTTCCTATATTTGCAGCCTATTATGACATAAACCAATAAATTCCAAATCATAAACATTATGAACAAACAAATCACATTGCAACAAGCCGTTGAGAAGGTACATGACGGCATGACTATTATGTTTGGCGGTTTCTTGGGTAATGGCAGCGCCACCCAGATTATTGACGCCATTGTAGAGAAGGGTGTTAAAGACCTCACTATCATTGCTAACGACACTGCCTATGACGAGGTGGCTCATGGCAAACTGGTCAGCAACCATCAGGTGAAAAAGGCTATCGTTTCCCACACGGGTACCAACAAGCAGACCGCATTGCAGAAGAATGAGGGCACCCTCATCGTGGAATACGTTCCCCAGGGCACTCTGGCCGAGCGCATCCGTGCAGCAGGTGCTGGCTTGGGCGGCGTTTTGACCCCCACTGGTCTGGGCACCATCATGGCCGACGGCAAGGAAATCATCAAGGTGGACGGCAAGGAATTCTTGCTGGAGAAGCCTCTGCGTGCCGACATCGCCTTCCTGCGTGCCAACATCGTTGACGAGTTTGGTAACATGGTATTCCTGGGCACCACCAACAACTTCAACCCGCTGATGGCTACCGCTGCCGACTATGTTGTCGTTGAGGCCGAGAAGTTGGTTCCCGTTGGTGAGATCGCTCCCGAACACGTTCATGCCTCGGGCATCTATGTTGACGGCATCTATGTTGAGAAATAAGCCTGTGGGCGTTAGTAATTTATTTACATAAAACTTAAAACTAAGAAATGGAATACAAGACAATGATCAGACTGCGCATGAGCGCAAAGGATGCCCACTACGGTGGCAATCTGGTTGACGGAGCGCACATGGTGCATCTGTTTGGTGACGTGGCTACCGAGTTGTTGATTATGCGTGACGGCGACGAAGGCTTGTTCTGCGCCTATGACAACATTGAGTTCCTGGCACCTGTTTACGCTGGTGACTTTATCGAGGCCGAGGGTTGGATTGACCGCGAGGGCAACACCTCACGCCACATGATGTTTGAGGCCCGCAAGGTGGCTCAAGCCCGTCCTGACATCTCGGCATCGGCTGCCGATATCCTTGACGAGCCCGTTGTGGTTTGCCGTGCATCAGGCACCTGCGTGACCCCGAAAGATTGCCAACGCAAGAAATAAAAACAACCAAGGACTAAGGACTAACAACTAAGGACTAAAAATGGATAAACTGATTATCACTGCCGCCATCTGCGGTGCTGAGGTTACTAAGGAGCAAAACCCCAATGTGCCCTATACTGTTGAAGAAATCGTCCGTGAGGCCAAGTCGGCTGTCGATGCCGGAGCCGCCATCGTTCACCTGCATGTTCGCTGGGACGACGGTACGCCCACTCAGGACCGTGCCCGCTTCCAGGAGTGTGAAGAGGCTATCCTCAAGGTGTGCCCCAATGTCATCCTGATTCCGTCAACTGGCGGTGCTGTGGGTATGACTCCTGACGAGCGCCTGCAATCCACCGACACGACCCCGCTGCCCGAAATGGCAACGCTCGACTGCGGTACCTGCAACTTTGGCGACGAGATATTTGACAACACGATGCCCACGATGCGTGCCTTCGGCAAGCGCATGATGGAACGCGGCATCAAGCCCGAGTATGAGTGCTTTGAGATGGGTCACCTTGACACCATCTTGACCATGGCCCGCAAGGGTGAGGTTCCTGGTGCCCCCATGCAGTTCAACTTTGTGCTCGGTGTTCCCGGTTGCACCCCTGCCACTGTAGCCAACCTGTGCTGGCTCGTGAACGGCATTCCCGCTGGTTCTACCTGGACGGTGACCGGCGTTGGTCGTCATGCCTTCCCGATGGCTGCTGCCGCTATCGCCATGGGCGGTAACGTGCGTGTGGGCTTTGAGGACAACCTCTACCTCTCCAAGGGCGTGCTCGCCAAGAGCAACGGCGAACTTGTAGAGAAGGTCGTACGCATTGCCAAGGAACTGGGTCGTCCCATCGCTACCAGCGACGAGGCTCGCGAAATCCTCGGCCTGCCCAAGCGCAACTAATCGTATTACAGAGAATTAACAACTAAAAATAAACGTTTAACAATTAAACCAATTAAAACAATGCAGAAACACGGAAATAGATTCGGTACCCACCGAGTAATCGAGCCCAAGGGCATTCTTCCCCAGCCCGCCAACAAGTTGGACAACAACATGGACGAGATCTACGACAACGAGATCCTCATCGATGTACAGACGCTGAATATTGACTCCGCTTCGTTCACCGACATCCACAACTATGCTAAGCAGCAGGCTAAGGACCCCAACAACGAGGCTGAGGTCATGGAGGAAATCAAGAAGGAGATGCTCCTCAACGTTGAGTTGCAGGGCAAGCACCGCAACCGTCGCACCGGTTCGGGCGGTATGCTCCTGGGTAAGGTAGAGAAGATCGGTGATGCCCTCAAGGGCAAAATCGAC
>CACYGX010000034.1 GCA_902774055.1 uncultured Bacteroidales bacterium
ACGCTCCCCAGGCTTCACAGACCTCCGGCCTGTGCACCCTGGGGTTTGTGCAAGTCAAGGCCGCTGGCCTTGTGCAGGCCTTCGACCTGCTTGGACACAACAATCGCCATTAATGGCATCACGGCGTGTCCCAATGCGGAAAACAGGAGATGATCCAGTTTATTCTTATCATGAAAAAAGCCGTCCCTTTTCAGTGTGAGGGACGGCTTGATATTGAGGAATTTGGTTTGACTCTTTAATCGACGGGGGTTGACTCGCCCGAGGGCAGCAGGCTGCCGGTGACCTCGAAATTATGCTTATTGTACTTGAAGGTGCCGTTGATGACAAGGCACTGGTTGTCAAGCACGAAATTCAGGTCGGTGATGTTGTCGAAACTCGAGTATTCCGGTTCAGCCTTCTCAGCCGAAATAATGTAACCGTAAATTGTGGGTGTCACCTTCAAATCCTTGAACAGGACTTCGGTAGCTTGTACCGAGCCGCTGGTGTTGGGGGCGAAGTTGGAGATCAGCATGGCGCATTTCTCTCCCGTGGCATCAAAAGCAAACGTGTAGGCCGACTTCTGGTTGTCAAAGGTCTTGCCATTCTCGGGATTGGTGACCTTGGTGTTGACATAGATGTACTTTAATTGTGAGGTGCTAAAGACCTTCTGATCAGCATTGTAGAGCGAGAACCAGGTCACACCCGTATTGGTGTCGATGTAGCCGTCCAGTAGGTCAGAGCCACCGATAGCTTGATTGGCCTCGGTCTTGAAATGATATACAGCAACGCCCACGGGTGTCAATTTCATAGCGGGGGTGGTGATGCTGCGTTGTCCCAAGGTGCTCTTGAAGTCATTGGTGATCTGGATGGTCATGTTGGTATAGTTGAGTTCTACCCTGGAAAGACCCTGTGAGAACACCACATCACTGCCATCAACAGAGCGGTTATTGGTGATCATGCTAACTGAATACACGCTGTCTGCTTTGTCATTACATGCTGTGAACAGGATGACTGCCAGCAACGAGAGGACATAAAATGATAATCGTTTCATTGTTTCTTAAATATGTGTTTTTTAATAAGTTGTGTAGTCGGGATAGGTGCGGCCTGTGGCAACGACGGTGGCGCTGGCGCCCATCATGAAGGTGGCGTTGAGCGTATCGTTCAACAGGTCAACATTGGCGCTGAACGTCTTGAAGGGATATTTGTCGGTTACGGCTTCTTTGCTGCCCAAACTGTCGATCATGCTATAGTATCGGGCGCTGGTGGGAATGTTTTCGCCTTGGACGGTAAATCCGTTTGCTGTGGGGGAGAATGATGCGCCGTTACCCGTGATGTTGATGAAATGCTTCAGGTCCTTGGCGTGTTCGATGTCCAGGACTTTGATCAGGACACTGTTAGAAGCGGGCGTTAACACAAACTGGTACATAGTGCTCTCCATCACAGTGGTCTCGGTCGTGTCGTCGTAGGAGATGGTATTCTTGGTCTTGAGGAAGAAGACCTCTGAAGTGGTCGAGATGACGCGGATGCCGTCGTCAGTGGTGTAAATGTAGCGCATCGAACCCTCGTTGATGTCCACATAGCCCTTAAACTTGCTATTCTCGCTGGACGAGAGCTCATAGAATCCCAGTCGCTTAGCCTTGGCGGTGATGTTCTTGATGCTCAAGGTCTTCTCGCTGCCATCATTGTATCTGAGGTCGAGCGATGCCGTGTGCGAGACGGTGTCGAGTGTCAGTAGGTTGTGGGTGTTGCTGATGCCCATCACTGTGCCAGTCACGGTGTTGAACATGTGGTTGATCATCGGGGTGTTGACAGTGAACACGCCGTCGCCTCGGCCACGGCTGGGCTCATCATTGCACGAGATGGCTCCCATAATCAGCCCCATCATTGCTATCAGTAAAAGAATCTTTTTCATGTCAATCTATAAAAATAAAATATTATTGTTTCTGGCGGCAAAGATACACTAAAAAACAAATGGTGCACGAAGTGTGGCACCATTTGTAATGATTTTTATATTAAATCTCGTTAAATCCGTCTCTATTTGAGTTTGCCGCTCTCCTCAAACTTGCCGCCGTGGGCTTCAAAGGAGATGGAATACTGCTTAGCACTCGGGTTAACTGTGCACGTCATGTTATTCAACTTGAATCGATCGTCGGTCATAGTAACCCATTTATTATCACTTTCCGTACTTTCCACATACATATCGGCCACCAGACCCGTGCCTGTTAGGGTATAGACATTGCTGCTTTGGTTAAAACTTGCAGGAACGTTTACACGCAGATCCATCGAGGGCGCTCCAGGCGCAAACTGGATTTGGTACATGTAGATAGTGCCTTTGTCCTTGTTCTTGTCGATGTCAAACACGAAGTAGTGTTCACCTTGCTCGTGAACGCTTTCCAGGTTTTGGGCCTTGGGTGCTTCGGGCTCGTCCTTGTCGTTACCACAGGCGGTGAATACCAGGCCTAACAGGGTAACGATGAATAACATTGAGAATAATTTTTTCATTGATAGTTGTATTAATTGTGTAAAATGTTAATTATCAGATGATTCTATTCGTTTGCGACTTTTTGCGACGCAAATGTATTGAAATTATCTGTTCATGCAAAATTATATAGACGCATTTACTGATTTCATAGATAAACAGTGGAAAACAGTCACAGATTCAGGCGCAGGGTGGCACCAAGTTGGCGACCGTGGCCTTGCTGCAGGAAGTGGTGCTGGATGGAGACGAAGTAGAACGTCTTGTAGCCCGTGTCGGTGAGGTTGCGGCCCCACAGCTGCAGGCTGTAATGTTCTTGTTTCCAGGTGATTGATGCACCCAATAGGGCATAGAACGGCTGGCGCAGGGTATTGGCCTCGTCCCAATAGATATCGCCCGTGGCACGCACGTTGGCAGCCAGGGTGAGCAGTTTGTCCATGTCGCCGCCGATCTTGAAGCCATGGCTGGCCTCGGCAAATAGGGTGTGCATCGGGGCATAGGGCACGCGCTTGCCGCTATGATCCACCTTTCCGTCATTATAATCCTTGAAGGTGGCATGAGTGAAACCATAACTTAAATTCAGGTGCGTTAACTCGATGGGATTGACCGACATAGCAAACTCGGCGCCCCAACTGTGTGTCTTACCTGCATTGGTCATCATGCGGCCTGTCGTGGTACCCGGCGGGAAGACCGTCAACTGGCGGTCGCGGCAGTCTATAAAGAAGACGCCCAAGTCACTCTGCACACGACGGCCCCAGCACTCGAAGTGGCCGCCCAACTCATAGTTCCACGCCTTCTCGGGCTTGTATCCCACCATCTTGTCCACGTCGTAGTTCATGCCGATGCCCAGCATCTTCATCAGCCGCTGCTGCAACACATCGCTGAACATCTGGGTATTAAAGCCGCCAGCCTTGCTGCCGCGCGAGAAGGCGAAATAGATGGTGTGATTCTTGCCCAGCCAGGGATGCCAATTGATGCTCACGTTGGGCAGAATGTCAAAAAAGTCCTTGTTGAGTTTGCCATTATCGTCAATGTCGATGGCCCCGTGGGCATACAGTTCACCCGTGGTCGCCTCGTACATGTTGAAGCCGGTGTGGGTCTCGCTGTGGTAGTTGAGCCGCGCGTGTTCATAGTCCAATCGTAGTCCCGCTTGTAGGGTCCATTGCCCCCAGTGATAGGTGCTCTCGTGATAGAGCGAGGCACCCCAGTTGGGACTAGTGAAATTGCTGCCCAGCAAGAACGAGCGGGTGTCCCAAGCGATGGGGTACATGGGCAGGGCATCGTTAAAGTGCTTCTCGATCAACTGCGCGATGCCGTAGTCATAGAAGGTGACCGGTGCGTCCATGCGGTAGCGGCGGTAGAAGCCGCTGGCGCCCGAGAGCCAGTTGTAGCCTTCGGCCTTCTCATGACTGCGCACGATAAAGTCCTGGGTAATAGCGTGCTCGCGCCGCGCTTGGGTCAGGGTGAAATAGTCGCGAGGGGTGAAATCCTGGTCCAGCGTCATGTTGTCGTCCAGATACTGGTAACTGGTGATACTAGACAGCGTGAAACTGTCAAAATCCTTGCGTATCGTCAGACCATCCATTACCGACGTGCGGCGGTAGAAACATGTATCGTTATAGGCGATTTGGCCCGTCTCGACCCACTCGTAGGGGTAACCACCCTGGCGGCTCACCGACACCGAGGCCACATTGTTCAGGTACCAGCCGTCATGGTTGCGCCACTCGAGTTTAAATCGGGCGCTAAACATGCGTTCCCAGTCGCAGCGCTTGCCGTTGTGGCGGTTGGTGAACTCGCCCTTGGTTGAGCCGTATTGGGCTGATAGCGAGAGTCCCAGGTCCTGTTTGATCAGGCGGTAGTGACTTGCCCCGACGCGCCATGTGCCATGGCTTGCCCCCTCGATGACAGCGCGGGTGCCCTGGTAGTTGAGCGGTGACAAGGTGTAGATGTTCATCAGTCCGCCCAGCGTGTTGCGGCCGTAAAGGGTGTTCTGCGGGCCACGCATCACCTCGAAGCGGGCCACGTCCATCAGGTCAAAGTCGTAGTTCTCCTTGGTCATCACGGGCACGTTGTCGATGGTCAGACCCACGGCGGGTTGGTCAATGCGTGTGCCGATGCCACGCACATACACCGTCGAGGTCATGCGGCTGCCATAGTCGGGAATAAACAAGTTGGGTACCAGGTCGGACGCTGTCTTGATCGAGACCGCTTGATTGCGCTCGGCTTCCTGCTGCTGGATGACCGTCAACGCCGTCGCCTGGGTGCGCATGTCAGTGCTCTGCTTGATGGCGGTTACCGTCACCTCGTCGAGGGACAACGTGTCGCCCAAGGTGATGGGGACCTCGGTCGTCGTGGCGGCGACAACGAGGTTGATAAAGCATGACAATATGACCAAGGTGATTTTTTTCACAGCCGCAAAATTACATAGAATTCTGCGAATATTGTTACTCAAAACCAAAAAAGTAAAAAGTGACCCCCAAAAGTCCAGTCTATGACTTCTGGGGGTCGCTTCATGCTGTTATCCCGCTATAAACGGATGTAATCAGTGCTAGTTATCAGAGGGTTAGTTCTCCAACAGGGTGTCGATAAGAGCCGATACGTCAGCGATGGTGAAGAATCCATCGCCGTTCACATCTGCGAGGGTCAAATCGGGTTCAACACCGTCCAGCAACATGTCGATCATGGTCGATACATCGGCGATTGAGATAGAGCCGTCGCCGTTCACGTCACCAGCCCCGCCTGCGATGCCGACCACGTTGGCAAACAGATTCCAATAATCGGTAGTCTTGTAGGCATTTAACGAGGCAGCAGGCACTTTCAGGATCGCATTGGGATAATTGACTTCATCAAAGCTGGTGCTGTCCGTCATCGCAGGGGGAGTCGTTGCCAGGCAGATGACCTCTTCCAGTTGGCGGTCATACATGAAGACCCTGGTCCTGATGAGGTTGACGTTCTTGCCGATGGTAACACTTTTCAGCGAATCGCATGAGAAGAAAGCATCCCACTGGATTTCGGTGATATTGTCAGGTATGGTGATGTGATTCAAGCCGCGGCACATGCAGAAGGCGCGGTCAGGAATAACCGTGACTCCCTTACCGATTGTCACGTCCTTGAGGCTCTCACAGCCAAAGAAGACAGAACCGTCCAGCGTTTCCACGTTATCGGGGATGACCAGTGTTTTGAGGCTTTTCAGGTCACAGAATGCACCCCACCTGATGTCTTTAACAGAATTGCCGATTTCCAGTGACGTTACATTTTGTGCGTAGTAGAAGGCGTATTCGTCGATGTAGGTAACCGAGTTGGGGATTTTGATGCTCTCCAAATTCTTGCAGTTGTAGAACGCGTAATAACTGATTTTCTTAATCGAATCTCCAAGGTTCAGGTTGCGAATGCCGGTGCAACCCTCAAAGATGCGTTCGCCGATGGTCGTTAGCGAGTTGGGGAAAGATACGCTGGGTATCGAGGTGCACTCGGCAAATGCTGAACTGCCGATGGTTGTGATGCCCTCTTCTAAATACAAATCCTCCATGCTGGTGCATCCGTAGAAGGCTCCGTCGCCTATTCTAACCACCGAACTGGGCACCTCGAGGAAGGCCAGCTTGGTACAACGAGAGAACGCATGATCGTCGATGGTTGTAACAGAGTTGGACAGCGTCAGGCCGAAAAGATTCTCGCATTTAGTGAAAGCATACTCGCCGATGTAAACCAGTGAATTAGGACATTCCACGCTGGTCAGCCAGCTTTCTTCGAATGCTCGCTTTTCGATAGTCGTGAGGGTCCTTGGGAATTCAAGGTGGTTAACCCTGATCATCGAGAACGCATAGGGAGCGATGGCGGTGACGCCATAGGGTACTGTAGAATTGATTGAGCCGGCAATCATTTTGTTGGTCCTGGTGTCGATAATGGCGTTGCAATTGTTGCGGGAACTGTAATAGGTATTGCCGCTGGCCACGGTGATGGCACCAATCTGACGGCAGTCTTTGGTGATGCCTTCGCCGATTTTGATGACCGAACTGGGGATATTCAGTTCTGGCAAGACGCGGCATGACATGAATACGTAATCACCCATACCGATAACGGTGTTGGGGATGGTCACACTTTGCAGGTTCCATCCCTCGGCAAACGCATTGTCGCCAATCGTTTCCACACCTTCGGGGATAACGACGCTGGTCAGATGGTAGCACTTGGAGAAGCATAATTCAGGGATTTCGGTAATGGAGTTGCTGATAGTCAGACTTGTCAGACCGCTGCAGTGTTCAAATGCCCTCTTCTCGAATGTGGTGACCGAGTTGGGAATGATGAGGCTCTTCATGCTGTAGTTGTCGCCGAACGCATACTCGCCGATGGTGGTGACGGTGTAGGGCAGGGTTACGCTCCTCAGGCGGTAATAGCCTTTAGAGATCGCATCGGGGCAAATGGTCGTTGTGCCATACTTGATGTCGATGTCGGCACTGTCGGGTATCGTGCCCTTGTATTTATAGGCGTTCTTGCCGATATACACCATGCCGTCGGGCTGGTTGTTGAACCAGGTTGTCCCTTCAAGGGCTTTGGCGCCGATGTAATTGATTGACCTGGGGAAATTGATGTCAGTCAATCCGCTGCAGCCATAGAATGCGTTGGTACCAATAAAGGTTACTGTGTTGGGGATAGTGATATCGACCAGCGTTGAACAGTTGTAGAAGGCATAGGGTGAAACGCCCAGGGTTCCGCTAACAATTGAGATGCTGGTGTTCTCGGGCATCGTCCCCTTGTATTTGTACAGCATCTTTCCGGCATAGACCAAACCGTCGGGCTGGTTTTCAAACCATTTTGTGTTGTAGAAGACATTGTTGTTGTATCTGACAAGTGTGGTGGGGAAAGAGATATTCGATAAATTTGTGCAGTAATAAAAAGCATATTCACTCACCTCGGTGAGGCTTTGGGGGAGAACGATGCTGGTCAATTGATTGCACCCCCAGAAGGCGTTCTTGCCGATGGTCTTTACCGTGCTGGGGATGCTGATGCTGGTCAGGCTGTCACAACTGGAAAAGGCATTATCGCCGATAGCAGTGACGGTGTAGTTCTCTCCCTGGTAGGTGAGGGTCTGCGGAATCACGATGTCGCCTCGATATTCCACATGCGGGAAAGAAGTGTAACGGTTGCCGTCATCGACGACTGAGACCGTGTACCGGTCGAGGTTGAATTTGTAGTAAATGCCGTCGAGCATAAAATCATAGGCTCCGGCACTTCGGGAGCCAATCAACAAGCCCAATAGCAGTAATGCGGCTTTAAAAAGTAATTGATTTTTCATAATTCGGACTATTTTTGGGTTAATAATGAATGATTGTAAGCGTTTTTGCTGTGAATGTTGCAAAATTAATAAAAAATTCAATAAAAGTGGTAATAATCAAAGAAAAAATCAGGATAACAATCTGACACGATGCCTTCAACGATGATAACGGCGCGAGTCAGACTACGAATTGTTAACAACTACGAAAAATGGTGGCCTGTCGGTTTGGCCGTTTCATAAAAAATGCTTACATTTGCACCGCATTTAGTGGTTTTGCTGCTGTTTCACGCGTGTGCGTGCATGCGTAAATGTTTGTGTAGTAGCGGCTTCTAGTGCAATGACATGTATTAACCTGCCAAAAATTAGAACAAAACAATAATAAAACTTCTTTATGGATTTTTCAATTTTCGGAGTACAGAGCACGACGCTCGCCATCACAGCGGCCTTGACCGGTGTGTTGCTGGTAGTCGGCGCCCTGGTTATCGCGTGGCTGATAGGCCCGCGCAGTTACACTGAGAAGAAAGGCGAGCCCTTCGAGTGCGGTATCCCCACCCGAGGCGACTCCATGGCCCAGTATCACGTGGGCTATTACCTGTTTGCCATCCTGTTCCTGATGTTTGACGTGGAGACGGTCTTCCTGTTCCCCTGGGCAACCATCTGCAAGAACATCGGCAGTCAGGCACTGCTCGCCGTGGGTACTTTCCTTGTTATTCTCGTTTTAGGTCTGGCTTATGCCTGGAAGAAAGGAGCGTTGAGATGGAAGTGAAAATCAAGTCGATGAAGCATGAGGACTTCAAGGACAATGAGTATATCGATAACCTGGTAGAGCAACTGCGCGCCGGCGGCACCAACATCATCGTGGGCAAGCTGGACCAGTTGATGAACTGGGGCGTGAGCAACTCGCTGTGGCCGCTGTGCTTTGGCACCAGCTGCTGCGCTATTGAGTTCATGTGCTTGGGCGCTGCCCGTTATGACATGGCGCGCTATGGCTTTGAGGTGGCTCGTAACAGCCCCCGTCAGGCCGACTACATCATGTGCCAGGGCACTATCAACTACCGCATGGCTCCCGCGCTGAAGCGCCTCTATGAGCAGATGGCCGAGCCCAAGTACGTTATCGCCTGCGGCTCGTGTACCGTGAGTGGCGGTCCGTTCAAGAACAGCTACTGTGTGGTGAAGGGCGTCGATGAGATCATCCCCGTGGATGTCTATCTGCCCGGTTGCCCCCCTCGTCCCGAGGCCTTCTTCTATGCCCTGATGCAGCTGCAACGCAAAATCAAGGTTCAGAAGTACTTTGGCGGCGTGAACCGCAAGGAGAAACTGGAACTCAAGTATGACGGCCAAGCCCTCAAGCAGGAAGCCAAGTAGTAATCAACCCGACAAAAAATCCATTGAAATATGGCAGAAATAGAGAATAAAATCACCCAGTTGTGCCCCCAGGCGCAAGTTGACACCACAGGCGAGTTCCCGCTGGTTACTGTTGATGACGCGCAATGGCACGACTTGGCTAGCGCGCTGAAGAACCAGTTGCACTATGACGTGCTGAGTGCCGTCGTCGGCATGGACTGGACCGACTCCTTTGGCTGTGTTTATTACTTGACAAATACCTCTACCCATGAGTTGCTCCACGTCAAGGTCGCTACTACCGACCGCGAGAATCCGCGTTTGCACTCGGTGTGCGACTTGTGGCCCGTAGCCAACTTCCAGGAGCGTGAGGTCTATGACTTCTATGGCATCGTGTTCATCGGTCACCCCGACATGCGCCGCATGTTCTTGCGTAACGATTGGGTGGGTTACCCCCTGCGCAAGGACTATGACCCCGCCAGCAACCCCCTGCGTCTCGAAGACGAGACCAACGAGGACTACACCTGCCGCTGGGTCGAGGACGAGAACGGCAAGGTGAAGAAAATCGACGGCAAGGTCTTTGAGGACGACGAGTATGTTGTCAACGTGGGCCCGCAGCACCCGTCCACCCACGGTGTGATGCGCTATCGTGCTAGCCTGGATGGCGAGATCGTCAAGAAGATTGACGTCGTCAGCGGCTACATTCACCGCGGCATCGAAAAGATGTGTGAGGACTTGACCTATCCCCAGATGCTCCTCTATACCGAGCGTATGGACTATATGGCCGCACACATCAACCGTCACTGCATGTGCATGTGCGTGGAGAAGGCACTTGGCCTGGAGGTTCCCCGCCGTGCCGAACTCATCCGCCTGATGATGGACGAGTTGATGCGCTTGTCGTCCCACTTGTTGAGCTACGGTTGCTTGACGATGGACCAGGGTGCCACGACAGCGTTCTTCTACGGTTTCCGTGAGCGTGAGTTGATTTATGATATTTTTGACCGCACCTGCGGTGCCCGCATGTCGATGAGCTATAGCACCATCGGCGGTGTGGTGGCCGACGTGCACGAGGACTTCGTCAAGGATGTGCGCCACGCCTGTGACGTCATCGAGAAGGCCCTTAAGGAATACCACAAGCTCTTTACCGGCAACGTCATTGCCGTGAACCGCATGACGGGCGTGGGCATCCTGAGCAAGGAAGACGCTATCGCCTACGACATCACCGGTCCCTCGGGCCGTGCCAGCGGTTGGCATTGCGATGTGCGCAAGACCAATCCCTACTCGTTGTACAACGAATTTGACTTCGACGAGATCGTCTATGAGAATGGCGACTCGATGGACCGCTACATGGTCCGCATGAAGGAGATGGAGCAGTGCATCAAGATCCTGCGCCAGGCTTGCGACAAGCTCGAGGCCGAGGGGCTCCAGGGCGAGTATTGCGCTCCCAAGGTGCCCAAGCTGATGAAACTGCCCGCTGGCCACTGGTACCAGCAGGTAGAGGCCAGCCGTGGCGCCTTCGGTGTGTATATCGAGAGTGACGGCAACACCAAGCCGGTTCGTGTCCACTTCCAGTCGCCGTGCTTCAACCTGATTGGCGTGGTTGACTTGACATGTAAGGACAACATGATTGCCGACTTGATTACCATTACAGCGTCGCTCGACTTCGTTATCCCCGACATCGACCGCTAATCAACGAGTTAATTAATTAGAACAAAACCACAATTAAAGAGATAAGAGATATGTTTGACTTCGGTATAGTCACTAAATGGTTGGATGACCTGCTCAACAGCGTGATGCCAGGATGGCTCACGACGACTATCGAGTGTGTGCTGGTAGCAGTGGGACTGCTGGTGGCCTATTCGCTCATCGCCATGTTCTACATCTTCTACGAGCGCAAGGTCTGCGGTTGGATTCAGTGCCGCCTGGGCCCGATGCGCGTGGGCAAGTGGGGCTTGCTCCAGGTGTTTGCCGACGTGATCAAGATTCTCCAGAAGGAGTTGATTACCCTGTGGCACACCGACAAGTTCCTGTTCAAGCTGGCTCCCTATCTGGTGCTCATCGCTTCGATGCTCACCTTTGCCTGCCTGCCGTGGGGTAGGGGTCTGCAGATTGTTGACATGAACATCGGCGTGTTCTTTATCGTTGCCGTGTCGTCGATCGGTGTGCTGGGAATCCTGCTCGCCGGTTGGGCAAGTAACAGCAAATATACCCTGATTGGTGCAATGCGTAGTGGTGCCCAGATGATCAGCTATGAGCTGAGCTGCGGCATTTCCATCTTGACGATTGTGTGCTTGGCAGGTACCATGTCGATCACGGGTATTGTCGAGGCACAGGCCGACGGCTGGTTCCTGTTCAAGGGCCACCTGCCTGCCATCCTCGCATTCATTATTTATATGATTGCCGCCAATGCCGAGAACAACCGTGGCCCGTTTGACCTTCCTGAGGCCGAGCACGAGTTGACCGCCGGTTACCACACCGAGTACTCGGGTATCCACTTCGGCTTCTTCTATCTGGCCGAGTACCTGAACCTGTTCATTGTTTCGGGTATTGCTACACTGCTCTTCCTGGGTGGCTGGATGCCATTGCACATCCCCGGCTGGGAAGGTTTCAACAACATCATGGATTACATCCCCAGTGTGGTTTGGTTCCTGGGTAAGGCCTTCTTCATCACGTTCATCTTCTTCTGGATCCGCTGGTCGTTCCCGCGCGTGCGCATTGACCAGATGCTGGCGCTGGAGTGGCGTTATCTGATGCCTATTGGCCTGGTGAACCTCGTGGTGATGGCTATCATCGTGACCCAGGGTTGGTACTTTGGTGCTTGATAACTCTAGAATAATCAACAATAACAACAATAAAAAGTCAATAATTGTATTATGGCTGAAAATTTCGGAAAAATAACTCAAGTTATCGGACCTGTTGTCGATATCGCGTTTGAGGCCGAGGGCGTGTCGCGTCCCCCTATTTATACCGCGTTGTCGGTACAGCGTCCCGATGGCACTGAGCTCATTCTTGAGGTGGAGCAGCATGTGGGTGAGAACACCGTGCGCTGTGTGGCTATGGACAGTACCGACGGTTTGAAACGTGGTACACGCGTTTTGTCCAAGGATCGTCCCATCTCGGTTCCCACTGGAGACCAGATCAAGGGCCGTCTGTTGAACGTGATCGGTCAGACCATCGACCACCTTGAGCCCTTGAAGGAGGGTGCTCGTCGAGCCATTCACCAGCCTGCACCTCCCTTTAGCGACTTGTCGATTTCCCAGGAAATCCTGTACACCGGTATTAAGGTTATCGACCTGATCGAACCGTTCAGCAAGGGTGGTAAGATTGGTTTGTTCGGTGGCGCTGGTGTGGGCAAGACCGTGCTTATCATGGAGCTGATCCACAACATTGCCCACGGGCACAACGGTTTCTCGGTATTCACCGGTGTGGGTGAGCGCACCCGCGAGGGTAACGACCTGCTGCGCGAGATGATCGAGAGCGGCGTTATCAACTATGGTGACAAGTTCAAGGAAGGCCTCGAGAAGGGCGAGTGGAACCTCAAGGATGTGGACATGAAGGCTGTAGCCGGTTCACAGGCCACGCTCGTGTTCGGCCAGATGAACGAGCCTCCCGGTGCCCGTCTGCGTGTGGCCCTGTCGGGTCTGACCGTGGCCGAGCAGTTCCGCGATCAGGACGGTGGCGGTAAGGACATCCTGTTGTTCATGGATAACATCTTCCGTTTCACCCAGGCCGGTAGTGAGGTGTCCGCGCTGTTGGGCC
The DNA here is from genome assembly GCA_902774055.1 of uncultured Bacteroidales bacterium. Classification (GTDB taxonomy): domain Bacteria; phylum Bacteroidota; class Bacteroidia; order Bacteroidales; family Muribaculaceae; genus Sodaliphilus. The sequence continues at coordinate 12,825 of CACYGX010000034.1, forward strand.
GCATGCCCTCGGCTGTGGGTTACCAGCCCACGTTGGCCAGTGAGATGGGTAAGTTGCAGGAGCGCATCACCTCGACCAAGACGGGTAGTATCACCTCGGTACAGGCCGTGTATGTGCCTGCCGACGACTTGACCGACCCCGCTCCCGCCACAACCTTCAACTTCCTGGATGCAACCTGCGTGTTGAGCCGTAAGATTGCCGAGCTGGGTATCTACCCCGCTGTGGATCCCCTGGCATCAACCTCGCGCATCATGGACCCCAACATCATCGGTGAGGAACATTATGACGTGGCACAGCGCGTGATCCACCTGTTGCAGAAGTACAACGAACTGCAGGATATTATCGCCATCCTGGGTGTCGAGGAGTTGAGTGACGAGGATAAGCTCGTCGTGTCGCGTGCACGCCGTGCCCAGCGCTTCCTCTCGCAGCCCTTCTTCGTGGCCGAGCAGTTCACGGGTCTGCCTGGTGTGATGGTACCGCTGGCCGAGACCATCCGTGGCTTCAAGATGATTCTGGACGGTGAGGTGGACGACCTGCCCGAGCAGGCCTTCCTGAGCGTGGGAACCATCGACGAGGCTATCGCTAAGGGTAAGAAGCTGCTCGAGCAGAGCTAATCTTCCCGTTTATACAAGAAAGAATTCTTCACATTATAAATATATAACATGACACTCAAGATCATATCGGCTGAACAAATCGAGTTTGAAGGCACTGTCGAGCAGGTGACGCTACCCGGCGTCATGGGCCAGTTCCAGGTGCTCAAGAACCATGCCGCGCTCATCGCCGCCCTCAAGGAGGGTCGCATGAGCTATGTGGCCGATGGCAATACCGTGGAGCGTGACATTCACGGCGGTGTGGCCGATGTAAAAGATAATGTGGTGTCGGTTTGCCTATATTGACGCAAAACTATGAAGAAAGCAATCACAGCAATCATTGCGGTCGTTATCATCGCCCTCATGGCGCTGGGGTATGCCGAAGCGGCACACCATAGCGCTCACAGCGGTGAATCGGCCGAGGTGAATCCCCAGGAGATCATCTTTGAGCACCTGGGTGACTCCTATGGCTGGGAGGTGCCCTTCTCGCATAGCAAGCGCATCCCGTTACCCGTCATAGTCCGCGCCCAGGACGGCTCGTGGCATGCTTTCATGTCAAGCCGGCTGGCCGACGGCGCCCAGTATGACGGTTTCCAGATTGCCAAGGGCGGAGACTATAACAACAAGGTCGTCCAAGTGTTGCCCGATGGCAGCCAGTATCGTCCCGTTGACCTCTCCATCACCAAGAATGTCGCCGGCATCTTTATTGCCGCGCTGCTGGTGCTGCTGATGGTCTTCAAGGTACGCAACTGGTACAAGAAGAACGGAATGAAGGCACCGCGCCGCTTTACCGCCGCCCTAGAGCTGGTGGTGGACTTTGTCTATACCGACACCATCCGCCCCATTATGGGCAAGGAGGCTCCCAAGTATGCCCCCTACCTATTGACGGTATTCTTCTTTATTCTGACGATGAACCTGCTGGGTTTGATCGTCATCTTCCCTGGTGGAGCCAACCTGACAGGCAACCTGGCAGTGACAGCGGTGCTCGCCCTCATCACCTTCCTGGTGACCAACCTGACGGGCACCAAGCATTACTGGAAGGAGATGTTCTGGCCCGAAGTGCCCACGGCACTGAAGTGTCCGGTGCCCCTGATGCAGGTTATCGAGCTCTTTGGCATCTTTACCAAGCCCATCGCCCTGATGATCCGTCTGTTTGCCAACATGATGGGTGGACACATGGTGGTGATTGTGTTCATGCTGTTGATCTTCATCTTTGGCAGCATGTTCGGCACTGCAGTGGGTGGTGCAATGACTCCGCTCTCGGTAGCGTTGTCCTTGTTCATGCTCCTGCTCGATGTGCTGGTAAGCTTTATCCAGGCCTATGTGTTCACAATCCTGTCCACCATGTTCATCTCGATGGCTCATGTCCATGAGCATGCCGAGTGACAACGGACTGTATTACAATATTTTATTAGAATTAAAGAATTAACAACAATAACAAACTAAAAAACTTTACGACTATGTTAGGAATGATTTTATTAGAAGCTATGGCCAACCTTGGCGCAGCAATTGGAGCTGGTATTGCAGCAATCGCAGCAGGTATCGGTATTGGTCGAATCGGTGGCTCGGCAATGGAAGCTATCGCACGTCAGCCCGAATCAACCGGTGACATCCGCAGTAACATGATTGTTATCGCTGCTCTTATCGAGGGTGTCGCATTCTTCGCTCTCATCGTCTGCATCCTTGCTATCTTCATCTAATTAACCCTTAACCGGTTTACCAGATGGAACTTTTCAAGCCTGAATTTGGTCTGGCGTTCTGGATGTTCATCGCATTCCTGTGCCTGTTTGGTATCCTTGCCAAGTGGGCCTGGCCCTTCATCATCAAGTCGATGGAAGAGAGGGCCGACCTCATCGACAAGGGGGTAGCCATCGCACAGGAGGCAAAGGCAAAGCTGGATAACGCTAAGGCCGAGGCAGACAAGTTGGTTGCTGAGGCACGTAACGAGCAGGCCGAAATCCTGCGCGAAGCGGCCAAAATGCGCAACGAGCTCATCGAGAAAGCTCGTGGCGAGGCCGCCGACGAGGCCAAGAAGGTGACCGATGCCGCTCAAGTATCCCTTGAGCAGGCGCGCAAGGAGGCCGAGAAGCAGCTGCGCAGTGAGGTCGGAGACTTGGCGTTGCAGATTGCCGAAAAGGTGATTCGCCGCAACATTGCCAATGACGACGCCCAGCGTGCTCTTGTTGACCAATATCTGAGTGAGGTTGAGACTAAAAACTAAGCCAATATGAGTGACGGACTGATTCCACGCCGATACGCCAAAGCGTTGTATAAGTACGCCGTCGAAAACGGTGACGCCGAGGAGATTTATGAGCTCTTGAAAAAGCTCAGTTTCCGCTACACCGCTATCGACGAACTCAAGCGCGCGGTGCTCAACCCCGAAATCTCTGACGAGGCCAAGGGGGCCTATATGCTTAAACTCGCCGGCGGCAGGCCCGGCAGCTCGCTGGACAACTTCCTGCTGCTGGTCGTGCGTAACAATCGCGCCGAGTATCTGCAGAAGATCACCCTTGCCTATGTTGACCTCTTCCGCGAGGCCAACGAGATAGCCCACGTGGTCATCACCACTGCTGTCCCGATGCCCGAAGCCGAGGTCAATGCCATTATCGACATCGTCAAGCGTCGCCTGGGTGCGATGAAGCTCGAAATCGAGAAGGTTATCGACCCCGAATTGATTGGCGGTTTTACCGTGAAAATCAACGGCTTGGTGCTTGACGCGTCGGTAAAGAGAGAGTTAAATGAATTGCGATTACAACTGCAAAAGAAATAATACAAGAGATGATTAATCCCAGTGAAATATCTGATATATTAAAACAACAGCTCGTCGAGGACATCGCCAAGCGTCAGGTAGCCTTTGAAGAAGAGGGTACCGTGCTTGAGGTGGGTGACGGTGTGGCTCATGCCTATGGCCTGCACAATGTAGAGGCTAACGAACTCGTGCAGTTCGAGAATGGCGTGACTGGCGTTGCCATGAACCTTGAGGAGAGTGACGTGGGTATCATCCTGCTCGATGAGGTGGACACCGTGACCGAGAACATGAAGGTTCGTCGCACGGGCGAGATCGCCTCTATCGAGGTGGGTGAGGGCCTGTTGGGACGTGTAATCAACGTTCTGGCCAAGCCCATCGACGGCAAGGGACCCATCGACGGCAAGAAACTGCGTCTGCCGCTGGAACGCAAGGCTCCTGGCGTTATCTTCCGCCAGCCGGTGAACCAGCCGTTGCAGACGGGTCTCAAGGCCATCGACTCGATGATTCCCATCGGCCGCGGCCAGCGTGAGCTCATTATCGGTGACCGCCAGATTGGTAAAACCGCCATCGCGGTGGACACCATCATCAATCAGCGTGCCAACTATGAGGCTGGCAAGCCCGTATATTGCATCTATGTCGCTATTGGCCAGAAGGCTTCGACCGTGGCCGCCCTCGTCAACAAGCTCGAGGAGAGCGGCGCGTTGCCCTATACCATCGTTGTCGCCGCAACGGCAGCCGACTCGGCTTCGATGCGCTACTATGCCCCGTTTGCTGGTGCAGCAATCGGTGAGTACTTCCGTGACACCGGTCGTGATGCCCTCGTGGTTTATGACGACTTGTCGAAGCACGCTGTTGCCTACCGTGAGATTTCGCTGATCCTCAAGCGCCCGTCGGGCCGTGAGGCTTATCCCGGCGATATCTTCTACCTGCACAGCCGCCTGCTGGAACGTGCTGCCAAGATTAACGAGAACCAGGCCGTGGCCAGCGTGATGAACGACCTGCCTGAGCCCCTCAAGCCCATTGTCAAGGGTGGTGGCTCGTTGACGGCACTTCCCATCATCGAGACCCAGGCCGGCGACGTGAGCGCCTATATCCCCACCAACGTGATTTCGATTACCGACGGTCAGATTTACCTCGAGGCGGCACTGTTCAACTCGGGAATCCGTCCTGCCGTTAATGTGGGTATCTCGGTGTCGCGTGTGGGTGGTAACGCTCAGATTAAGTGTATGAAAAAGGTGGCTGGTACCCTCAAGATCGCCCAGGCGCAGTATCGTGAGCTCGAAGCCTTCACCAAGTTTGGTGGTGACATCGACCCCGTGACCGCGCGCACCATCGACACTGGCCGCAAGAATGAGCGCCTGCTCGTTCAGCCCCAGTACACCCCCATGAAGGTCGAGGAACAGGTTGCCATCATCTATTGTGGTGTGAACGGCCTGTTGCGTGATGTGCCCCTGGAGAAGGTGGGCGAGTTTGAGAAACTGTTCATCAGTTACCTTCGCGGCAAGCACCAGCAAGACGTGCTCGACGTGTTGCGCAGCGGCAAGATTGACGACGACGTGATGACTAAACTCAAAAACGCCGCCGCCCAGGTCGCTACCAAGTACACTACCGCCGCTAGCTAATCCAGCAATCATTAAGTTCGCAAGATGTCAACACTAAGAGAACTCAAGACGCGAATAGGTTCGGTTGCCTCGACCCAGAAGACGACGAGTGCCATGAAGATGATCTCGTCGTCCAAGATGCGCAAGGCTACCGGCCAGCTGCAACGTTTGTCGCCCTATCGCCACATGGTGCAACACGTGATCAGCCACTTGCTGGTGACCGACCAGCAGTTTGACTCGCCGCTCATCGCCGAGCGCGATGTCCAGCGTGTGGCGCTGGTGGTGTTTGGTAGCGACGACGGCTTGTGCGGTGGCTTCAACGTCAACATCTTCAAGCAATTGCTCATGAGCATCCAGGAGGTGCGTCGTGAGTACGGCCAGCAGGTCGGCATCACTGTCGTTCCCGTGGGCAAGAAGATGACCAAGGCTGTCGAGAAAATAGCCGGCAAGGATATCCAGATGGAGCGTGTGGCCCTCAACACCCGCAGTGACAGTGAGCAACTGTATGCCTTCACCGACCTGATGAAGACACGTTTCCTAGAGCATACCTTTGACCGCGTGGAGATGTGCTACATGCACTTCATCTCCACTGGCAAGCAGGTGTTCACCCGTGAGCAGTTGCTGCCCGTGAGCTATAAGGGCCTTGCCGACAATGTTGACCCTCGTGCCGCCAACAGCCCTTGCCTGTTTGAGCCCGACGCCAACACCATCTTCAACACCGTGCTGCCCTTGCACATCAAGTCGATGCTCCAGGATGTGTTCATCCAGAGCGCTGCCAGCGAGCAGAGTGCACGTGTGATGGCGATGCAGGCGGCCAGCGACAATGCCAAGGAGCTGCTTGACGAGTTGCAGCTGGAGTACAACAAACTGCGTCAGCAGGGCATCACCACCGAGCTGCTCGATATCCTGGGCGGTCAGGTGGAACGCTAATGCGAAATGTAAAGAATAAAAGAATACGTGATATATTATGAATATTAAGGAGTATTTCGTCTCAATCTTCAAAGGCTTTCATAGCCTGATTAAGGGCATGGAGGTGACTGGCAAGGAGCTGGTGACCCCCAAGGTGACTGAGCAGTATCCCGAGAATCGCGCCGAGTTGCATATCCCGGAGCGCTTCAGGGCTACGCTGGAGTTCATCTATGATGAAAACGGCTATCACAAGTGCATTGCCTGTGGTAGCTGCGAGCGCAATTGCCCCAACCAGACCATCAGCATCACAAAGCGCATGGTCGAACTGCCCGACGGCAAGAAGAAGCAGAAACTCGACAAGTACATCTATGATTTGGGTAGCTGCACCTTCTGTGGACTGTGTGTGCAGGTGTGTCCTACCAATGCTATTAAGTTCAGTAACGATTTTGAGCAGGCAGTGTTCACGCGTGAGAAACTTGTCAAGCAACTCAATTACCTGCCCGAGAAGGACGATGCTCCTGCTCCTGCCGCCAAGCCCTCGGCACCCGCTGCTGCCAAGCCCGCTGCTGCTCCTGCCGAGAAGCCCGCTGCTGACGAGACCAAACAAGAACCTAAAGAAAATAAGGAATAATGGAATCAGTAGGTAACATCATTTTGTATTTTATCGTTGCCATCGCCATCATCGTCTTCTCGGTGTTGACGGTTACTACGCGCAAGATATTGCGCTCGGCAACTTATCTGCTGTTTGTGCTGTTTGCCACAGCCATCATCTACTTCCAGATGGACTATCAGTTCCTGGGAGCGGTACAGATCGCCGTCTATGCCGGTGGCATCCTGGTGCTGTTTGTGTTTGCCATCATGCTCACACAGCAGCCCGGCAAGGAAGCCGAAGGCCTGGCCACCCATCGTCGCTGGTTGGGATTGACGGCAGCCCTGGCAGGTGTCGCCCTGTGCGGATACGGCCTGTTCAGCTATGCCGGCTTTTGTGGCAGACTGCTCAGCGGTGGGGTGGACGTCAATATGGAAAGGATTGGCCAGTTCTTGTTGAGTACCGACAAGTTCGGCTATCTGTTGCCTTTTGAGGCCATCAGTGTGTTGTTATTGGCTTGTATCATCGGAGGTGTGGTTATTGCCCGTCGCCGCTAAACATTCATGAAGATTATGGATTTGACACTGTTTATGTATCTCATTCCCAGCCTCATCATGTTTGGCTGTGGCGTTTATGGTTTCATCACCCGCAAGAACATGATTGCGATCATGATTTCGCTCGAGTTGATGCTCAACTCGGTGGATATCAACTTTGTGGTGTTTAACCGTTACTTGTTCCCCGGACAGATGGACGGCATGTTCTTCTCGCTGTTTGCGATTGCTATCGCAGCAGCCGAGACGGCTCTTGCCCTGGCCATCATCATCAATGTGTTCCGCATTGCCAAGAACGTGGACATCAACCAAATCACTAAACTGAAATTCTAACGATTATGCCATTAAGTTTAGCAATAGTAGTTGTAGCTAAACTGAAATTCTAACGATTATGCCATTAAGTTTAGCAATAGTAGTTGTAGCATTACCCTTGCTGATGTTCCTGTTCCTGGGACTCGTCGGGGTGAAAATGGGTAGAAAAATCACTGGCGTGATTGGCGTGCTGGCGATGCTCGTCGATACCGTCCTTGCCTATGGCGTGGCGCTGACCTATTTCTTTGGTAGCGGCCAGGGCCAGATGGTGGATGGCGTTAGACAGGCTGTTGTTGTTGCCAATCCCGCCTGGTTGTCGTTTACCGACACGCTGGTGGTTCGCATGGGTGTCCTGGTGGATCCCATCGCCGCGATGATGCTTGTGGTGATTACCACGGTATCGTTGATGGTGCACCTCTACAGTTTGGGTTACATGAGCGACCATGACGGTAACGCCGAGAAGGGATTCCAGCGTTATTACGCGTTCCTGGCGCTGTTCACGTTCTCCATGCTGGGTCTGGTGGTTGCCACCAACATTTTCCAGATTTTCATCTTCTTTGAGATGGTGGGTCTGTCGTCCTACCTGCTCATTGGTTTCTATTATTCACTTCCTGCTGCCAACCATGCCAACAAGAAGGCATTTATCGTCACCCGCTTGGCTGACTTGTTCTTCTTGCTGGGTATCATGATTCTGAGCTATTACACCAACACCTTCGACTTCGACAAACTGGTCTTTGGACCCACGATGTCGGGTAGCCTGGAGACGGCTCAGAGCGCTATCACCACTGCCGGCGGTGCCACTTTCCTGGGCTGCTCGGTAATGGCATGGGCATTGACCTTTATCTTCATCGGCGGTGCTGGTAAGAGTGCGATGTACCCGTTGCACATCTGGCTGCCCGATGCTATGGAGGGTCCCACTCCCGTGTCGGCGCTGATCCACGCTGCGACCATGGTTGTCGCTGGTGTGTTCTTGGTGGCAAGGCTCTTCCCGCTATATGTGCTCGTACAGGGTGCGATGAACATCATCCTGGTCGTTGGCGCTTTCACGGCATTCTATGCCGCCGCCATCGCCTGCACCCAGAGTGACATCAAGCGTGCGCTGGCCTTCTCGACCATCTCCCAGATCGCATTCATGATGACCTCGCTCGCTGTGAGCTCCAACCAGAACGCCCTCATCGAGATCCACGAGGGCTACGGTTTGGGTTACATGGCGTCGATGTTCCACCTGTTCACCCACGCTATGTTCAAGGCGTTGCTCTTCTTGTGCGCTGGTGCCATCATCCATGCTGTTCACAGCAATGAGAACGACAAGATGCACGGCCTGCACAAGTACATGCCCATCACCAGCATCTGCTTCCTGATCGGCTGTCTGGCAATTGCTGGTATTCCCCCGTTTGCAGGATTCTGGAGTAAGGACGAGATCCTCGTTGCCGCTTACCAGCGTGGTCTGGGTTGGGGCATCTGGATGTCGATGGTAGCCGGTATGACCGCCTTCTACATGTTCCGCATCTATTACCTCATCTTCTTCTGGAAGAAACACGAGGTTCACACCCACCATGCCCCCAAGGACCAGCCCTGGACGATGACGCTGCCACTGATTATTCTGGCATGTATCTCGGTTGTGGCTGGCTTCGTGCCCTTCCACGACATGGTGACTTGGGACGGTAAAGAACTGCACACTGCCCTTGACATGAAGGTGGCTGGCACAAGTGTCCTGATTGCCCTGCTGGGTATCGGTCTCGCCACGGTGATGTACCGCAAGGAGAACCCGCTGCCCGAGCGCATGGCCAACGCGATGCGCGGCTTGTGGACCGCTTCCTACAGGCGCTTCTACATGGACGAGTTCTACCAGTTTATCACCCACAAGGTGATTTTCCAGGGTATCTGTGTGCCCATTGCCTGGTTTGACCGTACGATCATCGACGGCTTCATGAACTGGATGGCCGATGCCACCAATTCAGTCTCCTTCGGTATCCGTCGCCTGCAGTCAGGCAGCATCCAGGCCTATGTGTATGTTTATTTGCTTGGTGCCTTGCTGCTCGCAGCCATCACCATGATATGTGTATTGCTTTAATCAACGGTCTTACAAAATAGAAAGGATATATCAAATGGAACTTTTCAATAATATACTGATTTACTTTGTGATCGTGCCTCTGTTGACTCTTGGAGGCCTGGCCCTGTGCAGCAACCGCGGCATCAAGGCCATCAGGACCGTTGCCGTTGTCGGTGCCAGTGTGCTCATGGTGCTTGCCGTGATGCTGGTCAAGATGTTCCTTGACATCCGTGGTGCCGGCGATACTAGCGAGATGATCCTTCGCAGCGACGTGCTGTGGTATGCCCCGTTCAACGTTCACTTGGCGTTGGGCGTTGACGGCGTCAGCGTCGTGATGATATTGCTGTCGGCGTTCATTGTGTTCGCTGGCGTGTTCGCCTCGTGGAAGATGAATCCCATGCCCCGTCAGTTCTTCATGTGGTTCTTCTTGCTGTCCACGGGTGTGTTCGGCTTCTTTATCTCGATCGACCTGTTCACGATGTTCATGTTCTATGAGGTCGCACTGATTCCCATGTACCTGCTCATTGGTGTTTGGGGTAGCGGCAACAAGAACTACAGCGCCATGAAGCTGACCCTGATGCTGATGGGTGGTTCCGCCTTCCTGATGCTCGGCTTGATTGGTATCTACTTCCATTCAGCCCCCGAGGGCCAGCCCTTGACGATGAACATCCTGGACATCGCCCATAACGATGCCATTCCTCACGGTTGGCAGTATCTGCTCTTCCCGTTGACGTTTGTCGGCTTCGGCGTGCTGGGCGCTATGTTCCCGTTCCACACATGGTCTCCCGACGGTCATGCCTCGGCGCCCACCGCGGTGTCGATGCTTCACGCCGGTGTACTGATGAAGCTTGGTGGATATGGCTGCTTCCGCATCGCCATTTACCTGATGCCGTTTGCCGCTAACCAGTTGGCATGGATCTTCCTACTGTTGACGGGCTTCAGCATCGTCTATGGCGCGTTGAGTGCCTGTGTGCAGACCGACCTTAAGTACATCAACGCTTACTCGTCGGTGAGCCACTGCGGTATGGTGCTTTTTGCCATCCTGATGTTCAACACGACGGCTATGACCGGTGCTGTGCTGCAGATGCTCTCTCACGGTCTGATGACGGCCCTGTTCTTTGCCCTCATCGGTATGATCTATGGCCGCACCCACACGCGTGACATCCGCGACATGGGCGGTATGATGCACATCATGCCTTACCTGGGCGTGGGTTATGTGATTGCCGGTCTGGCATCGCTGGGTCTGCCGGGTCTGAGCGGTTTCGCAGCCGAGATGACCATCTTCTTCGGCTCGTTCCAGCACACCGACATGTTCCACCGCGTGCTCACCATCATGGCGACCACATCGATTGTCGTGACGGCGGTTTACATCCTGCGCGTTGTCGCCAAGTTGCTCTTTGGCGAGGTACAGGACGAACACCACCGCACCCTCACCGATGCCTCTTGGGAGGAGCGCCTCTCGACGGCTACGCTGATTCTTGCAGTCGCTGCCATCGGTTGCTTCCCCAACTTCTTTATTAACATCATCATCAGCAGCTTTAACCCCGTTGTAGAGGCGTTGAAGGCTGCCCTGCCCAGTATCATGTGATGAAAGTGTTTAACCTGATAAAAAGCTATAATTAAGATATGATGGATTATTCACAGTTCTTATTGATGCCTCAGGAAATAGGCCTGTTGCTTGTTTTCCTGCTTGTTTTCATCTACGACACTTTCATGCCCGAGCGCACTCAGCGTCACATGCCCATTTTCACGGTCATCATGTTTGCGCTCTACACGATATACTGCTTCTGCCCCGTCACCAGTGGTGAAGCCTTTGGCGGCATGTTCGAGACCAACCCCGCCACGTGGGTGATGAAGAATATCCTCAACGTGGGCGTGCTGCTGGTGCTCCTGCAGGCAGTAAAGTGGACCAACAGCGACTTTGTGAGCGTTCGCCGCGGCGAATTCTACGAGTTGACCCTGTTGACGTTGCTGGGCATGTTCTTCATGATCTCGGCACGCCACTTCCTGTTGTTCGTCATCGGTCTGGAGACCGCTTCGCTGCCCATCGCAGCTCTGGCGGCATTTGAGAAGCGTCACTATGAGTCCCACGAGGCGGCAGCCAAGTATATCTTCACTGCCATCTTCTCGTCGGCCATCTTCCTGCTGGGCATTTCGTTTGTCTATGGTATGAGCGGCTCGCTCTACTTCAGGGATATCGCCACGATGCTCCTCGGCAACCAATCGGCCCTGCTGATTGCCGCCCTGGCATTTGTCATCGCCGGTGTGGGCTTCAAGCTCTCGCTTGTGCCCTTCCACCTGTGGACTGCCGACGTATATCAGGGTGCCCCCACGGCTGTTACCAGCTACCTGTCGGTTATCAGCAAGGGTGCTGCCGCATTCTCGTTCCTGGTGATTCTGGTGCAAGTGTTCGGCTCGGCCTACTCTCAGGTATGGGAGTGGATGCTCTATGCCATCATCGTGCTCACCATCACCCTGGGTAACCTGTTCGCCATCCGTCAGCGCAATCTCAAGCGCTTCCTGGCGTTCTCGTCGATTTCCCAGGCTGGTTACATCATGCTCGGCGTGATTGCCGTTAACGTGATGGGTATGTCCTCGATGATCTACTACGTGCTGGTGTACATCTTCAGTAACCTGGCCGCCTTCGGCGTGATTGCCACCATCGAGCGTGCAACCGGCCGTGTGACCATGGACGACTACAACGGTCTGTTCAAGACCAACCCCTGGCTTGCCTTCACGATGATGCTGGCGATGTTCTCGCTCGGTGGTATTCCCCCGTTTGCAGGCTTCTTCAGCAAGTTCTTCATCTTTGTGGGCGCTTGTCACCAGGGTTCGATGGCCATCTACATTCTGGTGCTCATCGCGTTGGTCAACACCATCATTTCGTTGTACTACTATCTGCTGGTGGTCAAGGCCATGTTCCTGCGTCAGGACGATTGCGTGATTCCCACTGTCCAGAGCCACTGGACCGAGCGTCTGGGTCTCATCTTGTGTGTGGCTGGCATTATCTTCATCGGTCTGGTATCGTGCATCTATGCATCGATCAACGGCTCTGTCGATGCCATCAGCTCGATGTTTGCAGCCATCCAGTAATAAAAGATTGGAAATTTAACAACTACTTCTGATATCATTTAGCATAACCTAGAACAGAAGAAGATTTGTTTCATGTTAGGAGGGAGGCATAGTGGCATACCACAGTGCCTCCCGTTTTATATATACCACTCTTTCAATACACAAAGTGCAGTAATGTAATTTTTTATCGCAAAATTTGCTGTTATTCTTGGTTTTTGTTACTTTTGTGGGTGATATGCTACTAACCATTTAAAATACAGGATCATTAGTGTCCACTAAAAAATCATAAAAGTTCTTTGAAATTATTGAAATTCAGTTAGTTATAGCGATTTTTGGAGTCAACGGATTTGAAATTATCTTTG
>CACYGX010000035.1 GCA_902774055.1 uncultured Bacteroidales bacterium
TGCGGGTGGCCGCGGAACGTGGGTAATGCAGTACCGCAGCAAGAATCAGAACACTCCCGCCAACCCGTCGGTTCTCTTTTTCGACAACGATGGCAATGTAGTGTTCAACAGTGGACGCGATTTGACCTCACTCAACGGCTCGCTGATGTCAAGCTTTGCCATCAACAACCAGGGTGACGTGATGGTCATCAATGACGGTGACGGCGTGCTTCAGTTCTATAATATCAGCTGGAATGGTTCTGTTCCCACACTGACATCCAACGGCACCACCTTTGAGGCCGACGCCCGTTCCAATGTCAAGGCAATTTACCAAATGGCATTTGACTGGGGTGGCAACCTTGTTTGTGCTGGCGGCAATATCGGCATCTACTCTATGCCCACCAATGACAACCAGAGTACAACGCCCGCTAGATCATCGATGACGATTATCAAGGGTGAAAGTTTCACTGTGGGCGACGTGAATAAGGACGGTTATGTTACCATTGCCGATGTGAGCGCCCTGATTGATTACCTCTTGGACGGTGACCCGACTCCAATCAACATCCTGGCAGCCGATGTGAACCAGAATCAAGATGTTACCATCGCCGATGTGAGTGCGCTGATTGACATGCTGCTCGACGCCCATTAATCAATGATTATTAACGCTAAAAATAATAGATTATGAGAAAAACAATAATGATGTTATCACTTGCCGGCGCTCTTGCCTTGCAGGCACAAGTGCTGAATGTGACATCGGTCCAGCGACTGGATGTTCCAAGTGATGAAAATAAGGTTGCCCAAGCGGTCGCTATCAGTCCGCAAGGCGACTATCTGTTGCTCTCGACCGATACCAAGCAAGGACTCGTCAAGTGGGACTTTGCAACCAGCAGGTCACAGGTCTTGACCGATGATGCGGGCACTGGCAGTGACGTCTTTGTCAGCGAGGACGGTAAGCAGGTGGTTTACGGGCAGGTATCCTTTTCCAACAAGCGCAGGCAGGAGGCTGTCAAGTCCATTGACTTGAGCACGGGCAAGAAGCAAACCATTGTCAAGCCCACGCGAGACCTGCAGGGTATTGCCGTCGAGAAATCGACCGTGGCCACCATCACACGTGGACAATTGAAGACCAAGGCCCTGAGTGGCAAGGAGACTGAAATGTCACGCCCGTTGTTGACAAAGCATCATCTCAAACTTTTCATCACCCGCAATGGCATGACCACCCAGTTGGCCCCCAATGGCGTTGATGAGAGATACATCTGGGCCTCGCTTTCACCTGATGGCAACAAGGTGCTCTACTACGTGAGCGGCCATGGAACCTTTGTATGTGATGTGGATGGTTCAAATGTCATTGCCATGGGCAATCTCACCGCCCCCAAGTGGTGGGACAACAACACCATCGTGGGCATGGACGAGTTGGCTAACGAATATACGGTCCTGGCTTCGTCAATCGTTGCACGCACCCTTGACGGGCAAGTGCAGAAGCTCACCAGTGACGACGTCATTGCCACTTATCCGATTCCCTCGGCTCAAGCAGGCAAAATCGCCTTCTCGACGCCCGACGGTAAAATCTACTTGATTACAGTGGATTGATGCCAGGCTAGCCTTGTGAAAGATAATCCCGCCGCAATCCTTAGGGTCGCGGCGGGATTTCTATATCTCTAGGTTGTTAGCGCGTGTATCGTGCTACCCTGCTGTCTGGAGGAAGAATGGGAAAAGGCTCTCCAGGCAGATGATGAGGATGCCTGCGATGTAACCTGCAAGGGCTAGCAGTGTGATTTTTTTCACATACCAGAAGAACGGGATCTTCTCGATACCCATAGCAACCACACCAGCGGCCGAGCCAATAATGAGCAGGGAACCACCCACACCAGCACAGAAAGTGAGCAAGTGCCAGAAAAGGCCATCCTCGACAAACGTCAGCAGGTAGGGGTCTACCGTTCCAGCAGGAGCCATTCCTTCAAACATCTTGATACAAGCCGACACAAGAGGTACGTTATCAACAATAGACGAGAGAACGCCGATAATGGATGTCATCAACACTGGCTGATGAATCTTGGTATTCATCTCGTCGGCAAGCGTGGTGAGTGCTCCGACCTCGGACAGTGCTGACACGGCCATCAAGATGCCCAAGAAGAAGAGGATGGTTGGCATGTCGATGGTGTGCAATGCCGATGACACACGACCGCCCATTTTAGAGTCAATCTTGAAACGCTTCACCCAAATCTCGGTTACACCCCAGATTACACCCAGTGAGAGCATAATGCCCATGAAGGGAGGCAGGCCAGTAACCGTCTTGAAAATAGGCACAAACAGCAGACCCGAAACGCCAATGATAAGCATAGCCTTGCTCAAGTGCGGATGACGCTCGTGCAAACCGGGATTCTTATCGGCCATCGTGGTGAGAGTTTGCATCTTACCCTCTTTAATGAAGTATTGTGCAATGAACACTGGGATTACCATTGCTGCAATGCTGGGAATGAGCAGGTTGATAATCAGTCCAACTGACGATACCTTTTCGTCCATCCATAACATGATGGTGGTCACGTCACCGATGGGCGAGAATGCGCCACCAGCGTTAGCGGCAATCACAATCAAGCCGGCAAAGAGCCAGCGGTCCTTCTGGTCGCTCAGTAGACGGCGCAACATCATCACCATAATGATAGTGGTGGTCATGTTGTCGAGCACAGCCGACATGATAAAGGAAAGTATACACAATATCCACAACAAGTGGCGCTTGCTCTTGGCATGAATGTTCTCGGTAATGAACGAGAAGCCGCCATAGCGGTCAATGATTTCCACAATGGTCATGGCTCCGATGAGGAATACCACAATCTCACAGGTGTCGCCCAGCTGGGTCACAATCCCATGATGAATCTCGGGATTGTCGCCCATCAACGCGTAAATGCTCCACATGATACCACACGTGAGCAAAGCAAAAGTAGCTTTATTGATGTGGAGAGGGTGTTCCAGTGCAATCAGCACATAGCCGATTACAAAGACGACTATCATCGCTGTAATCATCGCCTGACTATTGTGTACTTAATGGTGAAAGAATATTGATTGATAAACAATGACTTACCTCAGCCTGTCGGCGTCACGCAGTTTCTTCTTGTCGTTAGACATCGACTTGTGGGCCAACATCAAGAAGATGATAGACAGCACTGGCAACAATACGTACCACTGCCAAACAACGGTCCAACTTTCACGATTACCAACAACAAACGCCTGAATACAGATGGCTATCAGCATGGCCAGGCCAATGATGATGTCAACAAAACAAACCGTCATTTGGCGCTGCAAGTTCTTGAACAAGAATATGTCAATAAGGGCCAAAAATGAGATGAGGCAGATCAGGGTGAGTAACAACGGGTTAAAATGCATGTTGCCAGCCCTACCGGTTTCAAGAGCGCCATAGAGGACGGTCTTGTCGGCCAACTCAAAAGACAAAGCAGGGAAAAAGGCAAATACCACCATCAGGATGATGGCAATCAGCAAATAAACAGATTGAATACGTTGAATAACCATAATTTTTTCTCTAAAATTAATTTTTCGGCAAAATTAAGGAAATATTTCTATAATCAACATAATTCAACAAGAAATTTCGTTTATAAACGCATTTATTGCTAAATTTGCATGATATTTGCCACATCAGAGCAAAGAAACGGATTACCACAGCAATATGACCAAACAAGAAATCGATAATACATATCGTCGTGCAAGACAATGCATAGATGATGCCGAGGTCAGGGATGCATTCAAGCTCCTCGCATCGTTGATTAACGAATTGGGACGGGCGAGCTTGAGTGATGAACTCGGGCGGCTTGACATGTCTTACACCCTCATGCTCAAGTATCTGGAGCAAGGCGTAATGGACCCACAGCGCGACGACATACTGTTTAATATACGCCAATCATTATACACACTTAATGATAAATGTTTCATCGGGTTGATGGAACAGACCGGCTCTGAAGTGTTTTATGCCCGAAGGCGTGAACTCGCGGGCACATCGCTTGTGAGCATTATCGAAGACTATCGCGAGGCATTGAGTAATCTGTCACTGGTGCAGACAGTTCCTGACCCGGAACGTGACAATCATGCCATATTGTCACGGTTGCACGAGGCTGAGGAATTGGAGACCAAGTTATTCAACCGCGTGTGGTCATCATTTCCCCTAACGTCTGAAGATGCCAGCAGCCTCCGATTGTGCATCAGTGGCGATATCCTGCCGGTTCACACCCGCTGCTTGCTCGTGTCGGCCTTATTCTTGGGGCTGATGATGTTCTACGACGAGGCCAAGTTGCTCATATTACTCGAAGTATATACGACGAGCGATGACCCGCTCACTCAGTTGCGTGCGTTGACATGCGCTCTGCTGACCCTGTTGGCTCACAAAAAACGCACCTCGTCATCCCATGCCGTGCAGTCTCGCCTGGAGGCCATGATGGATATGGCAGAATTCAAGCATGATGTGTGGAATATCCAAGTGCAGTTAGCCCGTTCCCGCAATACCGAGAACATCAAGCAACGAGTGCGCAATGACCTCATTCCCAACATCATGAAAATGCGCCCCGATATTATTGACAAACTCAAGGACAAGGATTCGCAAATCGTTGACTTGAGTGATATCGAGGCCAATCCCGATTGGCAGCAATGGCTGGACCAGAGCGGCATCACCCGCAAAATCGAAGAATTTAACGCCATGCAGCTCGAGGGAAGTGACGTGTTCATCGCCACCTTCTCCCACTTGAAGACCTTCCCCTTCTTCAAGACGCTGAGCAACTGGTTCCTGCCTTTCTACCCTGCCCACTCGGCGGTGGTCGAGAATTTGGGCCCCAGCAGGTTATCGCTTGCCGAGTCCATCCAGCATGCTCCCTACCTGTGCAACAGTGATAAGTACTCTTTCTGTCTGTCATTGGGTGCATTGCCAGAGTCACAACGCTCAATGATGTCGGCTCAACTCGAGGAACAGGAGGCAGCATTAAACGAAGCGCGCCACGCCGAATTGCCTGACGAGCGCCGCAAGCGGGTCGCAATCATTAATGCGTTTGTACAGGATTTATACCGCTTCTTCAAGCTCTTTTCGCGCCGTCGCGAGTTTATCGGGGTTATGGATGACGCTGGGCTGGATTTGACCGACTGCATGCCGTTGTCACAGGTGACGCGTGACGCACATGTGCTGGAACTCCTGGGTACATTATATTTCAAGAATGCCTTCTATGACGATGCTATCAAGTGCTTCACCCGTCTTGAGGCTTCTGAAAGCACAACCGACGACCACATCTACCAGAAGATCGGCTTTGCCTACCAAAATGCCAATCAATATGACAATGCGTTGACTTACTACAAGCGCTATGAACTGCTGCATGAAGATGACGCATGGAACATTCGTCACATTGCTGCTTGCTATCGCGCTCTGGGACAACACGATAAGGCGCTGGAATATTATCGCCGTGTCGAATCGATGAATCCTGACAATGTTTCGCTCACACTGACCATCGGCCATGTCGTGCTGGAACAAAATAACACCAGTGAGGCCCTCCAGCAGTACTTCAAAGCTGACCTGATGGAGAACTCAAAACATCGAGCCTGGAGGCCTATTGCCTGGTGTTCGTTCCTGCTGAGTGATTATGACCGCGCGCTGGACTACTATGACCGCATCAGGCATGACGATGTGCCCACTGCCCAAGATTTGCTCAATATGGGCCATGTGCTCTTGTGCCAAGGCAAGACGCAGGAGGCAATCGCTACCTACCGAGAGAGTCTGCACCTCATGGGTAATGACAATAAAAAGTTCCGTACCGCATTCAAGGGAGACGCCCTGACGCTGCGACTGCATGGCGTGACTACCGTTGACCAAACGCTTATTCCCGACGCCGTGTGCAATGCGCCACAGAATCAATAAAATAGACATTATACAGTTATGATTGACCACAATACCGTACAACAGATTCTGGATACCGCCGACATCGTCGATGTGGTAAGCGACTTTGTCGCCCTCAAGCGTCGTGGCGCCAACTGGATAGGCCTGTGTCCTTTCCACAACGACCGCCGCCCGTCGTTCTACGTTTCCAGGGCCAAGGGTATATGCAAGTGCTTCGCCTGTGGCGAGGGCGGTAGTGCGGTCAATTTCATCATGAAGCATGAGCAACTCAGTTACCCTGAGGCACTGCGGTACCTGGCCCGCAAGTATCACATCGAGATTCAAGAGAAGGAACTCACCGATGAGGAAAAGCAGGCCCAGACCGAGCGCGAGGCCATGCTCATGTTGAACGAATGGGCGTGTGACTACTTCGAGAAACAACTCCACGAGACCCAAGCGGGGCGTGACATCGGTCTCAGTTATTTTAAAGAACGCGGTTTTAACGATTCCACCATTAAGGAGTTCCGTTTGGGGTATTCAAGCGAGGGTTATAACGATTTTTACCAAGCCGCTGTTGCTCAGGGATTTAATCCCAAACTCCTGTTTGACGTCGGTTTGTGCATCCCCGATGACAAGGGCGGACATGACCGTTTTCGCGGTCGCGTGATGTTCCCGATCATGAATATTGCCGGCAAAGTGATTGCTTTTGGCGGCAGGACGCTCAAGAAGGACAAGAATGTGGCCAAATACGTCAATTCTCCCGAATCGTCCATCTACAAGAAGGGTGATATCATTTATGGTCTTTACCATGCCAAACGCGATATCAGTAAAGCCGACAAGTGCTTCATCGTCGAGGGATATGCCGACGTCATTTCGATGCATCAGGCTGGTTTTAAGAATGTTATTGCATCGTCGGGCACCGCTTTAACAATGGGTCATATCTATGCCATTCGCCGTTTCACCAACAACGTCACCGAGATGTTTGATGGCGATGCTGCAGGTGTGAAGGCCGCCATTCGTGGTGTGGATATGCTCTTGAAGGAGGGCATGAACATCAAAGTGCTGCCTTTGCCCCCCGAAGACGACCCAGACACCTTTGTCCGTGCCCACAGTTATACTGAGGTAGAAGATTACATCAATCAAAACGAGGCCGACTTTATCAGTTTCAAATCGGGCATTGTGCTCAAGGATGCCCAGAACGACCCCATCAAGCGCACCGCCGCCATTACTGATGTCGTCAAGTCTATCGCATTGATACCGGACGAGATAGCCCGCATGGTGTATGCCAAAGAATGCAGCAATCTGTTCGGCTTTGACGAACAGACCATCTTGCGCCAGATCAAGCAATACCGCGGCAAATACCTCGAGCAGTGGCGTAAGGAACGCCAGCAACAACAGGCCCGCGACCAGCGCATGGCGGCACAGGGCAGTGACAATCTCCCACCCGCCCCCGATGTTGATGAAATCCCACCCGCCCCTGCTCCTGATGATTTCACCCAGGAAACCGGCCCCTCTCCAACGGCCCCCGTATCCAGTTCCACGCCACGCGTGGGTGCTGCCAGTGGAGTTCTTGTGCAGGAACGTGAAGTCATCAGGCTCATCGTCAATTACGGCATGTGCTACCTGGGTGAGACACGGCATGACAACGAGACCGTGAGTCACACGACGGTACTGGAGTTTATCAACAATGAGCTGCTGCTTGACCAGATGACATTCAGTGATCCCTTGTATCGCACCACGTTCGAAACAGCCATGGGTTACATTGAGCAATACTACAGGGATTTAGAGGCTTTTAAAATCCAGCTTCAGGAGAGCACCGAGCAGTACATCGCCCAGGAAATGGCCGCGCAGGACAACGAAAACCTGGATGCAATGGACAGCTCAAGCCTCATCGATGCCCAGGAGCGTAAAGAATCAGCTATTATGGCTAAGGCTAATGCTATGGCCATGAAGGAATTAATGGAATTCAGTTGTTCCTATTTGCAGAAAGTGTTGTGTTCTATTGATAACGATCCCATTAGGCAATTAGCATGTGACCTGGCAACCGACAACATGCCTCAATTGAGCAAAATACACACCCAGTTTGCTGTCGTCGTTGAGGAACGCGACAAGTTGCTCGACTTGGTACCCGAGCGCCTATATAACTGGAAAAACGCCATTCTTGTAGTCAGAATTAACGAGGTGAAGAAGCAGATTTCACAGGCCAGCCCCGAAGAATTGCCTCGTCTCATGGAGCAACTGCAGGAACTCTATAAAATCAGGCATAGCATCGCCGCCATCATCGGTGACCGCGTCGTGAACCCGAAATAAAGACTTGCTAAAACACATTTTGTGCTATTTTTTTGGCACAAAACATGTCTTTTCGCCCAATTATTACTAAATTTGCAGGATTGTATGCGTTATTGAAGCGCTGATTATTTAAACCGTTACTTTAAGCAAGAATATACAACCTATTAATTATGAAGTTTAAGCATATTATCGCATTGGCAGTCATTGCCTTTGCATCCGCATCGGCACAGACGCAGTTCAACTTGCCAAAAACAGTTGTTGCTGGCCATGAGTTTTATTACTATGAGACTGGCGCCAACGAGAGTATCTATGATATTGCGGCGAAATTGGGTGTTACCAAGGACTACATTATCAAGAACAATCCCAATGCTGCCGATGGTATTGAAAATGGAATGACGCTCTATTTCCCTGTCAGCGAGAGCAACGCCAGCAAGCCAGCCAAGCAAGAAGCCGTCGTTGCACCAGCAGCGGCCAATACCCACGTCGTTGAGCAGGGCGAGACGCTTTATGGCCTGGCCAAACGCTACGGCGTCACCATCGATGAGCTTATCCTTGCTAATCCTGGTTCAGAGAACGGTATTAAAATCGGCCAAAAACTCAATATCCCTAGTGCAAATGCTACAGCGTCAAGCACAACCAGTGCTAACCAGCAGGTGCGCAACGCGT
This sequence comes from uncultured Bacteroidales bacterium, assembly GCA_902774055.1. Classification (GTDB taxonomy): domain Bacteria; phylum Bacteroidota; class Bacteroidia; order Bacteroidales; family Muribaculaceae; genus Sodaliphilus. Next base: position 8,795 of record CACYGX010000035.1, read on the forward strand.
TTGAAAACGCTGCATCCCCTGCCACTGTGGCTGTTCCTCAAGGCTCTGATCCCGTATTCCACACCCTGCAAGCCGGCGAGAGCATTTACAGTCTTGCCAAGCAGTACAATTCCTCCATCGAGGGCATCATTACCGCAAACCCAGGCTTGAAGCCCGAGGAATATACCCAAGGGGCCAAGGTCAAAGTTGTCCCCAATACCGCATTGCCGTTCATCTATGAGCGCACAGGCCGCCGCAATTACAAGTATGAGGCCGGCCGAGGTGAGACCTTTGCCACGATTGCCGCTGCCAATGGCATTACTGAAGAGGAACTCAAGGCGGCAAATCCCGACTTGAAAAAAGTAAAGAAAGGAAAAACCATCACTCTGCCCAAGCCCTATAGCGAGCGCGTGACGGGTGAAATGGTTTCGATTCCCCTTGACGAGTTGCGTAGCTATTATGAGCCTCGCATCAATGACTTGTACTACAATCTGGTTGGAAAACGACTCGAGAACGAGGTCAACATCGCCCTCATCCTCCCGTTCCAGTTGCACAAGTCCAATCCGCCAAAACAAGCCTACCTCTACACCGATTTCTACAAGGGCTTGCTGCTTGCCATGGATAGCGTGAGCCAAGTGACCGACAAGCATATCAACATCAAGGTGTATGACACCCAGCATAACCTGAATGTTACCGACAGCATCCTCTTGTTGCCGGATCTCAAGGCGATGAACATCATCATCGCTCCCAGTGAGCCCCAGCAGCTGGCGCGCATCAACAACTTCGGCAAGGCCAACGGGGTTCCTGTCCTCAATTGCTTTACAACCAAGAACGAGGATTATCTCGATAACCCCTACGTTTATCAGGTGAACACCCCCACCAATGAGATGATGCACAATGTGATGAGTTGGTTTGATGAAAAATTCAACGGATATAACGTGATTTACCTGGTTGCGTCTGGTGAGAATGACAAGGATATGTTTGACGACATTCGCAAACACATCAATGGCAAGAAGTACAATACCACCGTCATCAATGTCAACGGAGATTTGACCTATAATGATATCTCCAACAAGATGAATCCCGGTTCAAAGTATGTGTTCATCCCGTCATCGGGCGACAAGAACCTGGTGAAGAAATACATCAAGGCGCTCAAGGAGGTCAAGCAAGAACGCTTCGATTGCGACCTGTCGTTGATCGTATATCCCGAGTATGTACTCTACCTCAAGGACTACCAGACCGACTTGCAGGATGTGGATTCCTATATGTTCACCCGTTTCTTCAATGCCAAGGGTTTTCGTACCCGCAATTTGGAGGCAGCCTATAAGGCCAACTTTGAAGGCGAGCCCATTCAGGCAACACCCCACATGGCCATTTACGGCTATGATACGGGCATGTACCTGCTCAAGTCGCTGGGTGTTGATGGAATTATCAATGAGGATACACCGCAGTATAAAGGAATTCAGACGAGCTTCCGCTGGGAGCGTGGTGACAACTGGCGCGGTTACACCAACCAGGCTATTGAGATTGTTCACTTCTCGCCCGATCATCAAATCACTGTAAACGTGAAATGAGACGCATTGCGTTCATCTTAACCGCATTAACAGCTATTCTTGCCTCGGCCCAGACCCACTACGAGGGCACCATTGCCGTGGGAGGAAAGGGAGGCGCCTCGTTTTCGCGTGTCAACTTCAATCCTACAGTTCAGCAGGTCATGTTGCCAGGCATGACGGCTGGTGTGATGTTCCGCTACATTGAGGAGAATCACTTTGGCCTCATTGCCGAGTTAAACCTGACCCAGCGTGGTTGGAAGGAAAACTTCGAGGAATCTGATTACAAGTACAACCATCGCTTCACCTATTTGGAGCTGCCCATTATGACCCATATCTTCTTTGGGAACAGGCGGGTTAAGGGCTTTTTTAATGCAGGACCTGAACTCAATGTGATGCTGGGTGATGGCATATCGTCCAATTTCGCCCATCAGCAGGCAGGTGATTTGGAATACTTCATCAATGACACCCGCCATATCGAGCAGATGACAATGAAGGTCAAGAACAAGCTGGATTATGGCATCTGTGCAGGTGCGGGTATGGAAGTAAATCTGAATCCCAAGCACTCACTATTGCTCGAAGGCCGTTTTTACTACGGCTTGACCGACGTCTTCCCTAACCATAAGACTGACATCTTTTCCAGTTCCAACTCGATGACAGTCACGGTAACGTTAGGCTACTTTTATCGTTTGAAATAGGGCTCCTGTATTGTTTTGATTATCAACAAAAAATAATCATTTATCTTTCTTTTTGGCCCAGAAGTGGGCAACACTGAATGTGGCGGTAATCAAGACGAATGCCGTTGCAGGAATAGCTATGAGAACCAGTTCTTTATAGCCAAGCGCCAGCAGCAATCCAAATGCTGGTAGTGATAGGGCAACCAAGATGAGCAAAGTGCCCACGATGATGCGAACGCGGGACTTGTGATACACATTCTGAGCGTCGCGTGAGGCCGTATTATAGCCCGCAATGAGCGAATCGCCCTTGCCGATGAGAATAGCAATCGCCATGATGATCAACACAAGTGCCGTGAGGCACAAAACTACAAATGCCATTAACATGAGATTTCAATGTTAAAAAAATGTTATTTTCGACAAAGGTACATATTGTTTTCGGGACATTGTCACATTATATAAAATATATTTTTTGTACTTTTGTACGATATTTTGAAAATTCACTTAATTCTATTAAATAACCTATTAAAAAACAGAAAGTTATGAACATTTCGCACATCGAACATGTGGGTATCGCCGTTACCTCGCTCGAGGAGGCAATCCCTTTCTACGAGAACATGCTGGGCTTCAAATGCTTTGCTATTGAAGAAGTAGCTGACCAGAAGGTAAGGACCGCCTTCTTCCAGGTGGGTCAGACCAAGATTGAGCTCCTGGAGGCTACCGCCCCCGAGAGCGCTATCGCTAAGTTCATCGAGAAGAACGGTGGACGTGGCGGCATCCAGCACGTGGCTTTTGCCGTTGAGGATGGCGTTCAGAATGCATTGAATGAGGTTCAGGAAAAGGGTGGCCGCGTTGTTGACGCACAGCCCCGCAAGGGTGCTGAGGGCTTGAACATCGCCTTCCTGCATCCCAAGACCACATGTGGAGCACTGTTAGAACTTTGCGAGAATCCCAATAAGTAATATACAACAGATATGGGAAAACAACTTGATAAAATCCAAGAGCTGATTGAGCGTCGCGAGAAAGCGCGCCTGGGCGGTGGTGAGAAGGCTATTGCCAAGCAGCACGAGAAGGGCAAATTCACTGCCCGTGAACGCATCAACATGCTCCTTGACGAGGGCAGCTTTGAGGAACTGGACATGTTTGTTCAGCACCGTTGCACCAACTTCGGCATGGAGAAGAAGACCTATGACGGCGACGGCGTTGTTACCGGTTTTGGTACCGTAGGTGGCCGCTTGGTTTATGTCTTCGCTCAGGACGCTACCGTCATCGGTGGCTCGCTGGGTGAGACCATGGCGTTGAAGATGTGTAAGGTGATGGACCTCGCTATGAAGCAGGGTGCGCCTGTCGTTGGTCTTAACGACTCGGGTGGTGCCCGCATCCAGGAGAGCGTGAACGCTCTGGCTGGCTATGCCGAGATTTTCCAGCGCAACATCAATGCCTCTGGTGTAATTCCTCAGATCAGTGCCATCCTCGGTCCCTGTGCCGGTGGTGCTGTTTACTCCCCTGCCCTGACTGACTTTATCATCATGGCTAAGGGTATTTCCTTCATGTTCCTCACTGGCCCCAAGGTGGTTAAGACCGTGACTGGCGAGAACGTGACACAGGAGCAACTGGGTGGTGCCGGTGTACACGCCAGCAAGAGCGGTGTGGCACACTTTGCCGCCGAGACCGAGGAAGAGGCCATCGCCATCATCCGCCAGCTGTTGAGCTACATGCCCAGCAACAATATGGAGGAGACTCCTCGTGTAGAGTGCACCGATCCCATCGACCGCGTGGAGGATGCCTTGAACAACATCATCCCCGAGAGTGCTAACGACCCCTACGACATGTATCAGGTCATCAGCGCCATCGTTGATAACGGTGAATTCCTCGAGGTACACAAGGACTTTGCCAAGAACATCATCGTGGGCTTCGCTCGTTTCAACGGCCAGTCGGTGGGCGTTGTTGCTAACCAGCCCAACTGCATGGCAGGTGTGCTCGACGTGAATGCCTCCAAGAAGGGCGGCCGCTTCGTACGCTTCTGCGATGCCTTTAACATTCCTCTGGTAACCCTCGTTGACGTTCCCGGTTTCTTGCCCGGTACTGGTCAAGAGTATAACGCTGTCATCATGAACGGTGCCAAGTTGCTTTACGCCTATGGCGAGGCTACCGTGCCCAAGGTGACCGTTACCCTGCGCAAGAGCTATGGCGGTTCACACATCGTGATGAGCTGCAAGCAGTTGCGCGGTGACTTGAACTACGCATGGCCCAGCGCCGAGATCGCTGTGATGGGTGCTGCCGGTGCTGCCGAGATTCTGTACGCTAAGGACAGCAAGAACTTTAAGACCCAGGCCGAGGAGGCCAAGGCTGCTGGTGACGAGAAGAAGGCTAAGGAGCTGCTCGAGGCTGGCAAGAAGTTCATCCAGGACAAGGAGGACGAGTACAACAACCTCTTCTGCACGCCTTACAATGCAGCCCGCTATGGCTACATCGACGACGTGATCGAGCCGAGGAACACCCGCTTCCGCGTGATTCGCGCCCTTGAGGTTCTGCGCACCAAGAAGTTGACCAACCCTGCCAAGAAGCACGGTAATATTCCCTTGTAAAACATCAATGCAATCTGTTATGAGTAAAAAAGCATTGACATTATTGCTACTGTGTGCCATCCTCGCACTGCCCGCGTTTGCCCAAGGGCGCAAAAATGTGCGCATCAACGAGGTGATGGTGCAGCGGGACAGCACGGGCGGCAATGGCTGGGTCGAGTTCTATAACTCGTCCTATAGCTCCACTGCCGTCGAGCAAATGTTCATTACCACGCTGAGCCGTGAGCAAATCCAGAACGTCTTTGAAATGAATAAGGGCAACAAGAAAAAGCCCAAACAGATTCTGGTAGAACTCTGCGAAGCCCAGCCCATGGACATTTATGAGATTCCCCGTGGTGATGAGCGTAACACTAAGATCGCCCCACGCACCCACTTTGTCATGGAAGCCGATGGTGATCCCAAGTCAGGCACATTCCACATGCCTTTCGTTTTCACCCAGGGTAAGGACAATTATATTGCCTTGTATGACGTGAATGGAGACCTGGTAGATGACGTGACGATTCCCGCTTCGCTCAAGCCCAGCGAGAGCTACGCCATCAAGGCCGAAGGACGCCTGCCGAGCATCCTTGGCGACGGACAGACTGAATGGACCGTAAAGGATGGCAAGACCATCGAGACCGCTATCACCAAGGGTAACTACAACATCCGTGAGGTGAATGAGAACATCGAGGCCTTCCATGTGAAGGATCCTCATGGTTACTGGATTGCCTTGCTTGCCATGTCGGTAGTGTTCAGCGCCCTTGCGTTGCTTTACATCTGCTTCAAGCTCTTTGGCAAGTTTGCCAGCCGTAATCTTCAGACCGAGGAGAAGCAGCAGTCGGCCGCTCCCGCAGTGGCTCAGCCTGTTGCCGCCCCTGCTAGTGGCGACCTCGACGGTGAGAAGATGGCAGCCATCTGCTTCGCCCTGTATCAGCACTTGAATGCCCACGACCAGGAGAGCGGTGTATTGACACTCACTCCCCGTGATGGTTCCACATGGGCTTCCAAGACTGGCCTGATGCGAGAATTACCCGTTATCAAGAAATAATCACCATTAAAAATCATTCACTCTCATGAAGGAATATAAATATAAGATCAATGGTAACGAGTACAATGTTGCCATCGATAACATTGAGGGCAACATCGCCCATATCCAGCTCAACGGCGTTGCCTATGACGTTGAGTTGCCCGAGCAGCCCAAGGCTGCTCCCGCCGTGAAGCGCGTCGCTGTGAGCGAGGCACCTGCTGCCGCTCCCAAGCCCGCTGCACGCAAAGCTGCTCCCGCCGCCGCTGGTGGTCACGTGATTGAGTCGCCGCTTCCTGGCGTTATCAAGGACATCTTCGTAAAGGTTGGCCAGCAAGTAAAGGCCGATGACGTGGTTTGCATCCTTGAAGCCATGAAGATGGGTAACGAGATCCACGCTGGCGTTGACGGTACTGTCAAGAGCATCGAGGTATCGAAGGAGGATTCGGTACTCGAGGGTAACACAATCATGGTAATCGGATAAAAACAGACTCCAGATTATGGTACTGCTTGACAATTTCCTGTTCACCAAGTTATTGGATTTCTGGCATTTTACCGGATTCTATAACTTTGACTACACTAACCTGATCATGATCTTGGTGGGTCTGTTCTTTATCTACCTCGCCATTAAGCATGATTTTGAGCCAATGCTGCTCGTGCCCATCGGCTTCGGTATCCTGATTGGTAACATTCCTTTCCAGCCGGGTAACGAGATTGGCATCTATGAGGACGGCTCCGTGCTCAACATCCTATATCAGGGTGTGCGCAACGGATGGTATCCGCCACTGATTTTCCTTGGTATCGGCGCAATGACCGACTTCAGTGCATTGCTGGCCAACCCCAAGCTCATGCTTGTTGGTGCTGCTGCGCAGTTCGGTATCTTTGGCGCCTACATGATTGCTCTTGCATTAGGCTTTATGCCCGATCAGGCTGGTGCCATCGCCATCATTGGTGGTGCTGATGGTCCTACCGCCATCTTCCTGTCTTCGAAGTTGGCTCCCAACCTGATGGGTGCTATCGCCGTGAGTGCTTACAGTTATATGGCACTTGTGCCCGTGATTCAGCCGCCCATCATGCGCCTGCTCACTACCGAGAAGGAGCGCAAGATGCGCATGAAACCCGCTCGCAAGGTGAGCCAGTTGGAGAAGATTATTTTCCCGATTTTCGGCCTTCTGTTGACCTGCTTCGTGGTTCCCTCGGCAATTCCCCTGTTGGGTATGTTGTTCTTCGGCAACCTGTTGCGTGAGAGCGGCGTTACCAAGCGCCTGGCTCACACTGCCAGCAATGCGATGACCGACATCGTGACCATTCTGCTGGGTATGACCGTAGGTGCATCAACTCAGGCATCTCAGTTCCTCACCAAGGAGACCATCTTCATCTTCTTCCTGGGCTTCTGCGCGTTTGTTATCGCCACTTGCTCGGGTGTGCTGTTCGTGAAGATATTCAACCTGATTTTGCCCAAGAGCAAGAAGCTCAACCCGCTCATCGGCAATGCAGGTGTATCGGCTGTTCCCATGGCCGCACGCATCAGCAACGACCAGGGCCTCAAGGCTGATCCCAGCAACTACCTGCTCATGCACGCCATGGGTCCCAACGTGGCCGGTGTGATTGGTTCGGCAGTTGCCGCTGGTGTCCTCCTGGGCTTCCTGGGATAAACCATTAGCACAGCTACATGATAAAAAAGGGCGACCCGTTAAAGGTCGCCTTTTTTACGTCTTTGGAAGACAAAAACACAATGTAATATGATATTGTACTTTTTGTGTTTATTGTCTTCTTTATATAATGTGTGTGTTTATTGCTTAAACATGCGGTCGATGGTGCGCTTGTCCTCGCGTTCCTTGATGGACTGGCGCTTATCGAACTGTCGCTTGCCTCGAGCTGTGGCTATGACCAGCTTGGCAAGGCCGCGCTCGTTGATAAAGAGGCGCAATGGAACTATTGCGATACCTGGCTGTTGGGTATCACGGGCAATGCGGCGAATTTCCTTGCGGTTGAGCAGCAGTTTGCGGTCGCGATGGGTCGTGTGGTTGTTATAGGAACCGTAACTGTACTCGGCGATATACATATTCTTCACCCAGATCTCATTGTTGATGACCATACAATAAGTATCAGTCAAGCCGCATTTACCTTGACGAATGGACTTGATTTCGGTTCCTGTCAACACAATACCAGTCGTGAAGGTTTCGATGATCTCGTAATCAAACGTCGCCTTGCGATTCTTGATATTGATGGTGTTACTGTTATTTGTTTTGTTAGAAGCCATGAGTCAGAATGTTTTACAGTCAAATGACAAGTAATCCCAGCAGCGCACTGAGGGCAATGGGAAGCCCCAGCAGCAGAGCCGACGATATCACAACAAACTTGGGCACTTTCTCTTTCTTGACGAACAGGTGATCCGTCCCACGATAGGCCATCCAGGGCAGATAGACCATCAATAGCCGCACGGGAGTGAAATCACTGGGCAGCAGATTGCGCAATATCGACAAAATCACAAGAAAGATGAGGTTATAGAGGATAAAGTCGTTAAAACGAGCAGTTGCGCCCTCGGTCTTCACCAGTTCAGGGTAGAAACCACCCAGCAGATAAACGATGATGAAGTAACTGATAAAGAAGGTAGAGAACATGACGATACCCGTCATCAACGAGGTGCTGAACGAGATAGTACGGTCATATATCATGGGCACAAAACAAGAGAGGGCCAAGAGGCATAGCAGCGGAAAGTAAGCGCCACGCATGACCTGTCCTGTTGGGATATTGGTCTCGTTGATAAGCTCCCAACCATATTTGGGAGCCGTTATCACACAAAAAATATTTCGCCAAATGCTCATTTCTCTAGGGGAATTAGGGATGCAAAATTACAAAATAATTTACAAACACAAACTCTATTCAGCAGATAAAATTTACAATACCAAAAAAATATAGCAAAATATTGGCTTTAAAAGAATAAAATGATTACTTTTGCCCTCAATAACCAATAATCTTTTATTATTCACAATAAAATTTTTAAAGAGATGAAGAAGTTTTTTTATTTAATGGCAGCCGGCCTGCTGAACTGCACCCCAAAAGTTAGACACAAAACTTTTGGAGTGCAGTTTGTTTATGAAGTACAGTTTTGAAGAAAAGCTAAGTATTGTAAGCGAAATCAC
>CACYGX010000036.1 GCA_902774055.1 uncultured Bacteroidales bacterium
ATTGGCCCCCTTCAGGGCCCATCGAGAGGGAGCCTTGCTCCCCAGGCCACACGAGGCCTACGGCCTGTGCGCCCTGGGGTTGCCTCAATTCAAGGCCGCAGGCCTTGTCGTGGTCTTCGACCACAATGGCCCCCACCTTTTATCGGGTGAGCCAAAAAATCTCAATTATTGCAACTAACTACGGTTTTCGCTAATTTTCCCAGCCCAAAGGCAAAAACAAAAGTCCCGAGACTCAAATGTCAATCGGGACCTATATGTTCTGTGTCTAGTGATGCTTCGTCAGCAGTTCGGCACAAGGTTGAAGTGTTTTATTATTAAGAAAAAGTCAGTTTTATTCGTTTGAAGCGTTTAATCTTCATTGAAGTCACTATAAAGACTAGACTAAATACAAAAAGTTTAATCGATTTCGTAGATTTAACACTTGTTAACTTTTACGGGCTATTTCTAGCCATTTTATCCCCATAAATGGGGATACTTTTTTGTCAAAAACGCAAAAAAAAGGGATTTCACATGTTGGAGCCATGCCCTAATTTTGCAAACTGGAAAAATGTGACAAAACATGATGAAGGATCAAAATAAAGAAATCAATACCATCACGAGATTGCTCGACGACGAACCCGTGGGCATGACCGTGCAGGTGGTGCGTGTCATGGGCGATGGCGCCTTCAGGCAGCGATTGCTGGAGATGGGCTTCGTACGCGGTGCCCAGGTGACTGTGCTCAAGAACGCCCCTCTCAAGGACCCCGTGGAATACATGATCATGGGTTCCCACATCTCGCTGCGCCACAGCGAGGCGGCCCAAATCGAGGTAACCGACAAGGATGCAGAATTCTGTGACATGGAGGACGCCTTTAACGGCATCGTCGAGACAGCCGTTGCCGGCGTTGACCCAATGGCCGACAACGTGTTGCGCATCGCCCTGCTGGGCAACCCCAACTGCGGCAAGACGTCCCTGTTCAATCAAGTGACGGGCGCCAAGGAGAAAGTGGGCAACTACGGCGGTGTGACCGTTGACAGCAAGGAAGGCTGGTTCAGCATTGGCGGACGACGGGTTCAACTCGTTGACCTGCCTGGCACCTACTCGCTGACCGAATATTCCCCCGAGGAGATGTATGTGCGCACCTACGTCCGCGACAACCATCCCGACGCCATCCTCAACATCGTGGATGCCGGTAATCTGGAACGCAACCTGTACCTCACGACCCAATTGATGGACATGAACATCCCGATGGTGGTCGCCCTGAACATGTGGGACGAACTGGAGAAAAGCGGCGACAAGCTCGACATCGAGATGATGAGCCGCCTGCTGGGCGCCAGAATGGTGCCCGTTACCGCCTATAATGGCCATGGCGTGAAACAAGTGCTTGAAGCCACCATGGCAGCCATCGACGAGAGCGAACAGGAAACGCTGCACCACAACGTGAACTATGGCACACTGGTAGAGGACTGCCTCAAGGAACTGGGTGCGATGTGCCCCGACCTGGACCGCTACACGGTGCTGAAAATCATCGAGAACGACCAGCATGCCCTGCAACTGGTTGACGGTCGAGAAGATGCCGAGCAAATCAAGAAGACGGCCAGCGAGATGCGCCAACGCATCGAGCGCGACTTCAATGACGATATCACGAGCATCGTGACCGACCTGAAATACGGTTTTGTGCGCGGCGCTCTTGCCGAGGCTTTCACGCCCAACCCCGAGCGAGAGACGGGTGACACCAAGCCCGGATACTCCATGGACCGCCTGTTGACCAACCGCTGGCTGGCGCTCCCCATCCTGCTGGTGTTGATGTGGCTGATGTTTGAAGCCACCTTCACCCTGGGCGCTTATCCCCAGGAGTGGATCGAAAGCGGCATCGGGTGGATTGGCCAATGGATAGGCAACGCCATGCCCGAGGGCATCCTGCGCGACCTGATTGTTGACGGCATCATCGGCGGTGTGGGTGGTGTCTTGGTGTTCCTGCCACAGATTCTGATTCTCTTCTTCTTTATCTCGTTGCTCGAGGACAGCGGCTACATGGCACGCGCGGCGTTCATCGTGGACCGCATCATGCATCGGGTGGGACTGCACGGCAAGTCGTTTATCCCCTACCTCATCGGCTTTGGCTGCGGTGTGCCCGCCATCATGGCCACGCGCACCCTCGAGAACCGTCGCGACCGCCTGGTGACCATACTCACCGTGCCCTTCATGTCGTGCTCGGCACGCCTGCCGGCCTACCTGCTGCTCGTGGCCGCCTTCTTCACCGCCAAGCAGGGACTGATCTTGATGAGCATCTACCTCATCGGCATCTTTGTTGCGGCCATCACGGCCATCATCATGAGCAAGACCTTCCTGAAGCATGACAAGACCCAGTTTGTAATGGAACTGCCGCCTTACCGCAAACCCACGGCCCGTAACGCCACCATCCACATGTGGAGCAAGGGCAAGCAATACCTGCAGAAGATGGCGACCGTCATCCTGGCGGCATCGATCATCGTGTGGGCACTGGGTTACTTCCCCCGCCACGAGGGACAGACGCCACAAGAGCAGATCGAGAACTCCTACATGGGACGTATGGGTAAAACCATCGAGCCGCTGGTAGAGCCCCTGGGCTTCAACTGGCAGATGGGTGTGAGCGTGCTCACTGGCGCGGCAGCCAAGGAAATCGTCGTTTCGACAATGGGCGTGCTGTACACTGGAGAGGCCGACGCCACCGAGGAGTCGGCATCACTCAAGGAGAAACTTCAGACTGCTACCAAGCCCAATGGCGAGCATGTGTTTGACCCGATAGTGGCCTACTCATTCATGCTCTTCATCCTGCTCTACTTCCCCTGCATCGCCGCACTAGCGGCCATCAGGCGCGAAGCGGGCACCAAGTGGATGATTTTTGAGATTCTCTACACCACTGGCGTTGCATGGCTCGTATCGTTCATCTTCTACCAAGTGGCCAGATTGTTTTAGTTTAGATACAACATTATTCTACCAATGACAACATCAGCTATAATACAAACCATCGTGGTGCTGGGCATCGTGGCCGTGGCACTGGTATATGTACTGAGACGCATCATCAACACCACCCGCGGCCGTGGCGACTGCGGGTGTGGATGCGGCAAGAGTTGCAAATGCAAGAAAAATCAATAGATGCTGACCATCTGTTTCCAATCATAGGGGGCGTCTTTGAACGTCTGTGAGATGAACCTGGCGAAGCATCTCAACAGATAGGAGGCCAGGACAATCATGACAAAGACGATGACCAGGTTGAGGGGGAACAGGTGGTTTAACGACGTGGTTAACACGCGGTTCTGGATCAGGTAATTCTCCAAACAGAGCCCGCCCACAAAGCGGATGATCAAATTGCCCCATTTGGTCTGATAGACCGAGCGCATGAACTTGCCATTGGCCCACAAATAGGCATAGTACAAAACCACGAGCATCGGTAAAAAGGTGAGCGAATGGAAGGGTCCCAACTGCGGATACTTGAGCGTCGCGCTGTAGAATGAGTAGAAAGCGACTGAGCCCAAAAGTGCAAATGCCAGATTGCGCCATTGGTGAATGTACTCCTTCTCGAGAGACATCGTGCCCACCTTGGTGCCAAACAATATGAAGAGAAAGAACAGGAACCACTTGTTTCTCACGCCGTTATCGGCATAAAGGCTGAACGGGAAGGTGAAATCCATGAAGTAGAACCACACGATCAGCGCCAGCGAGGCAAACGCGAGAACCCAGTTGAGTTTATTCCGGAAAAAGACACCTATAAAATAGATGAAGACATAGTACACCATGATGAGCGTCACAAACCAGCGCCCACCCGAGAGGAGAATGGTGTTGATATCCCTGTGTACGCCCCAAAAGGTGCATCCCAGTATTGCGACGGCAAACACCGTGGGATAGATGCGGTTGATGCGGCGTTTATACCAATTGGGGAAACCCTTGACGCCGTCACTGAAGGGCTTTAAAAACAAAGTGAAACCGGAACAGAAAAAAAACATGGCGTCACCGATGACTCCACCGGTGGCCAGAGCTCCATAACTGCCATAGAGGGGTTTCATGTGCGAATTGGTGATCAGCAGGATCGCCAACAGCTTCAAGACGTCAATCCCCACGTTCCGTTCTTTCATATTGCGCTCTATTTAAATGAAATGTTCGGCAAAGGTAGAAATAATACATGAGAAGACAAAATCACCGACACCGTGCTTAGCCAAATAGATAACGGAAAGCATCCTCGACACGGGTGACCTCAACAATGCGGATGGTCCAGGAATCGCGTTTCACGCCCTTGAGATTGTTCTGGGGGATGATGATGGTTTCAAAACCAAGTTTCTGGGCCTCGGACACGCGTTGCTCGCAGCGGGTCACCTGACGGATCTCTCCCGAGAGCCCGACCTCGCCCGCGAAGCACACACCGCGATTGATGGCCATATCGACATTGGACGAGAGAATCGCACTGATAACCGCCAAGTCCAACGCAGGGTCATTGACCTTAATGCCACCCACAATGTTGAGAAAAACATCCTTCTGCGCCAACTTGAAGCCCACGCGCTTCTCGAGCACCGCCAGCAGCATGTTCATGCGTCGCTGGTCAAACCCCGTGACCGAGCGTTGTGCCGTGCCATAGGCCGCCGTGCTCACCAGCGCCTGCACCTCGATCAGGAAAGGCCGCATGCCGTCGATGGTCACGCCGATGGCCGTGCCCGACAAATCGACCTCACGGTCACCTAGCAGCAACTCGCTGGGATTGGTCACCTCGCGCAGGCCATCCTCCTTCATCTCATAGATGCCTATCTCGCTCGTGTTGCCGAAACGGTTCTTGATCGGCCTCAGGATGCGGTAGAGGTAGTTGCGGTCACCCTCGAACTGGATAACGGCATCGACGATGTGCTCCAGCACCTTGGGTCCTGCAATACTGCCTTCCTTATTGATATGGCCAATGAGGATGACGGGGGTATAGGTTTCCTTGGCATAGCGCTGGAATGCGGCAGCGCATTCACGCACCTGGGTCACGCTGCCCGGCGCACTCTCCAACTGGTCGCTGGCGATGGTCTGGATGGAATCCACAATAATGAGTCCGGGCTGGAAAGCACGGATACTATTGAAGATGTTGTCCAGCGAGGTTTCGCACAACAAGTAGCACTCGCAGTCCATGCGCCCGCCAGCGATGCGGTCGGCACGCATGCGCAGTTGTTGGGGGCTCTCCTCGCCCGACACATAGAGCACGCGGCGCGAGCGGATGCGCAGCACATTTTGCAAGACCAAGGTCGATTTGCCGATGCCAGGCTCGCCGCCTAACAACACGATGCTGCCGGGCACGAGTCCGCCCCCCAACACGCGGTTGAGTTCGTTGCTGGGCAGGTTGATGCGCGGCTGGTCCTCGGCACGGATTTCCGATATCTTGACGGGTACAGCGGCCTTGTGGCCACTGTCCCCCACCCCTGCATATCGCGCGGGTGCCGACTTGGGCGCCTTGGGCTCCTCGATGTAGGTGTTCCACTCTCCACAAGCGGGGCACTTGCCCATCCACTTGGGGGACTCGTTACCGCAATTCTTACAGAAGTAGGTGGTCTTGACTGGTTGCTTGGGCATAACTGGACGGACTGGGTTTAATGGACGGAAACGGACAATATTTATTACCGCCTAAAGAACTCGCTGATGGTGATGGCGGCGGCGACACCCACATTGAGTGACTCGCTGCCAGCGGTCTTGGCTTTGGGGATGAGCAAGCGTTGATCCACATGCTTGGCCACCTTGGCGCCAATGCCTTGACCCTCGTTGCCAAAGACGACGAAGCCCTGCTTGCCTAACTCGCTGGTATAGATATTCTTGCCGTCGAGAAATGTGCCATAGACCGGCAGATTGGGATAGTCCTCGAACAACTGCTCCAGGTCACCATAATGGACCTTGACTCGGGCAATGGCTCCCATCGTAGCCTGTACGACCTTGTGGTTATAGACATCGACTGAAGTGCGGCTGGCAAAGATGTCACGAATGCCGAACCAGTCGGCGAGGCGGATGATGGTGCCCAAATTGCCTGGGTCCTGAATGTTGTCGAGGACGATATTTAAGCTCTTGGACACACGATCGGCGTCGATGCTGTCCTCGGGCTTCTCATAAACCGCAATGACATCACTCGGCGTGTCGAACTGTGAAATGCGTGCCATCTGTTGGCTATTGGCAAACACGATCTTGTCGTAGTGCTCGGCAGTGCCACACTGGTCATACCACGACCGCTTGGCGATGAGCCAGCGGCAATTGAAGTGCGGCCAGGTGTCGCGAACGCATTTTGTGCCCTCGGCGACAAACAAGCCTTCATCATCACGATATTTCTTGGCAGCCAGGCTTTTTACCACCTTGAGGATGCCATTATTCATGTCCATCATAGCGCTTCTTGTTCACGTTTAGCTGCCAACTCATTAAATCGCAGCAGCGTTGTACAAAATTCCTCACTCAACAACGAGATGGATGGCTGGGAAATCGCATTGGGCACCTCATCGACAGCCGACGAGATAGAGCCGGCAATGGCGGCAATCGTGTCGGCGTCACCGGCAAGCGCTACCGACAAACGCACCACGTCCTCGTAGTCTTTGCCCTCCATGAAGCACGTGATGGCCTCGGGAACCGTGCGCTGGCAGGTCTCGTCAAAGGTGAAACTCGGCCTTATCTCTTCAAGTGTGCGCGACAAGTCGTAGTGGAAAGTCTTCTCGATATACTCGCGGATTTCCCACTTCTCCTTACCCTTTCGCGCCAAGAAAATGGCGGCTGCAGTCGCTTGGGCACCCTTGATGCCCTCGGGATGGTTGTGGGTCACCTCGGCCGAGATTTGGGCCAATGCCAAAGCCTCGTCGAGCGTCTGGGCATAGTAACCGACAGGGCTGACACGCATCGCCGACCCATTACCGAAGGAATTGTAGGGCTGGGGGTCGCTATCATGAATCCAACGGGCAAAACGGCCACCGTAACCCCTGTCGGGATATCTTCGGCAAAAGTCCAGCATGATTCTAATCAGTTTCTCGTGAGTGTGCTGCTCATCCTCAAGCAGCCACAGGGCGTTAGCCATGGTGAGCACCGTGTCGTCAGTAAATGTGCTCTTGGGCGTGAACAATTCAAAATCATGGTCACGCGTCGGGTTAAACTCGTATGCCGACCCAATCACATCGCCGGCAATGGCTCCAATAATTCCTTTCATATAAAATAATGTGTTTTGTGATGACAAAATTAGTGCAAGCCGAGCGAAATGCCAAATTTTATTTCGGCCATTCCATGGCGCGACCTAATTTCTCATTGTTGGCAAATATACTAATAATTCACAAATCGAGGCATAATCTACACCATAATAATCATCATGAGGCCCAGGGGATGAGGTATTGGGCGCCCGAACGCGGAGCGGCAGAAACCGCAGATTGAACCAATGCCGCTGGACGGCGCATGGTGGCCATGGCGGTCACATCGCGCCACCCCTGAGTGCAGTTGCGCACTGTGATCACAGCCATTCCCGCATAACAGCCAGCGAGGTCAAGCAAAGCACGCTTAACAGCATCAAGACTTGTAAAATTCATGCCGTTAACACTGGCCAGGCGACGTCCGTTGCACACGAGAGTGCCAAAAATCTTATCGCCGAAATTCACAATGTTGTTGACGTTCTTGTTCATAGTCGTTCCTCCTTTTTTTATTTTTGCACTGCAAAGGTAGAGCGACCAAGTGCCATAACTTGGCACTATAAATACAACAAAAATTAAAAGTAAAAAACATCTATGTCTTTCCCTAAGAATACTTGACAGATTTGAGAGCGATTAACTAAGTTGGTTTACACTATTTTTATCGTTCGCCTAAACTGGGTTGACAGTATGACGGTTTTATCACTGAATGAGTTTACAGCTCTCGAGCACCCAATAAAGAAAGTAAAGGCACTGGAAATTAAAGCCATACTCGCTTTATTCCAAATGCCTTACTGTGTTTGAGCGGTAAACGGGACTCGAACCCGCGGCCCTCAGCTTGGGAAGAAACATAATCGAGCCAACAACCACCTGATTAATAATAAGTTAATTATTCACTATAGGCATGTGCAAGCCACGTGCAAGCCTATTTGTCGCTTTTTAAAAATCCTCAAAATAATACGCTGAAAAACATTTTTTGATTTTTGGTCAATTTGTCGCATCCAAGAATTTTTCTTGGTAGCGGGACAACTGACTTTCGAGCTCACTTATTCGCTCGTCTCGCCTGTCGAGCATGTCCAACAGCCGCTTGATCATGGCCTGCAGTTCGTCAATGCGGTTCTCGAGCAACTGACGTGCATCCTTTGCGGCCTGTTCATCTGAATCGGGAAGGTAGAATGAATCAAGGTCTTTGATGTTCAAGGCCTCTTTCAGCCGCACGAGAAACGCGGCCGGTGCATCCACTCGCCCATTCTCTATCTGCGAGATGAATCCCTGGGGGTACTTCGTGAGTTCGGCGAGCTTCACCTGCGTCACTTTGTACTCCTTTCTAATCCTTAGTAAATCAATCCTTTTCATATAGCGTATAACCTTTGTTGATAATCTATAAAAAATATTTAATAAATTATTTGCGAATATTCAAATATTATTTGTTACCTTTGCAGGCATTCAACTCTTTGAATTGTCGCATATACAGCACTTGTTTGGCTATCCGACTGCAAAGATAATATAAAAAATAGTTATAGCAAATATATTAACGATTATTTTTTGATAATAAACGATTAATAATCATCTATTAACTTCAAAAATTTTAGTAACATGGTGACTGACAAGAATTTATCATTAGTTGACTACTACAAGTCATTGAGAGAGCAACCGCTGCCATCGGCAGAGTTCATCAAGAAGCTCAAAGAGATCACCCACCGCAGCGAGATGTCGGTGAGGAACTGGGTCGTGGGCAGGAACCGGCCCGACATCAACACCCAGATCCTCATCGCTGAACACATGGGCTGCGACGTTGAAACATTGTTTCCCCCTATAAATATATAATGTGTCATGGTCAACGTAGAACCTAATGTGAAACTCGGCGGCAGATACTCCGTCGAGGAGACCGCTACCCTACTGGGCGTGCATCGCAACAGCATTTTAAGGTACACGAACCAGGGGAAGCTGCGCTTCGGTGTAAGAAAGGGAAACTCCAGGAGGTTCTATACCGGCGCAGAGATTCTCAGGTTCTGGAGAGCCGCATACTAGAATATGGGTGGATGGATTGCAATATACCGCGCCATCTGGGGCCATTGGATTTGGGAAACCACCCCGCACAGGTTCAAGAGATGGGTTGATCTGCTTATGCTCGCAGCATGGGAGAATAAGCAGGTTGGATTCGGCAGCGCCATCGTCAACCTCAAACGCGGGCAGTATGTCACCAGCATCAGGAGGCTGATGAGACGATGGGGAGCCAACAATACGACCGTCACCGAAACTCTGGATCTTTTCGTGCTGAACGGCATGATCACTGTGGATAGTGACAAGACCAAGACCATCATCACCATCGTCAACTATGACAAGTATCAAAAAGCAAGGAAAATTGCCGAGATATTGAACAGTTTAGACTTTGACAAGATAGGTGATTTGGAGACAATCAAGAGCAAGATTTTATCTGCTCTTGACGTAGAGAACGAACACTTATCGGTACAGAAACCGATACCCAATAAACAAGTAAAAAATAATAATATAATAAACAACACAACTTCTTTATCATCTTTGCGCGAGAGCAATTTGAAGTTTTCTGAAGAATTTAAGATCAATGATTATGAGATTGAAGAAGCGATGAGAATCTTAAAGTGTGAGAAGGAACAAATCCTGAAGATGCTGGATCTTTTCGTTGACGAGGTGAATGTGAAACTTGAATCTCATGACAGTCCTGGAAAATTCAGAAGGCACTTCATCAATTGGGCAAGAATTCATTTAAGAGTAAACAAAAAAGATGGAAACGGAAGAAAACAAGAAACCGGGAATCAACCCGAAGATCAATTCAAAAGACGTCGAGGCACTGATGTCGGCAATCATAAAGCGTCAGATTACGGTGGACCGTTTTCGGTTCGACCTGACCCCACAGAAGGCGTTTGACCTGCTTGCAGCATGTTACAGGGCTACTGTGGAGAGCAGAAGACGCACTTTCCGCAATGATGCCAATGTGGCTGAGGCTATCAAAGAATTTGCCGAATACATAACTGAGCCTACGCCAAAGTTCGGGGTTATGCTGTGCGGTACATGCGGCAATGGCAAATCCACGATGTTGTATGCTTTCCAGAAAGCGTTGAACTACCTCAATGCTAGAGGACACTTCTCATTTCTGAGCGAGGCTTTCAATGTCGGCATTGAGATTGTTGATGCGATGGAGATTTCAATCATGTCGAAGGACTACAACAAAATCCGTAATCTTCGCTCCAGGTCGATGCTGGCCATTGACGACCTGGGCAAGGAGCCCGCCGAGGTGCTGAGCTTCGGCAATGTGCTCAGTCCCGTGGTTGACTTGCTGGAATACCGTTACCAGCACCAACTGTTCACGGCCATCACAACAAACCTTGTACCGAACGAGCTACAGGACAAGTATGGTGTCCGAATTGCCGACCGATTCAACGAAATGCTGCACCCTATCGTCTTTCAAGATGTCAGTTACCGACAGTAATTTTGTTTCACCATGTGTGAAAACAAACCGACTAACGACAATAACACCGAAGAGAGGCTTATCATCTACCTTGCACTGGAGCCATATCTGGCTCAGTGGCTGATGACTCGCCACGAAGGCAACCCGGTTGAGTTCCCGAGGAATTCAGCCGAGAACGACATACTGGAGATATACCTGAGCAAGCCGCCTATCTTTGCCTCAAACAACCATCCGGGAGAAAACAGGGTACCCATACTTGTGCCTTGTTTCAAACACAAAAACATCAGGTACAACACCTACTTGAGCGCAGCATCAAGGAGAGTTTTGGCTCTATGCATTCGCAAGCGATTCTCGATCGAGTTGTGGAACGACCTGTTCAAATTCGGCAACATCGGAAAACGCAAGCAGGACATCATTTGGGCTTGGATGGAAACCCATGGCATCGAAATGAACGATACCAACTGGAACACCATCGCCAAAATCTACATGCGCAAGAGAAATGTCTATCGACAGACACTCAGGCGCCAACGGCAAAAGGAAGTTAAACAAGAATAACAAAGGTTAAAAAGCCGACGACATAGTACCCTCAAAAAAATCAAATGTTGCACACTTTGCGAAATGTTGCACAGATTGCAAATTGTTGCACACTTGCGAAAAAATGACAAAACGATGAAATCAACTCAATCACTACCAGGAATCATGTTCCTCGGCTACGTTCCTGCCGAGAGACTGCAACGTGAAATCATGTACAAATACCTTGCAGGGGTACCTGTCGGCATCTTCACGGATGTCACGCCCATCAACTTCGTCGGGGTGCCAACCTGTGAGGCTGTATCATCCTACAACAACAACGGAAGGATCGAGCAAGCGACACTGCGTTTCAAGACGCTTGACGAGTTGCCGACGAATAGTCACATCGCTTTTGTCATCACCGACTGCAACGGACAATCCTACGTTATTGGGCAGCATGAAAAACCGCGCCCTATCATCAAAACCTCGAGCGCCACAGGAACGCCCAGCGGCGATCCTGCGGTATGCTCGGTGGAGGTTACGCTTTATGCACAGAAATCACTAATACCTTGCAACATGGTCAATAATAAGTAAAGATTCATTAGCGTATATACTTTGTTGAGCGGCTGGCGTTGGGAAACGCTGGCCGTTTTTTTCAGCTCTTGACACCTGCACCGTCTTGGGCGCAACCGCTTGCAGGAGAAATAGCCTGTTGTCCGTAAAAATCACCAAGACATCCATGACTTGTTCATCTTCGCTTTCGTTGCCTTTACCCTGCAAAGTTATTGCGGCTTACCCACACGCAAGGCCGAGACGAGTTGCCTTCGGAAATTCTCCAGCCCTTCGGGTAGTAATTCCCGGGCAAGCCTTGCTTTCAGTGTGTCACAGCCGCACTTTGCAGGCAGTGTAAGTTATGGACAACAATTCAATTTCTTTCAATCCTGTAAGCGGTGCTGACAGCACCAGTATTCAAGAGCAAATCGTAAAAGGCTCTCTCAGCTCCTCCAATCTCAATGAATGCGAAGAGCTTGAGGAGGTCGATTTGGATTTCCACAAGTATGATTACCGCAGTGGCCATCCTGCCGTGTTCTGCTGCACCTATCACAAGTATAATGAAGGCCGCCCTCTGGCTGGCATGTGGCTTGACCTGTACACCTTCAGCTGCTACGAGGATTTTGTGGCCGCCTGCCGATGGCTGCACCGTGATGAGCAGGATCCCGAGTTTCCGATGAGTGGTACAGTGAGAGCGGCCTCGATGAGGACACATTCGAGCGCATTCTCGAGTACGCTGACCTCGATGATGACGAGCAGGAGGCCTTCAGGGCGTTTCTGGATGTCACCAGTGACAGCGATGCGGATTTCTCGGATTTCCGCGAGCGTTACTGCGGCCGATGGGACAGCGAGGAGGAGTTCGCCCAGCACCTCACCGATGAGCTTTGCATGTTCGACAATGTTCCCGAGAGCATCACCCGCTTTTTTGACTTCAAGGCCTTCGCCCGTGAGCTGTTCATGTCTGACTATGACATGGGCGATGGCGGTCACGTGTTCCGTACCTGCTGAACCGTAGCGCACCAAGCAAAGAATGAGCCACTTCACAAAGTGGCTTTTTCTTTGCCCATTCGGAACTCAACCTGGTTCAACCGCCTCGGGTGGTAT
This sequence comes from uncultured Bacteroidales bacterium, assembly GCA_902774055.1. Taxonomy (GTDB): domain Bacteria; phylum Bacteroidota; class Bacteroidia; order Bacteroidales; family Muribaculaceae; genus Sodaliphilus. Next base: position 12,740 of record CACYGX010000036.1, read on the forward strand.
TAGTAAATCAATCCCACAAGCCAGATGGGCAGCTTCTTGCCGATGGGGAAGTCGATATTGTCGGCAAGAATATAGGAATTGGGGATGTCGGCGATTTGTTGGAACGACTTGTCTTTGCCACCTACCTCAAAAGTGAATTTTCCATCAACCTTGAAGTCTCCATGGTCTTTTCCGTATTCTATCGTATGTGATGTTGATAGCTGATTGACCACAAAGCACTCTCTTATTGTGCCGGTGTTGAGTTGACTGCTCAGGGTGTAGAGGATATTGGTGTTGTGGATGTAGATCTTGTCGGGCTTCTGCATCTTCGTCACCGACTTGTTATCAGCATAAAGCAAATGCAGCAATTCGGCCCTGTTCATACTTGAAAGGTAACTCAGCACCGTGTTTTTGTTCAGTTCCAGGTAAGCCGCCAACTTGGTGATATTGACCTCGTAAGGGGGATTGTCACACAAGAACAGCAGCATGGATTTCAGTTTGCGCGTATAGGCCGGATCCACATTGCAGAACTGGGGCATCTCTTGGTCGATGATGAAGCTCACGACATTCTCAAGGCGACTATAGTACTCCATCTCATTTCCGTCATAAAAAGGATAGTATCCCACTCGCAGATATTCCTCCATCAATCTTCTTGGATTGCAAACACGACGGACTTCTTGGCAAATGGAATCAGCGTCATCAAGGATTTCTTTTAGCGTGTGGCGAGGAATCCTAATGCCTTTATAGAAATGAATATACTCACGGAAAGAGAGACCAGGCATGTGATAACTCAGTACACGCCTTGAGAGGTCGGCTTGGGAATTCAAGATCTGCAGCAACGACGAACCCGTGAAGGTTATTTTGAGGCTGGGCCACAAGTCAATGATTTCTTTGATCTCTTTACTCCAGGTGGGATACTTGTGCACCTCGTCAAGAAACAGATGCTTACCGCCCATTGCGTGAAACTGATCTGCTAGGTCAAGCAGGCTGTGATTGGTGAAGTACATGCTGTCCATCACGCAATACAGCGCCTCACCTGCGTTAACGCCATAGTTAAGCTTGATGTATTGGCGCATGAGCGTGGTTTTTCCCACGCCTCTTGAGCCACGAATGGCAACAAGTTGTTTTTCCCAGTTGATGTAATTCATCTGCTGGCGCACGATGCGCGTATCAACCTGAGAGATGAGCATCCGATGTTTCTTGAAAAGAGTTTCCATAATCTATCCGAGTAAGTTTGGATGGCAAAAATAGGGGAAAAACATGAATGCTGCAAGGAAAATGGCGAAAAATGCTTATCACGATAAGCGGTTTTTACCATTTTTCGCTTAATGCGTTAAGCGATTTTGGTCAATTTCCGCTTATCCCAATAAGCGAATTGTGGGCTTGCTGCATGATGACCACTCCATATTGTTAAAATCTCTTAACGCCCATTATTCATAGTAGATGAGAGTATTATTTGTGGATGTTTTTGAAGAAGAAAAATATAGTAAAAATTATTCGAATTTAACAAAGATTTACTACTGTTAATATATGTGACTCGTATTATATACTATATGCGCAACTCACCCCCTTATATACAATAAAATTATCAAATAAACAAATATATAAATCTTTAATTTTCAAAGAAATGAACGAAGTAATCATCAACAATCAAGCGGAAATGCGACGAGTGGAAATGGCAGCAAGGGTGGAAAAGCACATTGAATGGCAAGCATGGATGACCATCTCTCGAAAACGCCCCCTGACGGCGACCCACCTGGAAAGGTACGAGCAACAGCTCATCTGGGACGAAGTTTCCCAAAACAACCAAATCGAATGGACCACCAAGATGGCCCTGCAATGGAAAGAAAAACTGAATTGGAACCTATTCTCTAGATTCGCCCACGGTCAGGCGTTCACGGCCGAAGGAATCGAAACCCTCGCCCCCCTGTGGGACTGGAAAGCCCTCACGACTAACCCCAACGTGAGAATGACCAACGAACTTGTCCGCAAGTTCACGACCAAGTGGGACTGGAGCGCAATGGCCTGGCGCTCATGGGAAGACTACGACGCCCGCGAGTTCTACTCCCAATTCTTCGAGCGAGTCCCCCGCAGCGGATTCAGCGGATCAAAACTGGAGTTCGCCCTCCACCAACAAGAAGTGGAACGCCTGTGGAAAGAAATGAACGAGCAATGAAGCTGCGGATACTCGAGAACCTGACGACGACCGAACGCCTTACCCTGCTGGAGCAGATATTCGCTCCCAGGGCGGGTGTCCGTCTTGAACAATCCTCATGCCGGTTGAGCGACATGGAATGGATATTCGACTTCAATGTAGTGAACCTGGTCGAGTGCAGATACACATACGACAACGCCAATGATCTCTTCGGAGAATTGAGAAACATGTTGATGCCTATCCAGGGAATACACCCCAACTACGGGCTTCTGTGTTTCATCCACATCATCATGTCAGACGGTAATAGTGACAACGAGGCACTCAGCAGGGATATTCTGAGGTTTATCGACGACTGCAGGTCCTTGGATATGGTATTTGACCATTTCTTTAGCACCAGCAGTCACCAAGACGATATCATCTTGAGGGTGGTCTTTGTCGAGAACGAGAATCTCAACAACATCCGCGACTGGGCAACAAAAGACAGTAGAATATAACAACAAATTATTGTAACTTTGCAAATCAACTTTTATCAACAATATAAATAATTATCATTATGGCAGAAATAGGATATGGTTATGGTAGCGAATGGCACTTGATGCGCTTCATGGCTCGTCACCGCAAACTGTTGGAAGAAGCAATTCGTAAGAGCATAGGAGGTCTCAACGAAGAAAGCGTTTTTGATTGGTATGATTTTAAATTCGGAGGTAGTGGCATTACTTCCGATAATGAACTTAAGGGCTTGTCCTTTCTTGATGATATCCAAAGTATTAAAGGATACATCAAAAGTGATTGGCAGAGTTGGGATGCCATATTTAAACTTGATGATACGTTTTATCTGGTTGAAGCAAAAGCTCATATAGAAGAAATGATGGGAAGTTGCAGCTCTGATGAGGCCAAATCAAAAGAAAAAATAAAAGACTATATCTTTGACAATTTAGTAAAGCAGGGCATCTCAATCGATCGGGAAAGATGTTTAGTAGATTATTACCAATTAGCCAATAGGTTGGCTACTGCCGCCTTTTTGAGAAACAATGGAATTGAAGCTAGATGTCTTTATATCTACTTTCTGAATGGGTATGAAAAGCCTAATGACATCAAAAATGCATCAGCAGAAATGTTTAATGATGAGATAAATAAGGAGAAGGCTGCTTTAAATCTTAAGGGAAAGCAACTTGATGATTTACTGTTCCAGGTGTTTATTGATGCAAAAACAGGAGAAATTGTTAAACCCAATCTTCAATAAAAAAGATATTTCACTCGATCACTTGTTTGTGTTTAAGTTCATATAAACTATGAGTAAGACCTATACAAAAGACGACATCATCAGAATGTGCGTAAAAGCTTCAAAAAACATGAAGTCTTTTTATCAAGCAAGCTTCGTTAATTACAGAGGAATGACAAAAGACAAAGAGCTATATACAGAAATTGTTGCGGAATGGCTATTAGATAACTTGCATTGCTTTGATAGTATACAACCAATTGAAAGAGAACAAGGATATAATGTTCACCATACTGGAGAAATGGGCGAAAAAACTAATCGAGCTGAAGAGTATCTAGCGAAGCTATTGTTTAATTCAAGGATTGAATATGATGGTATTGGTACGTATATTGATTATCAAACACCGTTAAAAAGCAATCGCAATGAAAAGAACAAAGGACTAGGAAAGATAGATTTATTATCACGTAATGATAAATCTAAAACAGTTTATATATTAGAATTAAAGAGACCAGATAGTACAGAAACCATGCTACGCTGCGTTCTAGAGGCCTATACTTACTTGAAAATTATTCCAAAGAATAAACTATTCAAGAGTTTTGACATAGACCCTTTCTACAAACTCAAATCTTCTCCATTAGTTTTTTTGAATGGGTATCAATACAATGAGTATATTCATCCTGATAGAAAATTCCTACGCGCTCTTATTAAAGAGTTGGATTCTCATCCTTTTTTCATCAAAGAATCAACTGTCTTTCAGATCACTCAGCAATAAGATATAATCTACAACCTATGAACGCAACTATCAATATCATCGGAGGTGAGTCCACGTTAACGCTGGGATTGGACTTCAATCAGATTTTAGACGATAACTTTGCTGAAGTATGTAAAGCAGTAGAAAGCAAGGGTTTTTTCTTAAAGGAAATGGTGAAATTATTCATCGAGAACTCCAGGGTTATTGATGAAATCATTCAGTTATTGATGAAGATTGATGACCGTAAAGAAGCCGCGAAAAGGCTTTGTGAGAGGTTTGGCATTAGTGGAATCACCGCTCATCGAATCTTGGGCATGTCCCTAAGCGACTTGACGGGGTTAACAGCCAACAACCTTAAAAGTGAATTAGAGAAATACATGGCATGTGTCGCTAACATTCGATGAATCAAGGAACTGTTTTCGACTTTCCTGATGCTAAAGGCATCGTCGTCTGTGGCGATATTCACGGCGAGTTCAACCAGCTTGTCTTTAAGTGTTGCGTCCAGTATGGAATGACGGACACGGTGATTATCGTTGCTGGTGACTGTGGCTTTGGGTTTGAGCAACCAGGTTATTATGAGAATGTCTATAATCGCAATCGTGGCCGTCTGTCCAAGTCGAACAACTGGATTCTGTTCGTCAGAGGCAACCACGACAATCCGGCTTACTTCAATGATTATCCAATCAAGCATCGCCGATGGATGACCGTGCCCGACTATTCTGTGGTCCGAGCTTGTGGCCATGAAATACTTTGCGTCGGTGGTGCCATATCCGTCGACAGGTCGTATCGCATGCACCATTCCGCCTACCATCTGCCCAAAAAAGACGAACCCCTGGCACGCAATATCTATTGGGCTAATGAGTATCCAGTATTTGATGCTGATAAACTCGATTCCATCAGTGAGGACTTCGCTATTGATACCATTGTAACCCACACCGCCCCTTCGTTTTGTGAGTTGACATCAAAGGGCGGTTTGTTTGCTGAGATGGCTATTCGCGATGAGGATTTGACCGAAGATGTAAAGAATGAACGCCAGGTGATGGATAAGATTCTTGACCACTTGACTTCAAATCACCATCCTTTGCGTTATTGGTTCTACGGGCATTTTCACCAAAGCTGGCAAGCCATCGACAACGAGGGAATTCAATACAACATGCTCGATATCATGGAGCTCAAGGAATTAAGGGCCAAAGATTAAAATGGGCCCAGATAAGATGGCAACAGAACAACAGGTAGCCTTTATGGTTAATCTTCATCAGGAAGACACCGGGATTGACACCATTATTTGGGTAGATCATAAGTGGCCAAATCAGAAACCGTTTATAATGGCCTTGACTTCTCTGAGCAAAGTATCGATCTCAATAGAAGATGAGCCTAAAGTCCTGCAACCTGAAAACCTGTTTGATGGTGATGATATTTCAGCTGTAATTCAATGGATATGTCTCAATAAGGATGTACTGCTAGATTATTGGAATAATAATCTCTACCCAACATCAAAAATGCTGAAAGAATTAAGGAGGGTATAAATCAATAGAGAAAAAGCGGTATTTTTTGCATCTTTAATGATGGGTTATAATGTATTCAGAACAGTAGTGTGTTTTACGAAATAAATTATCATATATGTTAATTTAATATCGAATACGGCACTTAAATTATCATATAGTTTAAGTTAAAAATACAGCTATCGATATGAAAAAGAACAAGAATCAACTATACGTGCAGGCCAATAAGGATTGGCTGGTGGCGAAGTCCCAGGAAGACGGCGTGAAGGCGCTGCCCGGGGGCATTTATTACAAGGTGCTGGCCGAGGGCGACGCAACGAGTGCGACGCCCACGCCCAGCAATGTGATTACCGCCCATTACACGGGCAAGACCATCGATGGGGCGACTTTCGACAGCAGCCGTGGCGACGTGCCCCTGGCGTGCCGGCTGCGCGACCTCATCGAGGGCTGGATCATCGCCATGCAGCAGATGCACATCGGCGACCGATGGGAGATCTACATCCCCGCCGAGATGGGCTACGGCAAGTTCTCCCAACCCGGCATCCCCGGCGGCTCCACCCTCATCTTCGACATCGAACTGCTCGCCATCAATTAGCACTTTGAACACGTCCTCCTGATATGATGACTTATCTGCTAACCTAACACTCCTAACTGCAGGTAGCTTGGATATTCACCACCAAAGTGGATGATGTGACGACCTTGGTTGCCCTTTGAGACACAGGCGGGAACCCCGGGATGGGCGATTGCGGTCACGTGTTCCGCACCAGCTAAGTCTTAGCGCACCCAGCGAGAATGAGCACAAGGTGGCTTTTTCTTTGCCCATTGGTGCCGAAGAAATCACACCGAACAAGTACCGACCAAGTTCGATGAGCTATATTCCAGGGTGGCTGCTTTAATTAAGCAATTGGCAGGCAACAACTCAAGGGAACGGAAGTATCAGCTGAGACAAGGAAAAAGGCAAAAAATGCTTATCGCGATAAGCGATTTTTGTGATTTTCGCTTATCTTGGTAAGCGATTTTTGCCATTTTTCGCTTATTGGAGTAAGCGAAAATGAACAATTGGCACTACCCGCGGATGAGCTATAAGTCCAAAAAATATCGAGTCATAGGTCACATTCTCTCTCTTGATTAGAAAATGATTTTTTGCTCAACATATCATAAAATATAGAAAAA
>CACYGX010000037.1 GCA_902774055.1 uncultured Bacteroidales bacterium
CATCACTTCGTTGAACTTGCGGGTAAAATTCGTCTCGTTGGGCTGATAGGACAACTCCAGCAGCTGGCGAATCACCTGTATCTGGTTATCGACGATGGAACGCATCTCGTCACCCTTGCGTTGCTTGGCCTCCAGGGCCGCAAGTTCCTCGCCCATACGAGCCTCGTTACCTTCCAGTTTATCTTGGGCTGCCTTCAGTTCCTGTTCCCGAGTGCTGATGGTCGCTCTCATCTGCTCCAGGCTTGCCAACGAAGCATCTAGGTCGGCGCGTTGCAATTCATATTCGGTCTCCTTCTGCTTCAGGCGGCTGCGGTAGCGCCATGCCAGGAAGGTCACACCCAGCGCCAACAGGGCCAGCAACGCAGCCAGCAGGATGGCACCCCTCGTGCGGGATTCGCTCTTCACCTTCTTGAGCTCCTCGAGTTGGATGTCATATTTCTTCTCGATGGCCAGGTAGTTCTTGTTGACGTTGGCCACCAGTATTGAGTCGGCCATCTCGTTGGCCCGATCATAGTAGGTGGTGTATTGATCCCAGTCCTTGTTGGCTTTGGCGATTTCACTCATGAGCCGACAATACATGACCGTGTCACTGGTGTGGTTGCTCATCATGCCGCTGGCGGGCACATGGTTCAGATAGTAGAGGGCCGAATCGGGCCGCCCCAGGTTCAGATAGGTCTCGGCAGCGACATAGTGTGCGCGGGGATGGTCAATCTCATCCTTGCCGGCTGCTATGGCTTTCAGGATATCAACCCGGGCCTTGTCATATTCTTTGGTCAACAGGCAGTACATCTCGGCGCGTTGATACAGGTTCTGGAACAGGAACCAGTTCTCATGCTCGTCCTCAGCTAGCTGGATGGCTTGATTGATGTAATAGAGGGCGCTGTCGCGTTTATCGGGCAAGCTGCGGTAATAACCGCCCATGTCGGTCAGACACACAATCTGGTAGTGCTTGTCGCCCAGCTGGTTGTACAGGTCAAGGGCCTCCTTGTATTTCCTGATCTTCAGGTCGGCATAGTTTGAATTGTCGGCATAGAGGGTCGCCAACCGTAGCTTGGCGAAGGCTTTGTTCTCCAGGTCACCATCTTCGGCCGCGTTCTCGGCATCCTTATAGGACGCTATCGCCTTTTCAGCATCACCCATCATCTGATAGACACAGCCCCGATAGAGCAGGGCGCGGGTGTATTTCTCGCGGTCACCGTGGTGTTCATAGTAGTCCACCGCCTCGTTGATCACGGCATCGGTCGTGTCGTTGATATAGTTCTTGTAATGTGATTGGGTGAGCAGCAGGCTGTAATAAGCCCGCTCAGCCTGGTTGAACCCGCTCGGATGGAGAGAATCCAAACGTTGTTGTGCCAATTCATACTGGCGAGCCTTTGACAGCAACGAGTCGATGCCAGCCAATTCGCGCATAGTGGCGGTATCACCGCCCCCGTTGCAGCAGACCAACGCCAGAGCAAGAACAACTATTAATGCGGTAAAAGCGATATATCTTAATCTCATATTTTATAAAAAAGGAAAACAATAAGTACAATTAATACAAATGAGTCATTGTCAATTATTGTTTTTATTGTATTTATTGTTGTTTTATTATCTAATTCGCGAAATTTGTAGTTTTTTTCTCGCAAAATTACTTCATTTTTGGGCAAAAATTTCTGCTTTAATGGGCCGAATTATGCCAAAATGAACTTTTTATTTTTCGGATATCTGATAATCAACGGTTTACGACCATCAAAATGAAGTCACAATGAAGCCCCTTCTTCACCAAGAATCCAATTATTTGCAGTAACTTTGCAGTGACCAGTTACCACGCTGTTCCCTCACATCATGCTACAGAGCATAAACACCCAAATGGGTATTGCGAGCCACTAAACCGGAGAGTATTTTTGCAACGAATAATAAAATATCAAATCGATATGAGACGGAGATTATTTCATACTGCCCTGGTTGCCTTGCTGCTCCTGTTACCGACAGCAGCCATGGGTTATGACATTGAGTTTGAAGGCATCTATTATGACATTATTGCGTCCAATGAACTGCGGGTGACAACCAATAATGGCCAGTTGGGCTGCTACAGTGGTGACGTTGTCATTCCTCCCAGAGTACATAATGATGATTACCATACCTATCATGTCACGGCTATTGATGCGTGCGCCTTTAAGGGTTGCCCTGAGTTGACGAGCGTTAATATCGGCTACAATGTCAACACCATAGGTCAAAAGGCGTTTCAAGACTGCCCGAAACTTAGGCAGATTAAGATCTCGGATGCAGTAACAGCTATTAAAGACTCGACATTTGCTGGGTGCACGAGCCTAACCACCATCACCTTGCCTAATAGTCTCAAATCTATCGGTGCTAATGTCTTTAACGGCTGCACATTGCTTGAGACCATCAGTATCGGGGACGGCAGTGCCAAAATCACTGTCAATCAGAGAGCCCTAAACGGATGCCCCGCACTCAAATCAATCTGCTGTTATCCTATCATGCCTCCTGTCATGATAGGAGACTGCTTCACCCAAGAGATGCTGAATAATGTGACCTTGTATGTACAATCTTTGTCACTCACCGATTATAAGCTGGATCCTTTCTGGGGACGGTTCACCCACATCGATGCTTGGTGCTATGATTTTTGTGTTAACGGTATCTATTACACCGTCATCAGTCCAACAGAAGTAGCCGTGAGTTGCCATGCCCCCACAGGCGGCAGCTATACAGCAAACGCCATTACCATCCCTGACAAGGTGGTGTATGCCGGTGAGCAATTTACTGTCACTGCAATCGGCAAGGGAGCATTCAAGAACTGTGGTCAGGTGGGCAGCGTGACGATGCCCGAGACCATCACGGCCATCGGCGAAGAAGCATTTATGGGTTGCTCAGGGTTGAAAGGCATCACGTTCCCTCTTAGGGTGAGCGTTATCGACAAGAAAGCCTTCATGGGCTGCTCTAAATTGACCAGCTTGACTATCCCTAGCACCATCTATGCCATTGAGGATAGTGCCTTCTATGGTTGTTCGGGGCTGAAGTCTCTTGACTTGGGCACGTCGGTTAGTTTCATCAGCAACTACGCCTTTGCTTCATGTTACAATCTGCCCAATGTCTATATCCCACACTCGGTCGAGGCCATCTGTGTCGGAGCTTTCCAAGACTGCACTGCGCTCAAGGATGTAACACTTGATGCAGACTTTATGAACCTGTCCATCGATGGTGAAGTATTCAAGGACTGCTACAACTTAGCCTCCATTACGAGCCTGCCATTGGCACCTCCTGATCTCGACAACCAGCATGGCGGCTTGGATAGCGCCACATTCGCCCACGTGACACTGCAAGTGCCTCACTCACGAGTTGACACCTATCGTAACGCTGACGTATGGGGCCAGTTTTCCAATATTATGCCTCTTCCCTATGATTTTCAAAATAATGGTATCTATTACTGCATTAGGGGTGATAACGAGGCCAGTGTTGCCAGCAATGGTAATGCCAACTGTTACAACGGAGACGTGACAGTACCCAATGCCGTATACTTATATGGTAACAAAATGACCGTAACTGGTGTTTCTTCCAAAGCATTTGCTAACAACAGCGGTATCAAGAAAGTAGTTTTACCAAACTCTATAACTGAAATTGGGAACGACGCTTTCTGGCAATCCAGCTTGACTCAGATTACCCTACCCAAAAACATCACCAAAATCGATCGTCACACTTTTTATGGTTGCCAAAGTCTGAGTTCAATAACTATTCCCGACAAGGTGACCGCCATTTGCGATTCGGCATTTGCTTACTGTACTGGCCTACGTAATGTTGTATTGCCAGAAGGCATTAAAACCATCGGGCAGATGGCATTCTTGTATGCTGGCGCATTTAGTGAAAACCTCAGTATCAATCTGCCTAACACCTTAACAGATATTGGCAATTACGCATTTTGTGCAACGGGGATTAGACATTTAGTCATTCCCAACTCGATAGACACAATACCCGAAGGCGCTTTTTCCATGTGTGCTTGGTTGGAGAGTTTAGAAATCCCCAACTCAATCAAGGTCATCGGTTATTGTGCGTTCACTCATCCTGGGCTCTTTCTCAGTAATAAACCGAATCAAATCAAAGATATTGTTATTCCCAACTCCGTCAAGAAAATTGGAGCATATGCCTTTGTGTTTAATGAGTTTGAAAGAGTCACCATCGGTAGTGGCGTAGAAAGAATAGGTGACAATGCTTTTGCAACTTTTTCCAGAGACTACTGGCCCGATCTGCCAATATCCAATGAAATGCTGGACAGCCTCTTGGATGCGAGCTCTCACGAAATTGCATACGTTAATTGCCTTGCCACCACGCCACCCATAATGACAACTAACAACGCATTTGACGGCAGCTACAATCATGCAGCACTTATCGTCCCTCAAGGCTCGGTGAACAAGTATAAGAACGCAGAGGGTTGGAAGAATTTTGTATATATCAATGCTGTCACCAATAACGACGTGAACGATGACGGTGAAGTCAATATCGCTGACGTGAACTGTATCATCGATGCGATCATCAAGGGTGAGACCAACAATCCCATACTCGATGCCAATAATGATGGTGAGGTGAACATCGCCGATATCAATGCCGTCTTAGACGAGATATTGCAAGGAAATCAATAGTTATAAACCAAAAGCCACTGATAGTTATGAGAACTACTTCATTATACAAGCGCATTGCGCTAATCACCTTAACGTTGATAACGGGTTGCCTGATGGTCAGTGCCTATGACTTCGAGAGCAGCGGCATTTATTATAATGTGGACGGAGACCAAGCCATTGTCACTAACAACGGGCAAACGAAATGCTACGGCGGCAACGTGAATATACCCGAAAGCGTCACCCTCGATGGTGAGACCTACACAGTCACGGCCATCGGCGACAGCGCCTTCATTGGCTCGTCAGGGCTCAGTAGCGTTGCCATACCCTCGACCGTGACTAGAATTGGTGAATACGCATTCGCCGAATGTGGCATAACCGAATTGGCTATACCATCGTCCGTGACCGAGATTGGCGCCTATGCCTTCTTTCGCAGCAAGCTGTTTACCTTCACTCTGCCCGAGGGAATGACTAGCACAAGCCCCCACATGCTGGAAGAATGCACATCTCTCTACTCGGTTACCCTGCCCGAGGGGCTCACGACCATTGCTGAACACACTTTTGACATCTGCACAATGTTAGACGACGTGACATTGCCCCAAGGTGTCACCACGATTGGGAATAATGCATTCGCCAACTGCTTCACCCTGAAAAACATCACCTTTCCTGAGGGACTGACAACCATAGGGGATTATGCGTTTTTAGGAAGCTTCCGGCAAGACAATTATTTAGACCCTATGGAAATCGATCTGCCTGAGTCAATCACCGATTTAGGAAAGTATGCCTTTGATTCTTCTGGATTAACCAGTTTCACTATGCCACACGCCATTACCAGCGTCAATGAGGGTCTTTTCAGATCATGCAGTCGATTGAGAACCATCATCCTGCATGACAGCGTAACAACTATCGGCAAGTATGCCTTCGGGGGATGTGAATTTAGGACTTTTGAAATCCCTACTTCGGTAATTGAGATAGATGATTATGCCTTCATTGGGTGTAGTTTAACCAGCATCACCATTCCCAACTCAGTGGAACGAATGGGAGATGGTGTATTCAAAGGTTGCCCGTACTTGGATAGTGTCGTCATCGGTAACAGCATCCAGCACATTGGAGATCAGGTTTTTCGGGATTCAGGAATCAAACATGTAACCTTTGCTGATAATTCCCGATTAACCACCATCGGCAATGGTGCTTTTGAGAAGTGTCAGAAACTGGAATCCATCAAGATCCCCAGTAGTGTCAAGTACATCAATGATAATGCCTTTAAAGATTGTTTCATACTACATGAGGTTGAACTGGGCGATTCTATTGTGAACATCGGACGTCAGGCATTCAGACAGTGCCAGGCATTGGAAACCTTTATATTGCCAAATACGGTAACATCTATTGGCGACTATTCATTCTATAATTGCACAGCGCTCACCGATTTCAAGACGAACGATAACCTGGAGTCAATCGGGGGGAACGCCTTTGCAAAATGCTCCTCACTGAAGTATTTCAGGATTCCTGACAAAGTACAGGAAATCCAATATAACTTGTTTTACAATTGTACAGCACTGCAAGAAATTGTTGTTGGCAAGGGTGTTAACAAGATTTGGAAATGGGTATTCGATGAGTGCAGTGCGCTTGAAAATTTGATTATGCTGACGACGGTTCCACCCACTTTTGAAGCCTATAGCAGTCCGTCGGGACTCACGACATCAACGGTAATCTATGTTCCCAACGACAGCATCTATGCTCAAACTCCAAAGTGGAACGAGTTGACGCTGAAGAGCACCTACAGTAAATCAGACATCAAGTTGACTGGTGCCACGATTACGGGCAACGGGGACATGGTGTTGACGCACGCCACACTATTCCGTAACGATGGCGATACCCTGAACTTTGAAGCTCAGGACAACATCATCATATTTACAGGCATGTTACCTGGAGAAAACAATATCTCCGTCTATTTCATGGACCCATTGGGACATGAATACTCAATCGAGGATGTGATTGAGACCAACAATGTTCAATTCAGCAACTATACCTCATTGAGAATCAACGACAAGTTGCTGGCACCCATGTTCACCATCAACTGCGACAATGGCTTTGTCCCTGACTCATGCGGCGTGATCTTCAAGAACAATAACTATCGGGGCAACGTGATTCTTAACTATGGCGACAGCTGCATCATTGAGTGCACCCCGTTCACCAAGGGACAACCCTACAGCCACAAGATTACGCCTTGGGTGGCCTTTAACGGAGTGACCTATACTGGCGAGACACGCAGCATCAGGGAAGATTGTATGAGTGATCCTAATGTATCGCCCACCGCAGTGGATATCCCTGCCAGCAAGATCATTACCGATGGCGAGGTGCCCAACAATGTGTACTTCTCCTTTGAGGGCAAGAACTACGCAAAGCGGCTAAAGGCAACTGGACTTGAGCCTGAGACAACCTATCACGCCACCTGCGTCATCAATAGCCCGAGCGGCAACCGCACCATTCCATTTGAGTTCACGACACCACCGCTCAGGATGGTGGGCACCGAGGCCGCCACCATCGACCAGAACGTGGTCAGGTTCAAGGGGTGGAGCAATATCGTAGACGAGGAGACAGGATGCGGCTATGAATGGGAACGCATCGGCGTTGAGGGTTCCACTATGCAGAAAGCCGCCTACTCGTTTGACGGCTACCTGGCAAACATCGTCAACAGGATTGCCATAGATGTGCCCTACCGCTATCGTCCATACTACAAGTCAGCGGCGGGTAATGTCTATTATGGCGAATGGAAAGAGTTCAGCATTACCGAGACTCCTGGCAACTACGGCCCTATCGCTTATTTATATAAGAATGTTGAATTAACCCCCACTACTGCCACTGTTCGCCCGCTCGTGCTTCAAGGAAACAGTGCCATACGAGTTCAACAACTGGATGTGTCGCCCCAACAAGGCGGGGACATGTACAGCGTCAATTTCAGCGGTCAATGTGCACCGCTGAAACTGACGGGGTTAAAGCCATCGAGCCGATATGTTGTCATCATCAAGATTGTTACCGAGGACCCCATTCCCGATAACCCATCGAGTCATACGGTCTATAGCGGCAGAATCGGTTTCACAACACCTTCCTACTCAGTGGATATCAATGGTGACGGCGAGGTCAATATCGCTGATGTGAATTCTCTTATCGACATTATTCTAGGTGGCTTAGACTACTCAGATGGTCTCTCGGATGTAAACAAGGATGGTGAGGTTAACATTGCCGACATCAACGCCATCACCGACATGATTTTATCAGGCGAATAGACATCGAGAACGGTAAGAAAATCCTTGTTGAGTAGAGACTGACCGTTAGGAGATTTCCAATGTTTTTACCGTCAATGGTTTAGTTTGCGGAGTGATAATAATGAAAAAATGATGACATCATGAAGAGATTGCTTTTTATCATCTTGCTGATTGCGTGTGCCACGCTGGTGAGCCATGCCTATATCGTCGTTGACGGCGTGCATTACAGCACATATTGGGCTGGCAGTGTTCAGGAGGCCGTTGTGGTTTTCGGCGACCCTGATGACCCCAACAATGAGAATAACTATGCTGGCTTGGTCCACGCCAATATCCGCGACAGCGTCTCCTTTGACGGCATCACCAAGTTGCCCGTAACCAGGATAGGGTTTACAGCTTTCCAGTGGGCGAACGACCTTGAAGAGGTCACTATCCCCAATACGGTAAAGACCATCGCCGAGGCAGCATTCAACCTGTGTCCCAAATTGCGCAGCATCAATGTCCCTAACAGTGTTGTCACCATCGAGGAATGGGGCATTGCACACAACGAGTCGCTCAAGGAGCTGCACCTGGGCAGTGGAGCGGTCAACTTGGACGACTATGCCATCGTGGGCAATACCGCTCTCGAGGTTATCACCGTTGACGAGAATAACCCAGTCTATGACTCAAGGAATAACTGTAATGGCATCATCACCACGGTGAACAACAGCATGGTGCATGACCGGCACATTCTGTTCACTGCCTGCTCACGCACTGTCTTGCCTCGTGAGGTGACATGGATTGCTCGCGGTGCCTATCAAGATCAAGGCATCACCATGGTCATTCTGCCTGCACAAATTACCAATCTTGAGCATTCATGTTTTGAAGGGTGTGAATATCTGACCGAGATTTACAACTTCAGCCATGATCCTCAGGGCTGCATGAGTACCACCTTTGAAGACTACCATTACGAGAACTGCACATTGTATGTCCCCAGGGGCACTAAAGAAATCTACGAGCAGGTTCCCGTCTGGGGGTCTTTCAGGCATATCGAGGAGTTTGATGCCACTACGATTATCCCTGGTGACGTGGACGGCGACGGCGAGATTACCGTTGCCGATGCTAACGCCACCATCGAGGTCATCATCAATGGAGGCAGCAGCCATGGCCATACCCGAGTACCCAATCCCGACGGTGGCGGTTGGGTGAATCTTGCCGACGTCAACGGTGACGGCGAGGTCAACATCGCCGACATCAACGTCATCATCGACTATATCCTTAACAATTAAAGCTAATGAGTTGTGTAAACCATCCGAGAGACTTATGAGAATAAAAGATAAAACAATCGGCTATTCAGCTATGCGCTCGATTTTGATGTTTCTTGTGCTCTTTGTGGCTATGGCATTGAATGCTGCTGACGTGACAGTTGACGGCATCAGCTACGACTATAGTAGTGAGAGCACATTGACTGTGGTGCGTGGAGCTTATTCTGGCGACGTGGTTATCCCTGACGAAGTGGTCATCAACGGCAAGATCTATGTGGTCACTGCGATTGGGCCTAATGCGTTTGAGCACATGGATATCACGTCAGTCAATATTCCTCCCCATGTAACATCCATTGGAGATTATGCATTCCACTGGTGTGACAATCTCAGGGAAATTGATCTTCCTAACTCAGTAACCACCATCGGCTCAAGTGCTTTCTTTGAACTCAGGCATTTAGCGCGTGTCAATATGGGTGATGGTGTTACGACCCTTGGCGAGTATGCCTTCGCTAACTGCATCGAACTGACTGACCTTCATCTGTCTGAATCGCTTACAACTATTGGCCGCTGGGCGTTTAGGTCATGCTGGATGTTGCCAGCAGTAACCATTCCCAACACGGTGAAGCAGGTGAGATTCAGTGCTTTTGCCGACTGCCAGCGCCTTAAGACAGTAACCATCGATAACGCATCGACATATATCGGTGATGCCGCTTTTGAGAATTGCCCCATGTTGTCGTTTGTTGACCTTGGAAATTCGGTGGATTCAATAGGTAGGAGCGCGTTTCTCAGCGACACATCACTCGTCGAGCTCCACTTGTCAGACTCTCTCGTATTTATTGGGCTACAAGCTTTTGGCGAATGTTCAAATTTGACCAATGTCGTTATCCCTGACAAGGTAAGGACCATTGGAGTTGCTGCATTTCACAAATGTTATGAATTGGCCGAGGTGGTGCTTGGCAAGTCGGTTGAGGTTTTGGATGAAAGCACATTTTATAATTGTGTCAATCTGACTCACATCACGTTACCTGACTCACTCAAGACCATTGGCGACTATGCATTCCTGTATTGTTACAAACTTAAAGATTTGCGAATTCCCGACGCAGTGACTCAAATCGGCTATGCCGCTTTTGCGGCTTGCCGCAGTCTGGAAGAGGTTATTCTGCCGCAGTCTTTGACCATGATTGGAGAAGAGGCGTTTATCGCTTGTAGCAGCATGAAGAAACTGACTATTCAAGAGCATGTGATCTCGGTAGGTAATAAGTCTTTTTACCAGTGTGATTCGTTGTCCACAGTCATCTGCAAGGCGACGACACCACCACAGTTTGTGCAGGAACCCTCTTTCCCATATGAGTTGGCTACACTCTATGTGCCTTCTCAATCACTCGAAGACTACATGAGCCACAATGGCTGGCAACAGTTCCACCAGATCTATGGCGTTAAGTTCACCATCCCAGGCGACGTGAACGGTGATGGCGAGGTCAACATTGCCGACGCTAACAGCGTGATCGACATCATCATCAACGGCGGTGGCGGCGGCCATGGCCATGCTCCCGACGATGATGACGGTACACTGGTTGGTGACATCAATGGCGATGGCGAGGTCAACATCGCCGACATCAACGCCATCATCAATATGATTTTAACTCAAGATTAGATATGTACATGACAATGAAACTGATGACCCTGCTGCTGGCGATGCTGGCATGCATGACTGTGAGTGCTCAAGATACAGTGATTGACGAAACCTGTCCGCCCCAATTTCCAGGCGGCGATGCAGCGTTGATCAACTTCCTCAATGCAAACATCGTTTATCCACCACAAGCGGCCCAGGATAAAGTTGAAGGAAAAGTCGTTGTACAGTTTACGGTAAAGAAGACGGGAAAAATTGATAATGTCAAAGTCCTTCGTTCGGTGCGCAAGGACCTGGATGACGAGGCCGTCAGGGTTGTCAAGATGATGCCCGACTTCATCCCGGCTAAGCAAGATGGGGAAGTTACCGACATGCCGTACACGATACCGGTGTCCTTCAAGCTGTTCGATGAGATGGAGCCGCTCACGGTGAGTGAAGGTTCCGATGTGCCCGATGATTTCGAGCCGCCGATGTTTCCTGGAGGCGAGAGAGCCCTGATGGAGTTCCTCAAAGAGAATGTCAAATACCCGTCGATGGCTGCCAAAAGAAAGACCCAAGGCAGAGTCGTTATGACTTTTGTCGTTGACAAGACGGGTAAAGTGACTGAAATCAAGGTCGCCAAATCGGTGGATATTTATTTGGACACCGAAGCCATCCGCGTCTGCAAGTTGCTTCCCGATTTCATCCCAGCTCGTCAGAATGGTGAGCCCGTGAGCGTATGGTTCACCCTCCCCATCACATTCAAATTGTAAAAGCATGGCTGTAGCTGATTGAAATGATGCTGCACATGAACACAACTAAGAAACTGAAATTGGTACTGATATGAAGAGAATTGGATTATCCTTGATGATGATACTGACTTGTGTGATGGTTTTCGCACAGGAAGAAGTAGTTGACTATCTCCAAGTTGGTAAAACGCTCAAGTTTCAAGGCAAGAAGTTTGAGCTCAAGTGGTGTCAACATCCCATTGAGGCTTATTATCTTCAGGAATGGCTGCCCAAGGGAGAGACGTTTGACAATTATGAGCAGATGTTGACGGTCTCGCTATCCTTCACTGAGGTATTAACAGTTCGTGATGCTGTTGAAGCCAAGGTCCAGGAACTTGAAGAGCGCAAAAAGTCAGACAAATGCTGCAATTATCTCGTCTTGACATCCATCACTACAAACCAGTAACCGTCAATGGCAAGAAAGCAGTACAGCTCAATTTCTATTCGCGCAGGGCGTATGGTGACGACATCATCCCCTTCTTGGAATCCCTCAAGGATAAAAAAGAAGACTGGATCACCGAACTGACACAGATGAAAATCGTCTGTAAAATGAAATAGCATCACAATTATGATGGAAGTAAACAACACTGCGCTATGAAACAATTTCTTTTATTTGCAACCCTCATCTTTGGCGCATTTGCGATGCATGCGACTGATGAGGCAGAATACGAAACTTATCGTATCACTTGGAGTGAAATCAGCGCCCTGGTGGAAAACAATCCTGACAGCATTAAATCCTTGATAGACCGTACTGCACTGGGCGATACTACCTTGAGGACAAAAGAACTATTGGTTGCTTATATGGGTAAATCCTTCTTCGGCGCTTCACCTTTTAGCGAAAGTCGCGACGCTAGATCCGCCTTGAACGAGGATAACATCGACAGTGCAATGGTCTTAATTGAACAGGCCATAAAGCGCAATCCGTTGTCGTTGTCCAACAACTATTACTATGTTGTTTGCGCCTTGACCCAGAACCCTCAAATCTCTGATTACCAAGCTATGCAGCAGGACGAAAATCTGAAGCTTGCAGTTGCGAGGTTTAATCTGCTGCTGGAAGCCATTTATTATAGCGGCAACGGGTCACAGGAATATCCTTACAAGGTGACATGTGTAGATGACGAATATACCTTTATGAGTCAAGGTCTGGATTTGCCTCGACCAACGAACCAGTCATTGACAAAGGACGGCCATGACATGTTTAAATTGC
The DNA here is from genome assembly GCA_902774055.1 of uncultured Bacteroidales bacterium. Taxonomy (GTDB): domain Bacteria; phylum Bacteroidota; class Bacteroidia; order Bacteroidales; family Muribaculaceae; genus Sodaliphilus. Next base: position 12,722 of record CACYGX010000037.1, read on the forward strand.
CTGCTCATTCTTCAACACTATATACTGGCCAGGAAATCCACTTTGACGCCACACGTATCCTGCAGTTAGAACAGAATCTCTTTAATCCCAATTGATGCCATGAAACGATCGCTATTGTCATTCATATTGAATTTGTGCTTGGCCAGTGTTGCCATGACAGCATGGTCGCAGAACCTGATGTTAAGCCAAGAGGAATCCGAGGACGAAATTGCGGTAGTGGGTTACTTCTGCAAGAACGACACGATGACCTACAGGCAGACGCATAACAAATACAAAATTCAAGGGAACGATACGACGGTCAGCGAGTCCTATGTGGAAGAATTCATGATAGTGGTGACTGACTCGACCAGCGACGGTTACAAGATGAAGTACATTCCGCTGAGCTTCACCCTCCATTCGTGTGTGAGTTCACAACCGATGAGATGGGATTGCTCAAAAGCATCACCAACTGGCGCGAGATACGCGACCAACTCAAAAAGGGTGTAAAGGTCACATGCGACACGTTGTACGCGACCATCCCGGATATGGACAGCATCATGCCCCGAAAGTCGCTGGAAAACATCCTGTTGCTCCATTTCTCAACCGAGGAGGGCATCCGCAATTCATACGAGGAATTGGAGAATCTCTTCGGGTTGCACGGCTCCACGTTTGACCTCGGTGATAAGGAAGTAGATACCAAGGAACAAGGTTACCCCCAGCACATATCCGCCAGGGTAGGATACACTACTATCGAGGACGAGGAGGATGACTTCGACGGCGATTATGCCATCTCAACACTGTCAACTACGACTATTCCTGTCGAGGATGTGATGGATCTTGGCTTCGGCGCGCTGTCAATGATCGTGAGCGACATGGCCAATGACAGCCTGGAAGCGGTGCGTGACCAGATTGTTGATTCGCTAAAAATCGCGAAGCCCAATGGCGCTGAAGTCATTGTCAAAGAGTATTACGGGTTTTTCTTGAACGGATGGCCCAAAGAATACTATTTCGAGAAAGCGATTTCCCGCCACTGGAACATCTTCATCCGCGATGATGAACCAACCCAAAACAAAGACATCTAAATACACCACGATTCATTATGAAGCAATTATTATCACTCATTCTACTGTTGCCGATGTTGTGTGTGGCTCAACCCGATCGGATAGCAGACAGCAAGTTGCCAAGTCGAGACGAACTGGCAACAATCAATGACAGCATCTTGCAAGAAGGTCTGCGACTTTACACCTACGAGAAATTATCATGGATGGCATCTGACCTGCTTGCTGAGCATGCTACAGTAGATTTGTCGAGTATACGTGGTTCGGCAGTGCAACTGGATGACAACGGTAAACTCACCCATTTTTATTGCCGACAAGATAGTGTGGTGTTCAGTTGCACTATTGACCTTAATGATTTTACTCTGTCATGGGATAATACTGTGCGACCTATGACCGAAGATGACCGAGATGCCGTTCACTTTAGATCCGAAATGATTAACCGCATCATAGAAACCTATGGAGACAGCATCTACACCATTCAAGATGGGTCGATAAACATTGACTTGATTTGGCTTGGCACAGATAACCTCAGAGCGTATCTGCTGCAGGGGACGACCCTCAATGGGGTGATACCATTCGGGAACGATTATTATGTGGATATTGACCGCGATGGCAACTTGATAGAATTCCATCGTTTCCATCATTCTTACATACCTATTGACATTAGACAGGCCGGCGAAAATACGCAGGTCTTGGAAGTGATACACTCACACACTGTAGACAATCCGTTCTTCACGCCCACTGATATTTGTACTGCATTGCTTTATGCGCACGACCTCTATGGAATGAAATCGGTTTGTATTTTATCCACCGTTTTTGTTCCGTCTGCTATCATGACATTCAATATGGACGATATGTCCATCACTGTTAATGAATGGGAACCCCATTAAGAGAAGAGCAGTGTATATTCTCAGCGATCAATACAGACCATAATACTTTTACATGTTAGAGTTTTGCCTCGGAAACGCAGATGCATTCCGGGGCTTTTCCCTCCTATACCTTGAAAAAACATTGAATAATGTAGAATATACTCTAAGAGTTATGTGTCTTACTTTAGGTTTAACTAGGAAACAGATGATTGTAGAGCCAACCTTCAAGATGGAAAGGCTCGATAACACAGAAAATCATTAGCACAGTTCCAAGCAAGCCCCACAGTATCTCCAGCATAACAAGTG
>CACYGX010000038.1 GCA_902774055.1 uncultured Bacteroidales bacterium
CTGACTTCTATAAAGAGCATCAACGCTTGAACCTGAAGACCTATGACAACCTCATACTGCTCAGGGTGGGATTCCGTCTGAACAACAACAAGCGCTTCAAAGTCAAGAACCAATCAAAATTTGACGACGAGAAGAACAAAGATAGAGGACTGCTTTGAGCAGCCATGCTGGCCAAGACGAGCGTAACCGCCTATAAGACCTAAATAGCTTCTTCGATACCGTGGTCAGCCGAGGGTACGTCATGTCGCCCTCGGCTGACTATTCACCCATTTGGGGGTTGTGGGTGTGGGGATTGATGGGTAATTTTGTCGCGTGATCGAAAAAAAATCCGTTTGGGGTTTAAAAAATCGGTTTCTGTGTGTATATAGAGTGTATGACAGACAGAGAAAGACATATCGAGGGGCTGTTCAGGCAACATTACAGTGCGATGCATCGGCTGGCTTACCTGCTGTTGCACCACGATGACGACAGCAAGGACGTTGTGCACGACGTCTTTGCCAAGTTGCTTGTGGAACAAACGGAACTGCATGAAACGACCGTCCTGCCTTATCTGTTGTCATGCGTGCGCAACCAGTGCCTGAACGTGATGCGTGACCGCCGGCTGCATGCCCAGTTGCAGCAGTACCTCATTCCCGACACTGTAGCGGAACAGACATCGCCCGAGGACCTTGAGCGCGAAATTGAAGTGCTCAGCAAGGGCATCGATGCTCTGGTTCCGCCTGTGTGCCGAGAGGTGATACGCCTGCATTTTCATGAAGGTGTAGCCTTGACCGAGGTCGCTCGTCGTCTGGGCGTGAGCCATACCACCATCTACAAGCACCTGCACAGCGCACTCCGTCAATTACGTCAAACGCTTAAAGACTATTGAGCAATGAACAAGACCGATTTACTATTCCAGATGCTGGAACAACCCGAACGCTACAGCGAGGCACAATGGCAAGAGATCCTTGCCGATGACGAGTGCCGTGAACTTTATACACTGATGGCGAAAGTCAAGAGCACCGCCCCGTGGCCCGAGGTGAGTGGCGAGACCATCGATGCCGAATGGCAACGTCTGGCACAGTCGCAACGTCCTCGTGCCACCATTATTCCCTTGTGGCGCAAGGTGGCAGCAACCGCAGCTATCGCTTTGGTTCTCTTCGGAGTTTCATACGCTGCCGTTAAGACAGGATTCTTCGGACTGCAAAAGCAGACGACAGAGGAGACCGTTGCTGTCAAGCCTGAAGCCCCTGCCATCACTGCCGACGAGACTCCAGAGGCTATTGAGCAAGCGACCGACACGCTAACAGTTATGGCCGAGCCTCGGCTCTATGACAACGTACCGCTGGAGCAGATGCTGGCCGAACTTGCTGCCTATTACCATGTTGACGTGGAATACCGCACCGACGATGTGCGCTCGTTGCGTCTCTATTATGAGTGGGAGCCGGACTATTCCCTCGACATGGTCGTGGACATGCTGTCCCACTTCGAGTCGCTCAGCATCTCTCGTGAGGGCAACAAACTCATTGTTGAATCAGCACAGGAGGGCAAGTGATGAAGAGACTATTTACCATGATACTATTGCTATGCTCCTTAGCAGGCATAGCACACGCGCAGCGCATAACCCGTAACTTCCAGAACGTGTCGATGAGCGACGCGCTGAAGTACATCCGGCAGCAGACCGACAACCACAAGATCGTGTTTATCTACAACGAGTTGGAGGATTTTACTGTTACCACCAACGTCAAGAACAAATCCGTTCCTGATGCCATTCGGCAGATCATAGGTTTTTATCCCATCGAGATGACTCTGGGTGATAACAACGATATTTATGTGGAATGCATCCACAAGACAGAGCATCACCTCAAGGGTCTGGTGGTTGACGAGAACAACCTGCCGTTGCCCTACGCCAACGTCACCCTGCTCAACCCCGCCGACTCGACGATGGTGGGCGGCGGTGTGACCAACGAGAGCGGCCGCTTCGTCATCCCCAACGACCACGGCAAGGTCATCGCCCGCATCACCTACGTCGGTTACAAAACCGAGCATCGCTTATGTGACTGTGACAATGTAGGAACCATTAAGATGGTTCCTGAGGTCACAATGCTCAATGAAACGGTGGTTACTGCTTCCAAAATGCAGATTGAACGAGAGGGTTCAAATTACACGCTGCGGAATCTGAATGGTACAATCATGGGTAATGCCGGCAATGCTCTCGACATGCTGCGGTGGACGCCCGGTGTCATCGTTAACGCAAACGAAGACATATCTTTAATCGGTCGTGATGGAAAGACTGAGATTTACATTGATAACCGTAAAGTCACAAATAACTCGGAACTGAAGGCTATCAGTTCCCAGAATATCAAGAGAGTTGAAATCATCCGTGAGCCAGACGCTCAATATGCATCCAATGTGGAAGCTGTTGTCAAAGTGTTCACAAGAAAATCCGTCAAGAATTATATGGGAGCCAGTATTCTCAATATACTTGACGTTAAACGACGGGTTTCGGACATCGCAACACTTACCATCGATGGTAAACAAGGCAAATGGTCTGGTAATGCTTCATTAACCTACAGTCATACGGATTCCCATTCTTTTGGGAACACGTTTACAACAGTCACTAACGGCAGTGATTTGTTCCAACTGAAGGATAGCATGGATTACTGGGGAGGCGGCAATACCTATAGCGCTTTTGCAGGTCTTAACTATGCTCCGACAGAAAAGAGTCTTTTCGGCTTGCAATACAATGGAAATTTCAGTTACACGAAGTTGAACACTGTCACGCACCAGCACATCATGCAGAATGAGGCTGAACGCATGATGCACGATCTCACCCACATGAACAACCACCGTTACCGCAACAGCGTCTCGGCAAGCTACTCCTGGCAGCGTACTAACAACTCTCAGTTGCTGTTGATTGCAGACTATGCTTCATCAAACAACCGTGACAGGCAGCACATTGTTGAGAAGGATATGGGCACGGGTGAAGAGATCATCAGCAAGATTGACAATGTTAATGATTATCGCATACTGACCGCCACGGCCAAATACAATTTTGTATCCACTCAATGGAAAAACAACATGGGTGCAGAATGTGGTCACACAGACAACGACGGCAATGTTTTGATGAGCGAAAAAAGCCAGTTGAGCCACCGCAACAATGAATGGCTCGCTGCATACTACACGTTGAGTCGTTCATGGGGAAAATGGCGTGCCGGAGCAGGTGTGCGTTATGAATATGATTACACCAGCACTACGATGGATGGTGATAACATGAAGAGAACATATCATAACGTATTACCCAATGCTCATATTGGAGTTAAGCCTAAAGCCGGTCTGGATTTTGTGTTCTATTATCGTCGTACTCTAAGGAGGCCATCCTACTACGAACTGAGGCCAACAGTCTACTACTCAAATTCTTATATGATATCCACAGGCAATCCAGAGCTGCGTCCTTCTGTCACAGACCGCATCGCTTTGACATCAAATCTCAAGGGATTCTCTTGGACAGTAGCCTATAGCCACACCAGCAATACGATCCAGAACATTCTTGAGAGGCTAGAAACAGGTGTCATGTGTGACTATCCTATCAACATCAAGCATTCACACGCATGGTCTCTTGACCTGAGTTACAATTATAGCAATTCATGGTTGAATTTGTCAGTACAGTCCAGTGCGACTCTGCCTCATACAAATTATCCTTATTTTGCACAAGAGAAAACAGAAAACACGCCATTTGCCTCTGTTCACCTCAATGCTCAATTCACCCTGGCACAGAAATATATGTTGGGCTGCAATGTGCTTTACAGCTCGCCATGGACTACAGGATTAGCAAGAAATGGATCTATCTTGGGAGTAAACATCAGTGCAATGACAATTCTTTGCAGAGGACGTTTGCTGTTGGGTCTGAACTTCAATGACATATTCCACCGCAGCATGTCATCATGGGGCAAGACTCAATACATGAATGTGTATAGCAAGAGTAATAACGACAATGACACCCGTGGTATTTCTTTAATGGTAAGATGGACATTTAACTCTATCAGTAATCCGTTCAAGAAGCGCAGTGGAAATGATGCCACACTCCAACGTGTACAGTAATACGAGCGCGACCGCCTGTAATCATACCTGACGTGAACCAATGCAAAACAGAAAACAAAAATAGCTTCTTTCGGCAGGTAACTGATAGACTTGATACTGATGCTGCCTGTCTTTACCAAGAATAAGACGAAAATAGATGAAACGAATTCTAATCATCATATTGTTGATATGTGCCCTGGCAGAAACAGCTACAGCGCAGCGCATTACCCGTAACTTCCAGAACGTGTCGATGAGTGACGCGCTGAAGTATATCCAGCAGCAGACCGGCAACCACAAGATCGTGTTTATCTACAACGAACTGGAGGACTTCACGATTACCACCCATGTCAAGAACAAACCTGTTCCTGATGCCATTCGCCAGATCATCGGTTTCTATCCCATCCAGATGATCCTGGGTGATAACAACGATATCTATGTGGAATGCATTCACAAGACCGAGCACCACCTCAAGGGGCTGGTGGTTGACGAGAACAACCTGCCACTGCCCTATGCCAACGTCACACTGCTCAACCCTGCCGACTCGACGATGGTGGGCGGCGGTGTGACCAACGAGAGCGGCCGTTTCGTCATCCCCAACGACCACGGCAAGGTCATCGCCCGTATCACCTACGTCGGCTATAAGACCGAGTATCGACTATGCAGCCGTGACAACGTGGGCACCATCAAAATGCAGCCAGATGCAACGCGGCTTAATGGAGTGGTAGTTTCCGCTTCCGCTGCTAGACTAAAGCAAGAACCTGGTAAATTCATATTTAAGCCAAGTCCTTCAGAAGTTGCAGGTATTGACAGTTATGACCTACTGCGATATGCTCCGTTGGTAAGTGTAGAGAACAATACCGTCAGTTTATTAGGTAAAGGTACATCCACGGTTTATATCAACGGCCGAAAGCCGGTGATGGACAACGCCTCGCTGATGGAGATGTTACGTTCAGTACCTGCCGACAGGATTGAGAAGATAGAGATTATCATGTCTCCCAATAGTTCTTACAAGGCATCGACTACAGGAGGCATTGTGAATATTGTCATGAAGAAGGATCCCAATCAGGGACTAACTGGTAGCGCAAGTGTAGGCGCAATATATAATACAGAGAAAATAACGCCAAGGGCGAGTTTGTACCTAGGCTATTCAAAGAAGAAATTGAATGCTTCGGCCAATCTGGGTTATCTGTATGTCAATTTGCAAAGCTGTATGGAGACGACCTATAATTATAGAGACAGTTATACTGATATTCTTAATTCCAACAATAGTCTGAGTACTGACCACATTTTGTATGGAGATATCAGTCTATCGTATGACTTGACAAAGCGAAGCACCCTGGGAACTTCATTCGATATCGCAGGCTTTGAACGCAACAGTAAATCTACAACGATAAGTTCAAACTATCTTAGGGGCACCATTGACAAGTATTCAAAGTCTTACGCAGAAACCGAGAATCCCTACAGAAAGCCACAGATGAGTATCGTGGCCTATTATCATCTCAAGACAGACGATAAGGGAAGTAATCTGGATGTGAGTGCCAATTATTCCTCGTCACTAAACGCTTCTTTGGGGACAATGCAGTATGCAAGTGGGGTAGAATCTCGCGAAGTCGTTCCATATTCCCTTTTTAAGCAAAACACTACCGTTGACAGCTATGGATATGAATTTAAGGCAGATTATAGCCATTCTTTTCATGATGGCAGCTCACTCAAGTCTGGGTATGAGTTCGATGCCTCACATCTTTCTGATGATTTTGTTCGCCTGGATCATGATGGAAATGAGTATGTCAAAAACGAGAGCAGCAGCAATCTGTTTATATATGATGAAAAGGTGAATGCCTTATACATTACGTATAATAGAAAGTGGAGCAATGTGATTAGCACCACATTGGGATTGCGTGCCGAGAATACAAATGTCAAGGGCAATCAAGTTAGTTCAAATGAAAGATTCAACCGCAATTATTGGAATTTCTTTCCGAAATTAAACTTATTGGTTGGTTTGGCAGATGGCAAGCACAATATAGCATTGGATTTGTCCCGTTCTATTGTGCGACCTTTTTATAATAATTTGAACCCATTTAAGATATGGACTTCAGAGAATACCTATAGCATGGGAAACATTCATCTTAAGCCGATGATATACAGTGGTGCGGTTTTGAGTTATAGGTTTCTCGGAGATTATATTATAGGGGCGTCTTATAACTATGGCTCTGATGCCTTAAGCGACTATAGTTTTCTTGCAGGAAACAATACCACAGTGAGTAGTGTGGCTAATTTTGGAAACGAGCAATCTCTCTCACTCTATGGCAACGTAGAAAAGGTTTTCTTTAACGGAATCTGGAGAATGTCATTAAATGCAGCAGCCGAATATGAACGGAATCAAGGCGCAATTGATGGCCAGGATGTGAGTTACAAGACTTGGGCAGGAGAGGCCGGGATTCGCAATATCTTCAAGATTTCTTCCAGTGGTATCAGGACTACATTGAGTTATAACTACTATACGCCGTTAAGAGGAATATCAAGAGTAGGACATCATAAGCATTTGCTCAGCGCATCATTCAGCAAGGAATTCAAATTTGGTGGAACTATTAGTGTTGACGCCTCTAACCTGCTGAATTACAGGCGTGCATATCACTATAACACTGAATCATACGCATATAGAGAAAAACCCAAATACAATAACATATCTTTTCAGATAAGATATACACATAAATTTGGTCAAAGCCGTGTTCGTGGTGCACAAAACCGCTCCGACACAAACTATTCGAGAAGATTTAAGAAATAATGCGAATCAGCTGGTTTTCAAACTACAGTTAACACCTTGGTGATGAATGATGATTGTCGCGTAATTAAAAAAAGTTGCGGAAAAGGGTTAAGTAAATCGACCTGAGTGCGTATATAGAGTGTATGACAGACAGGATACGACAAATCGAACGGATGTTCAAGCAGCATTACCGGGCCATGTTCAGGCTGGCCAGCATCATCTTGCACGACGATGAGGAGAGCATGCATGTTTACTTTCGGCCGCAACACGGTCTATCCCGTCATCACCATCCGCCTTGCAGGACGCATCCTGTGATACTAGCCCAAGAAGTGTTAACGAAATGTTAAAATGGGGGGGGGTAAAAGTTTTCCGAAAATATTATGTATCTTTGCAAATCAGAACACGACTATAACCGATTAATCAATTACAGATATGAAAAAGACATTACTTATTTCGATTTTGGCCCTGCTGGGCATGACCCAGGCAGCGGCGCAGGAATATGAGTACGTCCCCTTTGTGCGTGAGGGCGTCAAGTGGACCTACAGCATTCAGGATTATCATTATGAGATGGATTATGAGACCAATCCTGCCCGTGGAGACAACAAGGTATACCGTACGCTTGAAATCAAGGGCGACACCGTCATCAACGGCAAGACCTATAAGGCTATGCACATGTGCGTTGATGATCAGTATAGTGAGCCAAAGGATGTCGTTCCCGTTTACTTGCGAGAGGAAAATAAAAAAGTGTATGGCATTGTTCCAGTAAGCATTTTCTTTGACGATGCCATTATTTGCCTTACTCCTTATGGTTTCGCACCAGATGATGAAATTCTTGCGGGTGAGGAATTTCTGCTCTATGATTTCCAGGATCCAGTCACCTACTGGGAGAATCTAATCAATGACGATTGGTTCAACCTTCAACTTAAACAAGACACCGTTGAAGTGGGCGGACATTATGCCAAGCGTTTATTTGATAGTCGCCAAGAGGGAGATTATTTCCAGGTCATTGAGGGCATTGGTGCAACGGGCATGAACAGTTATCCTTTGGCCTTTTTCATGCCGGTAACTACAGGTGTCCACACCACTGCATACTACAGTCTTGAGAAAGTTGTCGAGAACGGCGAGGTCATCTATCCCCAGAATTATGTGGAGGACAGGTATCTGCCCGTGATTCGCGAGGGCGTGAGGTGGGTCAACGAATATGTAGAAATCACTGACGAGGGCACTACCAGCCATTATTATTCCTATGAGTTCAAGGGCAATCACCCTGAACTTGACTCCTATAATCGAGTGTTCAAAGCCGTGTATTCCAAGAATTATGATGCAAACGGTGTCGCCTATGGCGAAGAAAGTCTAGTTGCGGGATTACGGGAAGACGAAGCCTGCATTCTCAGTTTCAGGAACGAACCGCTGGATTGGATGACTAATTTCATCAATTTCTATACCTACCAGGGCAACGATGACGTGCGTTTGCTGCATGAGAATTTGGAAGGGATGTGGGATATTGACTACTACATCAATAACCAATCCTACCCACACATGAATCTCCTGAACACTGATAATTTTATCGAGGCTGACCCGATTGAGATTGACGGGGTCCTTTGCAGCCGTATCGCTTATATCGGTGAACAAGGCGATACCTTGGCTTATCTGGTCGAGGGTATCGGCTTTGACAGCCGCGAGTGGGGCGATCTGCTGACACCGTTCACGCAATATCCCGATGCAGACTGCGGCGAATGTTATAAAGAATTGTGCGGATTGAGTCACGTGGTGAAAGACGGCCAGATCATCTACAAAGGAATGCGCTATCGTGAAGGAGCATTTGACGGCATCGACGAAGTGGCCAACGACCAGGCGTGTCGCCCGATGGATGAGAACTACTACAACCTGATGGGCCAACCCATGGGCAAGGACGTTCCCACCGCCCCCGGCATCTACATCTACCAGGGCAAGAAAATTGTCGTCCGCTAAACCATCAACAGATGCATAACAACAGTGAGTATGAAAAAGATATTATTTGGAATGGCAGTGTGTGCTCTGGCACTTGCCGGATGTGGCTCGGACACGGTTTTTGACGAGCCGGAGCCCCAAGTCTATACCGCCGAGAACGATCCTGCGCTCGAGAAACTCGAGACGAATGTCGGTTACTATTACGGCGATAAAGGTGTTGACCTCACACGTATTGAATTTGCCTACCGCGCGGCGGGGCAGTATTGCATCTTCCCCAGGACCGAGGCAAGAACCCAGCAATTGGCACAACTGTCTCAACAAGAGGGAAATCAAATACAGCAAATCGGGTATTACTTTCTTGTTACTGGCGACCGTGACCTCATTACCGACAATGACTATGTCAGTGACCGTTATTTTGTAGGTTATTATGAAAACGAGCCAGAATTTCTAATGATCGGTCCTGGAATCACAGTTAGCGTTCCAGACCCCAAGACCAAGGATAAAATCCTGAAAGCCTACCGAGGGAAACTTACTGAATCAACCAACTCAGAACAAGGTCATGTCACTTGGAATGGAGACTACCTCTATCGGTTTGATTGCTCTCTTAAGACGTCGGAACAGGTAATGAACCTGGCAGACAAGCTTTACAGGCGTGATGATGTGACATGGGCCGAGGCCAGTATGTATATGCCAATACATTTACATTAATTCTAACCACACATGTAATGATCACGATGAAAGCAACAAAGAAACTTATGACCCTGCTGCTGGCAATGCTGGCACTGACGGGATGCAAGGAGAGCAAGGACGAGCCTACGCCTGACGGTAAAGTAGAAGGTGAAGTTTATGTGCTGGTTGGCTCCTATGACCGAGACTTCGTCTATAATTTGGATGGTGAAGCCATCTACAGTAGCCCTGAGGGAAGCCATATTGCCTCGCTGCAAGCCGAGGGCGGCGACTGGTATGCCCTGGTCAAGTATAACAACCAGTCCAATCAAATTCTAAAGAATGGCAAATACGTCATGTCTACCACGCAAGAAATCACGGAGTTTGGCGTCGGCAATGGCAAGATTTTTACCTTGCAGCGCGTAAAACGTGGCAATGATACCTACGAGTGGGGATTCGGGGAGGACAACAAGCCCCTTTATCAGTTATCTGAGAATAAGTTTTATTCTTACAGCAACCTGATGGTCTATAGCAAAGGACCTACGGGCCAGAGTTACTACTTCTTTTTAGAATTCAACGAGGAAAATGGTTCCAGAATGCTTAGTAAATACTATAATTATGAGACCACAACAATAGACCCAATAGATTTGGTCTATGGCTATGTCACGTCTTGTGACTTTACACCAGGAGGATTCATTTACTGCTACGAGGACTGGGATACCAATAAGAACATTTACTCATGGAATGACGAGAAGCGTGAACTCGGTTTCATTCCCACTCAAGTGCGCGTGTTTGACCGCAAGCCCTACGTTCTGGGCAGCAAGGCCACCAAGCAGATGGGGAGTGGTGCCACCCGTGAGCCTGTCGTGGTGATTGACGGCGAGGAGACGATACTCAGGACCGATTTCCTGCCTAGAGACTTGGTAGACGGTGTGAGAATGCTACAGCATGGCAATGATGTCTACATCCTGGCCACAGGAAACGGTTGCTCGTGCATTTTCAAGAACCTCAAGCCCATTGAAGTTCAAGCAAAGATTCCAAATCCCGGGCATCTTACTGACATGATTTCTCTTGCCCACTGCGTTTACAAGGACTTTGTCGTTGTAGATCGTCCAAAAGAGTAACACAGATTTATCAACCTATAATGAGTTTTCACATGAAAGCGACAAAGAAACTGATTATGATGCTGGCGGTGCTGGCATGCATGAGCGCCAGCGCGCAACAGTCTATCGGCTACCGTTTCTAAACCATAATTTTTTATTACAGTCTTGTTGGCTCACCGATGACCTCGGTGGGCTTTTTCTATACATGCCTCAGATGGGGGGAAACGGGCAATTCGTGGTAAAAAAGGGCTTCAGCGGTAGTTGTTGACGAAGTCGTCGAGGTTGTTGACGCCGAGTTTCTTGGCTATCTGGATTTTCTTGTTGGAGACGGTGCCAAGGCTGCTGTATTTCATGCAGATCATGATGACCGTGCGTGAGAAGCCGTAGCAGTACAGGGCCAGGAAGTTCATCTCGCTCTCGTTGAGCGTGCCCCCGGCGATGCGCTGTGCCTCATCAAGCACGCCGCTGTGCAGCTCATTGGTCAGGCTGTGCAGGTTGTTCCAGTAGGAGTCGGTGGGGATGGCACCCTCGACGGGCAGTGTCATCACTTCGTTGAACTTGCGGGTAAAATTCGTCTCGTTGGGCTGATAGGACAACTCCAGCAGCTGGCGAATCACCTGTATCTGGTTATCGACGATGGA
>CACYGX010000039.1 GCA_902774055.1 uncultured Bacteroidales bacterium
TAAGCCTCACCACGCCGATGGTACTGCGAAAGTGGGAGAGTAGGTAACCGCCCCCTAAGAGGGAGTCACTGGTCAAACAGCGGCTCCCTCATTTTTTATCCCCCCGCCCGAACCCCGCTGGACAAACTGGACGGACTGGACAGACTGGACCGCCGCTGATCGTGGCTGCACTGGACAAATTGGATGGGCTGGACAAACTGGAGCGCCGCTGATCGCGGCTGTACTGGATGGACTGGAAGAGTTGTGCGAAGATGGCGGGTTGGTTGCGTTTTCTTGAATATTTTGATAATGGGTTTATTTGTTGATTATCAGTTGGTTGTATTGAAATTGGGGTAATTTGTGTGGGTTATTTGTATTGTGGGCTGGATTTGGAGCCAAATATTGCATTCTCGTAGGGGTTAAATCTTTAATATAGCACAAAAATAATACCGTCCCGCTTTTGGGCGGGACGGCGTGAGAGGTTATTGATGATAACCTGAATGATTACCAGATGATGACACGGTCGGCGGGGTCGCGCCACATATTCATGCCGGGCTGGATGTCGAATGCGTTGAAGAACTCTTCCAAGTTACGGATGGCAACGTTCACTCGGTTAATGCCCAGGCTATGGGGATCGACTTTGGTCCTGCGGAGCATTTCCTCCTTGGTGATATTGGCTGCCCATACGTTGGCGTAGCTAAGGAAGAAGCGCTGGTCGGGGGTGAAACCGTCAATCAGTTCATTACCCTTACCTTGTTCGGTCTTCTTGAATGCGCTGTAGGCGACGCGCAGTCCACCGTGGTCTGCAATGTTTTCGCCCATGGTGAAGTTGCCGTTAGCGTGTACATCGTCGGCCACAATCTCGGCGCTGTATTGAGCTCCAAGTTTGTTGGCAAGCTCCTGGAACTTGGCTGCATCGTCGGCTGTCCACCAGTCCACCATATTGCCGTTGTGGTCGAAGTTACGTCCCTGATCATCAAATCCATGAGTCATCTCGTGGCCAATCACAACGCCAATTGCACCATAGTTGCTGGCTTCGTCGGCATCGGGGTTGAAGTAGGGCGATTGCAGGATGCCTGCAGGGAAGCAGATTTCGTTGCTTGAGGGCTCGTAATAGGCGTTAACGGTCTGCGGTGTCATGTACCAGCGCTCTTTATCCACGGGTTTGTCGAGCTGGTTGTACTCATATTGGGCCTGGAAACGACGAGCGTTGAGCACGTTCTCCCAATAGCTCTTGGTCGGGTCGATGTCCAATCCGCTATAGTCGCGCCACTTGTCGGGGTAACCGATCTTGACAGTGAAACTGTTGAGCTTCACAAGGGCGTTAACCTTGGTTTTGGGGCTCATCCATGACAGCGTGGCAATGTGTTCGCCTAATGCCTTCTTGAGGTTGTCCACCAGTTGTTGCATCTTCTTTTTGGAGTCGGCAGGGAAGTACTTCTCTACATAGAGTTGTCCTACAGCCTCGCCCAGCATTGTGTTGGGCACATCAAGAGAGTGTTTCCAACGCGGCATCTTCACCTGCTTGCCCGACATTGCACGGCTGTACATGTCGAAGTTGGCATCGGCAAATGCGTCGCTCAAGTAAGGCGATGCAGCATCAATATACTTAAAGACGAAGTAATCTTTAATATCCTGCTCTTTGAGCGTTTTCATCATCTCATTGACCTTAGCGATTGACTTGGGCTGGAAGACACAAATCTTATCAATCGACTTGATTCCCAGAGTGTTAAAGTACTGGTCCCAGTTGATGTTGGGATAGTCGGCCTTGAGTTGGGCAATGGTTGTCACATTGTAGAGTTTGCTGTAGTCGCGGCTGTCTTCGCGTGTCATAGCCACCTGTGCCAGCGCCGTTTCGATAGCCATCACGCGCTGTGATGCCTTTTGAGCATCGGCCTTCTTGTAGCCTACCAGTTTAAAAAGTTGCTGGATGTAGTTGACATAGGCGTTCCTTACCTTCGTCGTGTTGGGATCCTTGTCCAGGTAATAGTCACGGTCTCCCATGCCCAGTCCGCCTTGCATGAGGTAAAGCATGTTGTCATTGGAACTCTTCATGTCGGCCATGACGGCTGAATTAAAGAAGGGATCGGAGATTCCTTTGTGGAAATCGGCAATGATGCCCGAGAAGTCTTTACGGGTGAGCGATTGATACCTCTTGATGCCGTCTTGAACCGGGGCCATGCCTTCCTGATTCAGGCGCACGCTGTCCATTCCCAGAGCATAGAGGTCTCCCACCTTCTGCTTGATGCTGCCGCGCGGATTCTTATTACCCAAGTTGGTAATAATGTCCTTGACCTGGTTGCGGCTGTTTTCGGCCAGTTGGTCAAACGTGCCAAAGCGGGCGTACTGCGGGTCTAACGGGTTGTTGAGCATCCATCCGCCACAGGCATACTGGTAAAAGTTTTGCCCCGGGCTAGTGGTCGGGTCCAGGTTGCTGCGGTCAACGGCTCTCTCGAGGTTGCCTGCAACCGACGTCATTGCAACAAGTGCCATGAATAAAACAGTGATTTTTTTCATAAATGAATAGTACTATAATTAATAATTGTTCAGTTGATAATTTCTGTCTTAGATGTTCAAGGTGTCGTATGCCCAACGTCGTCCAAGTTCTTGCGGAACTGGATAGGGCTGACCCCAAACTGCTGCTTGAAAGCCTTTGAAAAGTGTGAGAGGTTCTGGAAACCGCACTTGATGGCAATGGTAGTGAGCGAGATATCCGTCGTCGAAATCATGCGTCGGGCGTAATTCAGGCGCACTTGCAGCACGTAGGCTACGGGGTTGAGCCCCGTGATGGCCATAACCCGACTGCGCAACTGCTTGCGGCTGAGTGACAGTGCTGCAGCAATGTGTTCCATGTCGATGTCGTCTTTAGACATCTGCACATGAATGACATCGACAAGCCTGTTAATGAATTCCTTATCGCTCTTGCTCATTGTGGAATTCGATGAATTGTTGTTGAATGAGCCTATCTTGATAAAACGCTCCCTCATGCTCGTGCGCTGCTTGATGAGGCGCTCAGTAACCAGTTGCAATTCGCTGGAATTAAACGGTTTGACTAGGACGACATCGGCACCGGCTTCGATACATGAGATGCGTTCCTGTTCACCTGTTCGTGAGGTCAGGGCAATGATTGGAATATGATTCAATGATGAATTGGCTCTAATGGTTTTCATCAGTTCCTTGCCGTCCATGACGGGCATAATCGTGGCCGTAATGATCAAGTCGGGCACCAGGTCCTGGGTGATAGTAAAGGCCTCACGCCCGTCTCGGGCCAAACGGAGTTCGTACCGGTCTCGCAGCTTGCTGGCAATGAAAAACGCGATGTCCTCGCTATTCTCGACAATAAACACGAGAGGCTTTTGCTTGGTGCTGCCGTTTTGGCGGATGCGTTTCTCGGCAAACTGAGGCATTTCCTCAATGGTCTCGGGTGACAGGTCCTCGGCTTGTTGTACAGGGAAAATGATGGTGAAAGCAGTGCCTTGATTGATCTCAGAGTCCACGTTGATACTGCCGTTAATGTCCTTTACCAGTTGGTTGACCAGTGTGAGGTCAAGGACAGTAGAAAGATCATTGTCCTCAGCGTCTTTTTGGAAGAAAGGCTCGTAGATGCGGTCGCGTTCCTCAATAGGTATGCCCTTGCCTGTGTCACTCACGACAAGTTTCATCTTGTTGTGATCGATGCTCGTGAGCTCAACGGTGACGTTACCGTTGCGGGATGTGAACTTGAGCGCATTGGCAATCAGGCGTTGGAGGATCCTGCGCAGGTGGTCGGGCGTGAAATTAACGGTAAGGTTTTTCAGCGGGCATTTAAACTCCAGCTGGATGAGCTTTTGGCGCGCCTCATCGGTGAAATTGTCAACGAGCATCCTGACAAACATCACAATGTCGCCCGTCTTGCGGTCGGGCAGGTCGGTGGCATTGTTGATGTTGTTGATGTCCATGAGCTGATTTACGATGCCGAGCATGTTATTGCCATGGTTGACAATCATCTGGCCCAGATGCCGGTTCTCTTCGGCACTGCTCCTGTTACCATTTACCAATTGCTCACCGGCACCCATGATGACCGTTAGGGGCGTGTGCAGCTTGTTGGTGATATTGTTAATGAAGTGGCTCCTCAGTTCCTGGGATTGCTTGAATATTTTTAAAGCGCTCCTGTTCTTGCGCCAGGCATAAAAGAGCCCTGCCAACGAGAGCAACAGCATCACACTCAGTATCGATGCACCCACGATGAACATGGTCCGGTAACGTTCAAAAGACGTCCTTGACTCCTCGTTGTGGCTGAGTGATGATGGGTCAAGTGCTTTGAGCTTAGCAAGATTGGTGCGTTCGTGGAGCGAGTCGTCCAGTGCGGTGTAGCGTTCCAGGTGCAGCAGAGCGATAGCGGGATTTTCATCTCGCATCGACTCCCACAGTCCCCGTTCAGCTTGACGTTCCACGTTGGGCGCTCCGCACTTGATGCTCATCTCAAGAGCTTTCTTATAGTTGTCTATTGCCTGCTGGCGATTTCCTAGCTTGTTGTGAATGCTGCCCAGCTGGTTGTGGCACACCGCTATTGAGTAGCTGTTGCCGTATTTCTGCAGGCTGGTTAGCGCACGGTTGACGATCTGTAGGGCCTCGTTAAGCCGCGACATGTGTTCAAGGACGGCCCCTTTCTGTGACAGTCTGATGGCGGCTTTCTCTTCACGTCCTTCCTTGCTATCGATGTCATAGGCCTCCTCGATAGCCTTCATGGCTTTATCTGTCTCGTTATTGAGAAGATAAAGTTCGCTGGCCAGTCCTAGCCTGATGGCAATCCTGTCCGAGCGTTTGAGTTTGCGTTCGATGGCAAGCGATTTCTCGATACACTTGATGCCGTGCTCGGCATGTTTCATTTCCAAGTAGATGGCGGCAAGTGTATTCAGGTCGCTGCTGATGAGGGTTTCGTCACCCAGTTTCTTGTCAGTATTATAGGCGGCCAGTAGTGTCTCGAGTGCAAGGTCATAGGCTCCAATCCTGAATTGTGTGTTGGCGATGATGCCGAGCAGGTCGCTCTTGAAGTAGTCGTCCTTGACCTTGGGCAAGAACTCATAGGCCCTGTTGCCCGCGGTGATCGCATCATTATAGTGTTCCTGGTCATAGTAGTACTCAGTCATCCAGTAGTGGACGTTGGCCTCAACGATTTCTGGTTTCACCTTATTGTCAAAATGGACGACCGAATCAGTGAGATTGATCTTCTTGAGTTGCTTGAACAGGTCATTGGCGGCCTGCAGCTTGTGCTGGTTCGTTGAGTTCAGGAATGTGATGTAGAGCGAATCGACAGGTTCGCCATTAAGGGAGAGCACGGAGACTAGCGCCATGGCAATTGTCAGCAGTCGAATTGTCATGACACGTCTCAGGTATGGTGCGAAAAAACTCATTTTCATTTCATCACCCCGCAAATTTAAGTGTTTTTTTACTTTTATCCTGCTCAACGGGAAAGATTTTGCATATTATCCACCTCTTTTTGGCTTCTGCCGCATGTCATGTCTGGATATGCACCCTTTGTGGCCTGCTGTGGCATGGTTTTTGCCTTTATATTAAAAATGTGTACCTTTGTAAAAGTATAACAACCATTTAAAATCTATGGCAGATAATAATCACAATAGCGGAGCAGGAACAGGGACGGGCACATCGGTGCGCGAGCGCGTCATTATCGAGGAACCCCGCCAGTATAAGGTGATATTCCACAACGATGACTTCACAACGATGGAGTTTGTGACCGAAGTGCTGCGCCGCGTGTTCAACAAGCCCGCCGACGAGGCCGTCGTGTTGATGATGAAGGTGCACCGCGAGGGCATGGCCGTGGTGGGTGTCTATAGCTATGACGTGGCCATGACCAAGGCTGCTGCAGCGACCTCAATGGCCCGCCAGGAAGGATTTCCGCTAAAAATCACTTGTGAGCCTGCCTAAGATGTATAATTACAGATACTTATAAAATCAGATAATGGAAATTTCAAAAGACCTTGAAAATATCTTTACCTCAGCAATGATTCTTG
This sequence comes from uncultured Bacteroidales bacterium, assembly GCA_902774055.1. Classification (GTDB taxonomy): domain Bacteria; phylum Bacteroidota; class Bacteroidia; order Bacteroidales; family Muribaculaceae; genus Sodaliphilus. Next base: position 5,991 of record CACYGX010000039.1, read on the forward strand.
CTGACACTTACCGCAACAAGCTGGTGACGCCCGAGCACCTGCTGCTCACCGCTCTTGGCGATGACCTTGTTGTCGAGGTGTTGTCATCGACTATTCACGACTTACCGCTGGACGAGGTAAAGGACAAACTGCGTGATTACATCGAGCGCCAGGAGAGCTTTGCCGACGATGAGACTCAACGTCAGATGTTTGCCTCGCATCAGTATGGCGAACTCATGCTCAGCATGGAGAAAGACTGTGAGGCGTCGTCGATGATTGAGGCTGATGTGCCGCAATTCTTCAAAGCGCTGTCGCAGCTCAAGGACTCCTATGCCGCCAATTGTCTCAAAGCGCTGGTCAATGAAGACCAGGAGCGTTTTTTCAAGAAGCTTGAAGAGACCTATGACCTGTCAACGACCATCGAGGAGGAAGTGGAAGAAATTGAAGATGTCGCTATAGCCGGTGGGCATGAGGATGCCCGTCAGGCTGCTGGCTCGTGGCGTGACTACGTGCTCTGCATCAACGACCATCTGGCCGACCACAATCCGCTCATCGGGCGCGATGCCGAGTTGGACCGTACCATTCAGGTACTGAGCCGCAAGGACAAGAATAATCCGTTGCACATCGGCGAGCCCGGCGTGGGCAAGACGTCGATTGTCTATGGCCTTGCCCAACGCATCGAGGATGGCCGTGTGCCTGAATCCCTGCAGGGTAGTCGCATCTATCAGCTCGACCTGGGATCACTGATTGCCGGCACTCAGTACCGCGGTGACTTTGAGAAACGTCTCAAGAGTGTCATGAAGGGTGTCTCGGCCGAGAAGGGTGCCATCCTCTATATCGACGAGATTCACAACATCGTGGGTGCTGGCCAGACGGGTGAAGGCTCGATGGATGCCAGCAATCTGCTCAAGCCCTATCTTGAAGGAGGCCGAGTACGCTTCATCGGGGCGACCACCTACGAGGAATATAACCGTTACATCATGCGCAACAAGGGACTCATGCGCCGCTTCCAGCAGGTCGCCATCGATGAGCCCAGCGTCGAAGAGACCCTCAAGATTGTCCACATGCTCAAGGAGGGCTATGAGAACTTCCACCAAGTGAAATATGACGACGAGGCGCTGGAACTTGCCGTGAAGGGCAGCGCGCGGCACATTACCGACCGCTACCTGCCCGATAAGGCAATTGACTTGATTGATGAAGCAGGGGCCTGGGTGCAGATGAACCGGAAGGATGGTGAAGAAGGCCATGTGGACAAGGCGTTAATTGCCAGTGTGCTGGCTCGCGTTGCCAAGGTCGAGTCCCTCACCATGGAGGAAAGCGATAACGACAGGCTTGAGAGCCTGGAACCGCGCATCCTTGACAACATCTACGGCCAGGATGTTGCCGTCAAGCAGGTTGTCGAGGCCGTCCAGATGTCTAAAGCAGGTCTCACCGATGAGAACAAGCCGCTGGCTTCGTTGCTGTTTGTGGGACCGACGGGTGTGGGCAAGACCGAGGTGGCTCGTGTGCTGGCCAGGGAGATGGGTGTTGAACTGGTGCGCTTTGACATGAGCGAATATGTAGAGAAGCACACCGTTGCCAAGCTTATCGGCTCGCCCGCAGGCTATGTGGGATATGACGACGGCGGCCTGCTCACCGATGCCGTGCGTAAGCATCCTGACTGCGTGCTGCTGCTCGATGAGATTGAGAAGGCCCATGATGACATCTTCAATCTGCTGCTTCAGGTCATGGACTATGGCACCTTGAGCGACAACAAGGGCCGCAAGGCTGTCTTCCGCAATGTGGTGCTCATCATGACCAGCAATGCCGGGGCACAGTTCGCCCATCAGGCATCAGTGGGCTTTGCCTCGACGGTTACCGCTGGCAGTGCCATGCTCAAGCAGGTGAAAAAGACATTCAAGCCGGAGTTTATCAACCGCCTGTCGTCGATTGTCGTGTTCAACGACATGGACCATCAGATGGCGGGAATGATCCTGGACAAGAAACTGCGTGAACTTCAGTCGATGTTGGACACCAAGGGCGTGACCTTGCGCTTGAGCGACAAGGCCCGCGAGCAACTGCTCAAGGAAGGGTATAGCCCTGAATATGGCGCCCGTGAGATGGACCGTGTCATTCACAACCGCCTCAAGTCTCGCCTGGTCAAGGAAATCCTGTTTGGATCCCTCAAGCAGGGTGGGGAATATGTGGTCGAACAGTTGGAGGACGAACAGCAATAGAGAGAACTATGATTTTTCAGCTATCAGATGAAATGGTTTTTCCTGACCCTCACATGGGCGAGGAGGACGGACTGCTGGCAGTCGGCGGGGACCTGAGCGAGGAACGCCTGCTGCTGGCCTATAGCTATGGCATCTTCCCGTGGTTCTCTTTCCGCGACTGGCCCTATCCCGCGTGGCATTGCCCCATGCAGCGCTTCGTGATCTTCCCTGATGAAATCCACATCTCGCACTCGATGCGCACGTTGATGAACAAGGGAATCTACCAGGTGACTTTTAACCATGACTTTGACGCTGTCATCGAGGGCTGCAGCAAGGCCGATGGCCGCTATTATCAGAATGGCGCATGGCTGGGCGAAGAGATGATCACTGCTTATCGTCACCTGAATCGTCAAGGCTATGCCATCAGTGTCGAGGTCTGGGATGGCACTGAGCTGGTTGGAGGTCTGTATGGTGTTACCATGGGACTCTGCTTTATCGGCGAGAGTATGTTTTCGCTGGCTCCCAATGCGTCCAAGTTGGCGCTAATCGCGCTGGCGCGCAGGATGCAGACCATCGGTGGCAAATTCATTGATTGCCAGTTAGAAACACCGCATTTGAAGTCGATGGGCGGCCGCTTTATCCCCTATGACGAGTATCTGGAGATGCTTAACCCTAAAGGGCTCGCCATATTGCGTGGACAGGCTGACGCTGAGGAAAAATCTGATAACGAGACGATTGATTAGGAACCCTCGCCCTCGTCGCTGTTACTGCGTTTGCCAAACGGCTTGAGCAGCCAGTTGGCGAGCATGGTGAGCAACGGCGTGATAGCCAGTATCATCACTGCCATGATGGCGACGGCATGGGCAGCATCAACACTGCCTGAACGGTATCCCAAGTAGCCTGTTGCTGCAAGGATAATGAGTGTGATGAAAATCGCGGTGAAGTAACGGCCTGCGGCGCGGCGATCAAAGGCGAGCGTCTTGTTGACAAGCCAGGAACGCAGCAGCACGACAGCTTGTGCCAGGAGTACTGCAGCAAGGATCGTCACCACCATCCACGACATCTGGGCCATCGTCGTGCAGGTGCCGATGAGCACGGCGAGCACGAGTATTCGCTTAAACGAAGACAATTCCCCGCTCTCCCTGAGCCAGTTATTATACTTTCGGTTGCTGTAGCCACTGGCCTGCATGGCTTGCATGTCCATTCCCAGCATCACCAGCATGTCGAGCATGGCGGCAACCAGTAGCGTGATATATCCGATTAACGTCATCATGTTCCTTAGTTGTTAGTAGTCTCACCGCAAAGGTAATGATTTTCCTGGGATGTGGGCACCTGTAAGCACATGAAATTGAATGTGCCCTGGGGGTGCCATTTCCTTATTATAATATATATAATGTGTAGGGTGGAAAAGGGGTAGGGATGCCTTCATCTCTCCTGTGGAATGTGGTAGGGCGAGAGGCCCAAAAACTGATGAAATCCATCAAAAATGAGGGTGTTATTGGCTAAAATAAGTTAAATAATATTAAGTTTAAACAAATTTCACAGTAAAAATGGGCCGACTTTGAGGCGAAATTGCATCTATATTGCTGGTATACAGGTGTTTATCTTATTTTGTAGTATTTCTTTATATAATGTAATAAGTGGGTAAAAAGTTTGGCCATTCGGGAAATTGTTTGTAATTTTGCATCGCTTTTTTGCGCCGATAGAGCCAAAAACACTATGTAACCGCTTGAAAACGTGCATGGTTAGGGGCTCCCGAGAGGCAAGAAGCAAACTGAAAAATATTTGTCAAATTAATTAAAAACTAAACAAAACTAAGATGCCTACTATTCAGCAATTAGTAAGAAAAGGCCGCACTGCGCTGGAATCTGCCAGTAAATCGCCCGCTCTGGACTCATGCCCTCAGCGTCGCGGTGTATGTGTTCGTGTTTACACGACCACGCCTAAGAAGCCGAATTCGGCTATGCGCAAGGTTGCCCGTGTCCGCTTGACCAACGGCAAGGAGGTGAACTCCTATATCCCTGGTGAGGGCCACAACCTGCAGGAGCACTCGATCGTCATGGTACGCGGTGGACGCGTTAAGGACCTTCCCGGTGTTCGTTACCACATCATCCGTGGCACCCTCGACACCGCCGGTGTAGAAGGCCGCACACAGCGCCGCAGCAAGTACGGTGCCAAGCGTCCCAAGAAGAAAAAATAAGACTTGAGACCCACTAAGGCCCTGACTTACTAAACAATTCAAAAAGTAAAATTAATTTCAAACTTAGTTTTCAGTTTTATTGGATTGGATTATTGGTTGAGTAAACGCGCCGCAGCGGCGGGCGTTGAAGAACAAAGCAAAAGACAACCAAGCAGACTTAAAACTACAACTGTGTTAAAAAAATGAGAAAGGCTAAGCCCAAAAAGAGGATCATCCTCCCCGATCCTAAGTTCGGTGACGTTCGCGTAACAAAGTTCGTCAACCACCTCATGTATGATGGTAAGAAGAACACTTCTTACCGAATCTTCTACAGCGCCCTCGATCTTGTGGGCAAGAAGATGGCTAGTGAAGAGAAGACCCCTCTCGAGATCTGGAAAGCCGCTTTGGAGAAGATCACTCCCCAAGTCGAGGTTAAGTCCCGCCGTGTTGGTGGTGCAACCTTCCAGGTTCCTACCGAAATCCGTCCCGACCGCAAAGAGTCGGTTTCAATGAAGAACATGATCATTTTCGCTCGCAAGCGTGGCGGCAAGACTATGGCCGACAAGCTGGCTGCTGAAATCATGACATGCACCGCATGGCCGAGGCAAACCGCGCATTCGCTCACTTTAGATTCTGATTTAGCGACGACGTGAACTATAATGGGCACTGACGCACAACTGAAATATACACGTAACATCGGCATCATGGCACACATCGATGCCGGCAAGACCACCACATCGGAGCGGATCTTGTACTACACGGGCCTGACCCACAAGATGGGAGAGGTTCATGAGGGTACCGCTACCATGGACTGGATGGAGCAGGAGCAGGAGAGGGGAATCACCATCACCAGCGCCGCTACCACCGCGTTCTGGCAGTATGACGGTAGCAAGTACAAGATCAACCTGATCGACACTCCGGGGCATGTGGACTTCACCGTCGAGGTGGAGCGCTCGCTGCGCGTGCTGGATGGCGCTATCGCCACCTTTTGCGCCGTGGGCGGCGTAGAGCCCCAGAGCGAGACCGTGTGGAGGCAGGCCGACAAGTATGAGGTGCCCCGCATCGCCTATGTTAACAAGATGGACCGCGTGGGCTGCAACTACCTCGACGTAGTGCGCCAGATCCGTGAGGTCCTCGGGGCCAATCCTTGCCCCATTCAGTTGCCTATCGGTGCCGAAGAGAACTTCAAGGGCGTCGTTGACCTGGTGACGATGCAGGCCCTGTACTGGCATGACGAGACCCTCGGTGCCGAGTATGAGACCGCCGACATCCCCGCCGACATGGTTGACGAGGTTCAGGAGTACCGCGACAAGATGCTTGAGTCGCTCGCCGAGTTTGACGACGAGTTCATGGCCAAGTACTTTGACGACCCCGAGTCGATCACCGTGGACGAGATCAAGAGCGCACTGCGCAAGGCCACGCTCAACCGCGACATGGTTCCCGTGTTGTGTGGCAGCTCGTTCAAGAACAAGGGTGTCCAGACGCTGCTCGACGCCGTTTGTGCCTACCTGCCCAGCCCCGCTGACGCTGGTGAGGTGAGCGGTACCGCAGTCGATGACCCCAACAAGGTGATCACCCGCAAGCCCGTGTTCGAGGAGCCCCTGTGCGCACTGGTGTTCAAGATCGCTACCGACCCCTATGTGGGCCGCCTGGTCTTCTTCCGTGTGTATTCAGGTGAGTTCAACGCCGGTAGCCAGGTGTACAACGTGCGCACCGGCCACAAGGAGCGCGTTTCCCGCTTGTTCCAGATGCACAGCAACCGTCAGAACCCCATGGAGGTGATTGGCTGTGGTGACATCGGCGCGGGAGTCGGTTTCAAGGACGTGCACACGGGCGACACCCTGTGCAGCAGCCAGGAGACCGCAGTCGTTCTCGAGGCCATGGACTTCCCCGAGCCCGTTATCGGCATCGCCGTTGAGCCCAAGACGCAGAACGACCTCGACCGCATGGCGGTGGGTCTGGCAAAGCTTGCCGAGGAAGACCCCACCTTCCAGGTCGAGAGCAACGAGGAGACCGGCCAGACCATCATCCGCGGAATGGGTGAGTTGCATCTGGACATCATCCTCGACCGCCTGCGTCGCGAGTTCAAGGTGGAATGCAACCAGGGCCGCCCCCAGGTATCCTACAAGGAGGCCATCTCACAGGCTGCCACCGTGCGTGAAGTCTTCAAGAAGCAGACCGGCGGTCACGGCAAGTTCGCCGACATCGAGTGCCGCGTCGAGCCCGTTGATGATGACTTTGAAGGCACCCTGCAGTTTGTCAACGAGGTCAAGGGCGGTAACATCCGCAAGGAGTTTATCCCCAGCATCGAGAAGGGCTTCAAGAGCGCCATGCGCAGTGGCGTGCTCGCAGGATTCCCTGTGCAGAGCCTCAAGGTGACCGTTCTCGACGGTAGCGATCACCCCGTGGACAGCGACACACTGAGCTTTGAGCTCTGTGCCATGCAGGCCTACCGCAGCGCTTGCCGCAAGGCTCGCCCCGTGCTGCTCGAGCCGATGATGAAGCTCGAGGTAGTAACCCCCGAGGAGAACATGGGCGACGTCATCGCCGACCTGAACAGGCGCCGTGCAGTCGTTGAGGGTATGGAAACCGCACGCAGCGGTGCCCGCATCGTCAAGGCCAGCACCCCGCTCGCCGAGATGTTCGGCTACGTCACCGCGCTGCGCAACATCACCAGCGGCCGTGCCACGAGCACCATGTCGTTCTCCCACTATGCGCCCGTCGCCACTCCCATCGCTATCAAGGTGCTGAGTGAGTGCTTAGGTCACGTCGAATTATTGCAATAATACAATTCATTATTATAAAATACAATGAGCCAGAAGATTAGAATTAAATTGAAAAGCTACGATCACAACTTGGTTGACAAGTCGGCCGAGAAGATCGTGCGCACAGTGAAGAGCACTGGCGCTGTAGTGAGCGGTCCTATCCCCCTGCCCACCCACAAGCGCATCTTCACCGTGAACCGTTCGACTTTTGTCAACAAGAAGTCCCGCGAACAGTTCCAGCTGGCATCCTTCAAGCGTCTCATCGACATCTACAGCTCCACTGCTAAGACTGTAGACGCCCTGATGAAGCTCGAATTGCCCAGCGGAGTTGAGGTTGAGATCAAAGTGTAGTACAAGAGATTGAACAAAACGAGTAAAAAAAGCATTAACAAACAGTAATTTTAAAATTTCAAGAGAAATGCCAGGATTATTAGGAAAGAAAATCGGAATGACATCCGTTTTCAGTGCCGACGGCAAGAACGTGCCGTGCACTGTTATCGAAGTAGGTCCTTGCGTTGTCACTCAAGTGAAGACTGTTGAAAGCGACGGTTACGAGGCTTTGCAGCTGGGCTTTGTCGAGAAGAAGGACAAGCACACCACCAAGCCCATGGCCGGTCACTTCAAGAAAGCCGGAGTGAAACCGCAAAGATTCTTGGCCGAGTTCAAAGGATTTAATGGAGAGCACAAGGCTGGTGACGAGTTCACCGTAGAGATGCTCAGCGATGTTGAATTTGTTGATGTTATCGGCACAACTAAGGGTAAAGGCTTCCAGGGTGTGGTTAAGCGCCACGGCTTTGGCGGTGTGGGCCAGACGACTCACGGTCAGGACGACCGTCAGCGCGCTCCCGGTTCAATCGGTGCCTGCTCTTATCCCGCTAAGGTTTTCAAAGGCATGCGCATGGCTGGCCAGATGGGCAACAAGCGCTGCACCGCACAAAACCTGCAAGTGATTAAAGTATTGCCCGAGAACAATCTTCTCATGGTGAAAGGCTCAGTACCGGGCAGCAAAGGTTCAATCGTAATTATTGAAATGTAATAATGGAACTCGCAGTATATAACATTAAGGGTGAGGACACCGGTCGCAAGGTGACCCTTAACGACGAGATCTTCGCCATCGCCGAGCCTAACGAGCATGCCGTTTATCTCGATGTTAAGCAGTACTTGGCCAACAAGCGCCAGGGTACCCACAAAGCTAAAGAGAGAAGTGAAATCGCTGGTTCGACCAAGAAGCTCGGTCGCCAGAAGGGTGGCGGCGGTGCCCGTCACGGTGACATCAAGTCTCCGCTGTTCCATGGTGGTGGTCGCGTGTTCGGTCCCCGTCCCCGCAACTACGGCTTCAAGCTGAACAAGAAGGTGAAAGCTCTCGCTCGCCGTTCAGCACTGACCTACAAGGCTCAGAACAACCAGATCATGGTTATCGAGGACATCAAGTTTGATGCACCCAAGACCAAGGAATTTGTCAACATTACCCGCAACCTCAAGCTCGAGGGCCAGAAGTTGCTCCTCGTCCTCAACGGACAAGAACGCAACCTCTACATGTCACTGCGCAACGTGCCCACCGCCAGTGTGATCACCGCCAGCGACATCAACACCTACCGCGTGCTTGACAACCGCATGATTCTCGTTACCGAGAGCTCGGTTGATGCGCTCAACAATTTAAAGTAAGGAGGACAGACAATGGAGAACATTCAGATCATTCCCGTTGTGACCGAGAAGGCCAACGCTATTACCGAGAAGGGTAACCGTTACACATTCAAGGTATCCCCCGACGCCAACAAGTATCAGATCAAGGACGCCATCGAGAAATTGTATGACGTCAAGGTGGTCGACGTGAGCACCATGAACTACGGCGGCAAGAACAAGCAGCGCTATACCAAGAGCGGTATCATCAAGGGTCACACCGTAGCCTTCAAGAAGGCCATCGTTACCCTTGCAGAAGGACAAACTATTGATTTCTATAGTAATTTATAATAAAAAATGGCAGTAAGAAAATTGAAGCCCACAACACCGGGGCAAAGACACAAGATTATTGGTGTACCAAGCGTACACCAGAGAAGTCTCTTACGGTCGGTAAGCGTTCCACCGGCGGTCGCAACAACGAGGGTCACCTCACCGCCCGCTATCGTGGAGGTGGTCACAGGCGCAAACTCCGCCTGATCGACTTCAAGAGGAACAAAGACGGTGTGCCGGCAGTAGTGAAAGCCATCGAGTACGATCCCAACCGTTCGGCTCGCATTGCTCTGCTCTACTACGCAGACGGCTACAAAGCTTACATCATTGCTCCCAACGGACTCGAGGTGGGTGCAACGATCGAGAGCGGTGAGAACGTGGCCCCCGAAGTGGGAAACGCGCTTCCACTGAGCAAGATTCCTGTTGGTACTTTAATTCACAACATCGAATTGCGTCCCGGTCAGGGTGCCGCTATGGCACGTGCAGCCGGCACCTTCGCCCAGCTCACCAGCCGCGAGGGCAGCTACGCAATCATCAAATTACCTTCGGGTGAGACACGCAAGGTCCTTGCAGCATGCAAGGCTACCGTAGGTGTGGTTGGCAACAGTGACCACGCACTCGAGCAGTCCGGTAAAGCCGGCCGCTCACGCTGGCTGGGTCGCCGCCCCCACAACCGTGGTGTGGTTATGAACCCCGTTGATCACCCCATGGGTGGTGGTGAAGGTCGCCAGAGTGGTGGTCATCCCCGTAACCGCAACGGCCTCTATGCTAAGGGCTTGAAGACCCGTGCGCCGAAGAAGCAGTCTTCGAAGTACATCATTGAAAGAAGAAAGAAGTAATTTGATTAAATTCGATTAATTATGAGTCGTTCATTAAAAAAAGGCCCTTACATCAGCGTGAAACTGGAGAAGAAGGTTGACGCCATGAACGAGAGCGGCAAGAAGACTGTGATCAAGACTTGGTCACGCGCCTCAATGATTGCCCCCGAGTTCGTCGGACACACCTTTGCCGTTCACAATGGCAACAAGTTTATTCCCGTCTATGTTACCGAGAACATGGTAGGTCACAAGCTCGGCGAGTTCGCCCCCACGCGCACCTTCCGTGGCCACAGCGGCAACAACAAGAAATAATGGGCCCGGGATTATTTAACGTTTTCTAGAACAAAAAAGAATTAAATACAATGGGTAAAAGAAAAAGAGAATCAGCAAACTTGAAGAAGGAAGCTCGCCGCAGCGAGTCCTTCGCAAAGTTGCGCAACATTCCCAGCTCGCCCCGCAAGATGCGCCTCGTCGCTGACATGGTTCGCGGCGTCGAAGTCTTCAAGGCACTTGGCCTCCTGCACTTCTCCAACAAGCAGGCTGCCACCGACGTGGAGAAGCTCCTCAAGTCGGCCATCAGCAACTGGGAACAGAAGAATGGCAAGAAGGCCGAGAGCGGTGAGCTCTTTATCAAGACCATCACGGTTGATGCAGCTCCCATGCTCAAGCGCCTCCGTCCGGCTCCTCAGGGCCGCGGTTATCGCATCCGCAAACGTTCCAACCACGTGACCATCTACGTGGACACTATTAACACTGAAAAAGACGCATAAAACGAAATGGGACAGAAAGTTAATCCAATCAGTAATCGTTTAGGCATCATCCGCGGTTGGGATTCCAACTGGTTCGGTGGCCGCAAGTATGGAGATACCCTGGTAGAGGATGACAAGATCCGCAAGTATCTCAACGAGCGTCTTGCCAAGGCTAGTGTAGCACGCATCGTGATCGAGCGCACGCTCAAGCTTGTCACCATCACCATCTGCACTGCACGCCCCGGTGTCATCATCGGTAAGCAGGGTGCCGAGGTCGAGGTCCTCAAGCAAGAGCTCATCAAGCTCACCAACAAGGACGTTCAAATCAATATCCACGAGGTTAAGCGCCCCGAGCTCGATGCACAGCTCGTTGCCGCTAACGTCGCTCACCAGATCGAGGGTAAGATCGCCTATCGCCGTGCCGTCAAGATGGCTATCGCCAGCACAATGCGCATGGGTGCCGAGGGCATCAAGATCCAGGTCAAGGGTCGCTTGAACGGTGCCGAGATGCGCCGTAGCGAGATGTTCAAGGAAGGCCGCACCCCGTTGCACACCCTCCGTGCCGATATCGACTATGCACTCGTGCCCGCCCACACCAAGGTCGGCGTCATCGGTGTCAAGGTTTGGATCTGCCGCGGTGAAGTTTACGGCAAGCGTGACCTCGCCCCCAACTTTGCCAACAATGCCGGCGAGCGTCGCGGTGGCGGCGGTCGTGGTGGAGAGCGCGGCGAGCGTCGTGGTTTCCGCGGTGGCAAGAGAAACAACAATCGTTAAACCCAGTCACAACCAGTAACCTGAAGTGTGACTTTAAAAAACGAAATTCAAAATGTTACAACCTAAGAGATTAAGATACCGCCGTCCTAGCGATGGGCATCCTCGCCAGTACAGCAAGCGTGGTAACCAGCTCGCCTTCGGTTCCTTCGGAATCAAGACCCTGGAGAGCAAGTGGATCACCGCTCGCCAAATCGAGGCCGCCCGTGTCGCCGTGACACGTTACATGCAGCGCCAGGGACAGATCTGGCTCCGCATATTCCCCGACAAGCCCTATACTCGCAAGCCTGCCGATGTCCGCATGGGTAAAGGTAAAGGTGATGTTGCAGGTTACGTCGCTCCCGTTCATCCCGGTCGCATCCTCATCGAGGTCGACGGTGTGAGCTTTGATATCGCCAAGGAAGCACTGCGCCTCGCCGCTCAGAAGCTCCCCGTGGCTACTAAGTTTGTCGTTCGTCGCGACTATGATCCCACTCAACTCGTTTAATACTCTGACCGAATTATGAAAAAGGAAAATATCAAGGAACTGACCGATAAGGAATTGCAGGACCGTCTCGAACAAGTCCAGAAGGAATATGTTCAGGAAAAGATCCAGCACACGATTTCTCCGCTCGATAATCCGGCTAAGATTACCCTCGACAGGAAGATGATCGCACGTCTGAAGACCGAAATCCGCGAACGTGAACTCAAGAAAAAATAATCCCAACAACGACCACTACAATGGAAGAAAAACGTAATTTAAGAAAAGAAAGAATTGGGGTTGTTTCCAGCAACAAGGGTGACAAGACCATCACTGTGACCATCAAGTGG
>CACYGX010000040.1 GCA_902774055.1 uncultured Bacteroidales bacterium
TATATCGAATACATTGGTAACGCCCTTGCGATGGTTTTCAGTGATTTTAAACACATCGCTTTTAGGCTTGTGCTTGATGAGATTCTCGGTAAACACCAGTTCAGGGAGTGTGACCTCCATGATGGAGTCCTGCCCGTTTTGACCCATGATGTCAAAGAACAGGCTCCCGAGCATAAAGAACATCCATAATCTTCTCATAATAAATGATTTATTTAAAAATGAGTTTTTATTGAAGCAAAATCAATCGGTTTGGTAAGGGCGTACGAAGCCCTAGATGGGTGTTTCTTCCCCACTTGGGGAGAGAAGGCACCCATTTTATAAGAGGCTTGAAATAAAGGCGTTAGTCGTTGCGATACTCGAGAATGTCGCCAGGGGTGCAGTCCAGGGCGCGGCAGATGGCGTCAAGGGTAGAGAAACGGACGGCCTTGGCTTTGCCGGTCTTGAGGATCGAGAGGTTGGCAATCGTGATTCCAACGCGTTCGCTCAGTTCATTGAGCGACATCTTGCGGCGCGCCATCATAACATCAAGATTCACGATAATCATAGTGCAAATGGGTGTTAAATGGTTAACTTCTGTTCCTCGGCGGCGTCATAGGCCAACTTGTAAAGTATGGCGACAAGTACTGCCACTATCGCATAGACAAATGGGGTGTCGGTCAGGCCCCATTCATAGTGATCCGTCGCCGAGCAGGCATAACCCATGTTATCACTGATGAACGAATGAATGGGCAATACTATCGCCATTATCCACAAGAGCACCACATTGGCACGGTTGAATATCGTTCCCCCTTTCAGGTATTTGAGGATGTTGAACACAAACGCAGCCATCAGCCCCGCCATCAAAAGGATGAAGAGACGGTTAACGATGAACAGGGCTAATTTGGAACCTATGTTCGGAGAGCCCCAGTTGATGACACCCTTGCCGCTGCCTGTTGTCAGGACAAAATAGGACTGGACGGCATAAAACGCCACCCACAAGACAATGCCGATAAGCACTAACACGCACACGGTTTTCAACACTCTGTTAGATGTCTTCTTCATAATGTACAACTCTTTTAGTTCATAATCATACCGCAAAGATATATCAATTTATCGAAAAACAATAAATATATCATGAGATTTAAGAAATTTTAATCATTTTGCAAAAAAGTCCAGCCGAGAATGTGGCATCACCCTCGGCTGACCACGGTATCGAAGAAGCTATTTAGGTCTTATAGGCGGTTGCGCTCGTTTTTAACTATCGAATATCTATGGTTTACAATGATTTCATGATGGCGCTGTTGATGACGGGATTGATCTGCACGTCGCTACGGTCGGTCTTTTTGCCGAAATTGAGGGCGTAGGTCACCTTTAGGCTCACGTTACGGCCTGCTGATTCGTTCATGCGCCAGCGGTCCATATTGTAGCAGCCATAGTCCATCCATTCGTGGCTCTTGTAGTAGCGGCAGAAGGGGTTGTTAAGCCGTAATTCCACGCTCCAACCGCTGTGGTTCCACCCGGCCAGGAAGTCCAGTTTCATGGGGTCATGCACCAGGAACGGCTCACGGATGTCGAGTTGTGTGGATGGAGTCCTGAAGTTTGCACTGAACTTGAAATCTCCCTGCAGCCAGGTCACGCTGGCACGGCCGCGAACAATGGTCCGTGACAGGTCATACACATCGCCGCGTACAGCGTTGTACTCGCCTATACCCGTCAGGCCCACGCGCAGGCGGTCGCTCAAAGCACTGAATGACCAACTCGCGCTGAGCATGTTGCCATAGAAGTTACCGTCATTCAGTTTCTTGTCATAGATGACCGACGGGTCGGCATAGTACTGATGCACGATGTTATTGAAGTAGATATAGCTCATATAGGAGACCGCCAATGAGTGCTGGCCCCACTGCTTGCTCAGCGACAGCGTATTGCTCAACACCTGCAGGGGCTCGATGTCGGGGTTTCCTTGCGTGGCCTCAAAGAACGAGACGGGCAGTGTCATGCTGTTCTTGTTGCTGGGGTCGAATAGCGTATGGGTAAGCACGCCGTTCAACGAGAGCGACAGATCCTGCCGTGGAACGTAGTTGCCGCCATAGTAGGCGATGGGGCTGCAGTAGTTGTAGTGCTTTCCGCCCAGCGATACCGCCGAATTGGAAACGCCAGCCGTGGCATACCACGACACACTGCCAGCCGAACGGCTGAGCTGCAGCATGGCTGTCGTGACATTAGTGATCAAGTGCTGATAGCCGGTCGAGGTGCCACTATAGTGATCCTTGTAGTTGGTGAGCGTGTGCCCTGCCGTCAGCATCAACATCAGTTGATTGGCAAACGTCTTGAAGTAGAGCCCTTGCCCTGCCAGTGCGAAGTTGTCTTCCTTGACATGCGAGGTCACTGCGCACTGAGCTGTTTCCTCATACAGGCTGTGATAGGTATTGTGGCCATAGCTACCGCTGGCGACAAACTGTATGGCCTGACTGGCGGGCAGCCACTTGGTGTATTCAAGCGAGATGTTTGGCGACAGGGCCTTGCTGTCCGAGTGACGATGCATGGTCGTGGTATCGGCGGGATAGATCACGGCAGTTTTCATGTCCTGGGCCGGCACGGTTGCTGCATCCAAGCCTAGGGCAAGGTTGAAGCGGTGGGCATCGCCCTTGTTGGTCAACTCAAAGCGCACATCCTCGTCGTGGTGGCGAGCGAGAGCATGGTCCGGGCTGTAGTAGCGGGTCAGCTGATGCCCGTCAGCAAAGGTGTAGAGCCCTGACTCCTCAACATAACTATGGTCACGATTCCAGTTGCTCATAGCCGCCAGCCGCAGCTTAGTCTTGCCATGGGTGTAATCGACCGCAGCCACATACTCGCCACGCTGATAAATGAACCCCTCGTCGGCTGAGAGATAGACGTTGCCGCCCGAGTTGCGGACAACGTAGTTGAGCACTGCCGCTTTGCCTGTCCATTTGCCTGAAGGGGCACGCAGATATTCCACGCTGGCCACATCCTGTGCCTGCAGCATGGCCACATCCTCGACGCGGGCTGCCACGCCATTGATGCACAGCACTACCTCGCCGCCAGAGTGTGTTGTCACCGATTTATCCTGCGGCGACACCACCAGGCCCGCAACGTTCATCAGCCCCGTCAGGTCTAGCGCATTGACAGCGTGCTTGCGCAGAGCAGCCGTAGGCACCAGAATGGCTTTGTTGGCCGTCTCAATCTGCCCCTTAGCCGTCACAATCATCTCGGGCAACGTGTCAGTCAGCACGCTGTCACATTGGACCGAAACGTCTTGAGCCGAAACACTTAAGCCCATGAAAGCAAATGCAACTATAATTAAAAATATTCTCATGCCCTAAATATTGTATTTGAAATTATTCTGCAAAATAATAGCGAATATTATGCTCATACAATACCCAAAAGGGTATTTCCGAATAGTTTAAGACTAAATAAGACTAAATAATCCTAATGGGTAATTCTTTAAACGCAAAATATCCACATTCGTTTACCATTCAAAAAAAGGTAGTATCTTTGCAACACACATTTAAAAACAAATAATTATGGCTACAGTGACTATCACATACGATGGGCATAATAGCAAAGCAAGATGGTTTCTTGACTTGTTGTTCTCAACTGGGCTTTTCACCAAAAATGAAGGCAAGCCCAATGCCTGCACAATGGCAGCAATAAAGGAAGCCAAGAGTGGGAAGTATGCGGGTACAGCCGATGTTTCAAGCATGGAATCCATGATGCAGTCAATGCAATGAAGAAACTGATTATTTTAAAGGCTGTTTGGAATGTCACATTGGAAATGACTCTCTGTTAATCTGGATGGATGAAACCCGCCCCATTGATGCTTGCTTATCAGTTCGCGCGTTGGTCGCTTTGCTTGTTGATGCGGGCGTTGCGGAAGCCGTTGTTGAGGGTGTTGAAGACGTATTGCACGCGCAATGTCACGCCACGGGTATCGTAGCGGTTGCGTTGCCACTGGCTGATGTGGCCGTAGTTCTGGCTCCAGCGAGGAGTGATAGCCTGATTGAGCAGGTCATTACCCTCGACGGTGACGCGCAGGCGGTTGTCAAGGAAGCGCTGGGTATAGCCCAGGTTGATGCCAAGCGAACGTCCCGTGCGGGTCAAGTCCACTTGCATGGGGCTTGTATAGCGCACCGAACCATAGAACTCGCCGTTCTTGCAGAATTGCCAGCGGGCCTGGGCATAGGCACTCATGGACTGGCTACGTGTGGATGGATTGAGGTAGCCATCAATTCGGTCAAATTTGGTGTGGAACAGATAGCCGCTCAATGACGCATTGACGCTTACTTTTCCGAAAGTGTGCGAGTAATCAGCATACAAAGCCCATGTGTTGCTATAGCGGCAGTTGACGGGAAAGTCAATGATGGAATAATCGTCGCCGTAGGGCAAAATTGCCGTGAAAATGTCATGCAGGGTACAAGCAAATGAGGCCTGCACGCTGAAGTCCTTGAGGTTAGCGCTCAGGCTGGCATAGTGCCAGGTGTACTGCTTTAGGTCAGGATTCCCCTTGCTGTAGTGAAACATGGATTCATAGACGGTAGCAGGATTAAGTTGAGACATCGACGGGAAGCCGCCCGATACGCTGTATTGTGCCTTCAACTGATAGTTGTCGCTGATGGTGTAGAGCAGTGACGCATGGGGCCGCAACGAGGTGCGTTTTTCCTGTTTGTCATCAGTGTTGTCATCCTGCCTGAGCCTCGTGTCATTATAGACGACTCGCAGGCCTACCTCTGGTTTCCAGTTGCCATAGGCGCGCTTCCACGAGCCATACCAAGCGCCAGTGAAATCGTCTCGTTGGCTGGGCTGAACCGCGTCATTGTAGATGTAACTGTATTTGTTGCTGATCCAACTCAGGTTGGTGCCTACTTCAATTTCGCTTCCCAAGACAGGAAAGGCATAATTGGCCTCACCGTCCCACAGGTTGTAGCGGTTCTGGGTGTGAGTCGTGTTGATCGTCTCGTCACTGTTGGCGGGTGTGAGGGTGATAGTTCGCATGTTGTCCGATGTTCGCCTCGAGTAACTTACCGTGAGGGTGAGCGTCTTATCGTCTGAGGGCTTGTAGGTCAGTCCCGCAGTGGCATTGTGGTTGTGCCTATTCCCATTGGGTTCATGTTGTAATTCGTTAACAACGCTATCCACACCCAGATAAAGAAGGTCATGGAGAGAATAATGGGTAAGTCGTCCAGCGCTTGTGCTGCCCGAGTATTGGGCGATGAGTGTCAATTGCTGTGAGGCAAAGAAGTTAATGCCGGCATTCCAGTACCAGTTGTTGCGTCGGTAGGTGAAACCACCGTCTCTGGAATCGTCCAAAATAAGGTTGCCGTCATCAGGGTTGGTGATAGTCGTCCGGTTATAGTCATAGGACTTGCCGTTGCTGAAGGTGTAGCGCAACGAGCCATTAAGCGCCCATTTCCCGTATTTTGCATTGGCATTGGCCCATGTGCTCTCGCTCACACGGCGCTGGAATGCGGTGGTGCTGCCCACGCTCAGTCCCAGATAGTCTTTCAACCCCTTTTTGAGCGTGATCTTGATAGTTGGACCTGAATAGCGGGCACTCAAGTCGCGGATGATTTCCACCTTGCTCACCTGGTTAGACATGAGGGTGAGCAACAGATTGCGGTCGGTGACCTTGCGTTCGTCGATGTAGATCTCGCCCACGCTCTTGTTGTCGCCCGTTTTGATGTCGTTCTCGTCGTTGACAACGAGTCCGGGCGTCCAGCGCAACATGTCGATAAGGCTTCCCGCATCGGCCAGGAAAGTGCCGCTCAGGTTGCTGATGGTGTAGTTCATGCCTTCGCGTCGTATAACGGCTTTAGGGGCTTCGACAATTAGTTCTTGCAGTTCTACGCTCAGGCTGTCGTCAGCCGCAGTGGTGAGGCTGTCGGTCGGTACTGCTGCCTGAAGATGTATGCTCAATAGTGAGCACAGTGCAATAAGGTTAGTTGTGATGATGATTCTCATAATGATATTGATTTTAGTTTCTTTGCTGCAAAATTATTGGTAAGCGTAGGAGCCTGCAATACCCAAAAGGGTGTTTTTGCCAGATGGATTTCATCAGCACATACATGTCATTGATGACTCGTCATCGATGCTGTACTGCTACACACGAATAACACAAAAGCGCCCATTTTTTAAACACCCAAAAGGGTGTTTTTTTGTGTATACGCAAAATAATGTGTACTTTTGCTCTATCAAAATATCACGATTATGGCTCGGGTAGAGGATTTCTTTATCATGGACAATGCGGTGACGGGGATCACCGATGAGGATTACCAGGGCATCCAGGACGTTATGGACTCTGTGGATGCGTTCTCGCGCATGACCTACAAGAGTGTCTATATCATCGACTACTTCAAGAAGAACTTCCTGTATGTCAGCGAGAACCCATTGTTCCTGTGCGGCCTGTCAGCCAGTGAGGTCAAGGAAATCGGCTATAAGTTCTACATCGACAATGTGCCGCAGGAGGATCTCGAGCGGCTGTTGATAATCAATTCCTCAGGCTTTTATTTTTCCAAGGACATCCCTGCAGCCGAGAAGCGATATTACACGCTATCTTACAATTTCAGGGTCATCAACACGGTGTCCAAGAAGGTGCAAACCATCAACCATCAGTTGACGCCCCTCAAAATGATGCCCGACGGCAAAATCTGGCTGGCGTTGTGCGTGGCTTCCATTCCCACCAAGCAGGGCGATGACACCATACTGATGTTCAATAACCGCACGCACGAGGGCTGGAACCTGGATCTGGAGAGCGGCACATGGCAGTCGGTCCCCTACATCTCCCTCACCGAGCAGGAGACGCAGGTTCTCAAGTATTCGGCCATGGGCTACACCACCCAGGAGATCGCCCGGCTGATGTTCAAGTCGTTTGACACGGTGAAAAGCTACCGCAAAAGCATCCTGGAGAAATTCGACACCGACAGCATCACCGAGGCCATCAACTACGCCATGATCTATCGCCTCATCGACTGAAACGCGAATACCAGCACGAGAAGTGCGCACCTCATTAAGCATCAATACGAGGACTTTTGCGGGTTGACTCTGACTTGCTGACGAAGTAGTCGGCAATGTCGGCAGTCGGGGCGATGGCAGTAAGCAGAGACTCGTAATCGGGGATGAGCAGAGAGGCATCGTGCCAGTGGTGCTGCTGGGCGATTTTGCGCCAATCGGCAATGGCGTCGGCATCAGGATAGAGTGTTACATCACGGCCATTCAGCACGCTGCGCTCACTCAGTGCATTGAGGTTGCTTTTTGAGCCTGTAGCCAGCCAAATCACGCCATGTATTACCATCGAGGCGATGATGGCGGTTTTCTCGCTTTCTACGACGGCTACTGGAAAGTCGGGGTGCCGCGAAAGCAGGTGCTCCCCAAAGTAAACCAATTCGGCACGCTGGCCCTCTTGAGGCTGTTTGCGATAAATGAGCGGATATATCGATTTGTCTCGGTGTCCGCCGCTGCAATAAGCCATTGCCTTGATCTGACGCAGGCGATGGTTGACGTCCAGGTAGCGGAACATCGTGCGGCGACCGTCATACCCCACTTCGTAGCGCTTGAACGCTTCAGGAGTGCCAGGATAAAGGCTCTTGAGAAATCTGTACAGATTGGACATTTCAATCACATTAGGCCGAGTCGTGCGTTGGTAATCTTCCCATCTCTCTTCGTAGTAGATCGGCTCCGGCCGTGATTGCACTACTGGTGCAACACGATGTGGAATATAGGGAAGCGAGTTACGACCTCGTGTCATTGCCACACCATTCGCCCGCAGATGGGCAATGATGGTGCCTGGAGAGATTCGTGACGGTGTGCGGCAGCTGCGCCATTGCGTCATCACGTCACGGTCGCCCTTATAGCCGCCACTATTACGGCTCAACGAGAGCCACAGCTCCCGCAAGGTTTCCTCATCGGCTGGTGACTCGATAGCCGCTGCACGCAGCGACAAGCAGGCCCGGTACCATGTCTCGTGGTCATCCAGGCCACCAACCTGCATCACGTCCACCTGACGCAGGATGTCGTTCCAGTCATAATCGCTGGCAGTGTGAGAAGAAAAAGTATGTCGCATAGGTTTCTGATTTTTGAGTTGTTTGTGCATCGGTATTAATAATTTCACTATTTGTGCAATCGCTCCGGTGTCGTGGGGTGGTGCAGTTTATATATTACACCCCCTTTATAGGGGGTGATATAAATTGCACCTCACCTACGTAGCTTCACCATCGGTTGCATAATACAGACCATTGTCGCGCTTGACAATCAGGCCAACTTCCATGGTCTGTTTGATGTCTTCCTTGGCAGTGCGATCGCTCTTGTCGAACGCTCGTTTAACCTCCTTTATCAAGTCGGCATAACGACAACCATTGGGAAACTTGCGGCAGAAGTTAGCGATTGCATCATAACGTATTTGCTGGCGCATCGAGGGGCCATCGTCCTGCTGTGGCGCGCCCACCACCTCGGGCAAGCCCTGGTCGTTCACTTTGAAACAAAAGTCCTCTGGGCGCTTTCCACGGGCCTTCTCGAAGGAGACTTTCGTTATCTCGCCATCGGCGTTGAAGACCATGGCCGTTTCGGTTTTGCGGTACAGGTTAGAGCCGGCATGGCCACGCGGACGCAGCACCTTTCCCCCGCTCATCACGTCATTCAGATTGGCGTGGATGACAGTGAGGATGTGGCAGTTGTAGTGTGAAGAGAACTTCATCACAAACTGCTGGATGATGGCACCCTCAACAATGTGGTTGGGATCATTGCACAAGTCGGCGATGCCATCGATGACCACGAGAGACGGACGATACTGCTCGATAGCCAGTGCACACGCCATCAGGCGCTTGGGCGGGTCTATTTCGCGCAGGTCGAATACTTCAAGCAAGGTGGCATCAGAGTCAAGAATACGCCTCATGCGGCGTTTGATGCGTCGTGCCCTGCCTCTGCCTTGCTCCGTGTCAATCCACAGCACACGGCCCGGCTCGACATCGGCTCGAATGAAATAGTTGGAGCGTGGGCGGGTACACGCACTCAGATATTCGGCCACCAGCAGTAGGCAGCCGAATGTCTTGCGTGTACCTGGCACACCGATAATGACCGAGAAGTTTTGCAGAGTCATCATCGGCGATTCTTTACTGCCGGCATACAGGATGGGCACCTCGTCGCAGTCATCGTTGTCCACTTCCTCGGGCGTGATGCGCCCAGCATCAAGGATGTCCTTTACAACGCCGGGGTCAATCTGGTCTGCCTCACTTTCATAGGCCGTTGCGGCAGTGATAACGTCATGCAGCATGCGCAGCGATTCGGGCACGAGCTGGCCATTAGCGGCATACTGGTCAGCAGTTGGGCGGTCTTTCCCGTTTTTAGCGGCTAACATCGCCGCACTCATCGGGTCAATGACATTGCCCGTGGGTGAGTTTTCAGAAAAATCATTCATGGTACAAGAATATTAAGATTATTCTGCAAAGTACGCATATGAGGACACCTCTCCGCAATGTCAAAAAGCAGAGAGGTATCATCAATTCGCTAATCATGGCACTGGCCTGCTCCTGCCAGGCGATTGATGTCTTCACGACGATAGGCCACGCGACGCCCAACATGGCGTTTGGGCAGATAGCCACTCTTGTCCCATCGGATAAGAGTGCGCAAGCTTACCTTGAGTAATTTAGCAGCTTCTTCCTGAAAAACGAAGCCGTCATCAGACTTGGGTTGTTCAACATTGTGTGTTTTTCCTTGCAATTGTTGGATGACGCGATTAGCAATCGTTTCTGCCAACTGATTGTAATCGTCCTCCGTAAGCAAGATTAGATTTGTCGCTTTCATAATGTTTAAAATTTAATGCCTTGACTCCGTTGTCATCGGCATTGCAAAGTTCACACCCAAATGTATAACCAAAACGTATGATTTTATAAGAAAAACAGACAATGAAGCCAATCAAGAAAAGCCCCGTAATCACTTGGATTACAGGACTTAAATACATGAATTCAAAATAATAGTTTTATAAGAAATATCATTACTGTCCCATTAAAAACAGAAAGAGTTCTTTGAAATAATTGATATTTAGTTCGTTGTAGAGTTTTCAGAAGCGAACGGATCTGATTTTGTATTTTTGCGGTTTCTTATAAAAACAGCAAATGTACAATCCCAAATTCGTTTTCTCTCAACTTGTGGATTTTCTGAATCGCAACAAGTTCAACCGCATCATAAAGAAGTATGGTGGTGACCGATATGTGAAGCATTTCACATGTTGGAACCAGATGCTTGTGATGATGTTCGGCCAATTGTGCAACCGAGAAAGTCTTCGTGACCTGATTGTGATCATCGAGGCTCA
>CACYGX010000041.1 GCA_902774055.1 uncultured Bacteroidales bacterium
TGTTAACACCCGCTGGGCATGCGCTTGAGTTGTTGGTGATACCAAAAACATCACCAACAAACATCCCAAAAATAGTGACTTCAGTCTCATACCTTCCATAAATAAAAGGTTCGTTTATTACTAGTAATTTTTGTAAATATGTCTTGTTACTTACCATCTATTCCAGTATTACTAATCAACAAGCAACATCTAGAACTTAAACAATCTTTCAGGTTGTTGATTACCAGCAGATTATCTACTCTGTTCACAACCCGCTAAATTTCAGTTAAGCCACCAAAATAAAGCTGACTTTTCCAAAAACAGTCGCAAATTTAACGCTTTTTTTTAATTATTATCTCATGTTTAAAAATAAAAGCGTCATTATTATAGTAAGTGGTTAGAAACCAAACATCTTTTAGGAAAAACAGAACACAAATAACATCTTCACCAACACGGCTTTACAGCCCCCAATTATCCCCCAAAGCCCAACTCATTATATTCAAGTAATATTCAAGTAAAACGGCGCATAAAGGAGACAAATGAAAAGACCTTAAAAAGCGACAGAATCATTTAATGTGGCGCATCTACGATTAATTTAAGCGCGTATTTCAACAATGACAGAAGCAGATATCCACTCCCGCTTCGTCAGATACTATGAGACGGTCGCTGAACTTCACCGGATGGGCTACGAGCTGTTCCGTGTGTGCCCGTACATCAGCCCCAACGGCATGTGTTACCGCTGCTGGCTCACGATAAAGAAAATATTGATAAATAAATAAGTCGCTGATTTTCAGCAACTTATTTTTAATTTTGTGGAGCTGGAGGGGTTTGAACCCTCGTCCAAACGTGGAACTAATAAGGTTTCTACATGCTTAGTCTCGGCTTAGTTTTCGACCGACGGCAGGCCCGAGACGGCCAACCGGCAGCTTATCCTCTAAATTTCGGACCTGACCCGAGGTTTGCCTTGTCCTATCGCCGATATTGCTGCACCACCGTTTCAACCCGCCTCGGCGCGAGGGCAGTTGGGTGATGTCTCGTCACTGCCCCTTGGGCAGTGATAAAGCCGAACTTACTGTGCTTCGGTTAGGCAGCGAGAGCGTAGTTGTTTTCGCCATTTAATTGTGTCAATGACTGAGATTAAAGAGCCTTGCCATTATCGCTCTGCATGCTTGCTTACCACCTCTACACGCTGTCAAAGCCAGTCAGCCCCAATAGTGTGTGCCGGTTGTAAACGGCCTGCAAAGGTACTACAAAAATTGTGCCAAACAAGCGTTCTATACCTGTTTTTTTATGAATACTGTTATTTTTGTGCTATTTGCCATAGGATTCTGGGCTTGATGCCGTGGTGGTTGTTGAGATTTGTGTGGCAACACTTGTGTACATCAGGTTTTTTGACGAAATTTGCAAACAAATTGTGCTGGCCGTGATTTTAACGCAGCGTTGCTGTTCATGTAATCATGGTCGTGTGCAATTGTGTGACTTTATTATTAACCCTTGAGCATTAATCTCGGGTTATTTGTCCATCGAGTTTTTAACGTTTCATTATGGTAATTGGATTTGACGGGAAACGTGCTGTCTGCAACACAACAGGGCTTGGCAATTACAGCAGACTCATCATCGATGAGGTGTCAAGGCATTTTCCTGAACATCAGTATAAAATATATTCACCCAAGGCTGACCGTGATCATCGGTTAGACGGTTTGGCCGATCGCGTTAATGTGTCATTGCACTTGCCTGAAAGCGCGTTGATGGGCAAGAGCGTTTGGCGCTCGGTTTGTGGAATGTCGGCTCAAGCCGAACGTGACGGGGTGGAGATTTTTCATGGGCTGAGTGGTGAACTCCCGCTGGATGTATCCAGGTATGCGTTCAAGTCTGTTGTTACGGTTCACGACTTGATTTTTTGTTATTTTCCTGAACTGTACGGATTTATCAATACGGCCATATATAAGTTTAAATGCCGCAGCGCATGCCGGGCTGCTGACAGGATTGTCGCTGTCAGCGAATGCACAAAGCGTGACATCGTAAAGTTTATCGGCATTTCCCCGAGTAAAATCGATGTGGTCTATCAGGGTTGCAACCCGATATTTTCAATGCCGGTTAGCGTTGACGATGCGGATAGGGTGCGTAAGAGTTATTCCCTTCCCGAGAAATACCTGCTCAATGTGGGCACAATCGAGGAGCGCAAGAATGTGTTGCTCATTGTCAAGGCCCTAGAGAAATTAGATGACAAGGACATACCTCTGATAGTCATTGGGCGAAAAATGAAATATGCCATGATGGTTGAGGATTATGCGCGGCATCATGGCCTTGAGAACCGCATTCGCTACTTGAGCGATGTCCCGACTGCCGATTTGCCTGCATTGTACCACATGGCATCGATATTCATCTATCCGTCAAGATATGAGGGCTTTGGCATTCCCATCATCGAGGCGCAGTCATGCGGCGCTCCCGTCATTGCAACGACGGGTTCATGCCTTGAGGAGGCGGCAGGCTCAGGCGCCTTGATGGTTCACCCCGATTCGGTTGACGGCATGATAGAAAGCATCAATACCATCTTGAAAGACGATACCGTCAAGAATAACCTGATTGAGAAAGGGTATGAAAATATTAAGCGGTTTGGGCCAAGTGTAGTGGCCCAGAGCATGATGAGCGTTTATAATCGGGTATTACAATCTTGAACACTGATAAGTCCTTGCCATTTTTGTTGTCTCTCAGCTGACTTGCTCGACGAGTTCGTGGTAATAGGGTGATTCTTCGGGGACGAATTGTCCGGTCTTGAGGTAGTTATAGATGCGCAGGCAGGCCCAGGCGTCGATGGCGGCATAGCGTTGTTGTGCTTCGCTGAGTTGGGGCGCTTCCCAGTTGGTAAGCTGCTGCCCCTTGCTGATCTTCTGTTGGAAAAGGATAGCGTAAATCTTTTGGAGACTCATGTCGGCGATATCGAATTGCTTCACCAATTGCTGTAACTCGACGAATCCGGCGGGATGGGCGTCACTGACGTGTGCCAGCTGGTGAAAATCGTCGGTGGTGGACAGTCCCACCTTGGTAAAGGTCTTGTCTTCAAGAAAATCCTTGAGCGGGGCAGGAATGCCCATGTGGTTCACGCGGAAGAGAAAGGCATCGGTGTCGGTCGAGAGCTGGAGCAGGGCCACCTTGTGGTGCTCACCGCGCTTGAATGACGGACGTGTCTCGGTGTCAAACCCGACAATGTGTGCAGAGCGCAGTGCCATGACGGCGCTTTTAACCTGTGAAACGGCATAGATGACGTGGATGCGCCCCGGGAACGTGACGACGGGCATCTGATTGATGGTTTGCTTGTCTATCGATATAGCATACATGATGACTGCAAAGGTAATACTTTTTTAGAGAATAGTAAACAGGAAAAAACTAAGAGTTGGTACCTTGACTTTCATTCTGCACTATTCAATACCTCCTTTACATGCGTGAGACTTGCTTTACACCCTTGACGTTGAGTATTTTCTTGGTGAGGTCATCAAGCAGCGTGATGTTGCTCACGTTGACCGTCAGCACACCCTCAAACAGGCCGCCTTGGGACTGGATGTTGATGCTGCGCAGCAAGCAGTTGTCGGTCTTGTTGATGACCGAGGTGATGGAAGCCACGATGCCGATGTCGTCGCGCCCCAGGACCTTGAGCGTGGCGGCAAATTGGCTGCCCGTCTTTCCCGTCCAGCGGGTGCGTATGATGCGATAGGGATAACGCTGCTTGAGGTGGAGCAGGTTCTTGCAATCGGTGCGGTGAATCTTGATGGCGCCGTCGCTGGCGATAAAGCCCTGAATGCGGTCGCCGTAGATGGGGTTGCAGCACTTGGCTAGCTTGTAGTTGACGCCCTTAACATCATCGCCGATGGTGAGGATGTCATCGCTGAATTTCTCTTCGCGTTGTGTGGGCTGCTGCAGGACGAACCCCTCGGCGGTGCCGTGCGTGATAGCCTCGTTTTGTTTGGCCAGGAAGATTTCATATTGCTCCACCACCGTGTTCACGTCGATAATGTCCTCCTGGATAGCGGCATAGAACTCGGTCGTCGTTTTGTAACCCATCTTCTTGATGACACGTGCCAGCGTGGCATCATCGGGCTCTATCTTGCGGTTCTTGAAGCGCCGTTGTAGGGTCTCTCGCGCCAGTTGGGCTTGACGGGCACGGCGCTCGTTGATGGCGTTCTTGATCTTGTTGCGTGCGCGGCTGGTCACTGCGATATTGAGCCAGTCGAGGCGTGGCGTCTGGGTCGATGAAGTGATGATCTCGACAGTGTCTCCGCTCTTGAGCCGGTAGTTGATCTTCTGGTTTTTGCCATCCACTTTTCCGCCTATACATGTGCTTCCCACACGGGAGTGGATATGGAAGGCAAAGTCGAGTAGGGTGGCTCCCTGGGGCAGGCGGAAGAGGTCGCCCTTGGGCGTGAACACAAACACCTCGTCATTATACAGGTTAGTGTCCATATTGCGCATCAGGCTCATTTGCCCCTCTTGGCCGCTGGCCTCCAGCATCTCGCGCACCTCGTTCATCCACTTGTCCACATCGCCATCGCTCTTGATGCCCTTGTAGCGCCAGTGTGCAGCCACGCCACGTTCGGCGGTCTCGTCCATGCGCTTGGAACGTATCTGTACTTCTACCCACTTGTCGCCAGGCCCATACACGGTGATGTGCAGCGACTCATAGCCGTTGCTCTTGGGAATCGTGATCCAGTCCTTGAAACGTGAAGGGTTGGCCTTATAGATATCGGTCACGATGGAGTAGGCGAGCCAGCATGCGCGCTTCTCGTCCTTGGGCGTCGTGTCCAGGATAATACGTATGGCAAACAGGTCATAGATGCCGTTCAAGTCCACGCCTTGCTTTTGCATCTTCTGCCAGATGCTGTTGATAGACTTGGTGCGCCCTTTGAGTTCGTATTTTAGCCCTTCCTCTTTGAGCCTCTTGTCGATGGGCATGATAAAATTCTGAACATACTGGTCGCGCTCCTTCTTGGTCTCGTTCAGGCGATTGGCGATTTGAGAGAAGACTTTGCGGTTCAGGTACTTGAGTGAAGTGTCCTCCAGTTCAGTTTTGATGACATACAGGCCCAGTTTGTGTGCAAGCGGAGCATACAGGTAGCGCGACTCGCTGGCAATCTCGTGAACAAACGTCTCATTGGGGTGGTGGTTGATGGAACGCATGAGTGCCAACCTGTCCACTGTCATAATGAGGATAACGCGCACGTCCTCGGCAAAGGTGAGCAGCAACTTATGGAAATTCTCATTCTCGACAGCGGCATGTTTTTCATAGAGGGGAACCACATGCAACAGGCCGTGGACAACTTTGGCTACATCATTGCCAAAGAGGTCCCTGATGCGTGGCACATCCAGATAATCGCCGCGGCACAGGTTGTAGAGCATTGTGGCAATGACCATAGTGCGGTCTGGCGCAATGCTGTCACACAGGGTGAGAGCTGTGGTCAAGTGGCGTATCACAGGATTGAAGCCATAGCGGTCGCGCTTAAAGATGCCTGCCTGTTGAATGCCATTCTTGATAAGGTGGTGAACCGTGTTGATGTCCTTGCACGAGAGTTGCTCGCCCAGCTTGTCGTTCAAGTTCTTGACAAGTTGGAGCACCTGTGGACGCTCCTCGTCGGTGAAGTATGGGTGTGGTATCATCATCGGGCCATAATAAAAATCGTACAAATTTAGTCTTTTTATGTCAATTTGCTTGCAGGAAACCCTTTAAAAATGTAATTTTGGGAAAAATTTAAAAATCTAATGATTATGTTTAACGAGAACGATAAACAGTTGATGGCCAAGAAGGGCATCACAGAGTCCCAGATTGAGGCTCAATTGAAGCGTTTTGAGACAGGATTCCCTTGGCTCAAACTAGAGGCGGCTGCCACCGTGGGTAAGGGTATAACTCGCTTGGATGCCAAGCAGCAAACCCAGTGTATCAAGTTATGGAAGGATTTTCAGTTGGGTGGGGCAACCATCGAGAAATTCCAGCCCGCATCGGGCGCTGCCAGCCGCATGTTCAAGAATCTTTTCGCATTTATTAATGATGGCAAGTCGATTCCCGAGAGTGACTTTGAGAAACAGTTCTTTGACAACGTGACCCAGTTTGCGTTCTACCCCCAATTGAACAAGACTTGTGTCACTCTCTACCAGAACAATACGAGTGAACTCATGGCTGCAGGCCGCTATGCCGACGTGCTCAAGGCGTTGCTACTGGCAGATGGCATGAACTATGGTTCCTTGCCCAAGGGCTTGCTCAAGTTCCACCGCGCTGCTGCCGGCACCGTCCACACTCCGCTCGAGGAGCATCTGGAGGAGGGCGCACAATATGCCGCCGACAGCAATCGTTGTGTCCGCATCCATTTCACCGTCTCGCCTGAGCACCGCAGCGGCTTTGAGCGACTCATCAAGGCCAAGGTGCCCCTGATGGAGAAGGTGTGGGGCGTGAAGTATGACATCACCCTGAGCGAGCAGAAGGCCTCGACCGACACCATCGCCGTCAATATGGACAATACCCCCTATCGCGATGCCAAGGGAAACCTGCTGTTCCGTCCTGCAGGCCACGGAGCCCTGCTCGAAAACCTCAATGAGCGTGATGCCGATGTTGTTTTCATCAAAAACGTGGACAACGTCGTTCCCCTGCGACTGCGCAGTGTGAGCACCCGTTACAAGAAGGTGATTGGCGGTTATCTCGTGATGGTGCAGCAGCAGTTGAAGAAGTATCTTGAGATGCTCGATAAGGGCAACGTCAAGAGCGCAGACCTCAAGTCAATGCTGAACTATGCACAACAGACGCTCTGCATCATCGATTCGTCAACAGCATCGATGGATGATGCTGCTCTCGCAGCATGGCTGCGTGACAAGTTCAACAGGCCTATCCGCGTCTGCGGCGTTGTACCCAACGAGGGTGAACCTGGTGGTGGTCCATATCTGGCCTATAACGCCGATGGATCGGCTTCGCCCCAAATTCTTGAGTCAGCCCAAATCAACCCCGATGACCCCTCAGCCGTCGAGATGATGAAGAGCGGCACCCATTTCAACCCCGTTGACCTGGTGTGCTACATCAAGGACTACAAGGGCATCAAGTTTGACCTGCGCAAGTTTGTGGATCCCGAGACCGGCTTCATCAGCGTCAAGAGCAAGGACGGTGTGGATATCAAGGCTCTGGAGTTGCCTGGCTTGTGGAATGGCTCGATGAGTGACTGGAATACCATCTTTGTCGAGGTGCCCATCGACACCTTCAATCCTGTCAAGACAGTCAACGACCTGTTGCGCCGCGCTCATCAGTGATCTTTCTGTTGATGAAATGAAAAAGTTATTGATTTCTCTAGTGCTGGCGTTGACGGCTTTGGCTGTCAACGCCCAGCGCTATGTCGAGGACATCGACACTGTCTATACCGTCCACCACATCAATCAAGAGCAGTTTAAGCACCTTGTCGCCGACTGGAGCGCCCATGACTGGAAGATGAACAGCCCTCGGCCTGTCGTCGTGGATTTTTACGCTGACTGGTGCCAGCCATGCCGACGCCTCGCGCCCATCTTGCGACAAGTGGCGCAGCACTACGAGGGCGAAGTCGATTTCTACAGCATCAATGTGGACAATAACACCGACATTGCCGGCGTCTTCGAGATACGCAGCATTCCGTTCCTGCTCATTTGCCCCCTTGATGGTGAACCCAAGTCGGTTGTCGGGTTATACCCGCAATCCGAGATCATCCGCGTCATCAACCAGGCCCTGAGGTGGTGAAATTGATAAAACAATCAGGCAATGAAATATCTGTTGCTGCTTTTGGCGCTCATGCTGTCAATCACCGCCTCGGCCTACGACTTTGAGGTGGATGGTATCTATTACATGATTGACGGCGACGAGGTCGCAGTGACAAGTCGCACCTCTTTAGGGGGTACCTATAGCGGCGACGTGGTCATTCCCGCCACGGTCACGCATGACGGAACAACTTATCCTGTCACCGCCATCTGCCAAGACGCGTTCTACAAGTGTATCGGCATGACCAGCATCGCCATCCCCAATTCAGTGACCAGCATCGGCTATGCGGCCTTCAACAGGTGTGACGGCTTGACCAGTGTCCGGATCACCGATCTCGAGGCCTGGTTTGGCATCACTTTTTCAAATTTCGATTCTAATCCACTGTCTTATGCCGGTCATTTAATCTTGAATGGCGAGGTGGTAACCCATCTGGTGGTGCCAGAATCGGTGACTGCCATCCGCGATTGGGCGTTTGAGGGTTGCACTGACTTGACCAGCGTGGCCATCCACGATGGCGTGACGACTATCGGCAACGATGCATTTGTGAATTGCGCGAATTTGAGCAGCGTGGATATGGGTAATTCCATTACCAGGATTGGCGATGGGGCCTTCTTGGGGTGCACGGCTTTGATGGGTATCGATATCCCTAATTCAGTCATTTTCATTGGTTATGAGGCATTTTGCGATTGCTTCGCCCTGTCTGCAGTCACGATTGGCGACCATGTGGAAGAGATTGGCGACTTCGCTTTCTCTCAGTGCGTGAGCCTGTCCGGTGTCAACATTCCCAATTCGGTCACTCACATCGCCCATGGTGCTTTCTACGGTTGTAGTGCCTTGACCGAGTTGTCTCTCCCTAATTCTGTTGCCTTTATTGGACCAGTGGCCTTCAGTGCCTGTAGCAATCTGACGCGTGTTAATATCCCCAATTCCCTCACTTCTCTCAGCGAGGGCGTCTTTAGTGGCTGCTACTCGCTCACTAGCATCACAATTCCTAGCGGTGTTACCTCAATTGGCGATTGGGCCTTTGATGGTTGCAGCGCCATGACCGCTGTTCATTGTTGGGCCATGGAACCGCCGACGGCCTTCTCTACCACTTTCAATGACTGTTATGGAGCAGTGCTCTATGTCTATGGCGATGCCCTGGAAGCATACAGGCAGGCTGATTATTGGAAAGACTTTGCGATGATTAAAGCCATTCCACCTTCGGGCGACGTGGACGGTGACGGCCTCGTGAACATCAACGATGTGGTCGCCTTGATCGATGTCTTGCTCTCGGGCAACATGGCTGCCGTCAGTGTAGAAAACGCCGACCTGAACGCCAACGGGCGCCTCGACATCGACGACCTCGCCACCCTCATCGACCTCCTTCTCCACAACCACGGGTAACCGTTGTTTCCAGTCCCTTGTGTCGCGACGATATCGCGGCTGTCATTACGCCCATAGTAATTGCGGATGCCCCCTCGGAGCCTACTTGGAACGAGGAATGAAACTTTTTTGGGATCAGATGGTTGCCAATTCAAAAAAAAGATGTAACTTTGCACCGCTTTTAGCGAAAATATTATTAATCAACTTATTTTAAACGATTTATGAACAAGTACGAAACCGTTTTCATTTTAACTCCCGTTTTGTCTGATGATCAGATGAAGGAAACGGTAGAAAAGTTCAAGAAGGTGCTCACCGACAACGGTGGCAACATCGAGAACGAAGAGAATTGGGGACTGCGCAAGCTCGCATATCCCATCGAGAACAAGAACACTGGTTTTTACACCCTGATTGAGTTTGAGGGCGATCCTACCCTCATCGCTAAGCTGGAAACCGCTTACCGCCGCGATGAGAAGGTCATCCGTTTCCTCACCTTCCGTCTGGACAAGTACGCTGCTGAGTATGCTGTGAAGCGTCGCGCCGTGCGCAAGGCCAAGCAGGAAGAGCGCGCTGCTCAAGAGGCTGCCGCTGCTCAGGAAGCTCCCGTGGTAGCTGAGGCACCCCAGGCTGAAGAGGCTCCCGCCGCCGAGGCATGAGAAAAAACCAACTAGTTAAACTTAATTAAGGAAGTAAAAACTATGGCACAAGAACAAATGAGGCCCAACAACCAGGGCGAAATCCGTTATCTGACTCCGCTGTCAGTTGACACCCGCAAGAAGAAATACTGCCGTTTCAAACGCAGTGGCATTAAGTACATCGACTACAAGGATCCCGAATTCTTGAAGAAGTTCCTCAACGAGCAAGGCAAAATCCTGCCCCGTCGCATCACCGGTACTTCGCTGAAGTTCCAGCGCCGCGTGGCTAAGGCCGTTAAGCGTGCCCGTCATCTGGCTTTGCTGCCCTATGTGACCGACTTGATGAAATAAACCACACGATTAAAGGAGGAAACAATTATGAAGATTATTTTGAAAGAAGATATCGTCAATCTTGGTTTCAAGAACGACGTCGTGGAAGTGAAGAACGGCTATGGCCGCAAAGGTTCACGCTGAGAACCTGCGTCAGCAGGCTCACAAGCTGGCTAAGGTTAAGGCTGATGCCGAAGAGGCTGCTAAGGCATTTGAGGGCGTATCGCTCACCATCCCCGTGAAGGTTAGCCCCACTGGCACCATCTACGGTAGTGTTGGCGCTGCTCAGGTTCATGAGGCTCTGCTCGCTGCTGGTCACAATGTTGACCGCAAGATCGTCAGCGTGCACGAGAGCATCAAGACCCCTGGCAAGTACACCGGTATCGTACGTCTGCACAAGGAAGTTGCTGTCGAGATCCCCTTTGAGGTGATTGCCGAGAACGCCGAGGAGCTCGCTGCTGAGCGCGCTGCTCGCAAGGCCGAGGAGGCTGCTCACCAGGCTGCTCTCGCTGCCGCTAAGGCTGCCGAGGAAGGCGAAGGTGAAGAGGCTGAGGCTCCCGCCGAGGAAGCTCCCGTTGAGGGCGAGGCTCCCGCTGCAGAATAATAAAACAACATGATAACGATGAAGACACCGGTCCTCTCCACAAGGCCGGTGTCTTT
Organism: uncultured Bacteroidales bacterium; assembly: GCA_902774055.1. Taxonomy (GTDB): domain Bacteria; phylum Bacteroidota; class Bacteroidia; order Bacteroidales; family Muribaculaceae; genus Sodaliphilus. The sequence continues at coordinate 10,723 of CACYGX010000041.1, forward strand.
TTTTTTAACACATAATGCTGTTTTGTGCATTATAACCTTTAACACATCATATAATAATGACTAAGCATATCGTAATGTTTAAACTCCAGGGCAGTGACGAGCTTCGTCGCGAGGTGGCCCTGCGCTTTAAAGATGCTCTCGATGCGTTGCCCGAGCAGATTGACGTGCTCCAGAGCATCGAAGTCGCCATCAACGAGAATCCCGCCGAGGACTGGGATATCGTCCTGACTGCTATTGTGCCCACAATGGCCGACGTCGCTACCTATGCCAAGCATCCTGCCCACGTCGCCGCTGCATCCATCATCAAGGATGTGAAGCAACTGCGTGCCTGCGTGGACTACAATTGCTAAAAGCTCACGTCTGTTGTTAATTCTCCACAGTGGTTTATGACCGTTGTGGTCTGGATACAAAAAAGAGCTCTCGCGCAATGCGGGAGCTCTTTTTGTAGTTCATCTGCCGTTTGAGACAGAATGGTTAGGATTAGTCATTCCAAGCACCACTCAGCAGGTAGTCGATCAGAGCCGATACGTCAGCGATACCTACCTCACCATCGAGGTTGCAGTTAGCGTTCTGCAGATTGATTGCAGAAGCGTCGCCGCTCAGCAGGTAGTCGATCAGAGCCGATACATCGGCGATACCTACCTCCTGGTTGTTGTCAACGTCACCACGCATACCGGCGCTAAGATTGGTAACCGTAACGTTGATCTTGTCATACTCACCACCAGCGGGATTGAAGGTGATGACAAATTTGTAAGTACCAGCTTCGGTAACGTCGTTGATCTTATAGTTATAGACGGGCCAAGAGTAATTCCAGGAGTGGTTAAGAACAACCTTAAACTCGGGGGTGGCAGGCTCGGTGAACGTCACTTCCTTAGTCCAGGTGTAGATGCCGTCATCGCCCTTCACCATGTCATTTGTTGCATCAGTTTCATCCCAGTCTGAACCGAACAGAATCTCAGAACCAGCAACAGTGTAGATGTGATCGATGGCGGGAGCTTCGCCAGTCTTGGTCAGGAGGTGATTAAGCATGAAAGGCTCGCCAGCTTCAGGATTGAAGTAGATGCGAATGGTGTACATACCTTCACCCTCAGGCAGGATAACAACACGGTTGTAACCAACGGGATACTCAAAGGAATCATAGTTGCCGGCAATCTTGAAACCGAAGTCTCCGTAGATAGCTACATTCTCCTTAATCAAAGTGTAGATGCCGTCCTCGTCCTTCACCATTTTGTTGTTGGGGTCATTAGCGTCCCAGTTGCTGCCGAAGATGAATTCGGGGCCTACAACAGTATAAGTTGTGTCAATGGGAACCAACTCAAGCAAATCTGCATCGCAATTAACTCTTTCCTCCACAGGGTCGAAGGTGATCTTCAAGTTGTAGAGGCCCCTGTTTTCAATGGGCTGATAGAAGTTGCTGCCAGGCCATGCAAGAGTGTAGTTTACATCGTGGTCAGCAACGACCTTGAACTCAAAACCACCCGGGTTAAGAATAACTTCATTCTTTTCCCATGTGTAAATGCCATCAACGAGGGTCATGTCGTTAGCGGTGTTGGTGGGATCCCAGAGGGTGCCAAACAAGTCAGTATTGCTACCAGCCACAGTCAGGGTCTCATAAGTGATATTAACGTTATTGCCTTCAACACGGAACTTGTAGTTGTACTCGTCAAAGATAAAGGTATAGTCGGTGCCGTCACCGATTAATTTGTAAGCACCATGATCGCCAGCCTTTTCGGTGGCAATCCACTCGTTGGGGTTGATATTCATATCACCGTTGGAGGGGCCGTAGCGGTAGTCGCTGTTGAATGTGCCCCAATTGGAGCTCAGGCCATCGGCGAATACAAACGACACTGCGCCGTCAATGGCAACCGTATAGGAATAAGTGCCGTCGCCATTATTGTTCATTTCCACACCATTGCCGGGCTGCCAGTTATTAAACGGACCATTACCAACAATGTACATTGCCGCATTGGCATTCAAGCCAACGAGGGCGATCATCATAGATAAAACTAACGTTAATTTTTTCATGCTTTTAAACACAGATTATATAATTAAACATGTAGATAAAGATACTTCGTTCTTAGGCACTTGTTGCATTCTAATAACGGTTCAAAATTACAAACAAATTTCAAATTCACATTATTATTGGGTATGACTTTTCCCCTAATGTTTGCGCAAACGATTGCGCCCATTGAAATAATTAATAAACCTGAGTTTGACAAAATAAAGAGTTTATCTCAATTCTTGTCAATCCCACATTAACAAAAAAATGAGGTGCTCAATTTGAACACCTCATTTCATGAGTTCATCTGCCGTTTGAGGCAGAATAGTTAGGATTAGTCATTCCAAACGCCACTCAGCAGGTAGTCGATCAGAGCCGAAACGTCAGCGATACCAACCTCACCGTCGAGGTTGCAGTTAGCGTTCTGCAGGTTGATAGCAGAAGCGTCGCCGCTCAGCAGGTAGTCGATCAGAGCCGATACGTCGGCGATACCAACCTCCTTGTTGTTGTCAACGTCACCACGCAGGCCACCAGCCTGGTTGATAACCATAGTCATGTTCTCCAGGTCAACGGTGATTGTGTATTCGCCCTTAGCGATGCGATAAGCCATATCAACGGGGCAAATCAGACCGATTTCCTGACCCATCAGTTCGGGAGTTACCCAGTAGTCGCCATCGGTCTCGCTACCAAGACGGTTTGCGTTAAGGGTAGCCCAATCCTGATCGTTGGTACCGAGTTTCTTGGTGAGGCCGAAGTAATTAACGAATTCTTCTGCGCCTTCTTCGCCTTCAGCGTTGCGGCCGTCGAAGGTAACAGTAGCGGTGTAAACGTTGTTCTCCTCATCGAAGGTCATCTGAACACCGTCGTTGGCAGCCCAGTTCTTGTCGTTCACCTCACCGATGATGTAAACGTTGCCCTCGGGCTCGGGAGTAATGGTGTCGATGGGCCACTCGCCGTTGATGGTGAACTTGTTGTTCACGAGGTCAACGGTAACAGTCCAGGTACCCTCGGGGATAGCGATAGACTCGAAGCTGCCATCGGTAGCCAGAGTGCACTCATTGCCGAGCAGTTCCTCGGTCATTACAAATGCGCCCTCGCTGACGGGACCAAAGCGGAAGGGAGCAATGCTTGCCCAACCAATAGAGTCATT
>CACYGX010000042.1 GCA_902774055.1 uncultured Bacteroidales bacterium
CAGGATGATACCGCCACGGGGACCGCGCAGGGTCTTGTGGGTGGTGCTGGTCACGATGTGGGCATACTTCAAGGGGTTGTTCAGCAGACCTGCAGCGATAAGGCCAGCGGGGTGAGCCATGTCGACCATGAGCAGTGCGCCCACGCTGTCGGCGATCTTGCGCATGCGCTCGTAGTCCCACTCGCGGCTGTAGGCGCTAGCACCACCAACGATCAGCTTGGGACGCTCGCGCTGAGCTACCTCTTCCATCTGGTCATAATCTACCAGGTTGGTGTCGGGGGTAACGTTATATTCACAAGCCTGGAACATCAGACCCGAGAAGTTAACGGGGCTACCGTGTGACAGGTGACCACCATGAGCCAGATTCAGACCCATGAATTTGTCACCGGGCTTGAGGCAAGCCATGAAGACGGCCATGTTGGCCTGTGCGCCCGAATGGGGTTGCACGTTAACGTACTCGGCATCAAAGATCTGTTTCAGACGATCGATGGCGACGTTCTCGCTCTCGTCAACGCACTGGCAACCGCCGTAGTAGCGGTGGCCGGGATAACCCTCGGCATACTTGTTGGTCAGGCAGCTGCCCATGGCCTGCATAACCTGATCGCTCACGAAGTTCTCACTGGCGATGAGCTCAATGCCGTGTTGCTGACGCTGATGTTCACGCTCGATGATGTCAAAAATCTGTTTGTCTCGTTCCATTTTTTTGTTTTTAGTTTTTTAGTTTCTAGTCCCTGGTACTCAGTTTCTAGTTGTTAGTATTATAAAAGTTATTTAGTTGTTTTTTTCGGTTTCTTACGGACCGACCAGCCGAAGTGCCCCAATTCCTCACCCAGGGCGTAGTAGTGGCCGTGGCAGTAGGTAATCAGGTCGGCGGCCTTGAGGTCGAGGGCTCCTGTCTCGGGGTCAATGAAGCGGTCGTCGGCAATGACGTTCATCACCTCGCCGATGAACATGTCGTGACTGCCCAGACGCATGATGTCGCGCACGCGGCACTCGATGTTCACGGGAGCCTCCAGGATATAAGGAGCGGCTACCATTTCACCCTTGACAGGGGTGAGGCCCATCTCGCGCCACTTGTCATAGTCACGCCCGGAGCGCACGCCACACCAGTCGGTAGCACGTGCCAGCTCGCGGTTGGTGAGGTTGAGCGTGAACGCCATGTTACGCTCCACGATGCCGTGGCTGAGCCGCTCGGGCCTGATGGAGACATAACACATCGCCGGATCGCTGCAGATGGTACCCGTCCATGCTGCCGTGAAGAGGTTATACTCGTCGGGCGAGGCACCGCAACTGACCAGCAGCGCGGGCAGCGGGTATATCATGGTTCCGGGTCTCCAATTCTGCTTCATTCTCCACTGACATGAATAATGGTGCAAAAGTAGGCATTTTTTCGGTAACACAGTTATTTTTAGGGATTTTTTTCAGCAGGTCAATTAGTTGTTAATAACTTTCAGTTGACAGGTGCTTGACGTGATGCGGAAAACCACTACCTTTGTAGATTGTAAAACAACCTATCGACTGAACCGTGCACATCGTTATCGCAGGAAATATCGGGAGCGGAAAATCGACCCTGGCCGAGATGCTAGCCAAGCATTACGGGTGGGAGCCATTTATGGAGCCCGTAGTGGACAATCCCTACTTGAGCGACTACTACAAGGACATCAAGCGGTGGTCATTTGCGCTGGAGGTGTTCTTCCTGAAGCAGCGCTTCAAGGACATTCTAGGCATCAATGCCAGTGACAAGACCATCATTCAGGACCGCAGCATCTTTGAGGGCGTGTATATCTTCACAGCCAACAACCATGACATGGGCAACATGGATGACCGCGACTTTGAGACCTATATGGAACTGTTCGAGCAGATGATGACCATCGTCCGTCTGCCCGACTTGATGATCTACCTGCGTTCGAGCGTGCCCCACCTGGTGGACAACATCCGCAAGCGTGGCCGTGACTACGAACAGACGATGCCCCTGAAATACCTGTCGAACCTTAACGAGCGCTATGAGGAGTTTGTGATGCAGACCTACAAGGGCCGCAAACTCGTCATCGACGTTGACGACATGGACTACAAGAATCGTCCCGAGGATTTTGCCGCCATTGTCGATAAGATCGACGCGACGATGTTCGGTATCTTCGGGCCGCTGGATTAACCAAAAATGGCCGTGACAGAGTCACGGCACAGATGACCTTGACAACTAAGGACTAAGGACTGAGAACAAAACCAAAAACTAAATAGAAATGCATATCGCAGTAGCAGGAAACATCGGCAGCGGCAAGACGACTTTGACCAAGTTGCTCGCCAAGCACTACGGGTGGAGCCCACGGTTTGAGCCAGTGGACAATAACCCTTATCTGGAAGACTTCTATGCCGACATGTCGCGCTGGTCATTTAATCTACAGATTTACTTCTTGAACAAGCGCTTCAAGGAGGTGGTCGAGATCTCGAAGAGCGACATCGACATCATCCAAGACCGCACCATCTATGAGGACGCGTGCATCTTTGCGCCAAACCTCCACGGCCAGGGCCACATGAGCGACCGCGACTTCAACAACTACAAGGACTTGTTTGAACTGATGATGTCGCTGGTCAAGATGCCCGACCTGATGATTTACATCCGTTCGACGATCCCCAACCTGGTGCAGCAGATCCAGAAGCGTGGACGCGAGTACGAACAGACGATGCGTCTGGACTATCTGGAAGGCTTGAACAAGCGCTACGAGGACTGGATAGCCGACTACAAGGGCAACCTGGTCATTATCAACGGTGACGAGGTGAAGTTTGGCGATCGCCCCGAGGATTTCCAACAGGTGTGCGACAAGATCGACGCCAACCTGTTCGGCATCTTCTCGCCGTTTAACCAGCAGCGGTAAGGGGTCGCACGGGCCTAGCGGGGGTGGCGTAAACGCTACCTTTCATGCAAGCCGGAGGCTTGCAATACTTTGACATGCTGCTTCCTCAGGGAGGTGGTGGATTTTACTGAGACGTTTTTTTGTGTTACCTTTGCGGCGTGAATTGCAAGCGAGTCATCGTGATTGTGATGGTGTTGCTGTGTGTTGTCATGCCAGCAAGCGCCCAAGTGTGCGTCGATCATTATCGGGACGACGGCACTCGCTATGTGTGTTCACAACAGGAGGTGATGTATGATGATTTCTTCCACACGGCCCGCTTTGCCGTGTCGGCAATAGCCAGGCCTGGTGGCTTGCTGACGTTCTCGCTCGAGGTGACCTATGACGAGGGAATGCTGCACGTGAACCAGGGCGACAGCCTGACACTGGTGCTGCGAGGCGGTGACCGTGTCGTGCTCAAGACCGACCGTGACGTGACGCGAGCCGACATTGTGAAACGCCACTACCGCACCTATAACGACTATTACATCACTTGCCACTACCTGATGTCCAACTACGATATCCAGCGCATCACCCGCAACAGGGTGACCAAGTTGTCGGCCCAGACCCAAAAACTAACCTTTGATCGCAAACTGGACAAGTTCCAAGACCGTTTCAGGCGACAATTCACAGCCGTTTACCGCTATCTCATGGGGCAATAAACGACAATACACAATAAAAGGAAAACAATAAGTAAAATAAATACTAAATCCGGAAAATGAACGGATTGTATTTATTTTACTTATTGTTTTCCTTATCTCTCGAGTGATTATTTAATGCGCAGTACCTTACCGGTAGTGACGTTGTCACTGGTCAAGCCGTTGAGCTTCTTGAGCTGGGCAACGGTCATGTTGTTGTTGGCAGCAATCTTGGTCAGGTTGTCACCCTCACGCACCTTGTAGGTCGAACGGCTGCTGTCGCGGCTCTCCCTGGTGGATTTGACGGTGCTGGCAACGGGCTGCTCTTTCTTGGTGCTCTTTGACTTGCTAGCCGATTCCTTCTCCTCGGCAGGAGCTGCGCTCTTCTTGGCAGCAGCGTAGCGCTTGCTGGGCGCATAGTCACGAGCCTTGGTGTAAGTGCTCTTAGAGAAGGTATAACTGTCAGTGTGGGTGCAACGGTTAGCGAAGTCGAAGATAGCCTCGGGATTGATGGCGTAACCCATGAAACGTGTCTCGAAGTGCAGGTGAGGACCGGTGCTGCGGCCCGTGTTGCCACTTAAGGCGATGGGTTGGCCGGCCTTAACATACTGGTCGGGCTTCACGAGGAAACGCGAGAGGTGGCCATAAACAGTCTCCAGACCGTTCTCGTGACGGACGATGACATAGAAGCCATAGCCACCACGCTCGAAGCGGGTGAGGCGCACGCGGCCCGAGAATGCTGAATAAACGGTATCGCCGATGGCCGAACGCAGGTCAATACCCTTGTGGGTGCGGCCGAATTGGGGACGATAGCCGTAATGGCTAGTCACGTAATTACCCTTGATGGGCATTACATAGTGACGAACGTCAAGCACCTTGGTGTTAGGCACGTTGGCGTCCTTATAGCAGTTGACGAGATCGCTGTCCCAACCCTCGGTGTAGATATCGGGCTCGGGTTCGCACTCCTCATACAGGTCAGCAGCATATTTTTGAGCTTCTTGCACGCGAATCTGATCCTTCACGCGGTTCTGTTTTGCGAGCAAGTCACTATGCATCTTGTTATATGTCGAGGCAGACTGGAGATTTTGAGCAGTCATGCCAAATGCACAAAAGGTTATCGCCGCCAAGGCGACATAGAGTTTCTTTTTTATATTCATTATTAGGTAATTTTCTAAGTCTTTGTTTTTTAGAACGCCCAAAATTACTCATTTATTTTATAAGAGGGGGCATTTAGACTGCTAAAAAGTGTAAAGTTTGGTTTCGTAATCTAAACGACGCTTTGCAATCTGCTGTATATCAAGAAAATAAAAAATTCACAAATGCAAACAGTTTTGATTCGGAAATTAGGCATTTTTGTTAGTTTTCAACACTCAAATCAGGTTTTGGGGGATGTTATCAACTGATAAGTCCCCAATTGGCTTGCTTGTCAAAAATCTCCTTGATGTGAGCGGCCATCTTGCGTCCCCAGGGCGTTTCCATTGTGGGATCAACCCGAAGGTAGTCCTCGGCGGCATTTCGCGCCATCTGGATGATTTGTCCGTCCTGCGCCAGGTTAGCGATGTGCAGATTGAAGGCGATACCACTCTGCTGGGTGCCCTCCATATCGCCGGGGCCACGGAGCTTCATATCCTCCTCGGCGACGACGAAGCCGTCGTTGGTTTGAGTCATCACCTGCAGGCGATGTCGAGTGTCGCGCCCCAGATCACTGCGTGCCATGAGGATGCAGTAGCTCTGGTCGGCCCCGCGGCCTACCCTACCCCTCAATTGGTGCAATTGTGACAGGCCAAATCGCTCGGCGTCCTCAATGACCATGACCGAGGCGTTTGGAACGTTAACACCCACCTCGATGACGGTTGTTGCCACAAGAATCTGAGCCCAGCCGCTGGCAAAGAGCATCATCTGGTGGTCTTTTTCGGCAGGTTTCATGCGACCGTGAACCATAGCCACATTGTACTGGTGATAGACATCCTTCACCTGCTCATAGCCCTGTTCCAGGGCGTGGAGGTCCAGTTTCTCGTTTTCCTCGATGAGTGGATAGACAATATAGGCTTGGCGCCCCTGACGCAGCTGTGAACCCACAAACTGGTACATCTTGAAACGGTCGGGTTCATGACGGAGCACCGTCGTCACGGGTTTGCGGCCCGGCGGCAGTTCGTCGATGATCGACACATCCAAGTCGCCATAGACCGTCATCGCCAGGGTGCGTGGTATGGGCGTGGCAGTCATCACCAACACATGGGGCGGCGCCACGCGGTTCTTGCTCCACAGGCGCGCCCGCTGAGCCACGCCAAAGCGGTGCTGCTCGTCGATGATGGCGAGTCCCAGGTTGCGGAACTGCACTGTATCCTCAATGAGGGCGTGAGTGCCGATGAGGATCTGCAATTCGCCACTCATCAGCGCCTCGTGGATGGCGGTGCGCTCCCGCTTGCGTGTCGAACCCGTGAGCAAGGCCACTTTTACGCCTATGGCGTCGGCCAGCGGCTTGATGGTTTCAAGATGCTGCCCTGCAAGGATCTCGGTGGGAGCCATGATGCAGGCCTGGTAGCCGTTGTCCAGAGCGATGAGTGCCGTCATGAAGGCGACAATCGTCTTGCCGCTGCCCACATCGCCTTGGAGAAGTCGGTTCATCTGCTTGCCGCTGCCCATGTCCTGCCGCATCTCGCGGATGACCCGTTTCTGCGCCCCCGTGAGCGGGAACTGCAGGATGTTGTTATAAAAGTCATGGAAATAGGCTCCAACACGGCTGAACACATGCCCAACAAGTCGTCGGGTGCTGCCTTTGATATAATGCAGGATATTAAGTTCCAAGAAGAACAATTCCTCAAACTTCAAGCGGAATTGAGCTCGCTGCAACGCCTGTTGGTCGGTTGGCACATGGATGTTGCGAAGCGCCTCGTTAAGCGGCATGAGGTGGTAGCGTTGCATCAACTCGGGTGGCAATGTCTCGGGGATGTGTTGAACGCCGGGGGTGTCGAGCAGCGTGACGACCAGCTTGTGGATAGCCCGCGAGGTGAATGAGCGATTGCGCAGCACCTCGGTGAGGTTATACACGCCCTGGAGGCCCTGGGTGACGGTCTCGGCGTTAGCCAGGTCCACCTCGGGGTGCACGATGTTCATGTGATTGTTAAACATCGACGGCTTGCCGAACAGGATATACTGGGTTGTGGTGTTATAAGACTTCTGGATAGAGGCCACCCGGTTGAACCACACGACCTCGATAGTGCCCGTGCCATCGGTGAACAAGGCCTGCAGGCGGCGCTTGCGCCCTTCACCCGCTGTGTTAAACGTGAGGAAACGCCCCCACAACTGTATGGCCGCCTCATCGCCATGCAACTCGTTGACATGGTTAATGACGCTACGGTCGATGTATCGGAACGGGAAATAATACAACAGGTCGTAGTAGGACGAGATGCCCAGTTCCTTCTTGAGCAACTCTGCACGCTTGGGTCCCACGCCGTGCAGGTACTGTATGTCGGTGTGGCGCAGGTCAGGCATCGTGATTAATCAGGTATTCGGCAAGCGCCAAGTCCATGGGGCGGGTTATCTTCAGGTTGATGGGGTCTCCATCGACAAGCGTCACATGGTGACCAAATTTTTCCACTACCGAAGCGTCATCGGTAAACGTCGGTTCGTATGGGAGCGAATAAGCGTTCAACAGCAGCCTGGCCTCGAAAGCCTGGGGTGTCTGCACCGCCCTTAGCGACGACCGGTCGAGCGCATGGCTCATGTCACCCACGAGCTGCCGCACCGAGTCGTTGAGGGCGACAACGGGGATAGCGGCACCATCACGACGGGCAGCGGCCAACACGCGGCCAACGAGTGCAGCCGATGCTAAAGGTCGCACACCGTCGTGCACAGCAATAATATCGACGCAATTGGGGTCGCTGATGCTGTCGAGGGCATTCTTCACGCTGTGCCAACGAGTCTCACCGCCATGCACAACCCGGTGAGGCACAGCAAAAGCATACTGTTGACACAGTTCGTGCCACAGTTCCATCTGATCGACAGGCAAGGTAACGATGATGTCCATTGAACCACCATCAAAGGCCTGTATCGTGCGCATCAAAATGGGTTTGCCGCCCAACTCCAGAAACTGCTTGGGCAACTGGGCCCCAAAGCGCGTGCCACTGCCACCAGCCACTATAATTGCTACCGTTCTCATAATAACACTAACTTTTACGGCTACAAAATTAATGAAAAACGACAAAAAAAAGAAAAAACGCCCCGCACAATCTATAAAACAATGGCATCCGCACTCCTGGGCGCAGATGCCATTATAGTACTTATTGTATTTTTTGTTTTCCTTTTTTTGGGAAATCACCACTCGTCGTTGAGGAGGAAGTCGATCAAGGCAGACATGTCGGCGATAGCAACACCACCAACAAGGTCGCAATCGGCAGAACGCAGGTTGATGCCTGTGCCATCGCCAGTCAACAGGTAATCCAATAAAGCAGACGCATCAGTAATGGTGACTTGACCATCACCATCCACGTCGCCGCGCAAATAGGCAGACTGCTCAGTGAAGTAACCCGGGTCACTCACTCCGCCGTCGATATGGGCATAGGCCTTGCCAATGTGGCTCGAGTCATAGACCGTCCCCTGGCCGCCCACAAGGCTGTAACAACCTAAAAACATGTCATCTGAATTATTGACCGATGCCGTGCTCCAACCATTGCTCACATAGATGGTGGCCAAGTTGTTGTCAAATGTGAACATCTGAGTCATATCGGTCACGCTAAACGTATTGAAACTGCTCAAATCCAAGCTTTTCAAATCAACACAACCCGCGAACATGCCTCTCATATCCGATACCTTTTCGGTATTGAAACTGCTCACATCAAGGATCTTCAAAACGGAACACATTATGAACATAGCTCTCATGTCCTCCACATTAGCCGTGTTGAAATTGCTCACATTCAACCACAACAAACTTGAGCAATTATAGAACATTTCGCTCATATCAGTCACGTCCTCGGTATTGAGGTATTGTTCCATGTCTATAACGCTTTTCAAGTTTGACATTTCATAAAACCAGCGATGAGTTGACGTGGGACGGGCAGCAGCAAACGACGGGTCAAACACCACCCGAGTGATCTCGTAACTGGTTTCGTCTGAGAGCCAACCAGGCGATCTTGAGCCCTCGTTCAGGTCATAGGTCGTGCCAACGCGGGTGTCGCGATTAGCATCGCAATAGAACGTCAAGGTCATGTCCGATAACGTGAAGCAAGCGTAAGCTTCTTTGTATTCGCTCAGGTAGCCTGGGTCACTGGGGCCGCCGTCGATGTGGGCGTAAGCCATGTCAATGTGGCTAGAGTCATAGGTAGTCCCCTGACCACCCACAAGGCTGTCGCAGGACAAGAACATGGCATCAGAATCGTTGACAGAGGAAGTGCTCCAACCGTTACCCACATAGATGGTGGTCAAATTGTTGTCAAACATGAACATCTGCGACATGTCGGTCACGTTTGCTGTATTGAAGCTTCTCAAATCTAGGCTTCTCAAATCAACACATCCCACGAACATGCCCATCATATTTGATACTTTTTCGGTATTGAAGTTGTTCAAATCAAGACTCTTCAAATAAGTACATAAAGCAAACATCCCGCTCATATTCAAAACGTTAGCCGTGTTGAAGTTGCTCACATCGAGGTTTGACATATTGCAGCTAAAGAACATCTGTTTCATGTTTGTCACTTCCTCGGTGTTAAGGTATTGTCCCATACCATCAATAGTTTGAAGGTTTATCATATTATTAAACCAGCTACAGGTTGAAGTGGGACGGGCAGCAGCAAACGACGGGTCAAACACCACCTTAGTGATATCGTTACAGGTTTCGTCTGAGTACCAGCCAGGATAGATTGAACCCTTGTTCAGGTCGTAGGTTCTGTCAACGCGTGTGTCGCGCTGGTCATCGTAGTAGAACGTCAGCGTCGAGGACGACGAATCGAAGCAGGCATAGCCCTCGGCTGCCTTAGTAACAATGACACACATCAAAACAGCCATTAAAGCAAACAATCTAATAAGTAATAATCTCTTTTTCATATGCATATAGACTTAATAGTTAATACCTGCCGCAAATATAGTAAAAATTTAGAGTTGTTATACACTAAGTTATAAGTATTTTGCGGTCCTGTTAAAAAAATAATGGCTCACCCGATAAAAGGTGGGGGCCATTGTGGTCGAAGACCACGACAAGGCCAGCGGCCTTGAATTGAGGCAACCCCAGGGCGCACAGGCCGTAGGCCTCGTGTGGCCTGGGGAGCAAGGCTCCCTCTCGATGGGCCCTGAAGGGGGCCAAT
>CACYGX010000043.1 GCA_902774055.1 uncultured Bacteroidales bacterium
GTGCTTGTCGGTGTTGTCACCGATGATCTTCACACTGTTCTTGTTGGCACCCACGGTACCGTCAGCACCCAGACCGTAGAACTTGGCCTGGAACATGCCAGCGCCACCCATAGCCACCTCTTCCTTCATGGGAAGCGAAGCAAAGGTAACGTCGTCCTCGATACCGATGGTGAACTGGTTCTTGGGCATCGGCAGGGCCAGGTTCTCATACACGGCGAGAATCTGGGCGGGCGTGGTGTCCTTGGAACCGAGGCCGTAGCGGCCACCCACGATGACGGGGGCATTCTCGGTGCCATAGAAGCAGTCCTTCACGTCGAGATACAGGGGCTCGCCATTAGCGCCGGGCTCCTTGGTGCGGTCGAGCACAGCAATGCGCTTGGCAGTGCTGGGAACGGCGGCGAGGAAGTGCTTGGCGCTGAAGGGGCGATACAAGTGAACGGCAACCAGACCGACCTTCTCACCCTTCTCGGTCAGATAGTCGATGGTCTCGCGGATAGCCTCGGTCACACTGCCCATAGCGATGATGACGCGGTCGGCATCCTTGGCGCCGTAGTAGTCAAACAGACCATACTTGCGGCCAGTGATCTCGCTGATCTTGTTCATGTAGTCCTCGACGATGGCGGGAACTGCGGTATAGTAGTCGTTGCGGGATTCATGGCACCCTTGCGGAACTTGGCCAGCTCTTCCATGTCGATGAGGGGACGCAGGTCTTCCTGGTCCATAGCCTCTACCTTCTGGATCTCGTGAGAGGTGCGGAAGCCGTCAAAGAAGTTGACAAAGGGCACGTGAGCCTTGATGGCGCTCAAGTGGGCAACACCAGCGAGGTCCATTACCTCCTGAACACTGCCCTCGGCGAGCATGGCAAAACCGGTCTGGCGGGTAGCCATCACGTCCTGGTGGTCACCAAAGATACACAGGGTGTGGCTGGCCAGCGTACGGGCCGAAACGTGGAACACGCCAGGGAGCAACTCACCGGCAATCTTGTACATGTTGGGGATCATCAGCAACAGACCCTGCGAAGCGGTGTAGGTCGTGGTCAGGGCACCAGCCTGCAGCGAACCGTGAACGGCACCGGCTGCACCACCCTCGCTCTGCATCTCCTGGACCATGACGGTCTCGCCGAAGATGTTCTTGCGGCCTGCGGCGGCCCACTCGTCCACGTGCTCGGCCATCGTTGATGACGGAGTGATGGGGTAGATAGCGGCTACCTCAGTGAACATGTAACTGATGTGAGCGGCAGCTTGGTTACCGTCACACGTCATGAATTTCTTTTCCTTACTCATAAAATTTGAAAAAAAACTGATATAGTTAGTTATTAGTTATAATTTTCGTTTTACAGGCTGCAAAGGTACTGCAAGCCGAGCGAAATGCCAAATAATTTAGCATTTCTTTTTTAAAATCAGGGCACTAGGCGTGAAAGCAAACTTTCAAAGGCTAGGTCTCTGTTTTTAAAAATGGAATGACCGATTGATAATGAGGTCATTCCCGATGCGCTGCGTACCTTCGACCGGAGGTCAACTGTACGCATTGTTTTTTAATAAGGTAAAGAAACCCGAAAAATCCTGTCATGGCCATCAAGATGTGTCATTTGGCAAATGTCAGGAACAAGGATCGAGAGGGAAATGTACGAGCCATAGGCTCGCAATACATCAACAAGGGCTAGTATTGTCAAAAAGCAAGAAGGGTTGGTTTTTAATTGAATTGCTAATTGGTTGAAAATCAGAGATGCTTTAGTTTGCGATGTTGAAAGGGGGGTGGAGCGGAACTGTTAACGAAAACTTAAAAGCATGGTTTGGCACTCACGTCACAAAGGTATAACAGCACGTGGTTTTGTGTCCAGCACAAAAAGCAGAACTGAACATTTGGGTGTTTTGGGCTATTCCCATTAAGAATTCTGCGTCTGGATCGAGGCAAAAAATACCGCAGGGGCTGTGGGGCCGCCTGCGGTAATCTGGATGATGAAAAATTCATTACTTATTTATTTCTTGACGGGAGCCTCCTCGAGGGCCTTGACGAGCAGACGCCAGAAGGGCTCTGCAGCGGGGATGTAGGCGCGCTCGATGGTGGTGTGCGGGCTGCGCAGGGTGGGACCGAAGCTCACCACGTCCATGTGCGGATACTTGCCCAGGATGATGGAGCACTCCAGGCCGGCGTGGTCAACTTGTACGATGCCTTCCTCGTTGAAGAGCTGCTTGTACAGGTCGAGCAGCATGTGCAGGGCCTCGCTGTCGGGGTTGGGATCCCAGCCGATGTAGTCGCCGCCGGTCTCTACCTTGAAGTCGGCGAGGTGGAAGCAGGTCATGAGCATCTTGACGATGTAGTCCTTCATGTCCTCGCGGGCCGAGCGGGCGAGAATCTTCACAGAGGCCTTGCCGTCCTCGATGTCGATGATGGCGAGGTTAGAGGAGGTCTCTACCACGTTGGGATAGGCGGGGATGAAGCGCACCACGCCGTCGTGGCAGGCGTACAGGGCGCGCAGGATGGTCGTCTGGTCGTCGAGCGCCATCTTCATCTTGGGACGGTCGATGGCCTTGATTGTCAGGTCCACGTTATCCTCGATGAACTTGAACTCGCTCTCGAACTGGGCCTTCATCGTCTTGACGAGTTTCTTCAGACCCTTCAGGTTATCCTCGGGGACGACAACTACGGTCTCGGCCTTGAAGGGGATGGCGTTGCGCATGTTGCCGCCATGCCAGCTCACCAGGCGGGCCTTGTGGTCCACGATGGCGAGTTGCAGCAGTCTGGCCATCAGCTTGTTGGCGTTGGCGCGGCCCTCATGGATCTCGAGGCCGCTATGTCCGCCCTTCAGGCCCTTGAGGGTGATGCGCACGGCGGTGTCGCCGCTGGCGGTCTTGACCTCGTTATACTTGCGCGTGCAGGTAACGTCGATACCACCGGCGCTACCGATGACAAACTTACCCCAGGTCTCGCTGTCGAGGTTGAACAGGATGTCGCCCTTCATTTGGCCCTTGGGCAGGTCGTTGGCGCCATACATGCCGGTCTCCTCGTCCTTGGTGATCAAGCCCTCGATGGGACCATGCTTGAGGTTGTTGTCCTCCATGACTGCCATGATGGCTGCTACGCCCAGACCGTCGTCGGCACCCAGCGTGGTGCCGCGTGCCTTGATCCACTCGCCGTCGATATAGGGCTCGATGGGATCCTTCTCAAAGTTGTGCTTGGATTCGGGCGTTTTTTGGGGCACCATGTCCATGTGGGCCTGCATTGTGATGCACTTGCGGTTCTCCATACCGGGAGTGGCGGGCTTGCGCATCACGATGTTGCCGGCGGGGTCCTGGAAGGCCTCTACGCCGATTTTCTTGGCGAAGTCGAGCAGGTACTGCTGGATTTTCTCAACATGTCCCGAGGGACGGGGAATCTGTGTCAGCGCATAGAAGTTGCGCCAGATGCACGTCGGATTCAGTTTTTCAATCTCGTTCATTTTCTTGATTCTGTTAATGTCTTACAGGTTTAATAAAGAATGTATTCATTTACGGCTGCAAATATAGTGAAAAAGTTTCTAGTTTCTTGTTCTTAGTCCTTAGTTTTTTAGTTGGCATCAGCTTTCTTTCTGATCAAACAACTAGGAATTTTAAAAACAACGTGCGTTGGATTTTGTCAAACAACATGAACAACAATCAACAACTTCAACAACATGAATTTTAAAACAACGTGCGTCGTATTTTGTCAAACAACATGAACAACAATCAACAACTTCAACAACATGGAATTTTAAAATAACGTGCGTTGGATTTTGTCAAACAACATGAACAACAATCAACAACTTCAACAACATGAATTTTAAAACAACGTGGGTCGGATTTTGTCAAACAACATGAACAACAATCAACAACTTCAACAACTAGGAATTTTAAAACAACGTGCGTCGTATTTTGTCAAACAACATGAACAACAATCAACAACTTCAACAACATGAGTTTTTAAAATAACGTGCGTTGGATTTTGTCAAACAACATGAACAACAATCAACAACTTCAACAACATGGAATTTTAAAATAACTCATCAATATGAATTGTCTGATGGCATCTGCACTCGTTTTAAAAGGAAGAAAAAAGTGCAAAAAGAACATTTTTTAATTATAGCGCCTTTGAGCTTTCGTTTTTATCAGAATTATTGTTATATTTGCAGCAAATACTAACTTTTAAACGAAATAACTATGAAACAGAAAAAATTACTCCTACGTTTTGCCGTCTTGGTGTCGGCCATGATGTGCGCTCTGGGCGCCAGCGCCTACGACTTCGAGTCGGGCAACGTGTATTACAACATCACGAGCACCAACACCGTTGAGGTGACCAATACAAATCAGTATGGAATGGACTATTCTGGCGCACTGACCATTCCGTCCACCGTCACCAATGGCGGAAAGACCTACACGGTGACAGCGATAGGCCCGAGTGCATTCCGTTCTTGTTATAACCTGACATCGCTGCAATTGCCAACGACGCTTGACTCGATTGGCGATGGCGCGTTTTATTATACCAAGGGTTTGAAGTCCCTCACAATTCCTGAAGGTGTCACGAGGATTGCTGATTGGAACTTCTATTGTATCGATTCGTTGACCACGATAGACATGCCGTCGTCACTGACAACTCTGGGCAGCATGTGCTTTCACAGTTGTGGAAAACTTTCCACAGTGATTTGCCGGGCAACAACACCCCCACCTACTGATGACACCTGGACCTTTAGCAGATTGGCCGATGACTGCGTACTCTATGTGCCTGAGTCATCTGTCGGCGCCTATCAAGTGGCCGACGGATGGAGAAGATTCGCCAACATCCAGGCTATAGATGCGAATCCTGATGCCCCCTATGATTTCATCGTGGATGGCATCTATTATCGTTATGGTTGGGATGAGGCTGCTAATGACTGGGGCCCGGGTTGCACGGATGTGGGCGTCATTTACGGGGACAGGCACAACTATAACAGTTACAGTGGTGATGTTATCATTCCCGAGACAGTGACCTATGGCGGAAGGACTTATGACGTGATTCAAATTATTGCATATACCTTTAAAAACAGCACAGGGCTGACCAGTGTGTCGATACCAAACAGTGTTTTTTGGATCAGTATAGATGTCTTCGAGAACTGTCCCAATTTGACTAAGATTTACTGTGACGCCACTACGCCTCCTTCTCTCGAGAGCACAACATTCACGACGAGCCAGTATTCCAGCATCACGTTGACGGTACCCAAAGGCTACAAGTCGGCTTATCAATCGGCGAATTATTGGAAGAACTTCACCAACATCGTGGAGAGTGAATATGATTTTCAGGAGGGTGGCATCTACTACAGCATCACAGGCTCCAACACCGTGGAGGTGACTTACCGCAACAAGCTTTACCAGACTTATAGCGGCAATGTATCCATCCCGTCAACGGTGACACACGCTGGCGTGACTTACACCGTGGCAGGTATCGGCTATGCTGCATTCTACAAAAGCACCAAACTGATGGGCGTGACCATCCCCAGTACGGTCACGGCCATTGCTCCTGCTGCTTTTGGCTACTGCGAAAACTTGCATAGTGTGGTGATTCCTAACGGGGTGACCACCATCCCCAACAGCTGTTTCTATGGCTGTTATCGTATGGAAAGTGTTACTATACCGCGCTCGGTGACCACAATCGACGATTACGCTTTCTCTCGGTGCGAAAAACTGCCTCGTGTGGTCATCCCCAATTCTGTGACCACGATTGGCGAAAGGGCGTTTGACGGCTGCATGGAATTGGAAGAGGTGACGATAGGCAGTGGGGTGACCAGCATCGGCGATTATGCCCTCTCCATTTGGTGTAATGCCATCATCTGTCGCGCTACCACACCACCCAGCGTCGAGGGTCACACGTTCAGTGTAAATGAGTATAATGATGCTACGCTTGTGGTTCCCGCCGGTCGTGTCGATGCCTATAAGGCCGCCGAGAACTGGAGCCGGTTTACCACGGTCAAGACCATTGGCGACTATCTGGCCGAGAAAGCTGGCATTGATACTGACAAATTCACGTTAGACTCCTATGGCGACTATCTCTGGACGGTGGTCGATGAAGTGGGTATTTCATTACGCTCCGGCAACTGGACGATTCACAACAGCAATTCGGTATTGAAGGCAACCGTCAATGTGACTGCTACTTCCACGCTATCCTTCGATTTTAGGGCATTGGGCGAGGGTGTAAATACGCCCTATGACAAATGCGTGTTCACCATCGATGGTGTTCAGCAGTTCTGCTATGGATATCTCAATGAAGTAAACTATCTTTGGGAGAACTCATTCAGCATTGACCTGGAGCCTGGCACCCACACCCTGGAGTGGAGTTATACCAAAGATAGCAGCGTCAACTCCTCGTATGACTATTTTGAGATCAGAGATCTGCAGTTAACGCCGTCACTCAACGCTGCTCTGAATGTCGAGGGTGGTGACATCCACTTCACTACCGATGGCACTTATCCCTGGCAGGTGATGGAAGAGGATGGCCGCATCTATGCCCAATCGGGCAATGCGGGCGTTGCTTCCAGTTCATCGGCAGTGACGGCCACCGTCACAGTTGACAAGGCCACACCCCTGTCGTTCGACTACAAGGCGTGGGGTGAAGGGTCATCGAATTTCTGGGACAAGTGTGCCTTCTCCATCGATGGCAGTGAGGAGTTTACTTGGGGCGCTTTACAGAATGCCGATTGGGTAACCTATACGACCCAAGTGCCTGCCGGCACCCACACGCTGACCTGGAGTTACACCAAGGATAACAGCGTCAACCCCGTGGGCGACTACTTTGCCGTCGACAATGTCCGCCTGGGCAGTGCTGCAATGCGTGGCGATGTGAACGGTAGCAACGATGTGACGATTGCCGACGTGTCGGCCTTGATTGACTACTTGTTGACGGGCGATCCTACTGGCGTCAACCTGGCTGCCGCTAATTGCAATGGCGATAGCGATGTCAGCATCGCTGACGTCAGTGCGCTGATCGACTATCTGCTCACCGGTAGCTGGTAATTTTCTAAAAGGAAAACAATAAATACAATAAGTACTATAGTGGCATCCGCGTTCTTGGTTTAAAAACAACTGAATAATCTGATTTTTCTGATGGCATCCGCGTTCTTTCTTTTCTTAAAAAGGAAAACAATAAGTACAATAAGTACTATAGTGGCATCCGCGTTCTTGATTTTTAACAACAAGAAATACAAGAAGAAATACAATGATATAAATATAAAATTGTCCTTTTTGTCTTTATTGTCTTCCTGTTAAAAGGGGGGTGGATGCCATCAGATGATTCAGATTGATCAGTTGTTTGTTATAATGTGTGCTGAAACCAACTGAGGACTAAGGACTGAGAACTGAGGAGTGAGGACTAAAAATACTATAGGCAGTAGATATTAACTTTTAAACTCGATTTCTATGAAACAGAATAATTTACTCTTTCGACTGGTCGTCCTGGTGACGGCCGTGATGTGTGCCCTTGGTGCCATTGCCCAAGAGGCCTATGCCTGCTACACGCCGTCATACAAGAGGCTGACGTTCTACTACGACAACTCCCGCAGCTCCCGCTCGGGCATAACCTACGACCTGAACACGGGCAGCGAAGCACCCGGTTGGGAAACTGACGGCTATAGTACCAGTGTGACCTTGGTGGTTTTTAACCCATCATTTGCCGACGCGCGCCCGACAACCACCTACGATTGGTTCTGTGACATGCAGAACCTTGAATTCATCGTGGGCTTGCGCTACTTGAACACCAGTGAGGTGACCAATATGGGATGGATGTTTGCTGACTGCAGAATTATTAAGAGCCTTGACTTGAGCGGTTTCAACACGTCCAAGGTGACCAATATGCGTGGCATGCTCACTGGTTGTTTCGATTTGACAAGTTTTGACTTGAGCAGTTTCGATACGTCCAAGGTGACTGATATGAGTTGCATGTTCTCTTACTGTTATCTTCTGCAGACCGTCTATGTGGGCAGTGGCTGGACCACGGCTGCTGTGACAAATTCCTTGGAGATGTTCATGGAATGCGTCAGCCTGGTGGGCGGCCGAGGCTCAACCTATGATTCCAACCACACGGATGTCGCCTATGCTCGCATCGACGGAGGCGCTGACAGCCCGGGATACTTCGTGGCGAAGAGTGCCTTCCTGCGTGGCGACGTGGATGGCGACAACGATGTGACGATTGACGACGTGTCGGCCTTGATCGACTACCTGCTCTCTGGCAGTTGGTGATTTTCTAAAAGGAAAACTGGCATCCGCGTCCTTGATTAAAAACAACTGAATAATCTGATTTTTCTGATGGCATCCGCGTTCTTGATTTAAAAACAACTGAATAATCTGAAATATCTGATGGCATCCGCGTTCTGAAGTGACCCCAAAAAGTTGGACGGGTTAAACATTATTGATTTAAGAGTAAAGAGTTCGGTATTGCACCGGGCTCTTTCCTTT
>CACYGX010000044.1 GCA_902774055.1 uncultured Bacteroidales bacterium
GAACGATATCCTCGGGTCGAGGTAGATGCAGTGCTGCTCCAGCTTGGTTTTCTCCAGGATCAGCAGCGACATGTACTGGCGGAAGAGCTCGCGCAGGGTTTCCATGCAGCGTGTCCGTGCCGCCATGTCGTCAATCTTGTGGCGCTTTGCCAGGAACACGGTCTTCACCCGACGGGTGTGGGGGAATAGGATAACTAACTTTTTCGCTATCAACGGTTTATTATATGTTCTTGTAGAGGATGTTTTAGAATTCTAGCCTAGAATAATGTCCGTGCTACGCACAGAGAAATAAAATCAAAATATTGTCTTGTTTATTTTTTTTATAAAAATTTTGCCGCAAAGTTGGGCCTTAATTTCTCGGCCTTTATGAAAATCAAGGTTTCAGGCACGAATTATGACACAGTTACATGAAATACCAGTAGCCCTTTGGGCACCTCAGGATAGACCACAGCGGTTCGCTTTTTAACCTTGACCCGCGTGGCCGTTCTCCCTAAATTCGCATGAGAAACTTGTAGCCACCTCTAGAATGTTAATCGCCATTAACACTTCCGCGTCACCTGTTTTCAATGACAACGAATGACCATGGTTATAACACACGAATATAAGATACCTGATATTCAGTATTTTATCAATATCTTAGTCTGCCAGTAAAAGAAATCTTTTACTACTAGCGAAAGAAATTGGCATTTTCTTTTGCTGTCATCAAAAGAAGTTATTAATTTTGCCATCGATAATATTAAAGGTATTGAGTCATGATAAGACAAAGTGAAATAGCAAGGGTAATTGACGATCAGATGTCGCAATTGCGTCCTCGTCCTGACGAGATAGAACGTGAGCAGCTTTCTCAGGTCAAAAACTTAGATGGATTTGCTACCATCATTACGGGTATGCGGCGTGTGGGCAAGAGCACGTTGCTCAATCAAGTGGCTCGCAACTTGGGCTATGGTCATGTGATGTATCTCAATTTTGACGACATCAACATGAGTGGCTTCGAGAAGGATGATTTTGTCCGTCTTCACAACGAGATTAAGCGTCGAGAAGCTCATGAGTTGTTTTTCGACGAGATTCAACTTGTGACGGGATGGGAAATCTTGATACATCAGTTGTTGAGAGAGGGATATGTTGTGTACATCAGCGGCTCCAATGCCTCGATGCTTAGCGTTGACTTGGGTACGCATCTCACAGGTCGCCACTTGTCAACGGAGTTGTTCCCGTTCTCTTATAACGAATTTCTGACATATACCCGTGAGGCTGCCAGTGTCCAATCGCTCGACAATTACATGTTAACTGGTGGTATTCCCGAATTTGTCAAAACACGTGACAGAGCAATACTGCGCACCTTGCTCGACGATGTGCTTGTGCGTGACATCGCTGTCAATAAGAATGTGCGCAACGTGGATGCGCTCAAGCAGTTGGCCGTTTATATGCTCTCCAATATCGCTCGACTGTATTCGGCCAGTAAATTGACCACTGTGGCAGGGGTGTCATCTCCATCTACAGTGATTGACTTCCTTTCTTTCATGCGTAATGCCTATCTTATCGACAGCATTGGCCTTTACGACCATTCCTTGAAGGTCACGGCCCGCAATCCTCGCAAGGCGTATGCTTGTGACACGGGACTTGCCCGCAGTGTTTCGCTTTCCCATTCTCCAGATGTGGGGCGCTATCTTGAGAATGTCGTGTTTGTCTCATTGAGACATCAATATGCCAGCGACCATATTTATTATTTCGCCCAACGTGGTGAGTGTGACTTTGTCGTTACAGGAGCGGATAATCGGCCCGAAATGCTCATTCAAGTGTGTCACGAACTCAACGATGAGAATTTCGAACGCGAAATGAATGGTTTGACTGAGGCAATGACCGCTCTCCACCTGGATCATGGCGTCATTGTGACACGTGACGAGGAAGATCATTTTGAAACGGCGGCAGGCGGTGTTGATGTGGTGAAAGCATGGAAATGGCTGGCTTGCTCCCCACTTGCTCCGATTCTTATCGAATAGACTTCTCAAAAAAATCACCACTTGTTGGTAAATATTCATACATTTTTGCTTGCTATGTCCCCAAAAAAGAGTATTTTTGTGGGTAATTAACGAACTACTAAATTAATAACCTTTTAAACTTTAAACTATTTCTTTTATGGCAAAAATTCATGGAGCCGTAGTAGTGAATACGGAACGATGCAAGGGATGCCGCCTGTGTGTTGTGGCATGCCCATGCAATGTGCTGAACCTCAAAGAGAAAGAGGTGAATGACCGCGGATATCATTTCGCGTATATGGAGCAACCCGAAGCATGTATCGGTTGCCAGAGTTGTGCGCTTGTTTGCCCCGATGCCTGCATCGAGGTTTACCGTGTGACCGAGAAATAATAGTGACTAACCATTTAAACTACTGTCGAACAATATGAACGATAAAGTAACATTGATGAAGGGTAACGAAGCCCTCGCCATGGCGATGATTCGCTACGGTGCCGACGGATATTTCGGATACCCGATCACTCCGCAGAGTGAGGTGCTTGAGAAACTCGAGGAAGAAATGCCTTGGGAAACTACTGGTATGGTTGTGCTGCAGGCCGAGAGTGAGGTCGCTGCCATCAACATGGTTTATGGTGGTGCTATGACCGGCAAGGCTGTCTGCACTTCTACTTCCAGCCCTGGTTTCAGCCTCATGCAGGAGGGTGTGTCCTATCTCGCAGCCAGCGAGGTTCCCGCTCTGTTGATTAACGTACAGCGCGGTGGCCCCGGTCTGGGTACCATTCACGCTTCACAGGCCGACTACTTCCAGGCTTGTAAGGGTGGCGGTCACGGTGACTACCACATGATCGTGCTCGCTCCCAGCAGTGTCCAGGAGATGGCCGACATGGTGGCTCTGGGCTTTGACCTGGCTTTCAAGTATCGCTGCGTGTCGATGATTCTCGCCGATGGTACCATCGGTCAGCTCATGGAGAAGGTCGTGCTGCCCGAGCAGCGTCCGCGCCGCACCGATGACGAGATCCGCGAGCAGTGCCCGTGGGCTGTCAACGGCCGTAAGGGCATGCGCCCCAGCAATGTCGTTACCAGCCTCGAGCTCGACGACGACAAGATGGAGGAGAACAACTGGCGTTTCCAGGCTTGCTATCGCGAGATCGAGAAGAACGAGACCCGTTGCGAACTCATTGACGTTGAGGATTGCGATTATCTGATTACCGCCTTTGGTACCACCGCCCGCGTCGCCATGAAGACGATGGAACTGGCCCGTGCCGAGGGTATCAAGGTTGGTATGTTCCGTCCCATCACCCTGTGGCCCTTCCCCGAGAAGCAGCTGCGCGAGGCTGCCAAGAATGTCAAGGGTATCCTGTGCGTTGAGCTCAACGCCGGCCAGATGGTCGAGGATGTGAAGCTTGCCGTTGAGTGCAAGATGCCGGTTGAACACTATGGCCGTTTTGGTGGCAACGTGCCCACCCCCGACGAGCTGCTGAACGTACTTAAAGAGAAACTCATTAACAAGTAAAGAACGCAATGGAACTTAACGATATCATTAAACCTGAGAATAAGGTCTATTCTGAACCTACGTTACTGAATAGGGTTCACATGCACTATTGCCCTGGTTGCAGCCATGGCGTTGTACACAAACTCGTTGCCCAGGTCATCGAGGAAATGGGTGTTGCTGAGAAGACCGTAGGCGTTTCGCCTGTAGGTTGTGCAGTATTTGCCTACAATTACATCGACGTTGACTGGGAGGAGGCTCCCCACGGTCGTGCTACCGCTCTGGCTACCGCTGTAAAGCGCCTGTGGCCCGAGAACCTGGTATTCACCTATCAGGGCGACGGTGACTTCTCGGCTATCGGTACCTGCGAGTCGATTCACGCTTGCAACCGTGGCGAGAACATCGTCATCATCTTCATCAACAACGCTATCTACGGTATGACCGGTGGTCAGATGGCTCCCACGACTCTGCTGGGCCAGAAGACCGCTACCTGCCCCTACGGCCGCCGTCCGGACCTGAATGGTTATCCCCTGGCTATCACCCCGCTGCTGGCTCAACTCGACGGTACTTGCTACGTGACCCGCCAGAGCGTTCACACGCCCGCCAACGTTCGCAAGGCTAAAGCCGCTCTGAAGAAAGCCTTTGAGAACAGCATCAACTGCAAGGGCACTTCGGTTGTCGAAATCGTCAGCGCCTGCAACACGGGTTGGAAACTCACTCCCGAGAAGGCCAACAAGTGGATGGAAGAGAATATGTTCGCCAAGTATCCCCTGGGAGACTTGAAGGACTTGAAAGATGGTATTAAGGACTTGAAAGATGGTATTCAACGCTAAAATTTAAGAAGACACTATGATTAATGAAATAGTTATTGCCGGTTTCGGCGGACAGGGTGTGTTGTCAATGGGTAAGATTCTTGCCTACTCTGGTCTGATGGAGGACAAGGAAGTCTGCTGGCTGCCCTCTTATGGTCCCGAGCAGCGTGGCGGTACCGCCAATGTTACCGTTATCGTGAGCGATGAGCGCATCAGCTCGCCCGTCCTCAACACCTATGACGTGGTGGTTGTCCTCAACCAGCAGTCGCTGGATAAGTTCGAGAGCAAGGTAAAGCCCGGTGGTATCCTGATGTATGACACCTATGGCATCCACAAGAAACCCACCCGCACCGACATCAAGATTTATCCTATCGATGCTACTGAGAAGTCTATCGAGATGAAGAACTCAAAGACCTTCAACATGATCGTTCTGGGTTCGATGCTCAAGGTTCGCCCGATGGTGACCATCGAGAGCGTGCTCAAGGCCCTCAAGAAGACCCTTCCCGAGCGCCACTGGCACCTCATCCCCCTCAACGAGGAGGCTCTGAAGGAAGGCGGAAACCTCATCAAGGAGTAATCCCAAATCCCGATACTAAAACGAGCGGTTGGCCATGTGGTCAACCGCTTGTTGTGTAGATGTATAGGTCTTATTCCTTTACACTGGTGTCACCTGATGGCAACTTTCCATGCCTTGTGGCTGGTGGCCGTCTTCAACAGGTAGATGCCGCGCGGCAACTCGATGACCGTGTCATCGCTCAGGGAGTCGATGTGGCGGACTACCCGTCCTGCCATGTCATAGATGGTGGCACTGCCCACGTTCTCGCTGCACTTGACCAGGATGCCGCCATCCATGGCCAGCAACTGCAGGGGCTTGTCGGCCTCGATGCCGCTGATGCCGGTGGCGTCGAGGGAGATGACGTTCGACGGCTCGCTCAGGTATCCCAGTCGGTAGGATTGCACATAGTAGGTGTGGCTCTCGCCCGGCTTGCGGTCGGTGAACAGGTAACTCGTCGAAATGGCGTCGTCGGTGCTGAAAGTCTCGGTGCGGGTCTCCCCGTTTGTCTTGTCATAGACGGTGCGGGTGATGACATAGTAGTCCACTGTCTCATTGGCGGGACGCCAGTTGGCCACATACCTGTCCTGGTAGATATCTGTGGCGGGAAGGGCTTCGAGTTGGGTCAATGTGGGTGGTGGAACGCAACGTGCATGCAACTCCACGCCCACGCTGCCCACGAGGCCGCCGTCCGAAATCAGCAGGCGTGTGATGTGATCGCCGAGGCTCGTCGGCTGGTAGGTGATCTTCAATGGATAGCCTTCGGCACTGTTGGCCGCTGTGCGGCTCACGGTTGTCACGGGAATGCTGAACATATCGTAGTCATAGCGGTAAAGCTGTAATGACAACGGATTGTTCAGGCCGCGACCCTGAATGTACAGCGTGTAATCCAGCGACTTGCCAAGTGCCACTTCGCCAAAGTCGAGCACGGTGCCCTGGATGGGGGCAATTAACTCAGGATCACCAGTATAGGTCGTCGTGTCGGTGCTCATGCCTGCCTCGCTCACATAGAAAATCTGCCCTTGACGGTTTCCCCAGATGTACTCAAACAGTTCGGGGAAGTCGATGAACGGATTGCGGTTGTTTTGATGCTTCTGTACCGCGTCGTTGCGGGCCACCTCCTTGTCGCTCACCGCATCGGCGCGAGCCCAACGGCAAAGCAGGTCGATAGACCAGTCATTCAAGCTCTTCCACGAGTTGTTGGTGAGCATGTAGTTATATTTCCAACGATAGTGCTGGTAGGCGCATGCCATGTAGAAGTAGGTTCGGGCAAAGTCTCCCTTATAGCGGTCATCGGGCTCAAACACGGCGTTGCAACCGCCGCCCTGGCCCGTCTTGGGGCTACCCACGCGAGTCACTCCATTGTCAAAGAAGGGGCTGGAAACCTCGCCCAGCGGATAATTGGATTTTGCCATATTGGCATCACCGTCGGCGGGATACAGGTGGTTGATGTCGGTATAACCCGCATAACCGTCGTTCTCGTCATAGCCGCCCCACCAACTCTTGGGCAACGAGTGCTCCTTGTGCATGCCATACACGCCACTCGTGCCTCCCCTGAAGTAGTAGGTGCGGTTGCTGTACATGTCCCACACCTTGCTCTTGTCATCGGCCTGGCAATCGGTCTCGGCAAAGTAAATCCACAGGCTGCCGTAACTCAGCATCGTGTGGCGTGTGGCCAGGTCGTGGAGAGCATCCTTCAACGCCTCGCCGCTCTTGCCATCCAGCGAGTTGTAATATCCAGCAGGAATGGTCGCATTGGCACCCATCCACGTTGTGGCAAGGACAAGGGCCATAGCCCATCGGTAAAGTCTATTGTGTATCATCGTCACGTGTTTTTTTATTGATTCTGAGCCACAAAGGTAATATAAAGTTTTTAGTTCTCGGTTTTCAAGCCTCGGTTTTTCAAGTCCTTGTTGACTTTATCATCAATCCCGCAAGGTGTTTAGTCCAGGTCGTTCACCCAATTGATGAGATATACCCTGTTGCGCGCGCGGGTCATGGCGGTGTAGAGCCAGCGGTAGAAGTCCATCGACTGCATCGCGTCGGGCATGATGCCGCCCATGTCGATGAACACGTTGCGCCACTGTCCGCCCTGGGCCTTGTGGCACGTCACGGCGTAGGCATATTTGACCTGCAGGGCATTGAAGTAGGGGTGCTCTTTCAAGGCTTTGTAGCGTTCGCGTTTGTCGCCCGATAGTTCGGCCCACACCTCGTTGAACAGGCGTTCGTTTTGCTCTTGGCTCAGCGCGGGAGTGTCACTCAACAGGCAGTCCACCACGATTTTGCAGTCCATCTCCACGCCGTCATGGTCGGGAAACTCGACGGTGACGTTGGCAAACCGCAGGCCATAGCGTTGCTCGATGTCTCCCCACACACGCCTCACACGACAAACGTCACCATTAGCGATAAAGTCCAGCTCGTCGTAGTCGCGCGCCCAGTAGTAATTGTTCTTGGCCACCAGTAGCATGTCGTCGTTCACGAGCAGGTCCTCGCGGTAGAGAATGGAATTGCGCACACCCATATTAAATAATGTGGCGCGTTTGTTGCTGCGGGTCACGATGATGGTCTCGCCCATGCCGTCACGGTCATAGCAGTCGCTGATGGTCTCTAGCAGGAATTCGCTCGATACGGTCTGGACATCCTCCATGCCATCAAGGTCAAACCGAGGTCTGCCCAACACACCGTCCTCCATCGCCTGGCGCAGCAGTGTGGCATTATGCAAAATGCCGCTCTCTTCGGCCTGTCGGGCAATCTGGCGCAGGAATACGCCATAGGTCGTCAACCCGAGCGACCTCAGTATCTCGTCATCCAGGGCAGGACTCACCAGTTGTCCCACGGGAGGCAACTGCGCGTTGTCACCCATGAGCACCATCTTGCACCCCAGCCCGTTATAGACATAGCCAACGAGGTCTTCCAGCAACCGTCCGCTGCCAAAGATGGACCCGTCGTTTGCGTTGCTGATCATCGAGGCCTCGTCAACGATAAAAACGGTATCGGTGTGCTTGTTATCGGCAAGGCCAAAGGCATCGACACCGTAGCCCTGCTGGCGATAGATCTTGCGGTGGATGGTATAGGCTGGGTGGCCCGAGTATTCGCTGAAGATGTGGGCTGCACGCCCCGTTGGCGCCATCAGCACCGATTTCTTGCCCTGCTGGTGCAGTGCCTTGACGATGGCTCCCGTGAGCGAAGTTTTACCTGTACCCGCATAGCCCCCCAAAATGAACACCGATCTCTCGGGCGCGAACAGGAGGAAATGAGCCAGCGCTACGACTACCAGCATTTGGTCGTCGTTCGGGTCATAGGGCAACCACCGCAGCACGTCCATCGCTAGCTGTTTCACCCGTGGGTCCTCTCTGTTGGCGCTCCCCGTATTGTTGTACGTTTGCAGTCGATTATCGTTGTTCATCGCCACAAAAATAACAAAAAATGTGCGTTTTGTTGTAATTATCCGCCAAATTGTATTACCTTTGCCCCGCATTTAGCGAATGGAGTGATGCTCGAGTGGCTGAAGAGGCACGCCTGGAAAGCGTGTA
>CACYGX010000045.1 GCA_902774055.1 uncultured Bacteroidales bacterium
CCTCAGCTGGTCAGCTAAGGAAGTTGACGAGAAGCTCCACTGGATCATGGAGAACATCCACGAGCAGTGCGTGAAGTTCGGTACTCAGGCCGACGGCACCATCGACTACGTGAAGGGCGCTAACATCGCCGGCTTCATGAAGGTGGCTCAGGCTATGCTCGAGCAGGGCGTTATCTAATCCCTGTAGGATTGCTTAATTAACCAATTACCTTACATTAGGCAGGTTGCCATCCCGGTGGCCTGCCTAATTGTATATATGAACCTGTGCGATGGCATCGTGATTGGCTCACTCGCGGGTGATATTTTCTCCTGGTTAAAATAAATTACCAGAGTTTCAGCATTGGCATATCAAAACTTTGACTATCTTTGCAAATTGGAATAATAACTTTATTTATGAACGAAAACGAGAAATTAATCAAGTCTATCATCGAAGCGATTCAGGAAAAGAAAGGGCGCGACATCGTCCATGTTGATTTGTCAGGTATCGAAACTGCCGCAGCCCAGGGGTTTGTCATCGCAACGGGAAACACTCCCATGCAGGTCGAGACCGTGGCCGACAGCGTCCGCGAGTATGTTGAGAAAAACGCTGGTCAACGCCCGTTCAATTACGATGGTTATCAGAATGCTCAATGGATTATCATCGACTACGGCAACATTTTTGTCCACGTGTTCGTGCCCGAGTTCCGCGAGCGTTACAATCTGGAACAGCTGTGGGCCGATGCGCGCATCAATGAGATTCCTAACTTGGATTGATTTCATTTTTCAATGATTCACTCCCTCATTTCAGTATATCATAATGGCTAATAACAATAATCAGCGCAAGATGCCCAAGTTCAACATCTTCTGGATGTATGGACTTATCGTCCTGTTCCTGCTCTCGGTCTACTGGTTCAACCAAGACGGCGGGGTGGCCCAGGAGGTGAACTGGACGCAGTTCGAGAATATTGTCAAGCAGGGTGGCGTCAAGTCGATTACTGTTTATAGTAATAAGAACTTGGCCGAGGCCGTCCTTGAGGACAGTGTTGCCCAAAAGGTGTTCAAGGATCTGCCCGCCCAGCCCCTTGGCTCAAAAATGTCAACTGCCAAGGTGACTGCCCAGATTCCCAGCTCCGACAAGTTCGAGGACAATGTCAAGCAGTGGCGCGAACAGGGCGTTTTCACCGGCGACGTGAAGTATGACCAGGCTAGCGACTTCTCGATGGTGATATGGACCTTTGGCCCCATCATCCTGCTCGTCGCGTTGTGGTTCTTCATGTTCAGGAAAATGAATGGCGGCGCTGGAGGCGGTGGCGGCATTTTCAGTGTCGGCAAGTCCAAGGCGCGACTCTTCGATAAGGATAACGCTAACAAGGTGACCTTCCAGGATGTGGCAGGACTTGCCGAGGCCAAGGTGGAGATCGCCGAGATTGTGGACTTCCTCAAGAACCCCAAGCACTATACCGAGTTGGGTGGTAAGATTCCTAAGGGAGCCCTGTTGGTAGGCCCCCCGGGAACA
Organism: uncultured Bacteroidales bacterium; assembly: GCA_902774055.1. Classification (GTDB taxonomy): domain Bacteria; phylum Bacteroidota; class Bacteroidia; order Bacteroidales; family Muribaculaceae; genus Sodaliphilus. The sequence goes on from CACYGX010000045.1 coordinate 1,496, forward strand.
GGTAAGACCCTGCTTGCCAAGGCTGTCGCCGGCGAGGCCGATGTTCCGTTCTTCTCGATGTCCGGCTCTGACTTTGTCGAGATGTTTGTCGGTGTTGGCGCTTCGCGCGTGCGCGACCTCTTCCGTCAGGCCAAGGAGAAAGCCCCCTGCATCGTCTTCATCGATGAGATTGATGCCGTGGGACGTGCTCGTGGCAACAAGGCGAGCTTGGGCGGTAATGATGAGCGCGAGAGCACCCTGAATCAGTTGCTCACCGAGATGGACGGTTTCGGCAGCAACAGTGGCGTCATCATCCTGGCTGCGACCAACCGTGCCGACATCCTTGACAAGGCATTGTTGCGTGCAGGACGTTTTGACCGCCAGATTTATGTAGAATTGCCGGAACTCAGCGACCGAAAAGAGATTTTCCAGGTTCACCTGCGTGATGTCAAGACCGATGGCTCGGTCGATCTCGACCTGCTTTCAAGGCAGACTCCCGGTTTCTCGGGTGCCGATATCGCTAACGTTTGCAACGAGGCCGCCCTTATTGCTGCGCGCCACAAGAAGCAGGCCGTACAGCGCCAGGACTTCATGGACGCCATTGACCGCATCGTCGGTGGTCTCGAGAAACGTTCTAAGGTGATTACCGAAGAAGAGCGTCGTTCCATCGCCATTCATGAGGCAGGACATGCAACCGTGAGCTGGCACCTGCGCTATGGCGATCCGCTCATCAAGGTCACTATTGTGCCTCGAGGAAAGGCGCTTGGTGCCGCGTGGTATCTGCCCGAAGAGCGACAGATTGAGCCCAAACAGGCTCTTCTCGACAAGATTTGCTCCCTCATGGCAGGCCGTGTGGCCGAAGACATGTTCCTGGGCTTCATCGACACGGGCGCCCTCAACGACTTGGAGCGTGCGACCAAGATCGCCTATGCCATGGTTACATACTACGGTATGAGCGACAAGTTGCCCAACATTTCCTACTATGACACTTCAGGCGAGGCCTATGGCTTTACCAAGCCATATAGCGAGAGTCGCGCCCAGGCGATTGACGAGGAAGTGCAAGCGATCATCGACAGCCAGTATGAGCGAGCCCGTCAGATCCTCAACCAGTATCAGAGCGGTCACCATCAGTTGGCCGACCTGCTACAGCAGCGCGAGGTGATTTATACCGAGGATGCCGAGCGCATCTTTGGCCCGCGGCAGTGGAAGTCCCGCACCGAGGAGGCTCTCAAGGACGCACCTGCCGATGCTGATGTCCCTGTTGTCCCCGCCGACGACACGGTATCAGTGACTCCGCCGCCGTTCGAACAGGCATATGATAATTCATCTAACATCACACATCCTCATGGAAATGATAGCATTTAATGAGACCCAAAAGGCGGCCATTGTCAGCCTCCTCATCGAGATGATCAATGCCGATGCCCAAGTTGATCCCAATGAGTGTGTCGAGTTTGACTCTATCTGTGTCGAGTACGGCATCTGTGAGGATACCTTCAGGCTCGGACGCTCGCTGGACAGCATGGTGGCCATCGACATCATGAAGCGCATGACCGATTACCAGAAGATAAAGACAGCCCAATTGCTTATCCGTGTCATTGATGCCGACTCCAACGATGACGATCGCGAGATACAGCTCTTTAATATAATATGTAAAGCGACAGGCGTCGATATCCTGGTTAACACCATGCTTGGGGAGTAACACCTCCCATACTGCTACACATAATATATTATATAAGGATATAAAAAAACAACGGCCCGCAGACTTAGGTTTTGCGGGCCGTTTCTAGTGCGATTAATTCCTCAATCTCTTTATTCGCTAAAAAATGATGTTTTTTTTAAAAATATTTTTGATAGGTCTAAGTCGTTGTTTTATAAGCGATAAGGAGTGATTTTGTCCCATTTTTGATAAGATTGTTGAAATTTTTTTTGAAAAAAAAAGCCAAAAAAATTTGGTGGGTATTAAAATTGGCTATACCTTTGCACCGCTTTTCGCCTCAAACGGGGCGTGAAAGTAACTCAAAAAAGAGTTCATTGACATGTTTGCAACATTATTGACGTAGTACAAGAGAACAGGGATTAAGTTCCCGTTAATTCTAAAAATCATAGTACAACACAATAGAGCAGGAATCATCAAGGGCTAGTCATTAACACTTCGATTAGACGTTGCGTTTTCATTATATTCTTGAAAAAGAGAAAGACAAAAATACAACAACGAAGAGTTTGATCCTGGCTCAGGATGAACGCTAGCGACAGGCTTAACACATGCAAGTCGAGGGGCAGCGCGGGGGTAGCAATACTCCTG
>CACYGX010000046.1 GCA_902774055.1 uncultured Bacteroidales bacterium
TGAAACGCACCGCCGACATATCGGATTTTTTGCAGCCGTTGAGAGATAAACCTTACCAGGCTTATCTCTCCAACGCCCTGCAGGTGGCCGACGTACTCGACTGGGTACTGCAGCAACTCGGCAAGTCCGAGGTGTGGCAGACCTCATTCTCGATCTCCGAAGAGTTCATCCGCAGGCTGTTCTTCATCGAGAAGTCGGGTCTCGTCACCCGTTTCAACCTGGTGCTCGACCACAAGGCCACCAACAAAACCCTCAAGCTCTGGGCGTTCATCACGCAGGTCATCAACACTACCTACCTGGCAGACAACCACAGCAAGGTCTTGCTCGTGCGCAGCCAGAAGGGCGAAGTGGTCAGTATCATCACGTCACAGAACCTCACACGCGGTAACCGATGTGAGAGTGCCGTGGTGACAACCGACCTCGACATCTTCCGAACGCTCCACGCACAGATCCAGGATTTAATCACCAATCATTCCGTTCCGCTCAATGAACTATTCGCAAGAAGAATTGCAGCAGATTGAGCAGTTCGCCTCAATCTACCTGAAGATATCGGACATGGCGGTGATCCTCGGCATACCTGCCGAAGTTCTCCGCTCAGATATCGCTGACCGCACCACCGAGGTAAGCCAGCGTTACCTCCGTGGCAAAGCGGCATCGAAAGTGAAACTCCAAGATGATGCTGGCGCAGGTCGGCTCGCCGCTGGCCATCGAGAATGCCCACCGCAACCTGCTGGATATGGAAGATGACGAGTAACTATGGCACAGCTCGAGACGCTTGAAATATGCCGCATCGACCTGTTCACGGCGCAGGACGAGCTGCAGCAACGCTACACTGATGACGTTGTTGCACGCATCCTGCGCATCCGTGAAGAGTATAATTGGTTCATCGCAAACCCTGACGCTAAGGACCGTCAGTTCATTGAGAACGCGGTGAGCCGCTATGGCATATACAAGTCGCTTGCTTACCGGGATCTCGGTGTCATCAAGGCGCTGCTGCCTCACCTGGCACAGGCCAGCCGTGACTTCCATCGCTATCGGTACAACGAGATGATCCTTGAGACCTACCAGATGGCCAAGAAACGCAAAGACACGAAGACGATGGAGAAAGCGGCATCTTCCTATGCCAAATACAACCGTGTGGACTTGGAGGACGAGCAGGCGGTCCCTTATGACCTTATCGTGGTGCAGCCTTTCACCGCTACAGACGACCCGTCAGTGTTGGGCATCAAACCGATGCCAAGGCTACAAGAGCGCATTCAGGAACTGCTACACAAATACCAGGCAGAGAACATCGATATTGAGGATGTCGAGTTTGAAGAGGCTGATCTGGAGGAGTCCACACTATTCCCACCCACCACCCAGTTTGACGACAAAGCCGATGGAGAAGAAAATATACTTTAACACCCCCCAACGCCTGACCCAGTTGATTGGGGCCAATACCACCGTCATCGTGGCGGGGCGACGAACCGGTAAGACGGATTCTATTGCCTCGCCATTTGTACTGCGCAACATGCAACGCATGCCTGGCAGCACCGGCGGTATTGTAGTGCCCACCTACAAGCATGGTCTGACAAACACCATCCCCGGCTTGTTGGCGGCATGGAAACGCTGGGGCTTCGTGAATGGCATTCACTACGTCATAGGCCGACGGCCGCCTAAATCCTTTGGTAAGCCTATCATCGAGCCTGCCGAGTATGAGCATGTCATCACCTTCTACAACGGTTCCTGCGCCATCATCATATCTCAAGACCGACCTGGCTCTAGCAACTCGTTGACCCTCTCGTGGCTCCTGATCGACGAAGCCAAGTTCATCGATTACGAGCGACTCAAGGACGAGACGCTGCCTGCCAATGGTGGCATCAAGTCTTATTTCGGTCACCACTCGTTCAATCACTCAGTAATGATACTCAGTGATATGCCGCAGACGCAGAAAGGCTCGTGGTTCCTTCATTATCAGGACAAGATGGATGCTGACCTTATTGAGACGATCAAGGGCACCATCTATGAGATATGGAAGACCAAGGAGCGCATCCGCCAGCTTAATGCCAAAGGCGAAACTGTGCCGAGCTACCTGCGCAACTACCTCCGGCAGTTGGACAGGAATCTCAACAAGATGCGCTCTGTGGCCGTCTATTACAAGGAGTACTCCTCGATCGAGAACCTGCAGCTGCTCGGCGAGTCGTACATCAAGCAGATGAAGCGCGACCTCACACCCAAGACGTTTCAGACATCCATCCTTTGTCAACGCATCGGCATTGCCAAAGACGGATTCTATTCGTCAATGCGTGAGGCCCACAAGTATAACGCCAGTGACTTCGAGTATCTTGACAGTCTCGGCTATGACTTCAATGATACGCAACTCGATAGCCGGGCAGACAAGGACTTGAACCCGTTCGCCCCAATCTGCATCGGCATGGACTACAACGCCAACATCAACTGGATTGTGGCTGGCCAGCCAAGCGGACGCCGCCTGAACGTGATCAAGTCCTTCTACACGAAGTTCGAGCGCAAAATCCCCGCCTTGATTGACGACTTCTGCCGCTACTACGTCCACCACGAATGCAAGGTAGTGGTTTATTACTACGACAGCACTGCTCTCGGCGGCAACTATGCCGTGAACGAACAGGACTTCCACTGGGTGGTGTGCCATGAGTTCGAGCGGCACGGCTGGCAAGTCGAGGACATCAACCTGGGAAACCCCATGCGGCATGATGAGAAGTACCTGCTCATCAACCAGGGCTTTGCCGGTAAACAACGGCTCATGCCGATGTTTAACCGCCAAAACAATGATGACCTCATTCTCGCCATCCAGACAGCAGGCGTCGTGCGTGGCCGCAACGGCTTCCGCAAGGACAAGGGCGGTGAAAAAATCGCCGAAACCGAAGAAGATCTTCTGCAGCATCGCACCGATGGAACGGATGCTTTTGACACGCTCTACATCGGCTGCGAAAAGTTTCCGTATCGTGATACCTTTGGTATCAATTCCAGCGGCGTCCTATGATTTGGCATAGTTTTTGCAATGATTTTCAATAGCCCTAAATCTCTGTCCTCCAAAAAAATACCGAAATTTTTAAGATAAATTAAGCCGATAATGACAACATCTGGCACTAGCCATAGGTTATTTTGCAATTTGGTTGACTTTTGCCTGCCTTGTGTCACAGCACCTGTAGCAGGAATGTTTAACCAAATAAATACTTAAGGCCTTATGGTACATTTAGTATTTTCACATCAGCCCTACGCAACGATGAGTAGCTTTGGGCTATTGCCTGTCGTCAGGCTTAAATGGCGACCAAAGCGTTTCCCGTGTGTGGCATACGTCTATGCCATCGAAGAGTCAGAAAGTGATGCCGACAACCCGATTGAATGGTGGCAGGAGTACATCAACCAAAAGAAATTCGGTAACATACCGAATAGAAGTTGGCTTCCTGTCAACGCACTCATCGGTAAGGTCGAGATCACAGGAGAAACGGACGTCCCAGGTCTTTACTACATCACAAACGCCCACCAGTTCGTCGCTCCGCTCGATGTTCCTATTGAGGATCTCCCTCAATGGGAGAAACATCTCGGTCGTCTGTACTCTACAGTTTTCATTCCCGATGTGCCTAGTCTGAGCGATGAAGAGTCTATGCTTTCTTTGCCCCTCGATGTGTTCGACTTCGAGGTGTCGAAGTTTGACGGCAAAATCTGTCTCGAACTCGCTGGCAGCCTGGCAAAGCTCGTTCTTGACGAAAACGGGATGCTCAAGCCTTTCACCAAGTTCAAGTTGTGGAACGGCAGAGTCGGCATGTCTTATCTCGTGGATGACGAGACTTGTATCCGCTACGAGATGAATGAGAATAGCAGCGACCTCAAACGCTACCCCAGCCTGTTCTCACCAGACGGCTACACGTTCCGCGCGTGGCTGATTCTCTCGACCAAACATCCTCTGAATGACTGATTTTTTCATGGCGCCACAAGGCCATTTGAAAAAATGTCATTATCTTTGCGGTGTCATTGGCAACGATTGACGCATGCAAGTATAGAAGAACATTATACAGCCTGATCTATTGAAAACGTAGGAAACTTTCAAGATTACTGTCAAGGTCGTATAGTGGTTCACCCTTATGGCGTGAACTGCTAAACACCGACAGTAAGGTTCCACCTACGTACCCCAATAGATGGTGTGATGTGGTTCGCGCCACTTTTTATTTACAATAACGAAGACAATGATACCACCAATCTGTCAACCGATTTAGGCGTACCATAAAAATAGTGTCAACCAATTTAGTTTACCGCCCTTAAAACCTGTCAACCATTTTAGGAAAATGACTCGTTTTAACCTTTTTCCTGTTTCCAGTG
>CACYGX010000047.1 GCA_902774055.1 uncultured Bacteroidales bacterium
CGGGAAGCTGCTACATACACAAACAACGCGGCAGCGACACAAAATTGATTTTTGGCCCCCTTTGGGACTGCGACAAGACATTTTTCAGGTATTGTTGCGGGAACTTTGAGAACAAGTTCATCTATGAGGACGTTCCCGACAACTGGCATTCAAGATGGATCAGCGAGATCGCAAAATTTCCGCGTTTCCAGCAACGGGTCCGTGTCTATTGGCAGCAATTCTATAACACGGTTTACACTTCGATGGACGGCTATCTGGATGACTTCGTGAGCAGGATTGTGGCAGCAGGCATCAGCGATTATGCCCGTTGGCCCGAGAACAAGTTCGACACGCTTGCGGGGCGGTGGGAATACTACGGCAAACGTTTCTACCACAAGAGGGTGGACTGGCTCAACGACCAGTGGGGCACGCCACTGCACCATGATGACAATCCCAATTCCATAGAGAAATAATGTCAAGAAAACAATGAAATCGTGCTCATGAATTATCACATATCATTCCATTTTCCGATTAAATGATGCCAAAATGAGATCTTTATTTTTTAACTAACTGATTATCGGCTTCTTGCATTTTATAAAATGAGGTCGAAATGTCGCCCTTTGGGGGTTGATTTATCATTATTTCTTATTACCTTTGCAGTTGAGAAATTCACGAATATCAACCTAAAACGATAGACAATATGAACACAACAAAGAAACTGATAATCCTGTTGCTGGCTCTCGTGCTGCCTGTCACAGCTTTTGCCCTCCCACCATACAGCTACACCAACTATGAATTTGAGGTAGATGGTATCTATTATATTTTAGAAGGTGACGAAGCCTGTGTTACCTTCCAAAAGTATGAAAATGGTATGCACGTAAGTGATTATCATAATGACGTGATTATTCCCCCGCAAGTCACCTATCAAGGCGTCACCTATCCTGTTACCATCATAGACTATTATGCGTTCAATTACTGCATTGGATTGACGAGTATTACCATTCCTGAATCTATCACCACTATAAGGGATGATGCGTTCTGGCTGTGCACGGGACTTACCCGCGTCAACATCACAAACATTGAGGCATGGTGCAAAATCATGATGGGTAATAGCAATCCTCTCGTTTATGCCCAACATCTCTATCTGAATGGTACTGAAGTGACTGACTTAATCATCCCTGAGTCCATCACCAAGATTAGAAACTATGCATTCGAGGGCTGTAGTGGACTTACCAGCGTGACAATTCCTAATACTGTCACATCTATCGGTGACAATGCGTTTCAAGGTTGCTCGGGATTGACGAGCATCATTATTCCCAACTCGGTCACCGAGATAGGGCCGATTGCCTTTGAAGGATGTACCGGACTTACCAGCGTGACTTTAGGTAATTCGGTTACGACGATTAGCCACCATGCTTTTTCGCGCTGTGCTGGCATTACGAACATCGAGATTCCTGAATCTGTCACGACCATCGGTGCAAATGCGTTCAATAGTTGCACAGGGCTGACGGGTATTGTTATTCCTGACTTGGTTACTGAAATCGGTAACGGGGCTTTTTATCATTGTACAGGCTTGACGAGCCTGAGTATAGGCAAATCCGTCAGAACCATTGGTGATAATGCTTTCAAGAATACCTCATTAATTGAAACAGTCACTTGCAAAGCCACGATACCTCCTTCATGGGGTAACATGGACATGTTTACTGTCAATGTCTTTAATCACGCACCATTGCATGTACTTGTGGGCTGCGAAAGGGCTTACATGGCTGATACCAATTGGGGACAATTTTTAACTATCATTGGCGATGTCATTGAAGAACAGTCTGGCGATGTGAATGGCGATGGCGAAGTCACCGTTGCCGATGCCAATAACGTAATCGACATCGTCGTCATGGGCGGCAACGCCGGCCACACCCGCGCCCCCGCCGCCGATGTTAACGATGACGGCGAGGTCAACATCGCCGATATGAACGCCATCATTGACATTATCTTGAGTATAAAATAAAAATGCCCCTAAATATTTTCTGGCCGAGACACTGATTGCATTTTAAAGTGATAAAATGTTGGGGTTTCGGGAAAAGATTGTACCTTTGCACTATAGAAATACAATCTTTAATAGTCTAACTTTTTTATCCAGAAAGAGAAAAATGAGAAAGAACATTGTTGCGGGCAACTGGAAGATGAATACCACCGTGCCCGAGGGCGTACAGCTCGCCAAGGACGTGTGTGCCGCTGTTGCTGCAGAGATCGGCGACGCCAACGTGGGCCTGGCCGCACAGAACTGCGCCGATCACACCAGCGGAGCCTACACCGGCGAGGTTTCAGCTCCCATGGTAGCATCGACGGGTGCCAACTACGTGATCCTGGGCCACAGCGAGCGCCGCGGCTATTACAACGAGAGCTATGAGATGCTCAAGACCAAGGTTGACCTGGCACTGGAGAACGGCCTGAAGGTGATCTTCTGCTGCGGCGAGAGCCTCGAGGAGCGCGAGAACGGCTCGTTCAAGGAAGTCATCGGCGCCGAGATCCGCGACTCCCTGTTCCACCTCACTGCCGAGCAGATGGCCAATATCGTCATCGCCTATGAGCCCATCTGGGCCATCGGCACCGGCAAGACCGCCACGAGCGACCAGGCACAGGAGATCCACGCCTTTATCCGCGGCCTGTTGGCCGACCAGTATGGCGCACAAGTGGCCGACGACATGACCATCCTCTACGGCGGCAGCTGCAAGCCCAGCAACGCCCCCGAACTCTTTGCCAAGCCCGACATCGACGGCGGCCTCATCGGCGGCGCATCGCTCAAGGCAGGCGACTTCATGGGCATCGTGACAGCCTTCTAATCAGCCGTCCAAGCACCCTATCATTGGTCCAATGGGTCTTATCGCCCCATTGGACCAATTTTCACATCCACCCCATCCAGTGCAGCCGCGTCAGCGGCGATCCAGTCCGTCCAGTCCCCCTCCAGCATTATTATTATAGAATTTCCTGAAAAATATAACCGGATAAGGAAATTTGCAGTATCTTTGCGGCGAAATTTGACACCAACACATTTATAGCTATAATGTTCAAAAGATTACACATCCGCACATTGTGCATGTGCCTGATGCTGCTAGTCGCACTGGCAAGCAACGCTCAGCGCGCCCAAATCACTGACCGCTTGAACAGCAAAGGCCAGGTTACTGTTGATGCCCCCAAGGAGCTCACCAAACGCAACAACGCGAACATCAACAAGCAACAACAGACCACCAGCAAGGACAAGAAAGTCAAGGAAAAAGACAAGAAAAAAGCCGATCCCGCCAACGACGACGAGAAGCTCAACGAACTTGACGACGACAACACCGGCAAGGACGTGAAGAAGGACGAGGAGAAGAAAAAAGACGAGGATAAGGACAAGAAAAAAGACGAAGTCACCCCCAAAAAGCCCAAACGCAACCACACCTCACAGCAGACCATCGAGGACCGTGGCGTGGGCTACCGTATCCAAGCCTATAGCGACAACAACGTCAGCACCGCCAAGGCCAACGCCCAAAAACGCGCCCGTGACATCGCCATGAAGTTCCCGCAATACCGCTCATACATCTCCTATAAAGCCCCCTCGTGGAGACTGCGCATCGGCGACTTCAAAACCCGCGGCGAAGCCCAAGCAGCCCTTGCCCGCATTAAAAAGATTTATCCCAATTTCGCTCGTGAAATGGTCATCGTGCGTGACCGCATCAACATCTGGAGTAATGATTAAAATGAAATTCAGCGACGAGGACATCAAACTCGCCGAAAAGATAGCCACACACTACCGCGCAATTATCGAACTCATCGGTGAAGACCCCGACCGCGAAGGTCTCGCCAAAACCCCCATGCGCGCCGCCAAGGCACTCATCGAGAACACCCGCGGCTACAGCGAGGACGCCGACGCCATCGTGCACAGCGCCATCTTTGAGCACGAGGGAAGCGAAATCGTCATCGTCAAGGACATTGAGTTCTATTCCCTGTGCGAACACCACATCCTGCCCTTCTTCGGCAAGGTGTCCATCGGTTATATCCCCGCAGGCGGCATCGTCGGCCTGAGCAAACTCGCACGCATCGTCGACACCTTCTCGCGGCGCCTCCAAGTGCAAGAACGCATGACCCACGACATCTGCGAACTGCTCACCCGAGTCCTACCCAACCGCGGAGTCATCGTCTATGCCGAGGCACAACACATGTGCATGAAGATGCGCGGCGTCGAGAAACAGGACTCCACCACCATCACATTCGAGTATAGTGGTGAGTTTGAGGACATTCACCGTCAGAATGAGTTCTTCACTCTGCTCGGTGTAAAAAAATAATTTCAGAAAAAAGTGATTTTTTTGGCAAAAAATTTTGCCAGTTCAAAAAGTCGCTATATCTTTGCACCGCAATTCACGAAAGCACCCCTTTAAAGGGGTCAGAATTGACTGCGAAAGTAGCTCAGTTGGTAGAGCACGACCTTGCCAAGGTCGGGGTCGCGGGTCCGAGTCCCGTCTTTCGCTCACGTTCTTTGAACTTCACAATGGTACGGTACTGGTAACAGTACTTTGATTGCGAAAGTAGCTCAGTTGGTAGAGCACGACCTTGCCAAGGTCGGGGTCGCGGGTCCGAGTCCCGTCTTTCGCTCTCTTTTTTGTCCAGGTGGCGGAATTGGTAGACGCGCTACTTTGAGGGGGTAGTGCCCAATTGGGCGTGTGAGTTCGACTCTCATCTTGGACACCTTTTTCGAGCGGAAGCCGTTGATTTTCAACGACTTCCGCTTTTTCGGCCAAAACTGCACCGAAATTGCACCGGTTCAAAAATTTTCTAGTCCAATTTCTGCACCGATTAACACTTATCTCCGAAATTGCACCGACTTTTTATTGGTTTTTCTCCAGTCTTGAGCAAATTATCGCCGGACATCTTGAAAATTCACAAAATAAAACATCATTTAACTTTTTTAAATTCGTGCACAAGTTTGTACATTCCTGCACAGTCTTGCACAATCCTGCACACGGTCAATAAGTTACGGATTTGAATTCTCTAGACATTTTACTTTGATATACATCTAGTTAGATGATATTTTAGTCTTTTCATCTCATTTTCTCTCATTTTCCTACCCTATTTGGAGTTAGATTTCACCATTTTGGTTTTTCTGCCATTTCAATTATCTTTGCATAACAAAAACAAACCAAATTTAAACCAGATAACCTAAATACCGAATCTGATTATGAATTACGACTGCTTAAAGAATTACGGCGTATTTGTGAGGAATACCGCTCAACACATATCACGATATGATGACATTTATAAAGCCGCATCCGACTTACCTTACGACATGAGAGCCTATCACATGCAATCTTCATTTGCTTGTACCGAGATCTGCGCCACAATCGAACACCGCCCGGAAACAGTTTCCAAAGTAATTGATAAATACGTCTTGTCGCCAGAAATAGATAAGTATATCGTCAACAATTCTATTTTTGACGCATCAATGGATTTTGACTTTATTGAACATGACTGTGGAAACTTTTTTGATCTCATGCAGCACATCAAGTTCGACATTGCTGCATTGAAGGCTATAGCCCATCCATCAGAATATGATAAGGATTATCTCATCACAGCTCTCGAGAGGATTGCTGAACGTATTAAGCCAACACCAGAAAACCAAGCAGCAATGATGTGGTGCTACTCAACGCTAATAAATGACGCCCGAAATAGTCATGGGAATCAAGAAAAAGATGCTCATGTAGAAAAAAAGTATGAGATTACTGCCGAGAAACCATTGTTCGAAATCTTTGATTATCTAAAGAAAACCAAAGTGATCATTTCAAATGACATTACATTCCACACCTTCAGGCACGTCGTAGAATCAGCAGACGCAAGTCTAATCCAACCAAAAACCAAATGGAAATACAATGTCGCTTTAACATTCGCTAGAGAATGCATAAAGGGAGAATCAGAGGCTTGGACCAAAGATGTATGCGCATCACTAAAAATTAAATCAAATGGACTAACTAAAAACATAGACAAGGATAGTTTGTGGTATGAAGAGTTAGTAAAATTATTCAAAAATAGCCTCAAATAATATACAGCAGTAACTCTACCGTAATGCTGCCGTAATTTGCCCTGAAAAAAATATTTCTATGATGTGGTTATTCTGTTGATTTCCAACGAATAATCACATCAAAATTTTATAGCACTTTTTTTCATTGCCCTAATCTGCCCTAAAACTATGGTAGTAACTTTGCAATGTCCGAACGATGAAAGCCTGGCACATAGGCTCAGTGACCAAGAGGCCTGATTCAAGAGGGCAAAATGAGAGAGAGCCTTCTCAAATACTTTATAAATCTAAATATGATTAACCACACCATTTCAGGTCGGCGCAAAGTCAGTCGCTATGATCGAAGCCGAAGCCGCTGCGACGAGCGACCAGTTATTAACCATCGACGAGGCATCAGAGTTGCTATCCGTCTCCAAGATGACGCTCTACCGTTGGGACCAGAACGGCATTCTCAAGAAGGTAGAGATCGGCGGCAAGCGTCGCTACCGCAAAAGCGACATCGAACGACTCGTCGGTTGTAAAATCTAATCTATCATGGAAAACACACTGTATTCGAAAGGCAAGTTCAGCCTCCTTGTGGAGGCTGAGTTGTCGGTCGACGAACTTTCAAAGAGATTGTAACTATGAACGACAGGGGCTTCACCATGGTTCCAAACGCCATCATCCGTTCATCTGAACTTAGTGTTTCAGATAAAGCAGTGTGGAATTTCATCGCTTCTATGCCTAACGGGTACAGGTATACCGTGCGCTCGGCCTGTGATAAACTACATATCAACGAAAAAACTTGGTGCCGATGCGTATGCAAACTCGAGAGGAAAGGTTTGGTTACCGTGAAGAGTGTGCCGGGTCAGACGAATGTGTATGAAGCTGTAAGAGATACGCCCAAGTGTGAGGATACCCCCACCAAAAAAGTAGGTAGCTCAAATGGTACCCCCACCAAAATAGCCGTACCACCCCCACCAAATGAGTACCCTACTACACATTATAATAAGAAAAAACAATTAAATAACAACGTCGACGACGATACGCGCAAGAAACTTGAACTTGAAGTGATGATTGATTTAAACATTGAGCTTGCATGTAAGAGCTGTGGGATAACTGCAGAAGAATACAGACATCTGGCTGAGAAGATCATCGCTGATTGGAAATTTCAAGATCTCGAAGATAGTGAGTGGACAAAGAAACACTTCATGTCTGTTCTACGCCATAAAGTTAACGACTTAAAACTACTATCCAATGGACACAAAAACACAACAAACACTTCAACAACAAGTAACCCGCTTGCGAGAGCAACCATCCACACCGCAAAAATCGGTTGATATGGTCAAAGAGGCACAATACTATCTCGCAGCCTTCCGCAAGGTTGAACCCCGTTTTGACCCAACACTCTTAGACAAGGACATCCTCAAATCGATATTTGCCTGGGTGTGGAAGAACGACGCATACAACACTCTCAAGTTGGACTACGAAAAAGGTCTATACCTTTACGGATCACTGGGCCTTGGCAAATCAATGACGCTGCAAGCTGTGCGCCAATACCGCAACAGCGTACATGCCCGATATGACAGCACACATGATGATTTTCGAATGAAGGGCATCTTGTTGAAGTCTGCCAGTGAGTTGGCGAACATCTATGCTATCGATGGCCTTCCTGGTCTAGTGCCGTACACTGACGATGAAAGGAACCTCATCATCGATGAGTTGGGAAGAGAGCCCAAAGTTGCGAAATACTACGGTATGGAGCAAAACATACTCCAGCTTGTCTTCCAGTTACGCTATGATCACAGACGCACTAGCGTCACACACGTGACTACCAACCTCACGATGGAAGAGATTGCTCCGAAGTACGGCGACTACATCGCCGACAGGTTTCTTGAGATGTTCAATTTTATCGAGTTCAAAGGCAAAAGCCTTCGATAAATGGGCATTGAGAGATCGCTGGTCAGCTTGCCACATCAGCATTGTCTCTTTTTTCTACTACTGCCAGCGATTTGGTGTGGTATGAGATAGTTTATATTGAAGCTGTTATTGAACCTTCCGCTGCCGTCCTAAAACGCCAGCGGAAGGTCGTTTTTGGTTGCGACTTTTTGTGAGCGCGTGACAAAAAACGGCCAAAAATTTAACATTTGAGGGTAGTCTCAAAAGTGGCCGTAAAACCTTTATTCATCGGGGTTCTTTCAGAAAAAAAAGTGTTAAAATGCACGTTTTTTTACGACTTGTAAAGGATTGAAAAAATCAAATGCTTGATAATCAAGCATTAAAGGGTTAAAAAGGGAAATTTTTCCCTTTGTCTCTCTCTCAGGAGCCCCCTACCGCCCTGCGGGGCACTTCTGAAAATGGCCGTCAAAAAAGCGCTATATGCTGGGCGAATGTGCGGTAATGTCGCTTAGGTGCATAGATGAAATCGGGCGACAGTTCGGTTTCATCCATGCCCTGGGGACAAATTCGGCCTGGTGCAAAGGCCGAAGCATGGCAGAATGGCCTTTGCACTGGCATTTTCGGCATTTATGTTGTGCGGTGAGACGGTTTCAACGAATGCTGTTACCGCTTTTCTCCGTGGCGATAACAGCCGCTTTCAAATGGTTACGTCTTGCTGATGCATCGTGTTGCCTGCTGGGACTTCAAGAATGATTAAGCGGAAAATTTTAACATTTGGATTTCCATTTTTAAGGTGCCGTAAAAATACCTATATCAGAAAGTTAGACTATAGTCTTACGGACGAGAATTTGTTAAAATCACATTTTTTCCGCACCTCAAAAAAAATTTCCGCTGATAATCAGCGGATTAAAGGTTGAAAAGGAAATTTTTTCCTTTTGTCTCTGTCACAGGACCCCCCAACCGCCCTGCGGAGCGAGTCTGAAAACCACTTTCAAAAATGCGCTATATGCAGGGCGATTTCGGCATTGTGCGGTGATGATGCTGACGTGCGTGAGCGCATCCGACACGCAGTATCGGTTGCGCTTATGCTCGTCAATACCGCTGATTACTGTGCGACAACATCGTGCCTTGAACTTGTTCCAGGCTTGATGTTGTGCTCTGGCGATGGCGATGGGCGGTGAAGCGCAGGCAAGGAAGCGCAGAATGGCGACGGAGGCTGGAGTGTGCCCAAGGCTCACAGCACCGATACCCCTGAGCGCAGCGAAAACAGCGGGGCGCGTAGGGAATGAAGTGGAGGAACAAGATGAGTGGAGTCATCGTGAGTGCCAGGCGGGATGCCGGCGTTGCGGGGCAATCTCCGATTGAGCATCGGGCTTGCGGAACGTCAGGATCGGGTTGAGGACGGAGGACGATCCCGATACCAGTGCAGCGAGCAGGGTGCGCCCCCGCACCCGCCGTAAGCAGACCGCCTTGAACCGCAGGTGTTGCACTGTCGATGACGCAGCGAAGCGCAGTGCGGAACGTCAATGACCGCAGCAGCCGGCTGTATGGGGTGTCGGCGCGATCAGTGAGCCTGACCAGGCACTCTCCAGCCGATAAGTCAGTCATTCGGAGCGGACGCAGACGGAGCGGAACGGCCCATCGCCATCGGGGCCTGGGGTGGGCCAATCGCTGCAGGCGATGAAAAGATTCACTTAATTGCCGAAGGCTTGACCTTGGGATCGATGACCATGCCGCAGGCTGCACCGACGGCGACCGAGCGAAGTGAGGTTTGCCGCCGGTATGGGGCTTGTCCCCTGGAGCCTTAGCCGACGTGCCAGGATGAACGTAGCGGACGAGTGTGGCATGGGGCAGGCAGCATCGATACCTCCGAGTGTAGCGAGAACGCTGGGCTTGATTGAGAAGCGTGCATCAAATCGAGCGTAGTGAGACCTGATGCGTCAGCGACGAAACGAGCCGTGCGTGTGAGGTCTCGATGCGGACAGACAGCCCGATAAGGCAC
>CACYGX010000048.1 GCA_902774055.1 uncultured Bacteroidales bacterium
ATCAAATCACGGTTAAAAGGAAAGAGCCCGGTGCAATACCGAACTCTTTACTCTTAAATCAATAATGTTTAACCCGTCCAACTTTTTGGGGTCACTTCATCCTGTCATTTAGGGGTGCGGATGCTATTGTCTTTATTGTGTTTATTGTTTTCATTTTGAAAGAGTCGCTGACGCCTTCGTGTACACGTGCCAGCATCGTGGATGGGGTCCTCACTGCGTTCGGAAAAATCGCAACAAATCGTTCACAAATTCAAACAAATCATATTTTTATATAATTTGTCATGATTTGTTATAGATTTGTTTTGATTTTTGGCCGCTTGCGGCCTTCGTGGTGACGTGAACGACAGCGACTAGAAGACCATCGCCGACGTCAGCGCGCTGATCGACTACCTGCTCACTGGCACCTGGTAATTATTTAAAAAGGAAAACAATAAATACGCCCAAGTAGTGCAGAAATTGGGTATTCCAATAGGATAGAATAGATATTTTTACTAAATTTGCGGCAAATTAGAATATTTACGTGTTAAAATACTTGTAATATGAAGAATTCGTTACTTTTTCGCATGGTTGTCCTGATGGCGGCCATGATGTGCGCCCTTGGCGCCAGTGCCCAAGAGGCCTATGCTTGCTACACGTCTGAGAACAAGACGCTCACTTTTTACTACGACAACGAGCGCAGCACCCGCCCGGACTACACCTGGTTACTGCAAGATGAGCCAGGCCATTTACCCTTGTGGAGTTTGTTGCTTCTTGGTGCGACCAAGGCAGAATTTGACCGCTCGTTCGCTAATTACCGCCCGACGACCACCCATGGATGGTTTTACTATATGCAGAATCTTCAGTCTGTCACGGGTTTGAGATACCTGAACACCAGCGAGGTGACCGATATGGCTGAAATGTTTTCTAATTGTACAAATTTGACAAGTCTTGACCTGAACGGTCTCAACACGTCCAAAGTAACCAATATGAGTCGCATGTTCGAAGGCTGCACTGGCTTGACAAGTCTTAACCTAAACGGTCTCAACACGTCCAATGTAACCGATATGGGTAACATGTTCGATGGCTGCACCAGTCTGCAAACCATCATTGTGGGTGAGCGCTGGAACACAGCCGCAGTGACTTATTCCAAAGATATGTTCCATAACACCACCAGCCTGGTGGGCGGCATGGGCACGGTATATAACGAATCCAATCCGACGGACAAGACCTATGCGCACGCCGACGGCGGCTCCAGCAACCCGGGCTATTTCACTGCTTCGGGTACCGTGGCCTATGTCTGCTACACGCCGGAGAATACGACGTTAGCTTTCTACTACGACGACAAGATTGGCAGTCGCCCGGGCGGTATCTACACCATCGAGGGGCACGAGCCAGGTATACCCATGTGGCATTGGGATTATCCTTATGTGACCAATGCAGTCATTGACCCCTCGTTCGCCAATTACCGCCCGACGAGCACCAATGGATGGTTTTATGATATGCCATATCTTAAGTCTATCACGGGCATGGAATACCTGAACACGATTGAGGTTACCGATATGTGTCAGATGTTCGATGGCTGCAATTCATTGCCAAGCATTGACTTGAGCGGTTTCAGCACCGCCAGCGTGGATAAAATGTACGGTATGTTCGAAAATTGTCATAGCCTGACACGCCTTGACTTGAGCACTTTCAACACGGCCAAGGTGAATCAAATGACACGCATGTTTGCAAACTGTGAACATTTGCAGACCATCTATGTGGGTGATGAATGGAGCAATGCTTCGTTGTTATATTCAGGTCGCATGTTCGCTGGCTGTAACAGCCTGGCACGACCTTCAATGACGGTCATGTTGATGGCGGCTACGCCCACATCGACGGAGGCCCGAGCAATCCCGGCTACTTCTCCAAGAGGCCTGCCTACACCCGCGGTGACGTGAATGATGACCTCGACGTGAACATCATCGACGTGGCAGCCCTGATTGACTACCTGTTGAATGGCGACGCCTCGGCCATCTCCCTGTCCAATGCAGACTGCAACACAGAAGGCAACGTGAATGTCGCCGACGTGGCAACCCTGATTGACTACTTGTTGAGCGGCTCCTGGCCCGAACCGGTTTACACCGTTGTCGGCACCCCCAACCTGTTTGAAAGCGAGTGGGATCTCAACGACGAACGCAACAACATGACTAAGGGCGCTGATGGCATCTACCGTTTAAACAAGGCCGGTTGGTTCCCGGAGGGTACCGAAATCTATTTCAGGATTGTTACTAATCACTCTTATGCCTTCTCATGGCCCGCCGAAGAAAGGCTCATTTACATTTACGAGACTGGTGCCTTCAGCATTGACATCATTTTCGATCCCAATGCTCCCGACAATCAGAAGATTAACGTCGATATGAACAAGATTTTCTAAGCAAGTGAAATGTATAAAAAGGGCGGCATATGCTGTCCCATCCTAGACCGGAAGTACTACATCAAAAACATGAAACGACCGGCTGCCCACGCAGCCGGTCGCTTTTTTGTTGAGTGATGCCGGTCGTTTCATCCATTCATCCGTTCGTACAAGAGGGCACATGCTGGTGACGCTGACCTGGCTTGTTTCTCACTTTTTCACGTATAGTTGAATGAACGAACGTATGGACGCAAATCAGTAATTAACGTGAGTTCGACGAAAATAGAGTGCTGATATTCAGTTCCCCCTCTTGGTGAAGTGACGGATTGCTTTATATCATAAAGCGAAAAACCGCCAGCCCCAATAGGGCTGACGGATGTTGCGGCAATCAGTCGATATCCAAATCGCTGTATGGCGGCTTATCATAAGGAGGAGAAGCAGCGAGTATCTCGAGAGGGTAGGTGGCAACAATGTTCCTTTTCTTCATGATTTAATTGATAGTTTTTTATAAATTACTAATTTTGCGGTCGAAAAAAACAGGGTAAACCAATAGGAATTCTAAAATATTATTAATGAAGAAGTTTAGCTCATTGTTTGTTGTATTATTGTTGATGTCGGTCACTTTCACAGCCAATGCTCAGGAGTATGCTCGTGGTGATGTGAATCAAGACGGAAAGGTCAGCATCGCAGATGTGACCTGTTTGATTGATTACCTGTTGTCAGGGATTTGGGAAGAACCCGTAACCCCTCCCAACGAGCACGAGTGGGTTGACCTGGGCCTGCCCAGCGGCACGTTGTGGGCAACATGCAACGTCGGCGCCGATCGTCCCGAGGAATACGGCGATTACTTCGCTTGGGGCGAGACTTCACCCAAGGAATACTATTTCTGGAACACCTACAAGTGGTGCAATGGCAGCAATGACACGATGACGAAGTACTGCACTGACAGCAGTTGCGGCGATAGCGGCTTTGCCGACGGTAAGACGGAGTTGGATCCCGCCGACGATGCCGCCCACGTGAACTGGGGACCGTCATGGCGCATGCCCTCTTTAGAACAACAGCAAGAGTTGGTTGATAATTGCACTTGGACTTGGGAGAATTGTAACGGCGTGAACGGCTATTTTGTAACAGGCCCGAACGGCAACACCTTGTTCTTGCCCGCCTCCGGCCGCCGTTGGGGTGGGGCGATAGATACGGGTAAGAACGGCTTCTATTGGTCGCGCAATCTCCGCGCGGACAACTCCCGCTACGCTTACATCTTGAACTTCATTTCGGGGAACGTGTACTGGGACAAAAGCAACTACCGCTATGACGGATTTGCCGTTCGTGCTGTGCGTGTCTCTCTAAATTAGCACCCTTACCATCCCACCAATCGCAGGAAAACGTCAACTCAGCTACGGTTACGCATTGGGTAATTGAGAAATTGAGAGACGCTTAAACTTTTTTTCAAAAATACAATCTAAAAGTTGTACAACTGAAGAGTTGTGATTATCTTTGCAGTCAAATATCGAAGATATGATGACATTTGATGACATAACAGAAGATGGCAGATTGTGGGCTGTACGCTATGAAGGAGATTCTGACAATGCCTTGTATAATCTCTTTGAACAGTGGAACGATGTGACTTGGTGACGCTCGTTCTTCAAAGCTAATATTGAAGACATGTCTTCTTATTTCAAGATCACTGACGTGAACCAGGCAATCATGGACACCATTGAGGACAGTGAACGATTGCAGTGCATCATCATGGACATATCACCAGATGCTGACCTTGATGAGATATTCCGTCCTCTTGAAAACTACAGAAGCGGTGATACCACACTTGGTAAAGAAAAAGCAAAGCTCAAGCAACAAATGAAGCACTCATCCTGGCTTCGCATATATGCAATTAAACTTGCAACGGGAATCTACATCATTACTGGTGGTGCCATCAAATTGACTGCAACGATGCAAGAGCGTGAGCACACCCAAGCTGAACTTGTCAAGCTTGAGCAGGTGCGAAATTTCTTACTAGGCGAAGGCATAATTGACAACGAAGGCTTTATTGATTATCTCAACACACTATAAAATTAAACTACGGAACTATGAGCGAGATTGTGAACAACTTAAAAAAGCACCAGTCCACAACTCCTTCGAGGTGGAGAGAGAAGGCTGAGTGGCGACAGGAGAACAAGTCTTGGCTGCGTCATTCTCAACATATCGCGATGATGATGCTTGACAAGATGGAAGCATTGGGTTTGACCCAGCGCGAAGTTGCTGAGCGTATGGGTTGTAGCCAACAATATGTCTCACGCATCCTTAAAGGGCACGAGAATCTCTCAATCGAGACTATGTGCAAGATTGAGGAAGCACTTGATCTTGTCATATTGCCCCAAGTGCTAGAAACAGCATAGCATGCCAAAAGACAAATAATCATATAGCCGAGAGTACAATGCAGTATTTCTCGGCTATATTCTTGTCATCTTTTTATGACAACGGATTGGATTTTGGTTAAAATAAAAACTGCTTAATTCGCTGTTTTATAGCTAATTAAGCAGTTGTAGGTTGTGGAGCATAGAGGACTCCTCAAAGATACGGTAATCCCTGTTCATGTTGGGTAAGCAAGGTTCGTTTTTGACACGTTCTTGCCGAAACCGAGATGATAGCACTTTGAGCGGTGAGCCTCGATGATCACAATCAGGTCACGAAGACTTTCTCGGTTGCACAATTGGCCGAACATCATCACAAGCATCTGGTTCCAACATGTGAAATGCTTC
>CACYGX010000049.1:0-2835 GCA_902774055.1 uncultured Bacteroidales bacterium
TCCAATGAGGTCAAGTTTCTTGGCACGAATGACAATGCCAAATGGCTCTCGCCCGTTTTCGCCTTTGACCACTTCCGGCTCATCGGGATTGTCAACCCAATATACCCACGGACGGATGTAGAGGGTAGTTGTGTCGCTGAAGTGGGCGACGGCTTCGCGGAAGTCATTGAAAACGAAGGGCTGGGCTTGTGCTTCGCCATGAGTGAGCGAGCCGTCGAGCAACAGGTGGTGTTCGTCGAGCGTAGGAATGGTTTGTGCCGTTGTGCTTATAACGGCAATCATGAGTATAATAGTTAATACCAGTTTTTTCATGGGATGATAGCTTTTTTCCCGTTGATGATGTAAATGCCAGGTTTCAGTTTGGTGGCTGATGGGAATTGTCTGCCCTGTAGGTCATAGATAGTTCCTGGCATTTTCTTTCTGTCTGCCGATACGTTTTCTACGGCTGTTGGCGAGTAGTCGTCGTTGTTGGTCAAATAGATGTCCTCTACCTTGATATCCTTATTGCCCATCCCCCAGAACGCCACAATGCGGATGTTCTTCGTGTTGAGTTTCACGCCATTCTTTGTCTTTGCCGTCTTCAGGTTCACCACAATCTGTTTGCTTGAGCCAAAGTTTGGCGATTCGAAGCCATCAGTCCAGATACTGTTTTCTGTAAAGATGTTCAGATGGGAATCACTACTGGTAGCAGCCAGTTTGATAACGAGATATTTGTAGTCAGACATGTCAGCCCCATTAGCATATTCCCATCCCATCTGTCCATACTGGCTGGGACGGAAGGTGTGCGTCTCCTCCGTATATTTTCCGTTGCCATAGAAGTCGGTCTTGATGTATTGTGCACTGAAGGGGAAGAAAGTGGATCGCACGTTGAAGGCTGTTTCGAACTTCTGACCTACAGGGTCCGTATAGACGGCATTGACCTGTGCCAGGCCCTCTTTCAAGCCATAGAGGCGTCCTTGCGCTATCTTGACACAGCTGCTGTTGCTGATGTCATAGCTGGTTTGCGAAGCCACGTTCTCAGTACGTCCGTTGCCGAAGGTCGCAGTCAGTGGAAGTGTACTGCTGTTGCCAATCATCACCTCCATATTCTCAAATGGCAGTTCTATCTTCTCAGCGGTGAGCATAGCCTCAGGATAGGCAGGAACGGTTGTCGGATCGTCGTCAGCCTCACTGAATTTGTCTTCTGTCGAAATCCAGTCAAAGTCAGCATAGCCACGCTCCTCGTTTTCTTTCGTTGCATAGCAGAACAGACCGAAGCGGGCACCCACGAACACGGTAAGGTTGAAGCTTAGCGTAGTTTGATCACCCAATGTACCGAATTTTTTGTTGTCAAGTGAATAATAGAACTTCGTTTTGCTATCGCTATAGTTCATGGTGGCACGCAGATAGACCACATCCGTTATCTCTACTTCTTTTGTCATCTCTTTTGGGGTAAAACCATCGTTCGTTCTCAGTTGGTCCTGACGCCACACCAGGCGGCACTTTCCATCTTTCTTCTCTACGGCGATATAGGCATAGGGGTCTTGGAATACGCAGATGCCGGCACGGTCGCCCTCTTGCAGATGGCTAACATCGATACGCACTGTACCTTTCGAAGCTTTGTCGGCATAGGCATAGATACGTTGGGTGAGCATGTTGCGTGCCTGCGTCAGCTTGTCAACGGGTGCACCCGTCTTCAGTCGCAACCATCCTGGACGCTCGAAGAGTGACCAAGCGCCATTGTCTGGCGTGTGGTTCCACTCCCACTGCAACCCCAGCGGATAACTGCGGAAGCTATCGGTGGTTGCCAGGACGGTAATAGGATAGGTCGCTCCCACGTTGGGTTTCGTATAAGTGGTATATGGCTTACCATTGTTGCCTACGATGGGCCAGCCATCTTCCCACGTCACAGGCTGCAAGTTGGGCATACGGCCCATAGCGCCCTTGTCTTCCTGCATGATAGTCCACCACTCATTTCCGTCAGGTGTATCGATAAGGGAGCCCTGGTGAATAGTGTTTACCTTTCCGTCGATGGTTTTCTCTACCAACATCTTCTCCTCATAAGGGCCAAACACGTTTGTCGAACGGAACGCAACCTGTCCTGACGGCCAACCGCCATAGGTAGCGTAAATATAGTAGTAGTCGCCAATCTTATAGAAATGGCAGCCCTCCAGTCCTGTTCCTTCTTTGCTAATGACACGTTTCTCCTTGATGAAGTTGAAGTCCTCATCAAGCTCACATACCGCAATGTTGCCATTACCGCAGGCCACATATACCTTGCCGTTGTCAAAAAGCATGCCAGGGTCGTAATAGCCGCGCGAGATAGTCTTCTTTTCCCACTCGCCCTCAGGATCGCTGGTCGAGAGTACAAAGGCGCCAGCGTCGTTACAATTCAGCAAGATATAGAATTTGCCGTTATGATATTTCATCGAGCAGGCCCACATACCTTTGGCATAGGCATCCTGCCCATTGATGAGCGAATAGTTCTCCTTGTCGCAAAGATCAGCAAGGGGCTGTGCACAGTATTCCCAGTTCACGAGGTCTTTCGACTTGACGATAGTGGCACCCGGCAACAGGCACATGGTGGTACTGACCATATAATAGGTATCACCCACACGAATCACATCAGGGTCGGGGATATCGGCAAAGACGACAGGATTCTTATACTTTCCATTACCTTGGTCGCCCTGCGCCCATGCTACGACAGTCATCATAAGAACTGTCCCTACGAGAAAGAGTCTTTTCATATCAATTACTTTATTACTTTCTTACCATTAATGATGCGGATGGAATGGCCGTTATTTACACCATTTGTCTGACGTCCCTGCAAGTCATAGACGTTTTGGTTGGCAGGAC
>CACYGX010000049.1:2891-3614 GCA_902774055.1 uncultured Bacteroidales bacterium
TGCCAGTTGTCGAACTGAAGCTTCGCAGCAGGTGTATTCATTGTGAAGAATAGGTCTTGGACACCAGTAATGGATTTGTCCAAATCACAGCTCAACTCCACCCACTCACCATTGGTGGGTCCTATGGTCAAAGTACCTTTGGCGGTTCCTGACTTGCTGCCAGTGCGTATCACTATCTTTGCGTTACCTTCTGACTTGACGCGTGCCTTGAATGTCGTAGCACCATCCTCACCGAAATCTACGTTGCGTACTTTGATATAGCTGCTTTTGCTACTGTGCGTGACGTAACAGCCATTGTAGTCGCCTTCGCACAACACGTCTTTACACTGGTTGATGGTTTCTGCCTCCTGCAGGACAAAGGGGTTCAGCGTCTGCAGGGGTTCCACACCTTTCGTGGTGAAATTGATAAATGGAATAGTGCCATCTTCGTTGGGGGTGAACTCCTCTATGCAGGTAGAACGCTTATAGCCCCCACCATTAGGCAGTTTACCGTTGTGATAGAACATGTAGTGATGCCCCTTGTATTCCACACTACCGCCATGAATGGTAAAGCTGTTTTCTGCTTCTCCCAGTATCTTGCCTTGATAGGTCCACGGACCTGTAGCCTTGTCAGCGGTAGAGTAAGCCCAATGCTCTGGTACTCCACCAGCCGCATACTCTAGATAATACTTCCCGTTGCGCTTGTAAAGCCATGATGCTTCCTCAAAGTTCGGGTCACCGTTG
>CACYGX010000050.1 GCA_902774055.1 uncultured Bacteroidales bacterium
CAGCCCCTTGAGGTGGTGCTCGGTCTTGTTGATGCACTCTACATAGATTTCGCCCTTTTCGCCCTGGGTCATGCGGATGGGGTAGAAGCCTATCATCTGGCGGATGGCCTCGGGCACGGGTTTATTCTTGATGTGGGTGGTAATAGTAAAGTCCTCCAACTCGTTATATAGGAAATAGATGGTGTAGTCGCGGGATTCTTCGGCCAGCTGGCGCAGGGCGTCGGCAATCGACACGTCGCGGTAGTTGCGGGTCACACGTTGGGCCTGTGCTGCGACAAGGGTCATGCAGCACACAAGGAAAATGATGGCTTTTCTCATGGTCTTACTGCACGATTAATCGGTTATCTGTTTGTTCGATGGTTACACTCTCAAAGTGGCTCATGTCCTCCAACACTTTTTCCAGGCCGTCCCCCTTGTTCCACACGAAGTGGAAACGCAAGTTGCGGACGTCCTCGTTCTGGAACTCGACCGTCATGCCGTAGTAGGCCGCTATCTCGTTGAGCATCTGCTCGAGCGGGGTGTTGTCAAATACCACAGGTGCTTCGTTCTCGACAGTCGAAGTGTCGGCCACGCCAAGGCGAGGCCCTACAGCATCCGCTTCGGTCTGGGAAGGTGTGGCGACTTTTTCGGTCGTTTGTTTGGATTGGTCAGTAGCGGTGAAATGGCGCACGGTGTATACCGTTGCCCATGCGATGCCCGACATCATCAGCACGCCAAGCACGGCTGCGGCCACTCTTTGCCACAGGTGTCCGTGCTTTTGCACCGCCAGATGCGTTTGCTCGAATTGCTCCCAGGCCTTGTCCACGTCCACGGGTTGGGATAGGCTGCGCTGGCTGCTACGGGCACGGGCTGCTTGGGTGAGACTGCGGTAGAACTCGCGCGTCTCGTCGTCATGGTTGACGGTATCCATGATTTCTTGTTCGCTGTAACGCTCGGGATGGTCCAGCATTGCCAGCAGACGGTCGATGTTGTTGTTCGTTTCCATTGCGGTTGGTGTCATTAGATTAAACTCTTGATGCGATTGATACACTGACGCAAGTACTTATAGACGGAAGATGGTCCGTTGCGGCTCCTCGATCTCGTCATCGACGATGGCGTTGATCCGGTCAAGGTCGGCCAGCACTTCCTCGATAGGGCGCGTGTCATCCGCCTCGTCCAGTGGATAGAGATGTTTAAAGCGCTCACGCAACTGCATTTTCCTGATGTAGTTGAGGCAGCCGTTGCGCACGGCACTCATCAGGTAGGCCTCGGTCTTGTTGCCCGTCATCTGGTACTCATTTTCCAGCAGGCGGGCAAACACGTCCTGGACCACGTCTTGGGCCTCGGCATCATCGTGCAGCAAGGTTCTGGCCAGATGTATCATCTTGCCGTAATGTTGCCTGAATTTTCATGGCAAAAGTACCCAAAATCCAATGCTCCACAATCCTCAGAATGGTGTTTTTCAGCAAGAATAAGGTATTAGTGACAAAAAAACGTTGTCAAAAATGACAACCGAAATCCAGAGTTGATTACACCTGCTTACAGAAGCTTACACATCAGCTGTGTTATAAGTTCCTGAGGAATAAGGGGCTATTATTTATGTGTCTGTAATGTGCTGTAATAAAATCAAACCTGTAGGGCCTCGCCTTGGCGTGGCCGTTAGGTTCTGTGCCATCCATAGCTTTATGGCATTTTCTCGGACACGAATATAAAACACACCATTGTTCTGTCTCAAAATCGAGACAGAATGGTGGTGTGGTGATGTGTAGGGCAGGCGTTAGGCTTTATTTCTCCTCGTCCTTCAGTCCAGCGCGGTAACCGCCAGCCTGGGCAACCTGCACGCCATACTGGTAACCCAGTTGGTAGGCCTGTTGTACGAGCTGCTGCATCTGCTGCATGATAGCCTGATATTGCTGCTGATACTGCTGCTGGTTGGGCTGCTGTGGCTGCTGGTAGCCAGGGGGATAGTTCGGCACCTGTTGCTGCTGAGGCTGCTGCGGTGTCTGGTCCCAAGGATTAGGAATCTCGCTACCACCTGTGGTTTGTCCGCCACCGGCTTGCTGTTGCGCCTGGCGGGCGGCCTCTTCTAATTTTCTCTGGAGTTCATCAAGTAATCCCATGATAAAATCATATTAACGGTTAAAAAATCTCGACAAATATAGTGATTATTTGTGGAAATGTCAATTTTTATAACAATCTTTAATCCTTTTTATTGAAACTGGTGTGGATTGTAGATTATCGGGTCAGGCATTTTTCCTCAAAGGGCAACAGGCCTTGCTCCTCGCCCTTGACGATGACGTTCATGCCGACGCGGGCATACTTCTCCTTGAGTGTGATGATGTCCTGGTCGAGCAGGCGAATACAGCCCTCGCTGGCGCGCCCTGGCACGGTATTCTCGTTGTTGGTGCTGCCGTGGATGCCGATGCCGTTGAAGGGCGTCTTCAAGCGAAGGAACCAGTTGCCGTAGGCCAGGATGCTGCCGCGTCCGTCGTCGAAGTCATGGGTCCAGGCCGAAGCGTCCTGGATCATGGTGATGGTGAAGGGTTCGCCAGCGGGCGACTCGGGCGTGCGCATGTCGCCGCCTTTCTCCTTGTTGCCCTTGTTCTTGCCCATGCACACGGGGAAAGTGGCTAACGCAATGGTGTCGCCAGCGCTGCGGGCATACACGGTGAGTGTCAAATCCTTCTTGGAAACCACAATAAACGGGCTATTGGGCTCGTACTGCGCCTCGGGATGGGTAATGATGGCCTGGGGCTTGATGGTATCCTGAACGGCAAGGGTTGTATCGGCCGTGCTGGGCGATGGGTTGTTTTTGTCCCCGCCGCATGATGCCAAGGATATCGTGACCGCTGCTAGTAGGGCTATGAATATGGACTGTTTCATGACCTAGTTAAATAAAATGGAAAAATTCTCTGCAAAATTATAAAAATCCTGATGAAAAGCGAAAACGTGGGGCTGGAAACGAGTCCCAGCCCCGCGTTTAGTTTTTAGTTTTTAGATTTTAGTCCTTGGTCCTTAGTCCTTAGTTGATATTTACTATCAGCTATAGCCCTAAGATTATGCCTAGGATTATGCCTCAGGATCTACACCCCACTGCTGGCGGGCCAGACGGCGGTAGTTGTTGTAACGCCACTGGGCGTTCTCCTTAGCGGCAGCGAACAGCTCGGCTGCCTCGTCGGGATACTGCTTGAGTACCGATGCGTAACGTACCTCGCCCTTGAGGAAGTTCTCGAACTCGTCCCAGTTGGGCTCCTTGCTGTCGAGGGTGAAGGGGTTCTTGCCCTCGGCCTCGAGCTGCGGGTTGTAACGCCACAGGTGCCAGTAGCCGCATGCTACAGCTGCCTGCTCCTCGGCCTGAGCCTTACCCATACCGGCCTTGATGCCGTGGTTGATACAGGGAGCGTAGGCGATGATGATCGAAGGACCGTCATAGGCCTCGGCCTCGCGGATAGCCTTGAGGCACTGGGCATTGTCGGCGCCCATAGCGATCTGAGCAGCGTAAACATAACCATAGGTGCTGGCAATCAGACCCAGGTCTTTCTTGCGGACGCGCTTGCCGGCAGCGGCAAACTTGGCGATAGCACCAATCGGGGTAGCCTTAGAGGCCTGACCACCGGTGTTGGAGTAAACCTCGGTGTCGAGCACGAGGATGTTGACGTTCTTGCCGCTGGCAATCACGTGGTCCAGACCGCTTAACCAGATACTGGCCAAGCTCGCGAACCTTGATGTCGGCGGGATTGTCGCTGTGCTCGATGGCCTCGAGAATCTTGTCGCTCAACTCGCGGGTCTTGTCGCCGTCGTTGAAGTTCTCAACCCACTCCTTGTAGAGGGCCTTGACGTCGGCAGCAACGGTAGCATCGTCGATGGCCTCCTTGACGAAGCCCAGGACGCGGGTGCGCATCTTCTCGTCGGCGATGGTCATACCCAGACCGAACTCGCAGAAGTCCTCGAACAATGAGTTAGCCCAAGCGGGACCGTGACCCTTAGCGTTAACGGTGTAAGGAGTCGAGGGAACCGAAGCACTGTAGATCGAGGAGCAACCGGTAGCGTTGGCAACGATCTGACGGTCACCAAACAACTGGCTGATCAACTTCACATAAGGAGTCTCACCGCAACCCGAGCAAGCGCCTGAGAACTCAAACAGAGGCTGAGCGAACTGTGAGTTCTTGACGGTAGCCTTGGTGTCCACGAGGTGCTGTTTGCTCTTGACATTGTTGATGGCGTAGTCCCAGAGCTTCTGGTCCTCTTCGTGACCCTCCATGGGAACCATGACGAGGGCCTTCTCGCCCTTCTTGCCCGGACAAACGTCGGCGCAGTTGCCGCAAGCCAAGCAGTCCATCACGTCAACAACCTGAACGAAGGTCATGCCCTCGAAGCCCTTGCCGATGGCTTTGAGCTTGTCGCTCTCCTTGAAGGGAGATGCGGCAGCCTCGGCCTCGTCCATCACGAAGGGACGGATGGCAGCGTGCGGGCAGACGAGTGCACACTTGTTACACTGGATACAGTTCTCGGCCTTCCACACGGGAACGAAGGCGCCAACACCGCGCTTCTCATAGGCAGCGGTACCGGCATCCCAAGTACCGTCCTCGCGGCCCTTGAATGCGCTCACGGGCAGCAAGTCGCCGTTCTGGGCGTTGATGGGACGTACCACATTGTGTACAAACTCGGGAGCGTTGTCGGCAGCGGGACCCTCGACGTTGAGGTTGCTCCAAGCGGGATCAACGGTCAACTCGGTGTACTCGTTACCACGGTCAACAGCCTGGTAGTTCTTGTTCACCACGTCCTCACCCTTGCGGCCATAGGACTTAACGATGAACTTCTTCATCTGCTCGATAGCCAGGTCAACGGGGATTACCTCGGTGATGCGGAAGAAGGCACTCTGCAGGATGGTGTTGGTGCGGTTGCCCAGACCAATCTCCTGAGCGATCTTGGTGGCGTTGATGTAGTAAACCTTGATGTTGTTGTCGGCGAAGTATTTCTTCACATTGTTGGGCAGGTTCTCGGCCAGCTTGTCGGCGTCCCAAACGGTGTTCAGCAGGAAGGTACCACCCTTCTGCAGGCCGCGGGTCACGTCATACATGTGCAGGTAGGCCTGAACGTGGCAAGCCACGAAGTTGGGCGTGGTCACCAGGTAGGTCGAGCGGATGGGCTCGTCGCCAAAGCGCAGGTGAGAGCAGGTGAAACCACCCGACTTCTTGCTGTCGTAGGAGAAGTAGGCCTGGCAGTGCTTGTCGGTGTTGTCACCGATGATCTTCACACTGTTCTTGTTGGCACCCACGGTACCGTCAGCACCCAGACCGTAGAACTTGGCCTGGAACATGCC
>CACYGX010000051.1 GCA_902774055.1 uncultured Bacteroidales bacterium
GGAGAATCATCTTTTCCCGACCTTCGGCGAGAAAACCAGCATCGTTGAAAAGGATGTCCAGGAGTTCGTCATCACGAAACTCCAGACATTGAGCCGCAAAACTGTACAGGACTTGCTCATCGTCCTGAAGATGGTGTACCGCTACGGCGTGAAACTCCATTTCTTCGCTCACGAAGAATGGGACATTAAGTTTCCCACCGTCCAGGACAAGCAGGAAGTGGAGGTGCTGACCATCGCCAACCAGAAACGCCTGCTCGACCATGTGCGGGAAAACTTCACCTTCCGCAACCTGGGCATAATGTTATGCCTGTCAACTGGTATGCGCATTGGTGAGGTCTGTGCCCTGACATGGCAGGACATCGACCTCGCCAAACGGGTCGTCAAGGTGAGCAAGACCATTGAGCGCATCTATATCGTGGATGGCAGCCAACGCCATACCGAGGTGATCATCTCCTCACCAAAGACGCAGAACTCGCGCAGGGAAATACCACTTTCTCCGGAACTCTACAAGTTGCTCGTGCCGCTGATGAAGGTGGTAAACCGGTCGTTCTACATCCTTACGAACGACCGCCAGCCCACTGAGCCACGTACATACCGCAACTATTACACGCGCCTGCTCAGGCAACTCGACATCCCTGTGATCAAATTCCATGGCTTGCGCCACAGCTTTGCCACGCGCTGCATCGAGAGCCACTGCGACTACAAGACCGTGAGCGTCATATTGGGCCACGCCAACATCGGCACGACGCTCGATCTCTATGTCCATCCCAACCTGGAACAGAAGCAGAAGTGCATCAACCGCATGTTCAAATCCCTCCGTGAGGCGGTTGGCCGTGGCGTAGTTGATGGCCTGTGCGATGTTATCAACACCTAGTTTCTCAAGAATTCGCTTGCGGTAGCTCTTGATTGTATCGTACGACTTGTAAATCTGGTCTGCAATTTCCTGGGTCGTGAAACCCATCGCAGATAGCTTGATAACCTGAGCCTCTTGTTCGGTGAGCCTAGTTTGCGGCACCTTTTTCCATACGTCATTCTCCAGGTCATAATTCCACCGCTCATTAGTGCGGTTGTCCTGCATGATGATTGAATCGTCATTGGAATGGATAGGAATGGAAACGACACACATCGCGAGCCAGATGGTGCCGTCGGGCAACATCTTGAGCGGTGCCAACTGGTGGTTAATGGTTTGCACTTTCTTGGAAACCGTGTTGATGACCCTGAAATTGTAGGACAACGTATAGAAATGCTTCTCGGCTGCAGGGATGTCCTTGGAGAAATAAAAGCCGGCAGCATTGATTTTCAACAGGCGTTCCACATCATCTTGCGGCACATTGTCGATATAGAACTTGTAGCCGATTTCTTTGACCTCGCTGGCCGACAAACCGCACAAGAACAACGGGTTCTCACTGACATACAGGAAGTTCTTCTTGAAGTAGTCGATGATATAGACACTCTTGTAGGTCATGTGCGATAACGCATCCACCGAGTCCACTACGTCCTGGATGTTACGGTAATCCTCGTCTGTGATCCCCGTCACCGCGTTGTCCATAATAAAAAAATCTTCTACCCGTGCCATAAATGTGATATTTTGAAAGGACAAAATTACATATTATCCTGCATAAATCCAAAAAAATACCCTTTTGGGTATTGCAGGCATAAGAAATCCCCTTTATTTTTGCATCGAAAGAATTTCTCGTTAAAGGGATAAAATATCTTAAATATCATAATTTATTTATTGTTTTACAATAAATTGATATATCTTTACATAGGAATTATTAATCAAAAGAACTTGTGTATTATGAAAAAAACATCTAACAACGCTTTGAAAATTGTGTGCGTTTTTTCGCTCATCTGCATCGCCCTGTGGGTGGCGTTCTACGCTATTCAGACTTACAATGTTCTGACAACGGGCAGCGGTAAAGGGGTGATTAACTGGGGCTCGCCGAATATGGGCCTCAAGTTGACCATGTTTGTCATCAACCGTATCATGATTCTCACTATGGCGGGACTGATGGCTGCATTTGTGTTCAACATCCTCAAGCATCTCAAGGGAGGCACGATTTTCAACCGTGCCAATGTGGTGCTGCGATCATGGCTGTGGTGCTGCCCATCCACTCGTTTATCAGCGACAACATGAACTTTGCCTGTTCGGCCACCGACCAGCACGAATGGATGCTGACCGACACGCCGTTTGTCTATGCAATTGTGGCTGTCATCGTCGCCATGCTCTACAAGGTGGCTTACGACGCTGCCGAGGAACAGAAGTTAACCATCTAAAACCCTTGTGCGCTATGATTATCGTGAATCTTGATGTGATGATGGCCCGCCGCAAGATGTCGCTCAACGAGCTGAGCAAACGCGTGGGCATCACCATGGCCAATCTCTCAATCCTCAAAACAGGCAAGACTAAAGCCGTGCGTTTCTCGACGCTCGACGCCATCTGCCGCATCCTGGACTGCACCCCCGGCGACATCCTCGAGTACCGCCCGGAGATCGAGTAAAAGAATATATACTAATATAACTATACTTAACATCATGAAAAGACTATTTTTATACTTAATGTTTGTGAGCCTGAGCGTAGAAGTTTTCGGGCAGAATGAGCCAGACTCCATCATGGAGGTCACACTCCCTGAGCTGGTGTTTACCGAGAATCTCATCAAGCACAAGCCTAAAAGCGATGTGTTTAAAATCACTGAAAACCATCGCAAGGGCGTTACCAATGTATTCGATATA
>CACYGX010000052.1 GCA_902774055.1 uncultured Bacteroidales bacterium
TTCTGGAAATCTGCAGCTAAGGCGTGCCCCCTGCCGATACGCTTGATACGTACAGGCAATGTGGGCAAGCTATCAAGCCAGTCGAGGACAGCAAGGGCGGCGTTAACTTGTTCGGCCATGATAAAGAATTCGTCGTGAGCGAATTTGCACCACCATCCCTTGCCGTACTTATGCATGACCTGCATGCCTGTCCAACGGAAAAGGCAGTAGGTCTTAATCTGCACCGTTGAGAAGCCTTGCGACATCAGCCCGAAGACATAGCGCAGCTGCTTGTCGTTCAATTGGTCCCACCCAGTGGGAACAGCGAGGTTGATTGTAGGTTTGTCTTGTTGCATAATAAAAGCGGTTATCGTACTGCGAAGGTACGGTAACCGCCTCTATGTGTAAAAGACATGGAAAAAGTGTTGTCTGACGTTTTACCAAACACACGATACAATGACAACAGAAAAAAATGACAGAATGCAATATATGGCAATCAGCCAGCCTTTAAGTTCTCTATACTGGTCGTTTTTATATTTAGCCTCTAGCTTCTTGTATGCTTTTTTGTCCTTTGAATGTAAAAAGAAAACACTCACTATCATCAGTGGGATATAGATTGTCTTTAAGAAGAAATCAATGGTTTCACTAGGATAAGCGCCTGTAATTGCATAGCGTAATATTGAAAAAATCAGCAAAGCATTGAATGTAATGCATGTACCTAAAACAGCATATGCAAAGCCATCATAGACGCTTTTACCCCAAGAACTTGCGTTCCATGCTACACTCGCAATTCTATAATAAATATACTGAATGATTTTCGTCATATGGATTTCCTTTTGAATATGCAAAGATACATCTTTTATTACAAAAATTGTGCCCAAAAAATCTCTAAACTCTAACCGCTACCCTCTATACTTTGAAAATCAAAACCAATAACCGCCAGCGGTTTTTTGATTTTCAAATATTGGAGGCTCAAATAGTTTGTAGGTGTTTGAATTGCGGAAGTGCGGGAACGAGGTCTCGTTCTTGCGCATCAGGTCAACGATGTCACGCAGCGACTGAATGGGCACCTGGTTGCCCTGCAGGGCGGTGAGGTCAACGATGTCACGCAGCGACTGAATGGGCACCTGGTTGCCCTGCAGGGCGGTGACCACGATCTGCCGCAGTTGCTCAATGACACGGGTATGGTGGGACGTGGCGACGGAAATATCCGTGAACGCGGACATGACCTCGCTACGGAACACCGCCAGTTGCTCTGGCGAGATGTATTCCTCGGCCAGCCGTTGCTCCACTTCGATTGCCTTGTAGCGCAGTCCCAGGTAGTTCGCCCACCGGTGTTCGGTGAAACCGCACAGGTTGGCAAGGTCGATGTTCGGGAAGAGCGTTGCACTGAACCATTGCCGCTTGGGGCTGGCGCTCCACGTGCTGTTGAGGAACAGGTTGTGGATCAGCTGCTCGATGGCGATATCCCGGCTCGTCTCCAGCGAGCCGAGGAGCCTTGATATCCTATGCGGGCTTGCCGGAGCGATGTTCTGGTTGCTCACGATGCCGAATCCGTTCGGCGTGAGCACCAGGTCGAGCGACGGCACGGCCCGCATGAAGGCCTCATGGACCACAACGAGCGTTGCGCAGGTGCGCAGCGGCTCGGTCTCTTCCATGGCGAGCAGTTCGGGGGCGAAGTCGTCACCGATGAACTGGGTGAATACCCATCGTTCAGCCTGGTCTAGCCATGGCAGGATCTTCTCGTGGAAGGTCGTTTCGCCTTCCACGGTGTCGAAAGCGTTGGGCAGGTATCTGCGCAACTGCTGGTCGGATGTGATTAGTCGTGTCATGTCAGTCAAGTCTCAGTTCGTTGTACTTTAATTTGAGCAGCATCTCATCAACAAATTCGAGAGTTACTCTAGCGATAGCTTGTGCCCAATTCACTCCCTCATTGTTATAGATTGTAATACGATAACTTATTGATGTTTCTTTGGTCTCGTCAAGTTCTATCACTTTCGGGAGCAGGGTTTTCGCCAAATCGTAACGGCGCTGTTCCCAGTCAATTTCTTTCTTCTTTGCCATTGTCGTTTGTGCTTTTATTGTTGATACTTACCTGTTTTGCATCCTGATGCTCGTCCAGCGTTGTGAGCTGGATGAAGGGGCAGTCGGGATAGACTCCCGTCCAGCCGTTGAAGCGTATGACGATCTGGTGGACCGTGAACAGCAGGTCGTGATACGGCTTCTGCAGGGCCTGGGCAATGGTGTACAATTCGCGCTTGTCGCTGCCCGAGTTGTTGCTCTGCGACTTCCCGGGCACACTGCCCACCAGGTTGCTGTGCACGCGCATGGTGAAACATATCATGTTCACCGCCTCCTGGATGTCGGTTGACCAGTCGCCGCCCTCCTTGTCGGAGTCGATCTTGTTGATGACGACCTCGTGCTGAACCTCGCCTGTGGGAGCCACATAGAAGGTGGAGAACCACACCTTGCCAGCGTTCTCAACGCCGGTAAGGAAGTCGAGGATCTGCTGCTTCTCTTTGACGATGCGTTTCTGCTGCTCGCGGCGGTCGGTGATGCCCTCGCTCTTGAAGATGGAGTCCCAATACTTATTCGAGATCTCAATCTGGTACTTGATGGGGGCGATGTTCTTCAGCTTGGCCTCCTTGGCCATGCCGATGAGCTGCTTGATGTTGTACCACTTGCCACGGAACAGGGCGCCGTAGTACGGTATCGGGTAATAGGTGCTGTCGGGGGTCGGGACCCGCGTCAGCACGGCGAACTTGCGGGACTTGGTGCGGACACGGCGTTTGCCGTCGTCACCGGCGATGCGCCCCATGCGTATCGCCAGGTCGCGCCAAGGCGAATTGATATCTAGCAGGTCGATCACCTCGATATCGTCACGGCTGGCCACGGGCTGGCGCCAGTTGGCGTAGAGCACCTGGCGTATGCTGCCGTCCTTCTCCGCAGGGGTA
>CACYGX010000053.1 GCA_902774055.1 uncultured Bacteroidales bacterium
AGACGAGAGAATCAGCGACTTGATGCCAGCAGGCTTCTGATCTATCGCATACGCAATAGCCTGCATGGCGCCCCACGACTGTCCGAGAAGGTGAACGGCGTCCAGATGAAGATGTTCGCGGATGGCGATGAGTTCGTCAATCCATGTCTTCAATGTCCACAGTTCTGGATGCCCGTCGAGATAAGAATTGCCGCAGCCGATTTGGTCGTATGAGATGACTTGCCGACCTGTATCGGCGATGCAGTCGAGCACCTCGAAATAGTTGTGTGTACTGCCGGGACCGCCGTGAAGCAGCAACAAGGGAGCCTTCTCTGAAGGTTCGCCTACGATACGATAGTAGGTCTGGTAACCCATAAAGAGCATATAGCCCTCAGTGATGCGATTGTTCATATTAATATTCAACGTTTTAGTTATCTTCGGTTTTAGGATGCGAAAGTACGGGAAAAACTCCAGACCTCCAAGCGTTCAAGGGATTATTAACCTTGATTGTCTTTTTCTTGTATGTCTAAATAAACAGGTACTTATGGCTTTCTTCGGTGTGACAACACCCACTCGATCCTTTCGGGAGTGAATGCTGCAGATGTTGCTTCGTGATGGTCCAACCCTTCCAAAAGTTGGAAGACGGCATTGCCTCCGAACAGGTTGATGTCATCAATCAATTGCTTCACTTGTTCGCACCTCGTTTCTAATGTACCTCGTGTACAAATTATGGGAGTACGAGCCAATTGTGAGGTATTATATGCCGAAAACATAGATACGCGTTGAATCGACGCCGAACTCTCTCACATAGTAATCGGCCAAAGCCTTGACATATTTGTTGTAGGCCTCGCATTGCTGTGGCTCACGAGGGCGACGCTCACCAGGCGATGGGCGACCGCCACGATTGCGCTGTCGTGGCGCATCTCCGTTCCATGAAGCGTTGCCCGGACATTGCGGCACGAGGTAATAGGCTTTGATGTTGTTCCCGTTCAGGTAATCATAAATCTTGCCCACAGCAGGCGACATCATCTGTTTCTTGTTGTCACTTCCGCCGCCGCTACCGCCATGCAGGTAAATGACCAAAATGGGTTGAGCGGTGTCTTGCGGAGCGGTTAGCACTTCGCGATACCTTAACTTCTTGCCCTGTAATTTCGTGGCCTTGTCGCCAAAAATACCGAGTAAGTCTGACTCTGTTTGAGCGTTGGCCCCAAACAACAGTGAAGTGAATATCACCATTATTGTAAATGAAATGATTCTGTTCATGTTGCAAATTTAGGTGAATCAAGCATTTTTCCAGTGGTTTGCACTTGGCTCTTGTCCAGTATCATGCACGGTGGTGGCTCCTTCTCGCTGGGTGCGCTAAGGCTCAGCGGAGTCACCAATCAATTTAGTGGAGTTATGTTCAGGCAATTTATCTCATCTGCGTGAGATAAAGATATCTGCATGAGATTGAAGGAGTCAACAAGCGCTAAGGTACAGCCTTTTAGATGCTTAATCTTTTAAATTCGGCTTGTAGATCATTGAGGAAATGCGCTGCTTCTAAACCATCCATCTGCGCATGATGGAACTGGAACGAAATGGGGAGCACTGTCTTGAAGAGTCTATGCCGGTACTTGCCCCAAGCGAGAAATGGCGTATTAAAAACCTCAGCATAGATGCTCACCACAGTGTCAATCTCACAGTCAGGCAAAGCCGATGTGCTGATAACCATATAATCGTCGCTCAAATTGTGAGGTTCACCTGTTTCATGGGCCATCTGAGTGAGACGCAGATAATCTTCATTGAACTGCTTGAGGTCGTCCAAGAACGGGATGTCACAGAGTGTGACACCTCCACTCTTGACAGGCACCACCACGTTCACAGCCAATCGGTCATACTTCAAGTAGCGTTCTCCCATGGGCAGCATGTAGAACTCCTTGAGATTTTTCGCTGCCCGAGCGATACACCAACAAATGAGCATGTTCAGCTTCAATCCTTTTCGCCGGCTCAATCTCACCACACGCCCCACATCGAAAGTCTTGACTAACGTAACCTTGGGCATGGGAGCATTCTTCCATATCTCAAAAGATTGTGCCCGCTCGGTGGTCTTAGGATCAATCTCTGTTTTCATTAGAGTCAAGTTTTATATCACAAACAATTACGAAATCACCAATAACGATGTTAGGATTCTCCACCACATTCTTGATGAAGCACAGGCTTGGAATACTGGGTTCGAGAAAATTTCATTTGTGGTGGGCCTATAATCCATAAATGCCGTTTTACCGTTACAACTGAATGCAAAGGTAGTGATTTTTGCTCTACAATCGCATGTTTTTCGGACTCTTAAATGGATCATACTAAAAATGCCCCGGCTTCATCGATAAGTTGCCTGATGGCTTCCTCTGTCGCGACTCGGCGAAGTGCTTGAAATCCTGACACACACCGAGGAAGTACGAGGGCAAGGCGTTGTCGAGCAGGAAGTCCTCGACCTCCCGCTTGACATCGCCGCTACACGAGTCGGTGTTGTACTGCAGCCCGCTGCCGTAGCACACTTCAGCATTAAACATCTGACAGGTGGCGAGGGTCTCGTCACTCTCGATGAGGTTGATGATGTGGTACGGCATATTGTTATCGCTCCCCCATGGGATGTAGGACAGCGATTTGTCGATGATCGTCGGCACGATGTCCACGTCTTCCTTGAACACCTTGCCGCTGTCGGTCTTG
>CACYGX010000054.1:0-566 GCA_902774055.1 uncultured Bacteroidales bacterium
AGTGAGGCTGCCATCTACATGTGGAACGACACTTGCACGGCCAACATGAAGATTGGTCCCTTCTATCTGCACCAGGGCGTGTTGGCCAGCACCAGTGAGGACAAGTCGGCCATGAATACCATCCGCACCCTGCTCAAGGATGTCCCCGTGGGCTATGAGGTCGCTTCGACGGGAAAGCTCAACAATATTATAAAGTTCATGTACAATTCCGGCCAGGTATTCGATTCGACGCGCATCAAGGAGAACGACGTTCCGCTATTCTTCAAATACAAGCGGTTTGTCATCAAGGATGACAATACCAACCAACACGGTATTTTCATCCTCAACCCCAAGCAAGACCATTTCACACTTTTGACGCAGGATCTTATCGGCCAGGCGTTGCTCTGGCGCAAACCGGATTTTGAACATAAGTAAATGAACGTTGAACATTCTTTGACCAAGGTCAAAGCGTACTAAAGAAACGATTAGAACATTGAACGTTATGAAACAAATACTATTTACTATTCTCTTTTCACTATCCACTACCGCTGCCATGGCTCAAGGCTTTGTAACGGAGATTAAAGTTG
>CACYGX010000054.1:578-2237 GCA_902774055.1 uncultured Bacteroidales bacterium
ATGCCTATGGCAAAGAGTTCAATGAGGGGAAAAAGGATTACATACCGGCTCCCTACTACCAGGCGCAATCACAACAGGACAAGACCTATTATGGTGGACTGAACGGCCGCAACTATAGCATTTATGGAGGCGCATATCCTAAACAGGACCATGTCTATTATAGCCATACGGGCAACCAAGATTTCAACCAGCGCGTGCTCAAGTGGGCGGAGGTCAGGAGCAGCAAGCCGACGGCGGGTAAGAATCAGACCGTTAGCGGCGGTCATGCCGGTGGTGGACGCTACTTCCTCTTTACCTGGCATAATCACAAATCGCAGTACAGGAAATTGCCCAACGGAAGCATCCTCGAGCACGAGCACTATTGCAGCCTTGACGATTGCAAGCTCACCATACAAGAGCCCCACCACTTCGAGCAGGCCTATGGCCATGATGCATGGATGCAATACACCGAGAAAACCGGCAAAATCGACCCCGACTCAGTACACTACAAGAAATGTAAGGAGTGTGGAAAAGAGGTTACGGAGAAGCATAAATGGGCAACCTATTCCGCTGACTGGGGAAATCACAACCAGCGGTGTCTGGTGTGTGACTATGTCATTAAGGCGCAGCACAAGAACTTTGGCAAGGAGAAGTTGCCCGTCGACGATTACTATCACATGATTTACTGCGGCGACTGCCAATTCATCAAGAAACTCCCCCATTCGCTGGAGCGTCGCGAGGTGGTGAGACAGGACTGCGAAAACACCCTCGTGAAATATACCTGCAGCCAGTGTTACCATGTGGTATACTTTAATGAGCCTGGCACGGACCATAGCTACGACGACAACGGCTTCTGCACCAACAAGAAGTGTCTGCACCCCTACGAGCGTCCCGCTGTGGAGTATTCCGGTAGCGACAGCACCTATGTCGTCAGGACCTTCGGCAACCTCTACTGGATTGCCGACTATGTCAACAACCGCCGTCCCAAGACCCATTTCCGTCTTGACAACGACCTGATTGCCGAAGACTTCGTCAAAGTGCCGTGGCAACCTATCGGTGATACTGACAGTACGTCATTCGAGGGAACCTTCGACGGTGGCGGTCACGTCATCACGATGCTCCAGACAGAAGAACCCGTGGCAGGCTGCGGCTATCGCGGACTCTTCGGTGCTATCGGCAAGGATGGCGTCGTGAAGAACGTGGGCATGGCTGCATGCAACATGCGCGGCTGGGACTATATCGGCGCCATCGCGGGTGTCAACAGTGGAACCATTGACAGCTGTCACGTGATATTCTCTGTGATGAGCTCGATAGATATGGGCAAGAACCTCGGCGGTATCTGTGGACTCAACAAGGGCACCATCTCCAAGTGCACCACCGAAAGCAACGTATGGGTTGGCGGTGTGCGCGACTATGCCGGCGGTATCTGTGGTACCAACGCCAAGGGAACACTGACGGGGAATGTCTTCGAGGCCATCTGTGGCAGCGGATCGGATGCCACGTTGCCGGAAGCTTGAAAGAGATATGGGCAGGAAGTTTTTTTATATTTTGACCGTTTTATTGTTTTCCCTTTCCATCAGCAGTTTTGGCTACGGGATTAAGAAGCCGTTTCTTTTCAACGGCGGCACTACGAGTGATGGGATTGTCATCTCCACGCCTGAGATAGACGGCTTCCAGATG